>DATKCK010000061.1:0-87153 GCA_035513215.1 Gammaproteobacteria bacterium | reverse complement strand
CGCACGCTTCACATCGGCCGCCGTTGCCTTGCGCGAACGCGTCAGCGCTTGCACCACATGGCGTTCTTCCGTAGTCAGACCGAGGTTCGAGTTCATGCCTCATATCATACTACGGAAATCAACGTTACAGTCCACTAGTGGGCATGCGAGAGAAGCTTTTCCGTCGAGATTTTGGTATCCACATACTCGCTGCGATGCAAACTGCTAAGTGCGACATCCTCGCCAAATCGGCCCACCGTTAGGATTGTCGACCACGGGACCTGATTGCGAGCTTGAGCTCGGCGGCCGCGGAGGCGCGGTCAGCGCTCGACTCCGCCATCGCGAAGCTGTCGCGTCATCTGATTTCCTGGACCTACCGCCTGATCGCGCTCGTGCGGGAGTTCGACGATCTCCTGCTCGCCTATGCGCGCTGTCGATGCGCATCACATCTATCTGTAGATACGCGTCGAGGAACCCAGATGCGCATCCGGGACCGACTATACTGCGTTCCGGCGAAACCGCCGAATGTGCTTGAGTTGCGAGGGGCATGGCCATGAAACACGTATTCTCAGCAGGATCCCTGTTGCTACTGCTTCTGACGGGCTTCGCTGCGTCGGGTCAGGAAGCCGACTCCGTCGTCGTCGGATCGCCGGGCCTCGAGCTTTCGGCGCTGACCGGGGAGGGCACCTGGGAGCTTCGCGTCTACACGATCAACCGCGGGCGCCTCGACGATTTCGTCGAGGCATGGCGCGAGGGCGTCTATCCGCTGCGCCTTGAGCAAGGCTTCAAGATTCCGGCCGCCTGGGTCAGCCGCGAGAACAATCAGTTCATCTGGATTCTGGGTTACGACGGGCCCTTGTCGTGGGATGCGGCGCAGTCGGCCTACTACGGCTCGAGTCAGCGCCAGGATCTCGACGTCGATCCGCTCGATTTCATCGCGCATGGGGATACCTGGCCGATCACACCGGTCAACTGAGCGCCGCGGCGGCATGCGGTATCCGTATCTCATCGGCGTTCTTCTGATCACAATCATCGGCGTCTGGTGGCTGCTCGGCGAGGATCCCGAGGCTCGCGTTCGCGAGGCGCACGCGGATCTCGTGCAGTTTCTGAGCAAGTCCGAAGGAGATTCGGACGGCAGCCTCTCAGTCCTGCAATTGCGCGCGCTGGAGGCCTTGTTCGCCGGGACCTGCGACGTATCGGGCGATGCCGAAGGGCTCGCGGGATCCTATTCGCCGCAGGAACTGGTCGGTCTGATCATTAGGGTCCGTAGCGCGATGACGAGCGTCGAACTGCAGCTCGGCGAGATCACGATCGAGTTCCCGCAGGAGGACGTCGCCGTCGCCAGGTTTTCCGCCTCGCTCGACGGCCTCGACTCGAACGGCGAACGGCGTGTGCAAGCGCGCGAGGTCGAGAGCCGCATGCGCGATGTCGATGGGGCGTGGCAGTTCGTTTCGTTCACCCTCGCCGAACGCTGAAAAGGCCAGAACCCGGAGCCAGACATGACCCAATATCGAATCGACTTCGATGCCCTTCCCTGGCAGCAGATGCGGTCCGGCGTGCGTCAGAAGACCTATTGCGATGGCGGTCGCCGGATTCGGCTGGTCGAGGGGATGAACATCGAGCCGGGAACGCGGCTTTTGATGGTCGAGGACAATATCGAATGAAGCCCATGAAGCGGTATAGTCGCGGCACCGGGTGATTGGGGGAATGCCATGAAGCTTCTTTGGGGACGCATCGCCGTCGCCGGAGTCCTCTGCGAGATTCTGTACTTTCTCTATCTGCAGTTCGTTCTGGGAGACGTGCTTGCAGCGTATGCGGTTTCGGGCATGATCGGCGTCGCCGTCTGTCTCATGCTCGGCGGCATCTGGGTAGGCCGGAGCGCATCCCGGCGGCCCGTGCTCCAGGGTGCACTCGTGGGCGTCGCGGCGATCGTGTTCTACTTCTTGCTGATCGTTGCAGTCGCCGTAGTTGCGCCTGACCTCATGGAGGAGGCCGAACAGGCCGAGCTCGATGTGTCGCTATTCCTGTTGAATCATGGGCTGAAGATCGTGGGTGGAGCGTTAGGCGGCTACATCGGCGCGATGCTTGCCGGCAAACCGGATCGCATTTCGGTCTGAGTGTCGTCGATCCGGACGTTTCGTTCCGGACAGCGTGAGTCGATGTCGTTCACGAATCTGCAGCTTTCTCTGGATACATTGCCGGAATTCGCCGCAGCCGAGCTGCACGAGCTGCATCCGAGCTACCCGCGCGTCGTGCTCGGCGTCGCGCTCGTCTCCGAGGCGATCGCATTCGTCTTCGCGACAGCGCTCCTCTACGCGGTGCTCGTGCCGCACGCGGGTTTGCCCGTTGCGTTCGCGTTGCTGGTCCATGGTGGGCTCATTGTCCTGCTCGCGTTTCTCGCGTGGCTCGCGCACAAGTCGGCAATCGTCATTCGCTACGCGATCCGCGAGCACGACGTGATCGTACGGTCGGGCGTGTTCTGGAAGAAGGAGACCGTGCAGCCGATCAGGCGCATCCAGCACGTCGAGCAACACCAGGGTCCGGTCGACAAGCGCTACGGCTTGTACGAGCTCAAGCTCTTCAGCGCCGGAACGGGGCACTTTACGTTCCGGATACCGGGGCTCGACGCGAATGCCGCCGCTCGAGTCAAGCAGTTCATTCTGGACGTGCAGAATGGGTGAGGCCGCGGGCTTCGTCCCTTACGAGTGGCACCGGCTTTCAGCGTGGTCGATCGTTCACTTTGCGCAAAAGGCCGTTGTTCAGAACGTCAGCGCGCTGATCTACGCGGGTGGCCCCGCCACTTTCGGTGCGTCGCAGTGGGGCTCGACGGCCTTTGCCTGGAGCGTGCCGATCGCAATCCTGGTCTTCGTGCTGATCGGCTCCATGATTGCGTACGTGTTCTTTCGGTATCGGATCGTCGGCGATTCGATCCAGATCAAACGCGGTGCGCTGTTCAAGAAACACCTGAACCTCTCGTTTCACCGGATTCAGAACGTCAGCATCGAGCACCCTTTCTATTTTCGCCCGCTGGGCCGAGTGACGCTCAAGATCGACAGTGCCGGCGCCGCGGAAGAAGAGGTCAATGTTGCGGCGCTCATGCGTACGCAAGGCGAGGCTGCGCGCGACTACATCCTGCGGCAGAAGCGCAAGCTCGATCCGGCGGCCGGGACCGACGAGCACCTGGAACAGGAGGCTGCCGGATCGGAGGAGGGTACGGTGTTCTACCGCCGATCGTTGTCCGACCTCGTCGTGCACGGCTTGACGAACAATCGCTCGTTCATCCTGATCGCCGGAGTCTTCGGGTTCCTGGTGCAATCGGGCTTCTCGCTGGCCGATCTGGCGGAGCGTCTCGGCATCGATTTCGATGTCGTGATAGGCGGGTTGAGCCTCGTTCGCCTCGCGATGCTGGTCGTGTTCTCTTTCATCGCGGCCGTCGGCATCATCGCCTTGCTTTCCGTCGTCGTATCGATCGTCACGTATTACGGGTTTTCGATGTCTCGCACGACCGACAGTTTGACGATCAGGCGCGGACTCCTGACGAAGCACGAGATCCACGTCAAAAAGTCACGCATCCAGACAATCACGCTTCGTCAGGACTGGCTCGACCGGCTGCTCGGCCGGCGCAACATCATTCTGGAGCGCATCACGCACTCACGGGGCCAGAACGATCCGTCGGCATTGCAGAAGCGCCGTATCTTCGTGCCTTCGGCGCGCGTCCACGAGACCCCGACTGTCACGGACGAGATCCTGCCGGGCTGCCGCGTCGAGGAGCTTTCGTATACGCCTATCAGCATCCGCTGGCTCTACAAGTATTCGGCAATCGTTTCGGCGCTCTACGTCGCGGGACTTGCGGCAGCCGTGGCGCTGCCCGACTCATTGAGCTGGACGATCGCGGCGGTTCTCGTGTTGTGGCCCCTGCACGTGCTGCTCCTGTATCTGAGCTGGAAGCGCGGCGGTCTTGCGATCGACCACGACGTTGTTGTCGCACGGAGCGGCACGATAGGCATCGATTATCGCCTGTTTGCGGCCGACAAGATTCAGGACGTCACGCATATTCAATCGGTTCTGATGCGGCGCCACGACCTCAGCAGTATCAAATTCCATACGGCCTCGACGGCGATCAAGGTTCCGTACATGCCGACGGCATTCCTGCAAAAGGTCGTCGACTACTGCGCCTTCCGCGTCGAGTCGACGTCGAGGTCGTGGATGTAGCGCGAGGCCTGTCGGCGATCTCTTTCGCTAGGGCGCGAGGTGCCGGGTCATGCGAAGGTGCTCGATCCCGGCTTCTTCGAAAGGCTCGCCGGTTACGTGATAGCCGAGGTGTTCGTAGAACGCAACGGCACCGACCTGCGCGTTGCACCAGACGTGATCGAGACCCTGCGCCCGCGCTGCTTCGTGGCAGGCCTGCATCAGAGCCCGTCCTACGCTTGAGCGGCGCGAGTCGGCGAGCACGGCCAGACGGCCGACCTTGCCGTCTTGCGCGAAATCGATTCGTGCGGTGCCGACCGGGCGATCATCCTTGAATGCCAGGAAATGCTCGCAGTGAGCGTCGCGATCGTCCATCTCGAGCGAAGGCGGCACGGCCTGCTCGTCGACGAAGACCGCGAAACGGATCCGGCGAATCGCCGCATGATCGGTGTCGAAATCAGCCCGTCGAACCCAAACGGCCATCAATCCAGCCGCTGCCGCAGGAAATGCGTGAGCGGGAGAATCTCCGCGATCCACTGAGCCGCACAAAAAACCCCCGAACCGCGAGGTCCGGGGGTTTCGGCGTGATTACGCCTGAATTGGCTGGTGAATGGGCGGACTTTATTCCGGCGCGGCGCCGACACCGGTCGAGCCGAAGTGCAGGCTCGTGCCGTCCGGGAACTCGATGTTCCTGGCATTGGCGCGCGGTTTGCCATCCTTGGCCTGGAAGCCGTCGACGATGATGCGCGTGCCGGCCGGCAGCGTGTCGCGCGTCCAGCCGCGGCGGAGCAGGGCGCTCGGGGCGCCGCCTTCCACGGCCCACTGCACGACCGTCCCGTCTTCCTGCGCGGCGTCGATAATGAGCCAGGAGTGGGGGTTGACCCATTGGAACTCGACGACCGTGCCTTCGATGTGAACCGGCCTGTTCGAGTCGAACTCCGCGGCGAACGAGTGGTGAGCGCTCGCCGACGTCACGCCACCTGCCGCGATGATCGCCGCGCCGGCTGCAATGGTTAATCGTTTCGTCAACATCGGGCTAATCTCCTGTTCCCTCGAGAATCCCTCGAGCCTCCAATTTTACCTGAATATCCTGTCTGGTTCCTGAACGCCCGTTGCGGGAAGTCCCTACTCGAGACCGATCAGATCGCTGTAGAGCAGATTCTCCACGAACGGCACGCATTTGTGTTCCAAGATCTGTGCATTTTCCTCAACATTTCGGTAGAGCGGCATCCGGATCGTCCAGTCGCTCGTGAACACCGTCGAGTCGCTGATCGTCGCCTGATAATCGATATGGTTCGGCGTCATCAGCGTCAGGCGCTCGGTCACGATGGCGTTGCGGCTGTACCAGTTGCCGGCCCGATCGAGCCAGGGCTTGCCGTTCTGGGCGTGCGTCTCGATGACGAGCGTCTCGCCTTCCCATTGACCGTTCGATTGCCCCATCCAGGTGTCGACCGGCGCCTCGATCCGCTCGTCCATCTCCACGAGCCGGTTGGCGCTGTGGTAGGCGTAGACGAAGAGGATGTCGCTCTCGGTCTGAAGGATCTGGAACGGGTAAGGCATGTAGTTGGCCCGCGGAATTCCGGGCAGGTAGCAAAGCGTCTCGGGATCGGCCTCGGGCCAGCCGGCCCGGTTCGCCTCGCGCTGCTCGAGCGCCTCGGGCTGGTACGGGATCATGCCATCGACGAGGACGCTGCGGCCCGCCGGAATTGCTGCCAGTGAGCCGAGTCGCCAGAACTCGTCGATCGCCTCGGCGGAGTGCGCCTCGAGGTTCCAGTTGGCGGTGTTCATCGCCTGCCAGACACCGCTCAGATTCGGGCGCCCGTTGATTTCATCCGGTCCGATGCCGCCAGGCTGTGCCTGGGTCGTGCCGGCGACGAGACTCAAGCCGAATACCGCCGACAATGCGACGAGTCGATTATTCATTCCCAATCCCCTCTCGAAGAGTCTGTTCTTTGAATTCAATCCGTGATCTTAAGGGAGTTTGACATCCCGAGTCACGGCCTAGGGCAGACCGTATACCATCACGGTGCCACCCGCGATGATGGCGACGCGCTGCTCGCCGCTGCTGCCTGCGTAACTCATCGGGTTTGCGTTGGCATTGCCGTCGACGCGCGTCTGCCAAAGCTCTTCGCCGGTGGCCGCGTCGAAAGCGCGGAACCGCCGGTCGCCGGTCGCCCCGACGAAGACGAGCCCGCCGGCCGTGACGGAAGGCCCAGCGCTTCCGGAGTTGCCGACGAGCTGCTTGCCTTCGGGCAGATTCTGGTTGAGCCCGAGCGGCACGCGCCACAGGATCTCGGCGGTGCTCGAGTCGACGGCATTCAGCGTGCCCCACGGCGGCCGCTGACACGGTAGCGTGGGACCGACGGCGCGGCCGTCCTCGTCGTACTGCCCGCTGATCGGCGCGCCGAACGTGAAAAAGGGTCCGACGCCGAGAATGCTGGCGCGATCGTAAGGCTGCGTCGAGCCGGCCGCCTCGAAGCTGTAGGTCACGTCCGGATCCTTGTCCTCGACCCAGCCGACGAGCGATGTCTCGTGGGCGTTGGCGTAGATGATCCCGGTCCGCGGATCCACGGCCGGCCCGCCCCAGTTGACGCCGCCCGTACCACCCGGGAACTGGATCGTCGACCTGGGCTCGGCGTTCGGTGCCTTGTACAGGAACGGCGTGAACGGTCCGGCGTTGTAATACCCGCCGCTGCGCTCCATGAACTCGATGCAGGCCTGCCGGTGCACCTCGCTGGTGTCCTCGGCCGTCACGATGTCCGTGTCGGGATCGAAGCTGACGCGCGACAGCGGTGGCGGCGCGACAGGGAAAGGCTGCGTCGGCGAATACCATTCGGTCGGCACGTCGCCCTGCGGGACGGGCCGCTCCTCGACCGGAATGATCGGCTCGCCGGTCTCGCGATTCAGGATGAACAGATAGCTCGACTTGCCGACGTTCGCGATCGCCGGATGCGTCTCTCCGTCGCGCTCGACCTCGAATAGGCCGCCGGCGAAAGCCATGTCGATGTCCCACAGATCGTGATGAACGGTCTGGAAGTGCCAGCGGTACTCGCCTGTCCTGGCATCGACGGCGACGATCGAGTTGCCGAAGAGGTTCGCACCGGGACGCCCGCCGCCGTAGTAATTCGGCGCGGGACCGGCGATCGGCAGATAGGCGATGCCGGTCTCGGCATCGACTGCGGCCGCGAAGCCCCACATGTTCGTCCCGCCCCGGCCGTCCCAGCCGTCGCCCCAGGTTTCGTTATACGGCTGGCCGGGCCGCGGAACGGTCCAGAATTCCCAGAGCCGCTCGCCGGTGACCACGTCGAAGGCACGCGGATTGCCGGGGGCTCCCTGCGGCAGCTCGAGACTCGCGGCGCCGATGATCGCGATGTTGTCGTAGATCGTCGGCGTGCCGTTGTACGAGACGCCGACCGCAACCGTGCCGCTGTCGCCAAAGCTCGGGACGCGCTTGCCGGTCGCGGCATCGAGGGCCCAGAGCTCGGGGCCCGTCATGAAAAGAATCCGGGGGCCGTGCTCGGCGTTGCCGGGCCAGTAGCTGACGCCGCGTGACGAGGCCGTGGGTCCGCGACCCCTGCCGCCGAAGCCGCGACCGCCGTCCTCGGTATTCGGCCCGAGCTCGGTGGCCCAGATTTCCGCGCCGGTGTCGGCGTCGAGGGCGACGACGCTGCCGCCGTTCGGCACATACATCATGCCGTCGATGACGATCGGGACGGCCGTCGAGTTGCCGCCGAGCTGATAGCTCCAGACGAGCTCGAGATCGCCGACGTTTCGCGTGTCGATCTGTCCGAGCGGCGAGAAACGCGTGGCTGTGAGGTCACGGTTGATCATTCGCCAGTCGCCGTCCGGAATCGCGCCGTCCTGCGCGCGCGCGCCCAAGCTGAACGTGCCGCAGGCGAGCGCAATCGCTGAGGCCAGAGCGGCCTTACGAGGTCCAATCATCTGGGGTATCCCCGATCTTTAAGTTCATTCTGAGGCCATCTACGATACACCCAGCAGGTAGGCGTTTCCCAGACTCGCCGAGATAACTTTAGATGGGAATGCCTCGACCCTCCGTCTGTCTAGATCGTATAATTTCGGGACAAACCTGCGCGCATCCTGACGCAGAACAAGGACGGAGGGGATTGCATGAACGAGCGAATCGTCGCGCTGGGAGTCGTCGGCGCGAGTGCCGTTCTGGCAGCCTGCTCGGGGCCCGAACAGGGTAGTGAGGCGGCAGTGGCCGACGCTCCGCAGGCCGCGGCCGCCTACGCCTATCCCGACGGCTCCCCGCATCCGACCACGGCCTGGGGCGACCCCGATCTTCAGGGCATGTGGCCGATCATGCATCTGTTCAGCACGCCGCTTCAGCGCCCTGAGGAATTCGGCACGCGCCGGTTCCGGAACGAAGAGGAGATCGAAAGGGCCCAGGCGGCGCTCGATCGCCGCGAGGCCAATTATCACGGTGAGGTCGAGAGCGGTCGAATGGGCATGGGCCACTGGGCCGAAACGACGCAGTCCGTCGAAGCCATTGCGCTGACCTCGCTGATCTCCTATCCGGAGGACGGCCAGTTCCCCGGCCTGACGGCGCAGGGCGAAGCGTTGCGCCCGCAGTTCGGAAGCGACGACTTCGGCCGACAGGTTTTCGACTCGCCGACGGAAGACTTCGATCCCTGGGATCGCTGCATCACGCGCGGTCTGCCGAGCTCGATGCTGCCGTACAACTACAACAACGGCATACGCATCGTTCAGTCGCCCGGCTTCGTCGTCATCGACACCGAGATGATTCACGAGTCGCGCATCGTCCCGATCGACGGCGAGCCGCTCGATCCGGCGATCCGTCAGTGGATGGGCGCGTCGCGCGGCTACTGGGACGACGAGACGCTCGTCGTCGAGACGACGAACTTCAATGCCGAGGTCAACATGATCATCGTCGGCATTCCCGGCGCGCCGCGCGGCGGCGACCTGCCGTCGACGACAGGAATGAGGACGACCGAGCGCTTCACGCGCGTCAGCGACACGCGCATCGATTACGAGATGACGATCGAGGATCCCGCGATACTGAACGACAGATGGACGATCAGCTATCCGATGATTCTCGATCCGGAGTATCAGTTCTTCGAGTACGCCTGCCACGAGGACAACACGGCAGTGCGCAATTTCATCGAAACGTCGCGGTACGAACGCGGCCTGACGCCGTCGGGCGAGCCGACAGAGGAGTGAATCAATGACCAGGTTTTCCCATGCGCGACTGCGCACCTGCCGGCGTGCCGGCTTGGCAATCTGCGCCGGTGCGCTTTGCATGAGCGGCGCGCTCGCTCAGCGCGGCGCAGAGCTCACGTACGCGGACGGCTCCCCGCATCCGATGACGGAATGGGGCGACCCGGACCTTCAGGGCATGTGGCCGATCATGCATCTGATCAGCACGCCGCTACAGCGCAACGAGCAGTATGGCGATCGCCAACTCCTGACCGACGAGGAATACGCGCTGGCGCAGCAGCGCCTCGAGGCCCGCGAGGAGCGGTATCAGCAGGAGATCTCGAGCAAGAGCATGGGCATGGGCCACTGGGCCGAGGCGACGACGACCGTCGATGCGGCGCGCCTGACGTCGCTGATCTCGTACCCGGACAACGGGCGCTTTCCGGCGCTGACGGCGCGCGGCGAGGAATTGCGGTCGAATTTTGGCAGTAGCTGGAGCGTGCAGAATTCCGGCGGCCCATTCGATAGTCCCCAGGACGACTTCGACACCTGGGATCGCTGCATCACGCGCGGCATGCCGAACTCGATGCTGCCGTTCAACTACAACAACGGCATCCGGATTCTTCAGTCGCCGGGTTACGTCATCATCGATCTCGAGATGATTCACGAGTCGCGCATTGTTCCGCTCGACGGCCGACCGCCGCTCGATTCCGAGGTCAGGCAATGGATGGGCGCGTCGCGCGGCTACTTCGACGGCGCGACGCTGGTCGTCGAGACGACGAACTACAACGGCGAGGTCGGCATGACTAACGTCGGCATTCCGGGATCGCCGGCGGGCGACACGCCGTCGACGCCGGGCATTCGCACGATCGAGCGCTTCACGCGGGTCGCCCCCGACCGAATCAACTACGAGATGACGATCGAGGATCCCGAGGTGCTGACCGACCAGTGGACCGTCAGCTACCCGATGGTTCTCGATGAGGATTATCAGTTTTTCGAGTACGCCTGCCACGAGGACAACACGGCCGTGCGTAACTTCATCGAGACGTCTCGTTACGAGCGCGGGCTGACGCCCTCAGGCGAGCCGAGGGAGGACTAGGCATGCACCGGACCGATTCGAGCCGGCTTGCCGGCGCGCTGACGGGCTTCGCAATCCTGACCGTGGCTTGCGGGGCAGGAATCGCCGACGAGGTTCGCGTCGCCGAGGGCGTCGTCTCCAGCGACATCGTTTCCGCATCGGGAGTGCGCAGCTATCGCGGGCTGCCGTTCGCGGCGCCACCGGTCGGCGAGAATCGATGGCGCGCGCCGCAGCCGGTCGAGCCCTGGGAAGGCGTGCGCAACGCCAGCGAGTTCGGCAACGTCTGTATCCAGGCCGACACGCGCCCGCGCTACATCAACATCGCGAACATGGACGGCTCGCCGCCGCTCGGCGAGGACTGCCTTTACCTCAACGTCTGGACACCGGCCGGGTCGGCGTCCGAGCGGCTGCCGGTCCTGGTGTTCTTTTATGGCGGCGCCTTCACGGACGGCGGCGGCGCGCCTCCCCTCTATGACGGCACGGCGCTGGCCGAGCGCGGCGCGGTCGTCGTCACGATGAACTACCGGCTCGGGCCTTTCGGATTCCTTGCGCATCCGGCGCTTTCGGCCGAGTCCGGCTACGGCAGCTCGGGCAACTACGGCATTCTCGATATGGTCGCCTCGCTCGATTGGGTGCAGCGGAACATCGAGGCATTCGGCGGCGATCCCGGCAACGTCACCATCTTCGGCCAGTCGGCCGGCGCGATGGCGATCACGTCGCTGATGACCTCGCCGCTGACCGAGGGGCTGTTTCACCGCGCGATCGCACAGAGCATCATGGGCGGCGGCGCGTCGCCGAACGGGCCGAACGCGACGCTCGAGGCCCAGGAGCGGGCGGGCGCCGAGCAGGCCGCGGCCGCGGCCTTAAGCACGCTGGAGGCAATGCGTGCGCTGACGCCCGAGGCGGTCACGGCCACGTTCCGCGCGCAGACGATGATCGTCGACGACTACGCGATCCCCGAGGATCCCGCGGTCGTCTTCGCCAAAGGCAGGCAGCACGACGTCGATGTGCTGATGGGCGCCAACGCCGCCGAGATGGCCTTCGGCGGCGGCGGTCGGCCTCCGGCCGACGACAACCCGTCGGATCGCATCTTCTGGGTCGCGCGGCGCATCGCCGAGTACGCGCGCGAGGCTGGGCAGAACGCGTGGGTTTACTGGTTCACGCAGGAAGCCGCCGACAGCGAACAGTTTCTGCCCGTGCATGCAGCCGAGGTCAAATATGTTTTCGACAACCTCGGCGAGGTGCCGCTCTTTCCGGACTCGAGCGACGCCGAGGCCGTCGCCGCGTCGGAGGCGGATCAGCGCCTGGCCGATACGATCGCGTCTTACTGGGTCAATTTCGCCCGCTCGGGCGATCCGAACGGCGAAGGCCTGCCGCGCTGGCCGGCGCACGCGGGGCTCGACGCGGTCGATGCGGCGATACTCGATGCCGATCCGGCTGCGGAGACGCTCCCGACGGCGCAGAGCATGCAGACCTTCGAGTCGCAGCTACAGGAGCAGCTCGAGGGTTTGACCGACTGATCAGCGGCGGGATCGGGACGTGGGCTTGTCTGCGCCCGGCCCGTCGGGGCAGGCGTAGACGAATTCCTGCATGCCGTTGGCCAGCAGGACGCCGCGCTCGTAGCGGAATTTTCCGACCAGAGAAGCGAGCTCCTCGGGGGAGTATCGCGGCGCCTTGCCAGTCACCGAGTCGGCGCAGATCTGCGTCAGCCGGTCGTCGGGCTCGGGCACGTAGCGCGCGGGCGCGGCCGGCATTTCACGCTTCGAGTACGCAATCAGCATGTGCAGGCGGCACCGGGGCGCCGCCCGCCGCGCGATCGCATCGAAGAAATACCGCAGGACCTTCGGCGGCAGGTAGTTCGGCAGGTCCCAGCACAGAACGAGGTCGAGCGGCTCGTCATTGGCCACCGGCAGCACGCGCCTTATCGTCGCCGCGTGCGTTTCCGCGGCATCCTCGCTCGATGCGAGACTCGCGAGCACCGGCAGGCTGCCCATCGCGAACAGATCGGCGATCTCGAGGCGGAGCCGCCGCGTTGAGCTCAGCCGCTCGATCAAAAGCTGGCACGGGCCACCGAGATCGAGCACGACCGCGCGCCGTTCCGGATCGTCGCCCTCGAGAATCCGGGAGAGCAGGGGCGCCTTGAACGTCGCGACGCGCGGTTCGCCTGAGTCGAGTGCCGATGTCGGCAGAGCAGCCGCTGCAGTGCTCAAGCCTGTCGGTCCTTAGCGGCCGGCCGACACGACGCTCGCGGGCTCGCTGGCCGCCTTCGCGTTCCCGTTCGGCTTCGACGCGAGCGAATCGGGAGTGCCTCCCGACTTGGCCTGCCCCTGGGTGGGCCCGAGGACTTTTTCGACAGCCTGCGGGTCCATCTCGATCGCGCCCTTGAATCGCGCGCCTTCCTCGAGCGAGACACGCGGCGCAAGCAGGTTGCCGCGAACGTTGGCGCTCGCCCGGATCGCGATGCGCTCCGAGGCGAACAGATCGCCTTCCGTCGTGCCTTCGACGGTAATCGAGCGCGCGTAGATATCCGCGCTGACCTTGCCTTCCTTGCCGACCGTCAGGCTGTTGCTCTTGAGCTCCACGGTCCCGCTGACGTCGCCCTCGATTCTTAGATCCTCGGCGCCCTTGACGTCGCCATTGATTTTGATCGACCTTCCGATGATCGCGCCCTGGCCCGAGGCCGCGCGCGGCGCGGCGCTCGCCGCCTGTCCGGTGGCCGACTGCCCCGACGCCGTATGGCCCGAATCCGCATCTTTTCTGCCAAGCTCAAACATCTCGTTGTCCCTCAGGGTGTTAGAAAGGATACCTATCTACCACGCGAAGCTTATGTAAACAACTGTCTCTGCTCGGCAACAAGACCTGGTTCACATTTTTTGGCCGGTGCAAGCCCGGTCAGCCATCGGGCAGGGCGAACACGAGGTACTGGCTCGGTCCGGCCTCCGGAATCGACAGGTTGTTCGAGAAAAGACCGTTGCCGCCAACCGGAACGGCCACGTACTGGCGGCCGTCCACGGCGTAGACCGCCGGGACGCCGTCGGAGCCGGCCGGCAGGTCGTGCTCCCAGAGCACCTCGCCGGTGTCGACGTCGCGCGCGCGGAGCTTGCGGTCGGACGACGTCGCTACGAAGACGAGGCCGCCCCCCGTCACGACCGGGCCGCCGCGCGGTGCATGGGAACCCGTGTCGTCGATGCCCTGCTGCATCAGATCGTGGACCCCGCCGTTAGGCACCTGCCAGATGATCTCGCCGGTGTTGAGGTCGTATGCCGTGAGCTGCGACCAGGGCGGCCCGAGGGCCGACAGGCTGTTACTCTGCTGCATGAAGTTGACCGGCGACGAGTACGGGACGAAGTCCTCGTGCTCGCCCGGAATCGGCGCAGGCTCCTCGTCGCTGGCGCCGATTCCGCCGCGTCCGCCCCCGAATCCGCCGCGGCCGGCGCCAGGCGGAAACAGCGTCACGAGCGTCGGCAACTCCTTCGAGACGACGAAGAACCGGCCGTTGACTGGATCGACGGCCGAGCCGCCCCAGTTCGTGCCGCCGTTGTGCCCCGGCAGCATGACGCTGCCCTCGAGGCTCGGCGGCGTGTATGGGCCTTCGTTGCGCCAGACCGAGGTCAGGTTCTCGCGCAGGGTCTCCTGCTCTTCCTCGCTGATATGGGGATTGATGTCGTCGACGGTGAAGAGCTGACGCGCGAACGGCGGCGGTCTCGTCGGAAACGGCTGCGTCGGCGAGGCTTCTTCGCCCGGCACGTCGCTGGCCGGAACGGGCCGCTCCTCAATGGGCCAGAGCGGCTCGCCGGTCTCGCGGTCGAAGACGAACAAAAGGCCCTGCTTCGTGGCCTGCGCGACGGCTTTGATCTCCTCGCCGTCGTGATTGACGGTCAGAAGTTTCGGCGCCTGCGGGATATCGAGATCCCAGAGGTCGTGGTGAATCGTCTGGAAGTGCCAGATGCGCTCGCCCGTGCGCGCATCGAGCGCGACGATGCTGTTGCCGAACAGGTTGTCGCCGTGCCGGTTGCCGCCGTAAAAATCGAAACGCGCCGTGCCGGTCGGGATATAGACGATGCCGAGCTCGACGTCGACCGTCGATTCGCTCCAGTTGTGGACGCCGCCATAGTTGCCGAGACCTTCGGCCGGCCAGGTGTCGGCGCCGAACTCGCCTTCGCGCGGCACCATGTGGAATACCCACTCGAGCTCGCCCGTCAGGATGTTGTAGGCATGGATGTCGGCGGGGTAGGCATTGTATCGCGTGCCCCGGCCCGGAAGGGAGTAGATCATCAGGTCCTCGAAAACGCGGCCGGGATTGCTGGTCTGCATGCTCGGGATCTCGTCGATGTCGCCTTCGAGACCGATCCGGATGTCGACCTTGCCGTTGTCGCCGAAAGAGGTGATCGGCTCGCCCGTATCGGCGTCGATCGCCGACATCATGCCGCTGTTGAGAAAGAGCAGGCGGCGGTCGGAGCGATCCTCGCTCTCCCAGTAATTGATGCCGCGGGATCCGACCTGACCCTGGATCGGCGAGCGCCAGATTTCCTCGCCCGTCGCGGCGTCGAGCGCGACGAAGGCCGGAGGCTCGGGCCGCGGAAACTGCGCCAGCACGTACATGACGCCGTCGACGACGATCGGATTGAAGTTCGGCGCGTTGCCGCCGTACTCGAAGCTCCAGGCAACCTCGAGCTCGCCGACGTTGTCGCGATCGATCTGATCGAGCGAGGAATACTGCGACGAGTCCGAACCGCCGAGATACTGATCCCAGGTCTCGAAATCGAACGGAATACGGCTCGCGCTCTGGGCGTAACACGTGCCGGCGAGCGTCGCGCCGACGAAGAGGACAGCGAGACGGCAAGGGCAGGGCTTCGTGCGATTCATTTTTCCCCCGGGGGCGTTCTTTTTGGTGAATGGAATGGTACTTGCGCGCCGTTCACCCAGACAATAGGCGCTTGAGGTCGGAAAAGGTCTCGATCACGGCGTCGGCCTGATTCAGCGCGGAATCGTCGGCGGCCGCGTAACCATAGGCGGCGAAAAAGAAGGCGAATCCCGCGGCGCGCGCGGCATCGCGATCGTTGACCGAATCGCCGATCATGACCGCCGCCGACGGGTCCACGCCGTATTGGCCGGCTGCGCAAAGAAGCGGCTTCGGATCCGGTTTCTTCCTGTCGAAGGTGTCGCCGCTGAAGGCAAAGTCGAGCAGCCCAGCGACGCCAGCCTGCTCGAGCAAGGCGCCCGTGTAAGCCTGCGGCTTGTTCGTAATGCAGCCGACGACGAGCCCGCTCGCGCGCAGATCCTCGAGCGTCTCGTGAACGCCGGGGAAAAGCCTGCTCCCGACGAAGAGGCGCGCACGATAGCAGGCATGAAATGCCGCGAGCGCCGAGTCGAGCGTCGACGTCGGCGGCTCCGCGCCGAGGCCGGCCGCAAGACCGCGGCGCACGAGCGCCTCGACGCCGTCGCCGATCCACCGCTTCGCCTCGGCGAGACCCGGCGCGGCGAGGCCGGCCGAGCCGAGCGCCTGGCCGAGGCAGTGAGCGAGATCGGGCGCGGAATCGACGAGCGTGCCGTCGAGGTCGATCGCGGCAAGCCGATATTGCCTCAGAAGACGCGCACCGCGATCTTCGCCGGCGCCGCCAGCAGCTTCTCGAGCTCGTCATCGAGCCGCAACAGCGTCAGCGAGGCGCCTGCCATCTCGAGCGACGTGCAGTACTCGCCGACGTAATTGCGCACGATCTTCAAGCCCGCATCCTTGCAGCGCTGTGCCGCGCGTCGGTAGAGGATATAGAGCTCGCTCGGCGGCGTGCCGCCGAGACCGTTGATCATCAGCGCGACGCGATCGCCATTCTTGAACGGCAGATCCTTTGCCACGGCGTCGAACATCTCGTCGACGATCGCGTCGGCCGTTTTCAGCTTGTCGCGGCGCCGGCCGGGCTCGCCATGAATGCCGATCCCGACCTCCATCTCGCCGTCGCTGAGCTCGAAGATCGGCGTTCCCTTGGCCGGCGGCGTGCACGAGCTCAGCGCAACGCCCATCGTCCGCACCTGCTTGTTGACCTTGTCGGCGAGCTCAAGCAGCTCGTCAAGGCTCGCGCCTTTTTCGGCCGCCGCGCCGCAGGCCTTGATGACGAAGAAATTGCCGGCCACGCCGCGCCGTCCGACGGTGTGCGTCGAGTCTTGCACGGCGACGTCGTCGTCGATGATGAAGGATTTGACCGTGATGCCCTCGGCCTGGGCCATCTCGACGGCCATGTCCCAGTTCATCCGGTCGCCCTGGTAGTTGTTGATCAACACGAGCACGCCCTTCGGCGAGTTCATGCGCTTGATGCATTCGTAGCAGTATTCCATCGGGGGTGCCGAGAAGACGCCGCCGGGAGAAGCCGCATCGAGCATCCCGGGGCCGACCGCCATGATGTGCGCGGGCTCATGTCCGCTGCCCGAGCCCTGAATGACCGAAACCTTGTCGTTCGCGGGACGATCCGAGCGATGGATGATGTTGTACTCGGGGACATAGCTAAGCATGTCGGGATTCGCCAGATAGACGCCTTCGAGCATCTCGGGCACGAATTCTTCCGCCTGGTTCATGAATTTGTTCATCTTGTTCTACCCCCTCTGGAGAAAGTTTGAGTTCTGGAAAACGGGTTCAGCTCGAAGCATCGACGCCGAAGGATTCGCAGATATCGTTCATCATGGTTGCGATGGCAACAATGCCCGGGTCCGGCGTGCCGCTCGAACGCTCGCCCGTGAATGACTGCCGTCCGCGCCGGGCAACCCAGCCCTTGGTGCGTTCGATGGCGTCGTTCGCGATTCTCGTCACTTCCTTCAGCACCTCCGCCGGATCGGCGTCGCCGCTCTCGGCGTGAGCCTTGATGGCGTCGCGCATCGGTATCAGTGCGTCGAGCAGGGTCTTGTCGCCGACTTCGGCGCCGCCGCGCTGCTGAATGCCCTGAATGGCCGCGGACAGCATTTCCTCGAGCTCGGCAAGGGTGATGCTGCTCTTGTCCTTGGCGAGCATGCCGGCGCGCATGAAGCCCGTGCCCCAGATCGGTCCCGAGCAGCCGCCGACGTGGCGGGAAATGATCATGCTGATCTTGAGCAGGAAACTCCCGATCGACGATCTGTCGAGGTCGTCCCAGTCGGACTTGACGACCTTGAAACCCGAAGCCAGCGAAACGCCGAAATCGGCATCCCCGGCGGCCGCGTCGAGGTCGGAAAAGTACCTTTCGTTGCGCAGCGCCGTCGCGGCAACGGACTTGATGGCCTGTTCGATTTCGGGCAGCGCTATTTCCTTCACTTTATCTCTCCCCCTAACTTGTTCCGGATCAGGCTCGGGCTTTAACCGCGAGCGAGCTTAGCTGCTCGAGGCTCACCGTGTCATTCGGCGGATCGCCGAGCTCCGGCACGACGCCGAGCGCTCCGGTGAAGTCCTCGTCGGCCGTGTAAGTGCTCGTGGTGATGAAGCATGGGAAGCCGGCGCCGATGGCCGCAAGCAGCCCATTGCGGCTGTCCTCGACGACGATGCACCCGGCGGCGGGGAGGCCGAGCTTCCTCCTGGCGAGGTCGTAGATCTCCGGGTCCGGCTTCTTGCGCGAGACGATGTCGCCGGCGAGAACGAACTCGAACCGGCTCTTGCGCTCGGGCCCCATCAGGTCGAGCACGGCATCGATCGACTTCGGATTGGAGGTCGTGCAGACTCCGAGCCGAACCTTCGCGGCGATCGCCTCGTCGACCAGTCTCAGAACGCCGGGGCGCAGTGGCAGCTTGCCGGTCGAGATGAGGTCGGCAAAGATCGCCGTCTTGGTCTTGTGCATCTCGGCCAGAAATGCGTCGTTGCTCTCTCCCGCCACTTCCGGCCAGCCCTGGCTGTCGAAGTAATGGCGCATCCGCTCCTTGCCGCCGGCGACCCGGAGCAGCTCGCCGTAAAGCTCGACGTCCCATTCGACGTCGAGTCCGGCTTTCTCGAATGCCTGGT
Source organism: Gammaproteobacteria bacterium (assembly GCA_035513215.1). GTDB lineage: Bacteria > Pseudomonadota > Gammaproteobacteria > Steroidobacterales > Rariloculaceae > DATCZB01. The sequence continues at coordinate 68,776 of DATKCK010000061.1, read as the reverse complement.
TGAATGCAACGCGGTGACCGTCCCGCTCGGTGTCGACGAGGACACCGTCACAGTCAAAAATCAGAGCTTGCATCTAATCAGGCGACTTTCGACAAAACCTCGCCACCTCGCCCGGCGCCACCGAACTGGGTGATCTTTTCCTTGAACAGCGTCTTCAGCGCCTCGAATTGCGCGCCGAGAACGCGCAGGGGCTCGTAGTCCCTGGGGTTCTTCTGATGATACTCGACGAAGCTGTCGACGAAGACGTGCTTCAGATTGGTCGAGATGTTGATCTTGGCGCAACCGAGCTTGATGCACCGCTGGATGACCTCGTCAGAGAGGCCCGTGCCGCCGTGCAGGGCCATCGGCACCTGGGTGCGCTTGTTGATTTCCTCGATCAGCTCGAAGCGGACTTTCGGCTCGCCCTTGTAATAGCCGTGGGCCGTGCCGATCGCCGCAGCAAAGGCCGACAGGTCGAGCTCGGCGCAGAATTTCTCGGCTTCGTTCGGGTCGGTGAAGATCGACTCCTGCTCGGAGACGACCATGTCGTCCTCGACGCCGAGGATCTGGCCGATCTCGGCCTCGATGCCGATGCCGGCGGCGTTGGCCCAGTCGTTGACCTTGCGCGTCTCGACGAGATTCTGGTCGAACGGCAGGTGCGAGCCGTCGATCATGACCGAGGTCCAGCCCATGTCGATGCACTTCTTGATCATGTCGAGGTCCTTGCCATGGTCGAGGTGCAGCACGACCGGAACCGGCGAGTCGCCCGCGATCTCCTTCATCCAGCCGTAAAGGGCCTCGTGGCTGTAGTAATTGATCGTCTTGGCCGAGGTCTGAATGATGACCGGCGCATTGACTTCCTCGGCCGCGGCCACCATGGCCTTCATCGAGGCATAGTCGACCGGGTTGAACGCCGCGACGGCATAGCCTTTGGCTTTGGCCTCGGCGAGAACGGGCTTGATGTTGACGAGTGGCATATCGGCTAACTCCTTGGGTTCGATCTTCACGTCGAACTACCGCTGCAGTCCTTTGCGTTTCAGTCTGGGGTCACAGTCTGGGTCAGACCCCTTTCGGCAGAAAGGGGTCTGACCCCAGGGCTCTGACCCTCGGGGTCTGACGCCGCGATCTATTGGGCGCCGGCAGCCTCGCAGGTGCCCGAGCCTGTGCCTCCCTCCGCTTCCGCGACGGGCGGGGCGCCGATGCCGGTGGATCCCATGAAGAGATTCGAGCCGTCATCGAGCAGGACCTCGCGTCCGTTGGCGCGGAAGGAGCCGTCCCTGGCCTGGAAGCCTTCGACGCAGACTCGCGTGCCGGCCATGATGGAACTGCGATTCCACCCGCGCCGGATCAGCGCATTCGGCGCGCCGCCTTCGACCTTCCACTCCTGAACATCGCCGTCGTTGGTGGTGACGGTGATATGGAGCCAGGAATGAGGATTGCTGAATTCCATCCGGGATACGACGCCTTCGAGGCGGATCGGGCGGTTGATATCGAACTCCGCCGCAAACGAATGGTGAGCCACAGCGGGCAAAGCGACGGCCGCGGTCATCGCGGCCCCGGCAATCAGTGAGAGAGTCCGGATACGCATCTGTCTGATCTCCTCGGGTCGAATGTCTTCGCTAGTCTGATTCTAACATGTCGCCGCGGCGGTCCTGCTCAAGTTTCGTCTAGTCCGGCGGGTTCAGCAGGTACTCGCCGTAGAGCAGATTCTCGGAAAACTCGACGCATTTGAAATCGAGCAGCTCCGCACTCTCGGCCACGTCGCGGTAAAGCGGCATGCGGATCGTCCACGGCTCGGAATAAACCAGAGGGTCGTCGATCGTCGCCTCGTATTGAATGTGGTAGTCCGTCATCGGCGTGAAGCGCTCGGTGACCGTCATCATGTAGCTGTGATGGTTGCCGGCCCGGTCGAGCCAGGTGCGCTCGTCCTGGGCGATCGTCTCGACGACGAGCGTGTCGCCTTCCCAGCGGCCGTTCGACCAACCCATCCAGGTATCGACGGGAACCTCCTCGTAGGTCCGCGGGTTGACGATATGAATCGTCCGATTGGCGCTCGCATAGGCGTAGACCATGAAGATGTCGTCATCGCCCTGGATGATCTCGAACGGGTAGGGCATGTAGGTCGCGCGCGGAATCCCGGGCAGATAGCACGCGGCCTCCGGATCGGATTTGGGCCAGCCGGCGCGATTTGCGTCGCGCTGGGCCAGCGCCTCGGGCAGGTAGGGAATCGTCCCGCCGCCGACGACGCTCCTGCCGGCCGGGATCGCCGCCAGCGAGCCGAGCCGCCAGAACTCATCAAGCGCCTCGGCCGAATGGGCCTCGAGATTCCAATGGGCCGTGCCCATGGCTTGCCAGATGCCGTTCAGATTCGGATGACCGTTGATGCGCTCGGGCCGTTCCTGCGCCGAACCGATCAGCGGAAGCGTCATGACCGCGATCCCCACCAATCCCGTCACGATGCCCCTCGATCTGCTCATGCTAGCCCCCTCGATTTATTGATGTCATTCTCGCTTGGAATGGTAATGGAACCCTCAGTTCCCGTCACTCTCAGGGTCGTGGCGACGGTTGCCGCCGCGCTCTACCGTTTGCGGGGTCTATTGCTGATCGCGGGTGCCGCCGCTCTGGTCTGGCTCGGGCTCGTGATTCTCGAGCCGGAGCGGGCGAGCACGAGCGCTTTGCTGCCTCTGACGCTGGTGCTCTGGGCAGCGCTCGCGCTCGCTATGGCCTATACCTTGCCGCAGCTGCCGCCGGCGATCGCGGCCGGTGACGGTCTGGCGCTTCGGCTCCGAAAGCGACTGCGCCAGGCGGCTTACGGGCTTGCGTTCGTCGCAATGCTGCTCGTCGCCGGCTTCGTGCTGTATCTGTCCTGGCGCGCACTTCCGCTCGTCATTGTGTGAAGAGAAATACTCAATAATTTCAGTCTCTAATCGATTTTTTCTCGAATACTTCTCGTAACAGAGCGTTCTGATAAGCTTCAGTCGCGGGCGCTTGGGCCCGCGCGAGCTTCGTCATGTCGAGCAGCAGGATCGAACAACCGCAAGCTTCCGCGACGCGCCTGACGCCGCCCGAGATCGGTCTGCTCGCAGTCTGTGTCCTTTGCCTCGGCGGATTCCTGCTCGTCGACGGCGACCGCCGCCATCCACCACCGCCCGACTTCGCGACCATGCCGGTCGAGACAAAGAAACGGGAGTTCTTCGCGTATCTGAGCCCGATAATCTCGGAGATCAACTTCGGTCTTGCAGCCGATCGCCGGCGCGTGCAAGACCTCAAGGTCGCCTACGAGCGGGGCGAGCCGATCGGATGGGTCGATCGCCGCTGGCTCGGGCGCCTTGCGGAGCGGCTGGACGTCGGTACGGCCGAGCTGACGCTCGGTGAAGCGCTGGTGCTGCTCGAGCGCCGCGCCGGCATCGTTCCGGAGTCGATCGTGCTCGCGCAGGCGGCCGTCGAGTCGGGCTGGGGCACGTCGCGCTTCGCGCTCGAGGGCAACAACTACTTCGGTCAGCGCTGCTACCGCGCCAATTGCGGTATGGCGCCGCAGGGGCGGCAGGGCGCCCGGTTCGGGCTTGCCCGTTTCTCCTCGCCCGCGGCGTCGGTCGAGAGCTACATTCTGAATCTCAACACCCACGAGAGCTACCGGAGCTTTCGCGAGCTGCGCCAGCGCAGGCTCATGGCCGGCGAGCCGATCACGGGTCTCTCGCTCGTCAACGGGCTCGGCAATTATTCGGAGCGCGGGCCCGAATACGTCGCCGAGATCGCTTCGATGATCCGGGACAACGATCTCGAGTAGCGATGCGAGGGCGAATTCCAACCGCATTGATCGGCGTGCTGCTGCTCGCGGGCTGCGAATCGAGGGCCGAAAGCGGCGGCGTCGTCTTCATGTACCACCATGTCGACGCGGGCACGCCGGCGGCGACGAGCGTTACGCCCGAAGTCTTCGCCGAGCAGATGAGCTTCCTCGAGCGCGAGGGATTCACGGTTCTGCCGCTCATCGATCTTCTCGACGCGCTGGCCGGCGGCCGCGAGGTCTCTGCGCGCAGCGTGGCCATCACCTTCGACGACGGCTACCGGTCCGTGCTGACCGAAGCCCTGCCGCTGCTCGAGTCGCGCGGCTGGCCATTCACCGTGTTCGTCAACACCGAGGCGATCGACGAGGGCTACGGCGGCTACCTGAGCTGGTCCGATCTCAGAACGCTCGGCGAGCGTGGCGGCGCCATCGGCAACCACTCCGTCACGCATGCGCATCTCGTTCGCAGCCTACCCGGGGAAACAACGGGCGAGTGGCGCCGCCGCGTTACGGCCGAAATCGAGTCCGCTGCCGACCGGCTCGAAGCGGAGGTCGGCGATTACCTGATTCCGGCTTTCGCCTATCCCTATGGCGAATACTCGGCCGAGATCAAGGCCATCGTCGATGACGCCGGACTTTACGGCCTCGGCCAGCACTCGGGCGCCGTCGGGCCCGACTCGGACTTCCTGGCGTTGCCGCGCTATCCGGTGGCGACGGGCCTGCCGATCGGCGACTTTGCGCTACGCGCGCGCTCGCTGCCGCTGCCCGTCCGAGTCAGCGGGACCGAGCAGCATGTCGTCGATCCGGCCGACAGCCGGCCGACCCTGACGCTCGCGCTCGATCCCGACGACGACGTTCGCGTCGCCGAGCTCGCCTGCTATGTCGGCGGTCAGGGCCGGGCCGTCCTCGAGTGGCGCGACGACGGCATGCGCGAGCTCAGCGTGCGTCCCGAGCGCGCGCTCGGTCCCGGCCGAACCAAGGTCAACTGCACCGCGCCTTCACGCGAGAGCGCGGGCGTCTATTACTGGTGGGGCTATCTCTGGATGCGCCGGCTGGACGACGGGCGCTGGTACGAGGAATAGCCGCGGATGTCGGATCCCTGCATCATCACCGTCGCGATCACGGGATCGGTTGCGCGCAAGGAGCACAATCCCGCCGTGCCGACGACGATCGCCGAGCAGGTCGAGGCGACGGCCGAGGCGCATGCCGCCGGCGCGTCCGTCGTTCACGTTCACGTGCGCAAGGACAATCAGACGCCGACGTCGGACCCCGCGCGATTCGCAGAATTTCTCGCGGCGATTCGAGAACGCTGTCCCGACATCATCGTGCAGTTCTCGACCGGCGGCCGCTCCGGCGTCGGCGCCGAGCGCGGCGGCATGCTGCCGCTCGGGCCCGATATGGCGTCGCTCGCGACCGGATCGTGCAATTTTCCGACCCGCGTCTACGAGAACTCGCCCGAGCTGATCGAGAGCCTCGCGCGCTCGATGGCCGAGCACGGGATCAAGCCCGAAATCGAGGTCTTCGATCTCGCCATGCTCTACAACGCCATCGACTATGCAGAGGCCGGACTGCTCCGCGCGCCGCTGCACGTGCAGTTCATTCTCGGCGTCAGGAACGCGCTGCCGGCACGGCGCGAAATCCTCGAGTTCGGCGTGGCCGAGCTTCGCCGCTTGATGCCCGCGGCGACCTGGGTCGCCGCCGGGATCGGGCGCCATCAGCTCGAGGTTAATCGCTGGTGCCTCGAGATGGGCGGTCATTGCCGCACGGGTCTCGAGGACAACATCCGCTGGGACAAGTCGCGGCTCGCCGCGTCGAATGCCGAGCTCGTCGTGCGCGTGGCGGCTCTTTGCGGCGACTACGGGCGGCCGGTGGCCACGCCCGACACGGCAAGGCGCATGCTCGGCCTTGTGGCCGCTGGAACGTGATCCTTCGAGACTGAGGAGAAGCGGGCCGGCGCTTACTCTGTCGTCGGTGCCGGCACCGGCAGCAACGTCAGATTGGGCGCGACCTGATTGCGGGCCATGCGGATGGCAGTCCGAACCGGGTTCCTGTGCTCGCTGCCGAGAAGGACCCATTGCCCGTTTGCATGGTCCCAGGCCCCGGTGATCGCGTCGTCGTCGGCGGTCTGGAACATGAGCCCGATCCGGCCGAGGATGACGATGTCGGCGTTGCGCTCGGTGCCGTCGGGCATCGAGACCAAACGCTGCTCGGTATGGAACGCGGCACCGTACTCGACCTCGATCGCCCACGCCTCGAGGACGCGCCTGAGCTTTTGCGCGTCCGAGATCTCGCTCTCAATGACGTTGTAGAGGTTCGCGATCCGCTCATCCCGCTCTTCCTCGAGGAAGGGCAGATCGAGATCGACGAACTGATCGAGACCGTCGACCATGTTGATCAGCAGCGGCGGGAGCAGATTCTCGAGACTGGGGACCGCCTGGATCGAAGCCTGCAACTCGGCGAGATTCTGCGCCTGCATCTCGATCTGCCGCCGGACCAGGGCGTTTCTCGCCTCGAGGCCGCGCGCCTCCCGGAGCAGCGTCTCATACTCCGTGACGGCAGCTTCGTTCTGTGCCAGCGCTGCCGCGGGTCCAATAGCGATCAGCGCGATCCCCAGCTTTATGCGGTCCATTCTCATTCTGATTATCTCCCTGGGGCGCTCAAGCTATCGTCTGAGCCCCGGAACGTCAAGATGGCGATGGGCTACAATGCCGCGCGAAGGGTCTCACGCCCGGCCGGGGGAGCGATAGCGACTTGAGATTACGTGCGAAACGGGCGCTCGGCGCCGCGATAATCCCGCTCGGCATTCTGCTCGCCGCCGCGGCGTACGGCCACGGCGTCGCGGGTGACGACGCGGCGTTCATGCTCAGGAACGCCGGGCCGCTGATCGGACCTTACATCTATCTGGGCGCCAAGCACATGGTCACCGGGTACGATCACCTGCTGTTCCTTGCCGGCGTCATGTTCTTCCTGTATCGGCTCAAGGACGTGGCGCTCTACGTAACGCTCTTCGCCGTCGGCCACAGCGCGACGCTGCTGATCGGCGTGCTGGGCGGCCTCCACGTCAACGCCTACCTCGTCGACGCGGTGATCGGCCTGTCCGTGGCCTACAAAGCCTTCGAGAACCTCGGCGGCTTCCAGCGCCTCGGCGTCAATCCCGATACGCGAATCGCCGTCTTCGTCTTCGGGCTCTTTCACGGCTTCGGTCTCGCGACCAAGCTGCAGGACCTCGACATCTCCGAGGACGGCCTCGTGACGAACATGATCTCGTTCAACGTCGGTGTCGAGCTCGGCCAGTTCCTCGCGCTCGGATTTATCCTGCTCGCCCTGAATCTGATGCGCGCGAGCGGGCAGTTCTTCCGTTTCGCGACCGCGACAAACCTCGTCATCATGTGCGCCGGCTTCATGCTGATCGGCTACCAGCTCATGGGCTACGCAACGACTTGAGGACCCGTGTGGTAAATTCCCGGGGCGATGCTGAGGCGCGGCGTCGTCTTCTGTGGCTAGGTGGCAGAGTGGTGATGCAGCGGCCTGCAAAGCCGTGTACACCGGTTCGATTCCGGTCCTAGCCTCCAATCGAGAATAAAGAACGACTGTGGGGAATCCATTGACGATCCGGGCTGTGGCCGCCGCGGCCCTGGCGCTCGCCGCGACGGTGCTGGCGCTGGCTCAACCACCCGCCCGGCGCACCGACAGCCCCGCGGCGGCCGCGATCCCCGAGACCGAGACAGAGCAGTCCTACGCCCCCGCACTCGTTGCGGCCGGCGAGCGGCCCTACACGGCGCAGTGCGGCTTCTGCCACGGCCTCGATGCCGCCGGCGGGTCGGGAGGCCCCGATCTGACGCGCTCGGCGCTCGTTGCGCGCGACTTTCGCGGCGACGAGATCATTCCGGTCATTCGCGCCGGCCGGCTCGATGCGGGCGTGCCGATGCCGGCGTTTCCGGCGATCCCGGAGGACGAACTCGAGGCCATCGTTGCTTTCATTCACGATCGGAAGATGCGCGCCGGGTCGCTCGAAGGCGGACGCCGCGCCGTCACGGCCGACGACGTGCAGTCCGGAGACATCGCGGCAGGGCGGCGCTATTTCGAGACCCATTGCGCCACATGCCATTCGGCCGACGGCGATCTCGACGGCATCGCCTCGCGGATCGACGGCCTCGACCTGATGCGCCGCATGCTGAACCCGCGCCTGGGCCAGGGGCAATCGCTGCGCGGCACGCCGCGCATCACGCTAACGACCGCGGACGGCGAGCGTTTCGCGGGCCTGCTCGCCTATCGCGACGAGTTCACGATCGCGTTGACCGAGCCCGACGGCCGCTATCGTTCGTTTGCGACTCGTAACGTCAGGTTCGAGATCGACGATCCGCTACAAGTGCATTTCGACCTGCTAGGGCAATACACCGACGAAGACATGCACGATGTGCTGACCTACCTGCACACGCTGCGTTAGGAGCGGAAGATGATCGAGCCACAACCGGTTTTCCTGCGCGTCTCTCTGCTGCTGCTCGCCCTCGGCCTCGCGAGCGGCGCCTGGGCGCAGGACGGCGTCGATCCCGCCGATTTCGCGCTGACACCGACCGATTCCTGGCCGACCTATCACGGCGATTATTCGGGACGCAGGCACAGCACGCTGACCGATATCACGCCCGGCAACGTGCACATGCTGACGCTCGCCTGGGTCTTTAACAGCAATCCGGCACAGACGATCAAGGCGACACCGATCGTGCACGACGGCGTCATCTACGTGACGGCCGTCGACCATCTCTGGGCGCTCGATGCGCGCAGCGGCCGGCAGATCTGGCGCTACCAGTATCGCGACAACGCAGGTTTTCGCATCGGCCATCGCGGCGTCGCGATTGCCGGCAATTCGGTCTATCTGACGACGCGCGACGCGCATCTCCTGTCGCTGAACGCGATCGACGGCAGCGTCGAGTGGGAGGTCGAGATCGCCGATTCCGATCGCGGCTACTGGTCGACGAACGCGCCGCTCGTCGTCGGCGATCACTTGATCGTCGGCGTCTCGGGCGACTTCGACAACCTGCCGGGCGTGCTGAAGTCTTTCGATACCGGGACGGGTGAGCTGCAATGGACGTTCTACAGCACGCCGCCGCCCGGCACGCCGGACTCGATCTCCGGCGGCGCGACGGGCGGCCAGATGTGGATGACCGGCACCTATGACCCCGAGCTCGATCTGGTCTTTATCGGCACGGGGAATCCGACGCCGGTGCTGAACGGCCAGGTGCGGCCCGGCGACAACAAATGGACGGGCAGCATCGTGGCGCTTAATCCCGACACCGGCGAGCTCGTCTGGGGTTTCCAGATCATGCCGCACGACACGCACGACTGGGATGCCGCCGAGGTGCCGGTGCTCGTCGACGCCGAGCTCGACGGCGAGCCGCGCAAGCTGCTCCTGCAGGCTTCGCGCAACGGCTATTACACCGTGCTCGATCGCGCGACCGGGGAGAACCTGCTGACACGGCCGTTCGCCCGGGTCAACTGGGCCGAGCGAATCGATAGCGACGGCCGGCCGATCCCCGATCCCGACAAGGAACCGTCCCGCGACGGCCGGCTCGTCTCGCCCGACGAAGGCGGCGGCACGAATTACCGCTCGCCGAGCTTCGATCCCGAGACGGGCCTTCTGATCGTCAGCGCGGCCGATGCGTACGGGCTCTATTTCTTCAAGCCCGAACATGGGGATTACGGCTGGGCCGGCGCGAGTCCCGGCGTGCTGAGCCGGGGCTTCCTGCGCGCGATCGATTATCGAACCGGCGAGATCCGCTGGGAGAAGGATCTGCACGGCGGTGCCGGGGCTGCCGGCGTGCTGACGACGGCAACGGGCGTCACGTTCACCGGCGACTCGGCTTCGAGCGCGATGGCGCTTCGGACGAGCGATGGCGCGACGCTCTGGCACTCGAACGTCGGCCGCGTCGGCAACTCGCCAATCACTTACGAGCTCGACGGCAGACAGTACGTCGTCATCGGTGCCGGCAACGCCGTCTACGCGTTCGCGCTGCCGCAACAGCTGGTTTCAGACTAATCGTCCGACGGAGACATCGGAATGAAAACGATACAGGGGCCCGCGCTGTTTCTCGCGCAATTCGCCGGCGACGATGCGCCGTTCAACGACTGGGACGCGATCACGAAGTGGGCCGCCGACTGCGGCTACGTCGGCGTGCAGATTCCGAGCTGGGACGGCCGGCTCTTCGATCTCGAAAAGGCGGCTGGCTCGCAAGGCTATTGCGACGAGATCAAAGGCATCGCCGAAGGCAACGGCATCGCGATCACCGAGCTCTCGACGCATCTTCAGGGTCAGCTCGTCGCCGTGCATCCGGCTTACGACGAGCCCTTCGACGGCTTCGCGGCGCCCGCGGTGCGTGGCAATCCGAAGGCGCGTCAAGCCTGGGCCGTGGATCAGGTCACGAAGTGCCTGACGGCATCGCGAAAGCTCGGCCTGAATGCGATGGCGACGTTCTCCGGCGCACTGGCCTGGCCCTATCTCTATCCCTGGCCGCAGCGCCCGGCGGGGCTCGTCGAGACCGCGTTCGACGAGCTCGCCAAACGCTGGCGGCCGATTCTCGATCACGCCGAGGACTGCGGCGTCGACGTCTGCTACGAGATTCATCCCGGCGAGGATCTGCACGACGGGATCAGCTACGAGATGTTCCACGAGCGCACCGGGAAGCACGCGCGTGCCTGCATGCTCTACGACCCGTCGCACTACATCCTTCAGTGTCTCGATTACCTCGAGCACATCGATATCTACCACGACCGCATCCGCATGTTTCACGTCAAGGATGCCGAGTTCAATCCGACGGGCCGCCAGGGCGTTTACGGCGGCTACCAGGGCTGGGTCGACAGGGCAGGGCGGTTCCGCTCGACGGGCGACGGTGACGTCGACTTCGGCGCGATCTTCTCGAAGCTCGCGTCGTACGATTTCGACGGCTGGGCCGTCGTCGAATGGGAATGCTGCCTCAAGCATGCCGAGGACGGCGCGCGTGAGGGCGCGGCCTTCGTCCGCGAGCACATCATTCGCGTGACCGAAAGGGCCTTCGACGATTTCGCCGGCGCCGTCACGGACGATGCGGGGAATCGGCGCATCCTGGGGCTGTGAAGATCCGGCTCGGCATGGTCGGCGGCGGCACCGGTGCGTTCATCGGCGCCGTTCACCGAATCGCAGCGAGACTCGACGATCGATACGCGCTCGTTGCAGGCGCGCTGTCATCAACACCCGAACGCTCCCTGGAATCGGGTGCCGAGCTCGGGCTCGATCCGAGCCGAACCTACGTCGATTACCGACAGATGGCGATGCGCGAGGCGAGGCTCAAGGCCGGAATCGAAGCGGTCGCCATCGTGACGCCGAACCACATGCATTACCCCGTGGCGCGCGAGTTCCTGAAGCGCGGTATCCACGTCATTTGCGACAAGCCGTTGACGGCGACGCTGAAGGACGCAAAGAAGCTAGCGGCTCTCGTCGAGAGGAGCGACGCGCTTTTCGTGCTAACGCACAACTACACCGGGTATCCGATGGTGCGCCAGGCCCGGGAGATGGTCCGCGCCGGCGAGCTCGGCGAGATTCGCCTCGTGCAGGTCGAATACGTGCAGGACTGGCTCGCCGAGCCGATCGAGCAGACAGGACAGAAGCAGGCCGCTTGGCGCACGGATCCGGCGCAATCAGGCGCCGGCGGCGCGACCGGCGACATCGGCACCCATGCGCACAACCTCGCCGAGTTCGTCTCGGGGCTCGAGGTGGCCGAGCTCGCCGCCGACGTGCATACCTTCGTCGAAGGGCGCCGGCTCGACGACAACGCGCACGTGATGTTGCGCTTTGGAGGCGGCGCGAAGGGCACGCTCTGGTGCAGCCAGGTCGCGCCGGGCCACGAGAACGGGCTGAAACTTCGGATCTACGGCACGCGCGGCGGGCTCGAGTGGGCGCAGGAGGATCCGAACTATCTGAGATTCAGCCCGCTCGGCCAGGCGCCGCGGCGCATCACGCGCGGCGGCGCGGGCGCAGGCAAAGCGGCGGGCCGGGTGACGCGCACGCCGGCGGGGCATCCGGAAGGCTATCTCGAAGGCTTCGCCAACATCTATAAGGAAGCGGCCGACGCGATCGTCGCTGCGCGCAGCGGCCGCAATCCCGGTACCGAAGTCCTTTATCCGACCGTGGCCGACGGCGTGCGCGGCGTCGCCTTCGTCGAAGCCTGCATCGCCTCCTCGAAGCGCAACGGACGATGGGTCAGGCTCTGAATGGCGCCGCGAGCGAACGGGAGTTCCGTCTGGGTTCCCGGACGGTCGACACGCTATGATCCGAAAGGTCGTCTCTGTGCCCGGGTGGCGGAACAGGTAGACGCAGCGGACTTAAAATCCGCTGGAGAGCAATCTCCGTGCCGGTTCGAATCCGGCCCTGGGCACCATCGAATTTCTAGGCCGCGCCACCACTAGCCGTAACCCCTTGATCTCACATCGTTTGTCAAATATCCGGGGCCACGTGCTCGCCCCCAAATACGCCTAAAATCTCGCTTTCGGGGGTATCGGGGGGTATTCTTGGGGGTATCGAAACCCCCGCGCTGGGGGTATCACTGAGGAGCGGAACGTGCTGACCAAGTCTGAAATCAACGGCTATAAACCCCGCAAAAAGGTCTTCAAGATTTTCGACGGCAACGGCACGGGCCTGCACGTCGCGGTCATGCCGACGGGCTCAAAACTCTTTAGGCTGAAATACCGGTTCGGCGGCAAGGAACGACTCCTGAGTCTCGGCGCATACCCCAAGCTCGCCGTCTTGCAGGCCGAGTCAATCAAACAGGCCCGGGCTAAGGCAGCCGAGGCCCGCGAGCTGTTGGATGCTGGCAAGGACCCCGCCGAGCACGGGAAGTCCGCCGAACAGGCCGAGGCCCAGCAGGCCGCCGAGACGTTCGAGGCCGTGACCAAGGAATGGCTGGCGTTAGGTTGTCCAGGCGGGCGGGGGAGTCCGTCGGCTGCGACAGTCGAACGCGATAGGGGCCGGCTCGACGCCCACGTGCTCGGGACGACCCTAGCCGGGAAGCCGATAGCGGAAATTAAGGCGCCGGAAATCCTGGCCGTGATCCGCAAGATCGAGGCCCGGGGCAGGCACGAAACCGCCCATAGGGTGCTGGGCCTAATGAGCCGTGTTTTCCGGTTCGCGTTTTCCTGCGGCACGGTTACGTCCGACCCGACCCGGGACCTGAGGGGCGCACTCAAGCCAGTCGAGACCACAAGCCACGCGGCGATCGTCGATCCCGCAGGCGTCGGTGCCCTGTTGCGGTTGATCGATGAATATCGAGGGTTGGCATCGCGGTCCAAGACGGGGACGGGGGCAGTCATCCGGGCTGCCCTGCAACTCATGGCGCTGGTGTTCGTGAGGCCCGGCGAATTGAGGCAGGCACGATGGGCCGAATTCACTCTAGACGGGGATAAGCCGCAGTGGGTCGTCCCGGCCGAGCGCATGAAGATGCGAGCCGGCGATCACATTGTCCCGTTGTCGGCGCAAGCGGTTGCGATCCTGCGCGAGCTTGCGAAGACCACGAACGATGGGCCGGATAGTTTCGTGTTCCCTGGCTTGAAATCCGGCCGAGCGATTTCAGAAAACACAATGAACGTCGCATTGCGTAGCATGGGGATCGGGGGCGACCTGCACGTGTCCCACGGGTTCCGCACGACGGCATCGACGTTGCTGCACGAACTCGGGCACGCACCCGAAGTAATCGAGGCCCAGCTAGCGCACGTCCGGGGGGGCGTTGCTGGCATCTACAACCGGAGCAACCTGCTACCTCAGCGCCGCAAGATGATGTCCGCATGGGCTGACTACCTGGACCAGCTGCGCGATCCCGAGAGCAACGTCACTCCGATCCGGCACACAGAATCCGCTTAAAGCGAGTGGCGGAACATTTACCGGCGAACGACTGAGGTAGCCACTGCCTCATAGACAGGAGCCCGGCCTTGCGCCGGGCTTTCTGCTCACGAGCCTCAGTTCTCAGACAACATCACTGCCATGCCTGCAATCTCCTTGTCGAGTACCTCCAGGTACTCTTCCAATTTGCCGAAATCCAAAACATCCAAGAGAAAGTATTCAGAAATGCTCGCTCCCGCAGTATTCGGATATGCATAGTTGACTTCCAGCAGGAAATTCTCGTCCAGTGAACGAGGCTCATCATTTTCTGCAATGTCCGTCCGATAGAAACTATCAAAACTGCTACACACGATTACGGGATAGTGGACTGTCGGGTTATCCGCCGGGGTATCCGCGTCCGGAAGTATGGACTTGGCGCGCCGCAGGACGACGGTTGCGCTCAATACTTGGCTAAGTGCCCTGTAGAATTGCTCGCCTTCGATAGCATTAGTCTTCGGGCCCGAGAAGAGTTTAGCGACTCGACCATCATCAGGAAGCAAGTAGTGGTGGTCCTTCATGAAGGAATTGGTTCTGCGCAACGCTGTTCGACGCTCAATCAGGTCAAGCGTTGCCGCGACATCCTGCTTATGAAACCAGAACACCGTGTCTTGCTTGATAAACTTGCATTCGATGTACAGCCTCAGCCTTAAGGCGCCTATCCGCTTTCCCCAAATGTCCGTAATCACAGGGAAGGCTTTCTCGGCAAGTAAATCGATCTCTCGCGGCTTTCCCGATGTGCTGTCGCTGTAAAACGGGCTGATTTGAACGGCCCAGCCAGCGGCCTCGAAGAAACGCAATACCTTTGCGTGAAAGCTATTTCCACTCGCTTCGATTATGCGGCTGGCATTCTTCATGTCCTTGGTCATGCGCTCATCCTCATTGGCGCGGCTTTGATAAAATCGGCTCGTATCGGAGAGGAGGAAAGTATGGCAGACATGCGATTCAAGATAATCGCCGGCACAGTCGTGGGAGTGGCAGCTGCGGGTATTGCACAAGACAGGGCCGCTGCAGTATTCCACTGTTTGCAAGTGGACCGACCCAACGCAATGTGCATGGTCAGGCTGCCTGGACCATCGGGCGGTGTTCCGTCACCACTGATGCAATCAGTCGTGACTACCACGGCATCGAGCACCAGCGCGAGCTACACGGCGCTGTGACGGCCTGCACGGTCCCGTGAGAGGCCCGGCCCACACCCGGCGCCGATAAGCAGCCCCGTCGTCTCGGGGGTCTCCCCCGGAGCGTTGGTACCGATCCATGCGGGGGTAAACGCATGAAACTGCAAACCCGCAAGCCGGACGCGCGAGGCAACGCGCAGGGGGCGTGACACGGTCGCCGATTGGTCTATTCTCCGGGGGAGGTCCGAGCTAATCGAGGAGCTGATATGCGAACGACGATCCAATTAACCGCACTGGCGGCGCTGGCGTGTCTGCTGGCTGGTCCGGTTCTGGCCGACGACGATTACGAACTGGCCACAGTGACAGAAGTAAGGTCCGGGATTCAGTACGGGCATGTCCATCGGCTAGTACTGGAGACCGAGAGCAGGGAGTACTTGTTGCAGTACGCCACGACCATAAATACCGGGCCACGGGCGGCCTATAGGCTGTTCGCGGTGGGGGATGAGGTACTGGTACGGGAGCGCCGTAGGGGCCGGATTCTGGAGGTGGCGGTCGCGGACTACGAGATTAGGATGGTCATACAGGACCGGGAACAGCACTATGAGGAAAAGGATGAGCGGGCCCCTTAGGTCCCGGGCCCCTGACTGGCCCGAGATATACCCGCCCGGTATCGAGGGGCCCCTGCGGGCTGCTCCGGCCGCCCCGTGCCCGGTCCCGAGTGGTGCGCAGGTGGGAAACGTGGGTCAGGCCCGCCCCGGGCCGCCCGGACTACTGGCTGGGGGTGCAGGGGCTGGAAATAGGAGGTTCCGGGCCGTCTGGGGGTACGCGTGGGGGTATCTAGGCCCCTGAGTCGGGCAGATATCCAATGCCTACAGGGCCTGTAGCCTGTTCGGCGGGTCCTCAATCAGGACCCCAAGCCTGAAACCTAGGCCCGGAGCCGGTCCCGTCCCATGCATCGGGGTTCGAAGTACAGTATCGAGTAAGTGGGGTGTACTGTACGAAAACAGGCAGGTACGGGGTCGAAAGTGGGAATCTCACGACATGGGGTCTCTGTCGCTAACAGACCGGCCCCGGGTGTCCCGATTCGCTAGGCCCGCCGGGCTGCTCCGCCTACGACGTTACCCGGGGTTGTCGTACCGATGTCGTAGCCGGCTGTCGTACGGGTCGTGTGTCCCGTTTCGGGGTCAGAGTCGACGGCCGACTCTCCGATGGAAAGGGCAAGGACCGGCCACTTCGAGACGCTCGGGAGTAACACCTAGCGCTAATCGAGGAAGATAACGTACCCCTTCTTCTCTAGCTGGATAGCCAGGCGGGAGAAGCTTTGTCGAAGCTCCTCATTTCCACTGTCTATCTCAATTACAAGCGTACTAGCCTCGATTGCGCGGTCACGAGTAAGGCTAAAGGCAGTTATCAGTGATCGCCCGTCAGCAGCGGGAAGTTGAACTTGGAATCTACCGCCGAGCAAGTCTTCTGACGCATCGTTCCTAAGCTCGTAGGTGCCCCCGATTGGAATCTGGAGTGATCGGTCAATGTTCGATTCGTGCAGCATATATACGTTGTAAACGCCCCGCTGCTCTGTCAGAAATGGCACCGTCACCGAATAGCGTCCACCGGACAACTCCATATTCGAAATTGCGAGGACATTGGCCGGAACACATCCGACGAGAACTAACGCTAGAAGCGCAGAGCCATACTGTCGCATGTTGTTGTGGCCGCAGTGGGTCGAAGTTTGCCGGTCAGACGATACCACGCGAACGGCAGCTTTTCTCTAGACCGGCCATTCAAATGACATACCTTAGATGCCCCTCACGGCGGCCCGGTCGTCTTCGAGGTGCTTCCCCAGCTCGGTCAAGGTCTCGACCACTGCCTCATCAGGGTCAGTCAGCTGCTCCAGGCAGCGGTCGTAGATTAAGCGGGTCAGGGTAGCTCTGAGGTCCCCCCCATCGCCGGCCAGCTCACGGGCAAGCTCCCTCAGGGTTTCTCGCTTCTCCGAGTCGGTCAGGAGGTTGCTCACGGCCATGATGGGCGCTCCCAAGCCGAGTCAGTCGAACCCGGCCCCCATGCGTCGATGGTCTCGACCCCGCGCCCGAAGGGTCCGTCATCCCGGCTGGGAAATCCGAAAAGATTCGAACCGGTTTCAGACTCGACGATGGTTACCCTGGAGTGCAGTTGTCTGAGAGGGCGATCCACGTCATGCCCGAGCACCCGGGGCGACAGGTTGCTGAGAACGTAAACGGCAGCCGCGACCGCGTCGGCCGAGTCCTTCCGCTTCCGAGGCAAGTGATCCACGCGGCGGCGCTCCCAGTCAACTTGTAGGTGCGCTAGCTCGTCCAGCAGCTGCTCGTCGTCCGGTAGTGACACCCGCGACTCATTGATTGCCTCTTTCAACGTCTCCCAAGCGAGCATCGGCGCGTTCGGTCGAGTTTGATCGACACTAACGTGATAGGTCGTGAACGCGTCGGCCAAGTTCTGGCGCATCATGGTCGCCTGATACTGATCGGTGGAAACGTACTGAACGGGGAGACCCCCGCTTACTAGGTCCCTTGGTATCTGCTCGATGCCCCGCAGACTGATCTCGCCCCCGACCGGTGGGTGAATCCTGGCGACGAGGTCAACAACGATATGAGGTCGGCCTTGCCCGTCGTAGTGGTCCACGTGGGCAGCAGCGATCCCAGTGAGGTCTCGTTTCACTGAGGGGTCGATGGAAACGACGCGAGGCGCATCCGACCAAGGGGCCTCGAATCGTCGGCGCAACAGTGCGCCGGGATTATCGACATCGGCAGCCCTCAGGAACTTGTCATTCCGATGCGTCATGGCGCGCCTGATCGCGCCTGGATCGTTGAAATAAGCACCAATGGGTGCGCAGGATACGCCCGCTATGTTCTGCAGTGCCCGATGTAGGTTGCGCTCGAACTCCGGCCGGAACGTCTCGGGCACGGAGATGACTCGACCATCGGCCTGCTCGTTGTCGCGCAGGATTCGCGATGTCTGACCGCGCCCGCCGACGAACACCTTGAACCAGGGCCGGTCCGCAAACTCGGCGGGGCGGATGTCCCATATCCGCTTGTCGTACACGTAAATCGAGTCGTCGTGCTCGGCGCGGCGCTCGATGCTGTCGGAGAATTGACCCTCATATCGCCGGGAACTCGCCACGAACAACCGCCAGCCGCCACTAGGAAACCTGGATTTCATGCGCTGTACTAGAGCGTCATAGGCTTCGACCGCAACGTCGTACGGTTCCGCGTCGATGGCCTTAACAGACTTCGCGGTGACGCCCAGAAAATTGGCCTCATCGAGCAGACCGGAAACGACGGTATGCCCGAGTGTCGCGAGCGGATCGCCGCTGAAGGGTTCGACCACGAGTCCCTTGGGGAATACCATCCTGGACTTCAATCTGGGATCGAACGGAAAGGCCCGCTGAAAGTACGGACTTCTCGCGATCATCGCCCTCATGAGTGCGTACGCCGTATGCTTTGCTGATCGCTCTGTGCGCGTCTGCAACACAAACGTCAACGACTGATCGGGCGACAATCCATAGCTGCTCTGAGGCTCGCTCATGCAGCTTAGGACGTATATGTGGTAGCACATGCAGAGCACGGCCGACGTGGATTTACCCGAACCGATACCGCCGACCAGCAGCACCTCCCTATGGTTGCCCGCGACGATGCGCTCGCACTCATCGAGCACCACGGGGTATACGGCTCCCGCTGCATTCAGATAATCGGGCGACGTGATGAACTCACGAATGCTTACGGGCTCCGTGTCCGTGGTCGCAGTGGCGGGCTTCCCATTCTTGGCCTGGTCTTCGGCTTCGCGCCACCAGCCGTAACGGCGGTGCCATTGCTCAATCGTTCGGGGCGATATGCCGGCTCGCTTGGCTGCCAGTTTGCGGGGTGCGCCCCCCGCGATCTCGTCTAACACCCGACGTTGAGTTGCGGACAGCTCCGTCACTTGTCCCGCCAGCCAGGAGGGAAGAACCGCGCCTGTCGATCTCTCAGACGCCCCACAAGGCCCGTAGGCAAGTGTCCGGGCGCACCCCCATGTTTGGATCGGCCGTCACCATCATGCTCGGCCCCGACACGCTCCGGCATATCGAACGCATCGGGCGCGATCTCGGCACGGTCACGCTCTGAGGCACGGTCCTGCTCGCGTTCGATTCGCTCTCTGTACTTTCGATCAACCATGTCGTCTCTCAATAAATTGGCGGCGGCGTTGTTCATGCCGGGACGCCGAGGAGGTACTGGGGGCACCGAGACGCCCCAACGCCGCCGCCAAAACCTTAAATTTTGATGTCCGGTCCTAGGTCTATTTCATCCTCGCTCTTGCGCATCGCGTTCGTGCGTCGCTTGCCCAACAGGATCTCGGACCAAGACTGCGCAGGGGCCGCGTCTATGTAGCCGGAACTGCCGCCGCGAAACGCGAATGCGCTCCGGCTCGGATCGTCGATCACTGACTTTTGAACGGGCCTCAGTGACTCCAACTCATCTTCGACGGTCCGGATCTCGTCGAGTAGCCGGCGCTCACGCGCAACACCGTCCCCGCCTGCCTCGGGCTGATACCACAAAGTTTCCAAGCGGGAGTTCAGAACAGATAATTTTCTGACCAACCGTTGAATATCTTCGCTTCGCTTCGCGATGATCTCGTTTTCTGCCTGCTTGCGGATCTCGGGATCGCCCCCGCTCAACGCGTCGATAACCTGCTGGTTCCGCGCGATAGTTTCCGCTAGCTGCCGCACCTGCTGCACCAATTGGTCGGCAGACTTCATGATGAACATTTCGCCGGTTGCGCCGCGCTTGACCAAACTAACGTGCGTGACGGTCGCGGCTGTGATCTCGTTAGCCCTGCGACCTTTGAAGACGGTCTCGGCCTTCGCGCCCGTGCCGCCGATGCTGAAGGCGCGAAGCTCGCCAGATTTAGCCAAGGGCCACAAGTCGCTCGTTAGCTGCACAGTACCGATCCAAGCGTCATCCTGGATATAGGACTCAACCAACCGAGCGCCGGAGTCCCGGCCGTCGTGGTCGATGTCGATGACGACGCCGGCCGCGAGCGCCCCGTGTGCGATCTTCTCCAGCGTCTCAGGCTTAACGAAGTCGTTTTGCGAGTCGATAGCGTTCGCCCGATAGATGATGCCGGCGACCTGCCGCCTAGCCTCACTTGTCTTCGCGATCTCGGCGGTGAAGATGAAATTGTTCGTCATGGTTTCAGTCCTTTCGTAAAACTCGGTCTTGGATCACGCTGCATCCCGCGCGAAAATCTCTGCATACATTTCCGCCGACGGCTCCGACGGCTTCCGCACCGAGCCCTCATTGACGAAAATTCGGAATGCCAGACAAGCCAACTTATTAGCCTTGCAACGTTGCCTGTGTTCGCATGTCCAGGCCGAGCACGGCTCAAGCACGCGCAACCGAGGCAGGATCTGCGCATTACCCTGGCTCACTGCTGCCCCCCTTCGTCGTCGGACTAACCTTAAGAACAATGTTCTGGCGCTGGCATTGGCAGGCCAAGTACTGGCGAGCAGACTTAAGGTCGGAGAACTCGCCGACAAGCTCCACGCGTGTCGGCTTTCCGGTTTTCGGCGACGGCTCATAGCGCAGGGCTTTGATCGTCATCGTCCGAACCTCGCTGCGAACTCGATCAATGCATCTTCATCGAATCGCAGCAAACCCCGCCGTACGACCTGCCGGCCGGACGCGAGCGTGACCATTCGATTAGGCGTGACCCTCACAGGGAGCGGCGCTCGGTGCGGCTCCAGCCGAACTAAGGCACTGAGGTGCGCGGGGCCATAGGTGGCTACTCCAGCATCTCGGAGCCAGTCTGTGGCCTCGGGCAGCGTTAGCAGCGGTTCGGTTGGATATCCTACTTCGCGTTGTGTCCAGGTACTCAGCAGCTCGGCGGCGCCAGCCCGACTGAACAAGCCGAGTCGTCGTCCCTCATTGATTCGCGCCCGCCGGTAGTCTCGACCCACGGCATGTCGAAACAGTCGGAGTAGATCACACAGCTCGTAAGTGTCCGCCCAGCGATCACGATCACGATCACGATCCGGACGGGATCGCCGAGACGACGGACGTGCAGTGGTTGCGTAGGCAAAATCCATACAACATTTCTAGACCCTCCAATCTCTGGACTCAACAGCACGCAATGCAGCTCAACCCTACCGGCAGATTTGACCGGTAGGAGTCAGGATCGGTTACTCGAAAAAGGGGGTTCTGATAGCAGTAGACAATTACGTTATCGCCGGTAGGCAAGTGCTCCCACAACACTTGGTCCCCGGTCTGAGGTCCCATAGTGGGACCGGTGACATACTGCCACCCTGATAGGTGCCAGCCTGACACCTTTCCCGCTCCTGGCCAGTGCGAAAAACGCCATTCTGATAGACCTAAACCTTTACCGCCCATGCAATTAATTGCAATCGAATCAGATACTTAATCGCGTTCGTCAAATCGCGGGGCAGACGACAGATAGTGTAAACAGATGTTGGTCAACGCGACGGAGTCGAACTCCGTGTTCGATTCGCGGCGAGCATGGTCTAACGCGGCCTGGATGATCTCGACCTGGTCGTCGTGCAAGGAGTAAATACGCATCCTGCGGGTATTGCCTGTCCTACTGCCTCTGGTCGAAAACTCTGCTCTCTTACTCATCTGTCGGTTCTCCTGTACGACGGGGACCCCTAACCCCGTCGATGTCCTAAACGTCTTGCACTTCATTTACATTCTTTGATGTGGGCTTCACGTGGGTAAAGCTTCCCCTTAGCGGTCTGGTAGACCAAGGGAAGCTTTACGGCCTTCACGTCGGGCCCCATCTGCACATATTCACGTCCGCAGGTGCGTACAGTTCGCTCACCTTGCCCGTTAGCGGCATCCCTTCATCGGGCATTGGGCTTCGCCAGTCCTGCCGAGCTTGTCTCTGCTCGGTGGCGCCGGGCGGGTCACGAGGGAATACCTCTGGTGCCGGAACTCCGACGGCGCGGACCATCAAGGCGAAGCTGTTTCGATAACCGACGCGCCTCGAACGTACTCATGACCGAATGACTGCGACGACGGGGAACGGGTTGGAATGTGCTCTGATTCGAGCTAGACTCTGTCCGTTCCGATACACAAATGCCGCGCGGGCTTCCGACCCATTGCGCGGCATTTTTTTTATCCGAGTGTCATACCTCCTGTCGAGCTTCTCGGGGGACTGTAGGAGCACCAAGCGATCAACACCATATCGTTTGTTAAGTATTTTTTAGGGCAGGCATTACTTAGCTTTGCTAAACAATGCGTACGTCAAACGTACGGGGGTATCGGCGGGGGTATCGGGCAGATTTAACCCAGCAAACCCAACGGTTTTGCGCATTTTGGGGTCCGGCCCTGGGCACCACCGATCAGGGAGCATGTGATGGAAGAGCACAAGTTGGGGAGCGGGCTGACCGGAATCGCGAAATTGACCGTCTCCATCACGGTCGTGCTCGTCGCCGGCCTCGCAATCCTCCTCGTTTTCGAGGTCATTCCCGAGGATGTGTTCAGCGACACGCTTCAGAAGATCCTCCTGCTCGTCTTCATCGTCGGCCTGACGATCAGCGCGCTGGCCCTGATTGCCAGAATCGGCAAGTAGCGGCCTCGAGCCGGGTGTAACGTATCGATCACAAGTCGGTAATGGATCTGCAATAAATCCTTGGTCCACTGCAGGGCATGGTTCGTGAGCCCGGCAGATGACCAAATCCGTACTGCTCGTGCATGCCGATACTCGCGTCCAGAAGGACGTCAGGACGCTGCTGGCGGGCGAGAACTTCAAGCTTGCCGAGACGCGCGAGCTCAGCCTGACCGATCTCGGCAGCCCTGACGCGGCCCTGATCGCCTGGGAGGCACTGCGTCCGGTCTCGGACTCGCTGCTCTGGCTCAAGCGCAACGCGGCCGGCAGGGACGTCCGTGTCATCGTTCTGGCCGACCAGGCCGACTACAGCGCGGCGGTACGCGCCCTCGAGTACGGCGCCGACGACTGCATCCGCGTTCCTCTCAACGGCGACGAGCTGCTGGTGCGGCTCAATGCCTGCCTGTCGCGGCCTCAGGCCGTTCCCCGAGATCAGCGTCTGACGGCCGGACCGGTCGCACTCGATCGCCGTTCGCATCGAGTCTGGATCAGGGAGAACAACCTCGAGCTCGCGCCGACTGAGTTCCGGCTGCTCGCGTTCCTGCTCGAGAACCAGGGCCGCGTTTTCAGCCGCAACGAACTCTTGGCCCGCGCCTGGTCGAGTAACGTCAGGGCCGGTCACCGCACAGTCGACGTGCATGTTCGGCGCCTGCGCCAGCAGCTCGAGCCGTTTCGCTGCGAGGACATGATTCAAACGGTGCGCGGCTTCGGCTACCGCCTGCGCGCGGACGAGCCGGCGGCGCGAGCCTGAATGGGCGTAATAAATCTGAAACCTGGCCTTCATATTTCGTCAACACGAGGGCCTTACCGTCTGTCCTTCGCCAATACCTGCGCCGGTGTTCTTCGCGCGCCCCGGAACCAGAGAGTGAATTGATGTCGATGCAAAAGACAGTGTCCCTGAAAATGCCGTTCAACGGCCTGGCCGCGGCTATCGTGGCCCTCGTTGGCGGCGCGGCCGCCGCCGAAGATGAGCTCTCCATCCAGGTTCTTCGCGACGGGGCGCCGGCCGAGCGCATCAGCCTCGTCCTCGACGGTAGCGAGACCCGGGTGATCGGCAGCAGCGGGATGGCTTTCTTCGATCTCGGCGCCGGCCAGCACAGCATCCAGATCACGGAAGGCGGCAACGCGGTCCACACATTTCGTTTTGCATCGACCCGCAACCAGCTCGCCGATGTCACGGTCGATCTGACAAACACGAGCGCTCCGGCCGTCGCGGTTGAGACTTACGACGTCACGGAGACGGCGGCGCAGCTCGTGCAGGCGGCGACGGGTACCGTGCAGGGCCAGGTTACCGCGAACGGGGCCCCGATCGCGGGCGCCACGGTACAGCTGATCGACGGCCTGACGCGATCCGCCGAAACCGATGCAAACGGCCGGTTTTCGATCGAGGCGCCGCGCGGTCGTTACCGGCTCGTCGCGAGCCGCTCCGGTTTCGGTAGCCAGGAACTCTCGGACTTTCGTGTCATTGCCAACGTCGTTCTCGCTTCTGACCTCGAGCTGGGCGGCGCGCAGGCCGTGGCCGGCGCCGCGCCGATGGAGGAGGTCGTAGTCGTCGGCTCGGCCCTTATAGAGGGCACGCAGCAGACGACTGAGCGTTTCTCGGTTGAAATCGTCGATGCACTCGACAACGAGCAGATCGTGCGCTTCGGCGACACGGATATCGCGGCATCCGTGCTGCGTGTGCCGGCGGTGACGGTTCAGGACGGCAAATTCGTGTTCGTGCGAGGTCTCGGCGACCGCTACATCTCGACCAGCCTGAACGGGGCGTCGATGCCGAGCACCGATCCAACCAAGCGGACCGTGCCGCTCGATCTCTTCCCGAGCAGCATGATCGACCGGCTCTACGTCGGCAAGAGCTTTATCGCGCCGATCTCGGGCGAGAGCACCGGCGGAAACATTCGTATCACGACGCGCACCTTCCCGAACGAGGCTAACGGCAAGTTCTCCTTCGGGATCGGTTACACCGATGGGGCCACCGGCGAAGACGCATGGACCGATCCGATCAGCGGCGACTGGGACTTCTTCGGCATCGACGATGGCTCGCGTGAGCGGCCCGTCGTCGCCTGGGCAGTCGCGGAGGCTCTGAATGCTCAACGCGCCTATACCGACACGGACGTATACGATGAATCCGTTCGGCGCGAGCTGGGCCGGATCGCAGGCCTGACACTCATCGATGGCATGGACATCGGCACGACGACCGCCAGGCCGGACCTGTCGATGAGCGTCAGCTACGGTGATCTGCATGCGCTCGATGACCTCGAGGCCGACTTCGGCTATTTCGTCGCCGCGAGCCTGAAGAACGAATGGAAGGAAAAGGAAGACGGGATACGCCGCAGCTACGGCGGCGCCAACGCTTCGCAGACACTCGACGATTACACGTTCTCCGAGAACGATAACAATATCGACCTTCACGGGCTGGTAGTGCTGGGCTTCAACCGGAACCACAGCAGCTACAAATCCAATACGATCCTGACGCGCTCGACGACACAGTCGGGGCAGCGGTCCGACGGCATCGACGGCGACGAGCTGGATCCCGCGATCAACTGGTCGATCGAGTGGGAGGAGCGTCAATACGTTTCCCAGCAGTTCACGGGCAGTCACATTCTCGGCTCAAGGGATCAGTGGTCCGCGAACTGGCAGGGCACCGTGAGCCAAGCGACACGCTACGCACCGGACCGGCGCGACGTTCGCTTCATCCAGATCGGTGACGATGACATCTACGACCTGCAATCAGTGGACCTGGTCCGTCGCTACGACGACCTGGTCGACGACAATCTCGATTTTTCCTCCGACGTCGAATACTACTTACCGGGCAGCAACGTCGAGGCCCGGCTCCAATTCGGCGCTCAGGCGATCTCGCGCGAGCGCGATTCGGACTCGAACAGTTACGGATTTATCGGCGGATTCTTCGACGCCGATTTCAATAACGCCCCGAACCTGAGCTTCAACGACGTCATCAATGACAGCACGATCACGGGCGATATTTCGACGGGATTCGACTTCAGCGACAAGACGCTCGCGAGCGACAGCTATGAGGCCGAGATGACGCTGAATAGCGTCTATGTCTCCTACGACGCGCTGTTCAACAGCAAGTATCAGTTCGTCGTCGGTGTCCGCCGCGAGGATTTCGAGCAGGCGACGGACACGTTCAGCCTGCAGGGCGCTCAGACGCCCGTGCGCTCGTTGGTCGAGGAGGCGTCGACGCTGCCCGCATTCAACTTCAACTGGTATTGGTCCGGCGATCAGCAGATCCGGTTCTCGGCCTCGCGGACCGTCGCCCGGCCCGACCTGAAGGAAACCTCGAACGCGACGTTCTACGACGCTGAATTCAACTTTCGGGTGCGCGGCAATCCCAATCTCAGGGTGTCGGACGTGAGCAATTACGACGTGCGCTGGGAGAAGTACTGGTCCAGCCGGGAGTCGATCAGCGTTGCGCTGTTCTACAAGGATCTCGACGACCCCATCGAGCGCGTCGTCCAGCCGGCATCGGGCACGGCCGGTAACTCCCGAACCTTCCAGAATGCGAATGCGGCGGAGATCAAGGGTATCGAGATAGACGTCAGAAAGGACTTTGCTCTGAACGCTGCGTTCACGAAAAGCCTGTTTCTGGCCGCCAACACTAGTGCGATCGATTCGGAAGTGACGCTGATCGGAGGCGAGACCCGCGCGCTTCAGGGCGCTCCGGACTACAGCATCAATGTGATCCTGGGTTATGACGACATCAGCAACGGGCAGGAGTTCACCATTCTGTTCAATCAGAGCGGCGACACCATCGTCGACGTCGGCGTCTCAGGCCAGCCCGATGTCATCCAGCAGCCGCGTCTCGATGTCGACTTCAATTACAGGTACTACATCAACGAGGCGCTGATTTTCCGCGTCAAGGTCGAGAATCTGCTGGACTCTGAGATCGAGTACACGCAGGGCGGACGCATCTTTCAGCGGTACAAGACCGGCCAGCGGTTCCAGGCCGGTGTCGATTGGAGTTTCTAGTCCGACGCCTGCGGATGAACGCATGAACGCGCGGTCGTCGGATCTTCGAATTATCTGCGGTAGTGATTGAGTAAACGGTAGGAGCTTGTTAATGAACACGAAAGGATTGTCGCTCGCATCGATGCTGCTGGTTGCAGCGGGCGGGCTGTACGGCTGCACGGACGGCGACGAGGCGGTCATCAATATCACGAGCACCACCACCGGCGGCGGCGGTGGCGGCGGCACGACCTCGAACTGCCCGACCTGGGCCTCCGCGCGGCCCCACGACAGCAGCGGTAACGACGTCTGTCAGCTCCCCTCGTCGATAATGCAGAGCCGAACGCTTACCAGCGACAAGATCTGGTATATGGACGGCACGGTCACGGTCGGCAACGGTAACGAGGAAATGTCGGTCATCGAAGGCACGCTCGGGAACAACGAGCCCGTCGTCAACGCTATTCTGACGATCGAAGCCGGAACCGAGATCAAGGGGCAGACCGGCAGCTTCGCGAACATGATCATCACGCGCGGCTCGCAGATCCAGGCCATCGGCACGGCCGCTGATCCGATCATCTTCAGCTCCGACGACGACGACTACGTGGGCGCCGGCGAATGGGGCGGCCTGCTCATTCACGGCTATGGGCTGCATAACGAATGCCTGCTGGCGAACCAGGGCGCCGTCGCCTGCAACATCGACTCCGAGGGCGAGTCGGGTTTCGCCGGCGGCTACACGGCCGATGACGACAGCGGCACCCTGCGCTACGTGATCGTGACCGAAGGCGGGTTCGAGTTCGCCGTCGGCAACGAGATCAACGGCATCTCGCTCGTCGGTGTCGGTTCCGGCACGACGCTCGAGTACATCCAGATCCACGACAACGCCGACGACGGTATCGAGTTCTACGGGGGCGCCGTCAGCGGCAAGTACCTGGTGCTGACCAGCAACCTCGACGACACGGTCGACTGGGACGAGGGCTGGCAGGGTAATCTGCAGTATGTGCTCGCGATCCAGGGCGCCGCGACGAACGGCAACGCGATCGAAGCGGACACCGAAGGCACGCTCGACTTCTACTCGAAGCCCACGATCGCCAATGGCACCTTCATCGGCAACGGCGCGCAATCGACGCTGCTGGTCTTCAAGGCGTCTTCCGGCGGGTTCCTGCACCACTCGGTGTTCACCTATGACTCTGGCTTCGCCGGCGCAACCACATGCATTAACTCGGTCAATGCCGCCCAGCCGCCACTGACTTATCTCGCCTTCACGAATCCGGTGGCCGACTGCGACACGTCCGGCGATGTCAACCTGATCCCGGCGCCGATCGCCGACGTGCAGCTCGACGCGAACTACGCGAGCCAGGCTGCCGAGGCCTCGGCCGTTGGAGACCTCGACATCGCAGCGATCAACACGACCTACGCCGAAAGCGTGGCCGATCCGGCCTTTTTTGACGTGACGGATTACGCCGGCGCCGTCAATCCGGACGGGTTGGATCTCTGGTACGCGGGCTGGACGCTACCCGGCACGCTCTGAGGCCGCGAGATGCCGTCTACTTGATCATCTTGAGTTGTGCCGGCTCCGGCTGCTCTGGAGCCGGCATCACCACGGTGTCGGCCAGCCTCGGCGGCACCGGATCGGCGGCCGCGACCGCGGCGATCTCCTCCGGAATCTCGAGCTTGAGTCGGAACGGCCCGATCATGAACACCTCGCCGCTCTCGATCTGCGCGCCCTCGACGCGCTCGCCCTTGACGATGACGCCGTTGACGCTGTTGAGGTCGGTCAGGTAATAGCCGCCCCGCGCCCGCACGAGAACCGCGTGGTGGCGGCTCAGGTAAACATTGTCGAGGCAGATGTCGTTGACGCGGCTGCGGCCGATCAGCGTGCGAAAGCCGAGCTGCGCCTCCCTGATCACCTTGCCGCCCTCGGAGATGATCAGCCTCGCGGCCGGCGGCTTCGTAAGGACGCCGTCCTCGGCTTCGAGCTCGCCCCGCAAGCGCCGCATCGCGCGGCTGACGATGGCGACGCTGATCTGGTCGCCGCTGTCCTTGCGCAGGAGCAGCAGCGCCATCTGGCAGATGTGGTCGATGGCCCCGAAGCAGCCTTTCGTGCACTTAGCGATCAGCCGGGTCGCGGAAGGCGAGTTGACGCCGGCGAGCCCGAATCGATCCAGTCGCCACCGCAAATAGCTCGAGACCTCGCGCGGCTGGAGCCAGTCGATCACGGCGAGCGCGGGCGCTTCGAGGCCGCGCACGTAGGATGCGGCCACCGAGCTGCGCTCGTCGAGATGCACGAGAGAGAGCAGGAGCTCGGGCCGCCGGGCGCCGCTGCCGGCGGCGAGCAGGCGCTCGATCTCCCTCCAGGCGGCTTCGCTGTAGCGGTCGGCGTCGTCGACCTCGATCACAACACGCCGGCCCTTTGCCAGGCTTTCGTCGATGTAGACGCCGAGAAGGCGCCGCAGCTCGGACATGCCGAGATCGCCGCCCGCAAGCCCGGCCGAGTCGAGCAGCGTCTCGAGCACGCCCTTGCCCAGCGTTTGCGGTCCGGGCGCGCGCAGTGTCGTCGCCCTGTCCGACATGCGCTGCTCGAGATGCCGAAGGAGAGTGGTCCGGCCGCTCGACTGAGGACCGAGCAGCACGCGCGTTTGCGCCGGCATGATAAGAAGACTGAGGACCGACTCACGAGTCGGTCCCAGCCATAGGTCTTCCGCCGTTGGTCGTGCGAAAATCCGTGCCGGCGAGATGTCGCGCAGCACAACTGCCGCCTGCCGATTATTCACTGTTTACTGTCGCTTGTTGTTGTCAGCTAAGAGTCGTCTCGGCACGGGCCAGTCTATGCAAGTGCCGGGGTTATGTAAATATCGGTTGATGATTATGTGCTTATTTATTGATTTATCGAGAATTTGTGAGGCTTCCAGACGTTACCTGCCGCACGGCTGCGGCAAAATCCGCGAACCGACGTCCCGGAGCCTCAGTTGACCCGATCCGGCCTCGTTCTCACAGGCGTCGAGCTCAGGCGGGGCGGCCGCGTGCTCGTCTCGGACCTGAGCTTCGGTCTCGAGCCGGGCCAGCTCGCGCTCGTCACAGGCCCGAACGGTAGCGGCAAGACGACGCTGCTGCGCACCGTTGCCGGTTTCGCGCCGCCCGGCGCCGGAGAGATCCTGGTCGGCGGCACACCGGTCGCCGGGCTCGAGCCCGAGGCGCGTCGTGAAATTGCCTACCAGGGTCATCTCGAGGGGCTCAAGAAGGATCTGACGGTTTACGAAAATATTCAATTTATCAATCAATTGAGAAGTAAATCTGATGCGATATCTAAAACTCTGGCGACGCTCGGGCTCGAGCCCTTCGCCGATCGCAGCGTCCGGCATCTGTCGGCGGGGCAAAAACGCCGGACCGCGCTCGCGGCGCTGAAGGTCTCCGGCGCGAGCCTTTGGCTCCTCGACGAGCCGCTGACGAATCTCGATCCGGCCGGCCGCGAGCTCGTGCTCGGCTGGATCGACGAGCATCTCGCGGGGCAGGGCATGGCCCTCGTCGCGACCCATCTCGCCGACGTGCTGAAACGGCCCGGCAGCCTGCTCGTGGAGCTCTAGCCGATGCCGTTTGATGCCGTCTCGCTGATCTTTCGCCGCGATCTGAGGCTCGCGTTCCGGCGCCCGAGCGACTGGGGCATTCCCCTGCTTTTCTTCATCGCGGTCAGCGCGATGTTTCCGCTCGCGCTCTCGCCCGATCGGTTCGGAACGGGCGTCGGCGAGACTGTCGTTGCGGCCGCCGACGCCGAAGCCGGTGGCGGCGACGAGGCGGGCGCGATCGAGGCGAGCGTCGCCGGACGTCCCCTCTACGGCCTTCAGAGTCTCGGCATCGCCGTGCTGTGGATGGCCGCGCTCTTGTCCTCGCTGATGGGGCTCGATCGGCTGTTTCTGAACGACGTCGAGGACGGCAGCATGGAGCAGCTGATGCTGAGCCCGGTGCCGTTCATCGCGCTCGTCTACGGCAAGCTCGCGGCGCACTGGCTCGTCAGCGGGCTGCCCCTGATCGTCCTCGTGCCGGTATTCGGGCTGATCTATCAGCTCCCGCTCGCGACCTCGCTGATGCTGGCTTTCGCGCTGCTGCTCGCGACCCCGGCGCTGACCGTGCTCGTCGCGATCGGGGCCGCGCTGACCGTGAGCCTCAGAGGCGCGGCAGCGATCATTGGGCTGCTCGTGCTGCCGCTCGCGAGCCCGATCCTGATCTTCGGCGCGCGGGCCACCGTGCTCGCGCTCGACGCGGAGTCCGCGGCCGGACCGCTATACTTCATTGCGTCGCTCGCGATGCTCGCGGTGAGCCTCGGGCCCATCGCCATCGCGGCAGCGCTCAGGGTCAGTCTCGAATAGCCTCGTCTCCAATGGCCTCAAGCTACCAATGAAGCTCCCCATCTGGTTCCACCGCTTCGGCTCGCCGCCCTATGTCTACGGGCTCGCGAATACGCTTGCGCCCTGGCTCGCGGGCATCGCGCTGATTCTGCTGGCGGTGGGCGGCTTCTGGGGGCTCGTTATCGCGCCGACGGAGCGGACTCAGGGAGAGGTCTATCGCATCCTTTATATCCATCCGCAAACGGCCTACATCAGCATGATGGCCTACACGGTGATGGCCGTCGCGGCCGGAATCGGATTCATCTGGCGCATCAAGCTGGCCCATGCCGTCGCCGTCAGCGCCGCGCCGATCGGCGCCTCGTTCACGTTCTGCGCGCTTGCGACGGGCGCGATATGGGGCCGGCCGACCTGGGGAACCTACTGGGAGTGGGGCGATCCGAGGCTTATGTTCGAGCTGTTGCTGCTGTTTCTCTACCTCGGCTACCTGGCGCTCAGGGCCGCGTTCGACGATCGCGACAAGGCCGACCGCGTCAGTGCCGTGCTCGCCGTCGTCGGCATCGTCAACGTGCCGATCATTCACTACTCGGTGCTGTGGTGGAACACGCTGCACCAGGGCCCGACAATCTCGCGGCTCGGCTCGCCGGCGATGGACACGTCG
This sequence comes from Gammaproteobacteria bacterium, assembly GCA_035513215.1. Classification (GTDB taxonomy): domain Bacteria; phylum Pseudomonadota; class Gammaproteobacteria; order Steroidobacterales; family Rariloculaceae; genus DATCZB01. The sequence continues at coordinate 37,404 of DATKCK010000061.1, read as the reverse complement.
ATGCTGATCCCGTTCCTGATCATGGTGGCCGGCTTCACGGCGCTCTTTTTCTGGATACTGCTGCGGCGGCTTCAGGCCGAGATCGTCGAGCGCGAGCACGGCACGCGCTGGCTGCAGAGCCTGGTCCGGGAGGGCGCGGCGTGAGTGAATTTTTCTCGATGGGCGGCAACGGCGCCTACGTTTGGAGCGCCTACGGCATTACACTTGGGGTATTGATATGGAACGTCTGGGCCGCGCGCTCGAGGCTCAAACGCAATCTGCGCCTCGCGGCGCGTGACGGCGAGCCCGAGCCCGAGGGTCGCAGGCCCCGTGTCAGTCAGCTCTAGGCAGGAATGGCCATGAAAGCAAGACAGCAGCGCATGATTTTCATCGGCCTCGTGGTCGCGGGCATGGCAGTCTCGGCCGGCTTCGCCTACCGGGCCTTCAACGAGAATCTCCTTTATTACTTCAGCCCGACGCAGGTGGCCGAAGGCGACGCACCGCTCGAGCGCCGCTTCAGGCTCGGCGGTCTCGTCGTCGATGGCAGCGTCAAACGCGCGTCGGGCAGCCTGACGGTCGATTTCGTCGTGACCGACAACTACCATTCGATCCCCGTGCAGCACACGGGCGTCCTGCCGGATCTCTTCACCGAAGGGCAGGGCGTCGTCACGCACGGCACGATGAACGCGGACGGGCTCTTCGTCGCCGACGAGGTGCTCGCCAAGCACGACGAGAACTACATGGCGCCGGAAGTGGCCGAGTCGCTGGAAGAGGGCGCGAGGCGGGCGGCCGAAGCCGAATGATTCCCGAGCTCGGGCAATTTGCGCTGATCCTCGCCTGTTGTCTCGCGATCTGCCAGGCCGCGCTGCCGCTTGCCGGCGCCCAGACGGGCCGTCGTGACTGGATGGTCATGGCGCGGTCCGCGGCGACGGGCCAGTTCGTTTTCGTTGTCATTGCTTACGCGGTTCTGACGCACGCCTTCGTCACTGACGACTTCAGCGTGCGCTTCGTCGCTCTGCACTCCAACTCGGACCTGCCGCTCGGTTACAAGATCGCGGCCGTCTGGGGCGGACACGAGGGCTCGTTATTGCTCTGGAGCCTGATGCTCGCGCTCTGGACGCTGGCCGTCGCCGCAGCCGGCCGCAGCCAGCCGCTCGAGTTCGCAAGCCGCGTGCTCGGCGTGCTCGGCATCGTCAGCGCCGGCGTTTTGCTCTTCACGCTGCTGACCTCGAATCCCTTCGACCGGCTGCTGCCGCCGGTAATCGACGGCAACGACCTGAATCCGCTGCTTCAGGACCCGGCGATGGTGGCGCATCCGCCGCTGCTCTATGTCGGCTACGTCGGCATGGCCGTGCCGTTCGCGTTCGCCGTCGCGGCGCTTTTGACCGGCAAGCTCGACCGCAACTGGGCGCGCTGGACCAGGCCCTGGACCGTCGGCGCGTGGATCTTCCTGACCGTCGGCATCGCGCTCGGCAGCTGGTGGGCCTATTACGAGCTCGGCTGGGGCGGCTGGTGGTTCTGGGATCCGGTCGAGAACGCCTCGTTCATGCCCTGGCTGATGGGCACGGCCCTGATTCACTCGCTCGCGGTGACCGAGCGGCGCGGCATCTTCAAGAGCTGGACCGTGCTGCTCGCGATTGCCGCGTTCACGCTGAGCCTGCTCGGCACGTTCCTCGTGCGCTCCGGTGTGCTGATCTCGGTTCATTCCTTCGCTTCGGATCCCGAGCGCGGGCTCTTCATCCTGCTGCTGCTGCTGCTGATCTCCGGCGGCTCGCTCGTGCTCTATGCGTTCCGCGCGCACAACTTCGAGGCCGAGGGCGGCTTCAGGCTCGTTTCCCGCGAGAGCTTCCTGCTCGCGAACAACATTCTGCTCGTCGTCGCCTGCGGCCTGATCCTGTTCGGCACGCTCTATCCGCTTTTCCACGACGCCATGGGCGCCGGCAATCTCTCGGTCGGCGAGCCGTTCTTCAATGTCGTCTTTCTCGTCCCGATGCTGCCGCTCGCTTTCCTGCTCGGCCTCGGCATGCATGCCGCCTGGCAGAAGATGAACCCGAAAACGCTGATCGGCCGCCTGCGCTGGCTCGGCATCGCCGCCTTGCTCGTCGCCGTCGTGTTCCCGCTGATCGCCTACGGCTCGACGGGCGTCATGACCATCGTCGGTATCACGGCAGGTGTCTGGGTGACGCTGTCGTCGCTGATCGAGCCGGTCTCGCGCTGGCTCGATTCGCGGGCCGTCAGACTGACGCGCGCGCAGTGGGGCATGTTCATCGCGCATCTCGGGGTCGGGCTTTTCATTATCGGTGCCTCGGTGACCTCGGCGTTCACGATCGAGACGGACCGGGCCGTGCGAATCGGCGAGACCTGGGAAGTCGCCGGCTTCGACATCGAGTTCCGGGGCTTAAGGCAGGTCGAAGGGCCTAACTTCGTCGCCGACGAAGGTGAGTTCGAGCTGCGCAGGGACGGCGAGTTCATTGCGACGCTGCGCCCGCAAAAGCGCATTTACCGCGTCCGGACCGAGCCGATGACCGAAGCCGCGATCGACGGCCGCATGGCGCGCGATGTCTTCGTCGCGCTCGGCGAGCCGCTCGGCGACGGCGCCTGGAGCATCCGCGCGCAATACAAGCCGATGATCCGCTTCATCTGGTTCGGCTGCGTCATCATGGCGCTCGGCGGCCTGCTCGCGGCGACCGATCGGCGTTATCGGGAGCCCGTGCGCGAGCGAGCCGAAGCGAAGTCACGCGTCGGCAAGCCGGCAGAGCAGGGGGGTCACTGACAATGTGGCGTTACGCGATACCGGTCGTCCTCCTGCTCGTGCTCGGCGCGTTTTTCTATCGCGGCCTCTATCTCAATCCGACCTTCGTCGAATCACCGTTGATCGGCAAGCCGGCGCCCGAGTTCACGCTGCCCGATCTCGAGAATCCCGAAGGCACCGTCGGCACCGAGGACATCGCCGGCCGCTATGCGCTTTTGAACGTCTGGGCGACCTGGTGCGTGGAGTGTCGGCACGAGCACGACTTTCTGCTCAGTCTCGCGGAGTCGGGCATGCCGATCTACGGGCTCAACTGGAAGGACGAGCGCGACAAGGCGCTCGAGTGGCTCGAGGTTCTCGGCGATCCCTACGTCGCCTCGGCCGTCGACGAGATCGGTGACGTCGCGATCGATTACGGCGTTTACGGCGCGCCGGAGACCTTCCTGATCGGTCCGGATCTGACGATCCTCGCGAAGCACATCGGTCCGCTGAGCACGGCCATCTGGGAGGCCCGATTCGCGCCCCTGATCGAGTCGCATCACGGAGCGCCGTGATGCCGGCCCTCACACGGCTCCGCGCGCTCGCCCGCGGCGCTTCGACGCTCGCCATGGCCGCTTTGCTCGCGCTCGGCGCAGCGCTGCATGCGCAGGAAATCGTCGAGGGGTTCGAGGATCCCGCGCTCGACGCGCGCTACCGCGATCTGATCCACGAGATACGCTGCATGAAGTGCCAGAATCAGTCGATCGCGGAGTCACCGATCGATCAGGCAGCAGACATCCGCCGGCTGGTTCGCGTGCTGATGGTCGACGGCCTTTCGGATGCCGAGATCAGAGCCTATCTCGCCGAACGCTATGGCGACTTCATCAACTACCGGCCGCCGTTCAAGCCCTCGACGTGGCTGCTCTGGAGCGCGCCGGTCATCCTGCTCGCCGGCGGCGCATTCGTGTTCGCCCGCGTGCTGCGCGAGCGAATGGGCCAACCGCTCGACGAGGACATCGATCGATGACCGTCTTCTGGGTCATCGCGGGCGCGCTGACGCTGCTGGCACTTGCGATCCTGCTCGTGCCGCTCTGGCGCGAATCCCGACGCAGCGGCAACAGGGCCGTCAGCGGGCCGCTCGTCGCCATTGCCGTCGCGCCGGCCGCCGTCGCGCTCTATTTCGCTGTGACGACCTTCGATGCCGATGCCCCGCTCGAAGCCGTGCACGAAGACTTCGCGCTGCTCGAGCAGCTTGCGACCCGGCTCGCGGGCGACCCGGACGACGTCGACGGTTGGGTGCTGCTCGGCCGCAGCTATCTCGAGCTCGGCGACTACGGACGCGCGCAGGCCGCGCTCGACGAAGCCTGGAAGCGGGCCGAGGAGCCCGACGACAGCCTGAAGCTCGTCTATGCGCAGACGATGCTGATCGCGCGGGACGGCGCCGCGCTGGGTCTGGCCGGAGATCTCGTCGAGGAGGTGCTCGCAAACGCGCCGCGCAACGAGGCGGCGCTCTTTTGGGGTGGAATCGTCGCCGCCGAGCGCAACCAGCCCGGCGTCGCGGCCGAGCGATGGACGACGCTGCTCGCGACGAATCCGCCCCCCGAGATTGCCGATCTGATTCGCGACCAGCTGATGGCGCTGACGGGCCGGCCCGCTGCCGAGACGCCGGCGGCCGAGACGTCGGGCCCCGTCATCGATATCGAGGTCCGTGTCGCGGACGGCGTGATGCCGGAGTCGCTCGGCCCGAACGCCTTTCTCTATCTCTTCGCGCGCGCGCCGGCGGGCGGGCCCCCGATCGCCGCGAAGCAGCTTCCGGTCTCGTCGCTGCCGGGCCGGTTCGAGCTCAGCGATGCCGATGCGATGATCGCCGGCCGCACGCTGGCAGGAAACGAATCGGTGACGGTCGTTGCGCGGATTTCCGTCACCGGCCAGCCGACCGAGCAGCCCGGCGACGTCTACGGCCAGGCGACGGTCGACCCGGCTTCCGGCGAGACCGTCAGTCTCGTCATCGATCGGGTCGTGCCGTAGCGTTCGCCCGGCCCGTCAGGCGCCCTGTCCGGCAAGCTGCTCGAGCTCGGCCCAGCGCTCGACCGTTATCGAAAGCTCCTGCTCGAGCGCTTTGAGCGTATCGAGTCTCGCGCTCGTGACCGCATGATCCTGCTTGTAGAAATCCGGATCTGAGATCTCGTCGTTGAGCCGATCGAGCTCGCCTTCGAGACGCTCGATGCGTTCCGGCAGCGCCTCGAGCTCGAGCTTGAGCTTGTACGAGAGCTTGCCCGGCGCCAACGTCTTCTTCGGCCTATCCGCGGATTTCGATCTTGCCCCCGGCGGCTTGTCGTCGCCGAGCGCAAGCGCGCGATGCTGCCGTGCCCAGTCGCTATAGCCGCCCGCGTACTGCTTGACCGCGCCGTCGGCCTCGAAGACGAGCGTCTTGGTGACGACGGCATCGAGAAAGTGGCGGTCGTGACTGACGACGAGCAGCGTGCCCGAATATTCGCCGAGACGCTGCTCGAGCGCCTCGAGCGTCTCGACGTCGAGATCGTTGGTCGGCTCGTCGAGCACGAGCAGGTTCGAGCCTTCGGTGAAGAGCTTCGCGAGGATGACGCGGTTGCGTTCGCCACCCGACAGCGCCACGATGCGCGTGCGCGCACGCTTGGCCGTGAACAGAAAGTCAGTCAGATAAGCGATGACATGCTTCTTGCGGCCGTTGAGATCGATGTAGTCGCGGCCTTCGCCGACGAGCTCGGCAACCGTGCGGCTGGTGTCGAGCTCGCGTCTGAGCTGATCGAAATAGCCGACCTTCAGGTGCGTGCCGAGCTTGACCGATCCCTTGTCCGGCTCGAGCTCGCCGAGCAGGATGCGCAGGATCGTGCTCTTGCCGACGCCGTTGTTCCCGATGATACCGATGCGATCGCCGCGCATGACGCGGAACGAGAAACCGCGGAGCAGGGGAGCGCCGTCGAAGCCGTGCGTGACGTTGCGGGCGTCGATCACCTTCCGGCCCGAGAGCTCCTCGGCGGCATTGATGTGGATACGCGCGGTTCGCGGGCGCTTGATGCGCGCGGCCCGTTCGTCGCGCAGCGCTTCGAGCGCGCGGACGCGGCCTTCGTTGCGATGCTCGCGCGCCTTGACGCCCTGTCGGATCCAGGTTTCCTCCCCGGCGAGCTTCTTGTCGAACTCGCGATTCGTGGCGTCCTCGTCGACCTCGGCCTTCTTCCGCCGTCTGACGTAATCGCGATAACCGCCGGGCCAGCTGCGGAGCTGACCGCGGTCTATATCGACGATGCGCGTCGCCACGCGCTCGACGAAGCTGCGATCGTGCGTCACGAACAATACGGCGCCGTCGTAGCGGCGGATCTCGTTCTCGAGCCACTCGATCGTCGAGATATCCAGATGATTCGTCGGCTCGTCGAGCAGGAGCAGCTCCGGATTGCCGACCAGCGCGCGGCCGAGCGCGGCACGGCGCCGCCAACCTCCGGACAACTCGCGCATCGGCTTTGCGCCCGGCAGGCCGAGCCGGCTCAGCGTCGCTTCGATCTGGGCATCGACCGCCCAGCCGCCGCCGGCGAGGATCTCGCGCTCGAGCGCCTCGACCTCGCGCATCGCCTCGCGGCTTTGGCCCGCGGCATCGGCGAGCTCGCGGTAGCGTGCGATGCGCTCGATTTGCGCGGCGAGCCCGTGCGCAACGAAATCCCGGGCCGACTCGTCCGAGGCTTCGGCCAGTGCCTGCTCGAGGACCGCAAGCCTCAGATTCTGGGGACGGTCGACCGTGCCTTCATCCGGCTCGAGCTCGCCGCTGATCAGCTTGAGCGAGGTCGACTTGCCGGCACCGTTGCGTCCGATCAAACAAAGCCGCTCACCGGGATCAATCCGAAGATCCGCGCCGGACAGGATTACCTGATCGCCGAACGAGAGCGACACGGCGTCGAATCGAACGAGGTATTGCATCGGGCATAATTAAACGATGTCGATCAGGCCAAGGCCACCGCCATGCTGAACTTGGGGATCGCGGCCGCGCTTTTGCTTGGCATCCTGGCCTGGCGCGTCGGCCTGCCGCCGCTCGTCGGCTTTCTTCTGACCGGTTTCCTTTTCAGCGCGTTCGGCTACGAATCTCCGGAGCTCCTGACCGAGATCGCCGACGCGGGCGTGCTGATGCTGCTCTTCACGGTAGGTTTAAAATTACGCCTTAAAACTCTGTTTCGTAAGGAGGTGCTTGGGAGCGCACTCGCGCATCTGGTGATTCTGGCCGTCGTCTCGTCGCTCGTGCTCGTGCTCGGCGTCGGTGTTTCCCGCGAAGCCGCAGTGACGCTGGCCATCGCCCTCGGCTTCTCGAGCACCGTGCTCGCGGCCAAGGTCCTCGAGAGCCAGAAGGAACTGCGGGCCGTCCATGGCCGCGTCGCGATCGGCATCCTGATTGTGCAGGACATCGCGGCCGTCGCCGCGCTTGCCCTGATCACGGCGCAAACCCCGTCGCCCTATGCCTTGCTCTGGCTAGGCCTGCCGCTGCTGCGGCCGGTGCTCGGCCACGTGCTCGACATGGTCGGGCATGGCGAGCTGCTTGTGCTTTTCGGCGCGGTCGTCGCAATCGCGCTCGGTGGCGCGGGCTTCGAGCTCGTCGGTCTGACGCCCGAGCTCGGCGCGCTGCTGCTCGGAACCTTGCTCGCCGATCACCGCCGTGCCCAGGAGCTCAGCACGGCGCTCTGGGGACTGAAGGAGCTATTCCTCGTCGGCTTTTTCCTCAGCATCGGCCTCAGCGGGCTGCCGACCGTCGAGACCTGGACCCTCGCCGCGTGGGCGATGCTGCTGCTGCCCGTCAAGCTTGCGCTGCTGTTCGCCCTGCTGCTGGTGCTTGGCCTCCGGGCCAGAACGAGCTTTCTGACGAGCTTGAGTCTTTTCACGTACAGCGAATTCGGGCTGATCGTGATCAGGGAGGCAGTCGACGTCGGCCTTCTGAGCAACGACTGGCTGATCATGGCCGCACTGACGGTAGCCCTGTCGTTCGCGCTGGCGGCGCTGCTGAATGCCCACGGGCATGCGCTCTACGAGCGCCATCGCTCGTGGCTCGATTCGTTGCAGCGCGCCGGTCCGCACCCCGACGACGAGCCGATCACGCTCGGTAGCGCCGAGATCCTGATCATCGGAATGGGGCGGCTCGGCACCGGCGCCTACGATTATCTGCACCAGCGCGGACGCCTCGTCGTCGGCGCCGACAGCGACCCCGGGAAGCTCGAGCGGCATCGGCGCGACGGCAGGCGCGTCGTCTATGCCGACGCGGAGGACGTCAGCTTCTGGCAGCGGCTCAACCTCGACCGGCTGCGCGCCGTCATGCTGGCCGCGCCCGATTTTAACGCCGCGCAGATCGCAGGACGGGAGCTGCGCCGCCGGGGATACGCCGGCCTCCTGGCGGCCACACACATGTGGGCCGAGGAAGAAGCGCCGATCCTCGAGGCCGGGTTCAATGCAACCTACAACTATTTCACCGAGGCTGGCGTCGGCTTCGCCCGGGATATCGTCGAGTCACTCGGCGAGCCTGCCGCCGAGCCTGCCGGCGGCCCTGCTAAAAGCTGAAAGCGCCGCTCAACGCGAAACCGGCAGCTTCCTCTCGAACACCTCGTCCGTCTTGATACCGGCAATCAGCGTAACGACGAACCAGATGACGCAGGCGATCCAGACCTGAACGAAGTAGGGCAGGCCGAGTACCGACGCCAGCAGATCGGTGAGCCACAGCTGCACGCCCATTACGACCAGAACGATCAGCAACGCGCCAAGCCCCCATTTCGCGGCGCCTTGATTGGCCTTGCTGGCCCGCATCCAATAGAGCGCGCCGAGATAGACGGCCACGACGACCGACAAGCTTCCCGCGATCCATAACATGACTGAGCCCCTTGTTATTGGAATTGTTGTGCCGCAGCAAAGCTACGACGGAGTAGTGGCGGCATCAAGCCGGATCTTCGGACTGATCACCATAATTTACCATAATGTACATTATGCGCACTATGTGGTGTTACTTCGCTCGTTATGTGAAACACTCCACAGCGTCGCTCCGACGACGCTGTCACACTTGCTGCTATGCCTTCTCCACACGAGCGCCTCGCGCCACCGCTGCGTTTCACTGCCACCGATCGGTCCGAGCCGCTCTCATGGCTCGGGACAGCTACCGCCGTTTTCGTCGGCGTCCTGGCCGCACTGATCGCCTTCGCAATCCTGACATCCATCTTCGCCGAACTCCTCGCAAACACGTACCTCGCCACGGTCCTTCGCTAAAAACTTTGGGCTGTCGGATTCTTCGCTTACGCCGCCACGGATGACAAGTGGCGTTGACTCAGCCAGGCTCGGTTTCCGCCCAGACAATCTCCATAGACTCGCCGTAGGGAGTCGCCTTCCAGTGCCCCTGGAGCCTGCGCGGTCGTTCATGTCCGCGAACGTCTTGCCGCCGGCGAGCAACCCCCAGAACCCGCGCTGCGTTGGCATTGACGACTCGACGGCGTAGTGCAGAAAGTCGTGGAAAAGGGCCTCCCGCGTGACGAGCTCGATCGCGTCGCGCGAACCATTGGTCCGATAGCTTGGTGAGCAGGATGCGCATGATCGGGATCGTGCTGCGGCGCGACAGATCAGTGCCGCAAATCCAGGCACCAGTCTCTTATGGCGACGGCAACGAGCGGCCACGTCTTCTCAAGCATTATCATGTGTCCGCAGTTGTCGAAGAAGCGAATGTCCGCGCCGTAAGCCTCCGCGGTTTTTCTGTTCGATGCGAGTGAAATCATATTGTCCTCCGATCCAGCCAGCACGAGGATCGGCGTCGTGACATTCTTCGGAACAGGTCTGACTCGCGCCGTCAGATCGAGTATCGCCCGCCACGATTCCTCGCCGAGCAGGCGTCGCGCCTCCCCTACCAGCGACGGATCACTCGTGCTGCTGAACAAAAGCCACCGTGTGCTTTCTTCGGTGCCGTATATCTCGAGAATCGATCGCCGAATCAATGCCGACGTGAAGCGGCCGGGCCAACGTGCGAACATCCGCAATCCGTCCCGAGCCATGCCGCCGACGGGTGAGGATGCGAGCAGGATCGCGCCTGGCGCTTCCCACGACTCGAGCAGCTTCTGCACGACGAGGCCGCCCATCGAGTGGCCGACGAGTATCGGGCGCCGATCCATTGCGGCAGCGGCTTGCCGTACGTCCTCGACATAGTCCATGACGCCATGCTCGTGAAGGCGCTCAATACCGTCGCTGCCGCCATGCCCCCGGAGGCTCACGGCATAGGCCGCGATGCACTCGCCTGCGCACCACTCGAGCATGTCGCGCCAGACCCTCGCGCTGCAGGCCGCCCCGTGGACCAGCAGAAGCGGATGTCTGTTTCTTGCAGCCGCGGATGCGACCCGATTGTCCAGAACTTCCAGACGCATGCTCTCTATATAGTACAGAGCCCCATCGAGTACGAGCCCGCTTTGGCGCGCGAATTAGCCCGAGGATCGGCTGTTCGCGTAGACTTGGTCTAATGCGAAGGACCGATGTCACCGTCCTGGTTCAGCTGCGATTGCTGCCCGATTTCATCGAGCAGGGAAAGCGCGATTTATTGAACTTCGCCGGGATCGTCAGAAGGGCCGAGCCGGAATGCTACGCGATCGAGATCGCGCAGGATCTGGACGACCCGACGAGGATCACGATGATCGAGAAATGGTCCGATCGGAAGGCCTACGAGGGTCCGCATCTGCAGACGCGGCACATAAAGTCGTTCATCGAGCAGTCCGCCCGCTACTTCGACGGCTCGGCGGAGATCGCGTTTTGCCGGGGCACCATCATCGATGGAGACGACGTCTGGCATACACCCCCTTACGGTCGATAGAGTTCGTGACGCGCCTTCGATAGCGCCGAAGTCGGTCCCGGATGCTGCCGTGCGTATGATAGACTTGAGACCGACCTACCAGCGAATAACGGCCGTCTAAATTCCTTCCGATACTCCGGAGGCACACGATGCGCCTACGAAGTTCAGTCAGCTCGTTGCATTCCGATCCGGCAGCCGCCGCAGGGCGAATACTCGTCGGCGCTACCCTGATCATCGGTTTCGCCGCGCTGACGCTCGGGAGCCTACCGGCGTCCGCGGACGAGGCAGATGAAGTTACGCAAACCGCGGCTCGGGATTCCGACTCCGATCAGTTGAGCGAGAGGCAGCGCCGCCGCGAGGAGCGTCGCCAAAGCCGCGAGGCGGAGAGCTCGGACGCCGATACGGGTCAGGCGAACGCGGCCGAGAATTCCGAGTCGCAGTTCGTCGTGGCCGTCGAGCCCGAGATGGAGTGTCGCAGAGTCCCGGTGACCGGCTCACGCGTGCCGAGAGAAGTGTGCACACCGGTCGGTCAGGCTGCCCAGGACGAGCAAAACGCGCAGGATTTCCTGCGCCGCACGCGCGAGCTGTCGACCGTGGTACCCGAGGACGACCGGAACAACCCGTTCATGCAGCCGAGCGCATTCTGAGATCCAGCCGGTCACGCTAGGGCCGTGACGCTATGGGCGCGGCGGCCTCATGACGAATGATGCGCTCGAAGCGCGTGAAGAAATCCTCGATCATCCTGCGCGCAATCCGATTCACGAACGGCTGACCGACGCGGCTGAGCTTGCCGCCGATTTGCGCTTCGACCGTGTAGAGCAGCCGCGTCCCCTCGCTTTCCGGCTCGAGCCTGACGTCGGCCGTGCCGCGGCCGAACCCGGCGATGCCGCCGATGCCCTCGAACGTGATCGTATAGCGCCGATTGTCGACGATATCGCCGAGCGACAGGCGGCCGTCGAAGGATGCCGAGACGGGACCGAATCTGAGCTTGAGGCTCGCGATGTACGCCCCCTCCCCCGTCACCTTCATCGATTCGCAGCCCCGGATGCTCTGCCTCAGCACCTCCGGGTCGATCAGCCGGTCCCAGACGAAATCCGGAGGGGCGGCAAGCCATCGCGATCCGTCGAATTTCAAGGGGCGGACGGGAAAACGGGGAATCGGGGCGATCCTGTCACCCGAGCAGCCTAGCCCACCGAGACGAATACCCACAACCGCCGCCGGGTCCTCTATGCTTGCTGCCGTATCGCTCTCGGGGGGAAGTCATGGAATATGTCTATCTGGTCGTCCTGCTCGCGCTGGTCGAGTACTTCGTTTTCGGCGGCCTCGTCGGCCGGGCTCGGGCCAAATACGGCGTCAAGGCGCCGGCGTGCGAAGGCCCGGACGAATTCAACCGCACCTTCCGCGTGCACCAGAACACGCTAGAGTGGCTCGCTGTGTTCGTGCCTTGCATGTGGCTTTTCGGCACGTTTGTCAGCTCGCTCTTCGCTGCGGGCATCGGCGCGGTTGGCGTGATCGGGCGCGCCGTCTATGCGAAGGGCTATATCGCCGCCGCCGAGAAGCGCGGACCCGGCATGATGCTCTCGGGCTTTGCGAACGTGGCGCTTCTGCTCGGCAGCCTGGTCGGCGTGATCCTGGCGCTGTTCTAGACCTGATCGAGCTGCCGGTATTGTCCCTTTTGCGCCGTCGATGTGACCCTCAGCGTCGGTATTGTTTACAGACTGACACAAGAACAGTCTATAAATCATTGATTTAATAGAGTTGGCATCAGCCTTGCAAACGGCAGACATGGCGCACTCGAATATCACCCGGCTGGCCGGTGTAGGAATGCTGGCACTCGGGCTTTGCGGCGCGGCTGAAGCCGGTCGATGGGACATCGTGCTCAATGGCCGGTCGATTCACGTCGACGCCGACAGGGACTGGAACGAGCGTAACTGGGGACTCGGCGTCGAGCACGAGTTCAATCCGGACGGACGCTGGGTCAAAGTGGCCCTCGGCAACGGTTTCCGGGACAGTGACGATCACATGTCCTACATGGCCGGCGGCGGCATAAAGCGCCGTTTTCACGTGCCGGCGGGGCAACGACGGGTCCATGTCGACCTAGGCGCGATCGGGTTCGTTATGACCCGGCACGATGTCAACGGCAACGAGCCGTTTCCCGGCATTTTGCCGGCTGTTAGCGTCGGAACGCACCAGTTTGCCGTCAATCTGACCTACCTGCCTGGGCAGTACGCCGAGCGGATCGCGGCGGCCCGGGAGGCAGACCCCGGCCTCGACGGGATCTGGTTCATGCAGTTCAAGCTCAACGTCGGGCTTTTCGGCTTCGGCAATCGCCGGGGGGTCGAGCATTTCGCGGCCAATACGGCCAATTAGCCGCTTGAAGGCCGGCGCTTCAGCCGCCATTAAGGCCGCTGTGCTATCTTTGATCCAGGTCAAACAGCCGTCGGAGGTGGGATCAATGACGCTTCGGGGCCTCACGGCCGTGGCGTGCACATTGGCGCTGGTGGCGCTGCCCTTCGCATCGCGGGACGCCGCCGCGCAGATCATCACGACCCAGAAGGACGTCGAAGCCCAGCTTCGCGTCCAGTGGATGATGATGAAGCGCAACACACCGCTGCATCCGAGCGCGCGCGTACAACGCCTGGCTCAGTGCGTCGCGTTCTCGATCATCGAGCAGATTCCGGAGGAGCTTCAGAACCTCGACTGGGAGATCCTCGTCTTCGACGACGAGATGCGAAACGCCATGGTCACGCCCGAGGGCAAGATCGCCGTTTTCGGCGGTCTGCTCGATGTCGCGGACACGCCCGATAAGCTGGCCGCCGTGCTCGGCCACGAGGTGGCGCATCTGACGCAGGACCACGTCAAGGAGCGCATCGGACGCGCCAGGATGACAGGCGCTTTCGGCGCCCTCGGCGGCGCTGTCACCGGCGTCGACTCTTCGGGCATGGCGGCCGTTCTGCTCCAGTTTCCGTTTCAGCGCGAGCAGGAAACGGAGGCCGATGTCGTCGGCATGACCTACATGGCGCGTGCTGGCTACAACCCGTCGGTCACGATCGAGCTCTGGCGCGCCATGGGCGGCGGCGACCGCTTCGATCGCCGCAATCGGCCGCCCGAATGGCTGTCGACGCATCCGGATCCCGAGCTGCGCATGACCGACATCGCGAGGAATCTCGCGCCGGCGCTCGTCGAGTACCACAACGCGCTCGATGCGGGCGTCAGGCCGCGCTGCGCTCTCTGACCGCGAGCGCATCGTCGGGGTGGTCGCAAAAGATCGCGTCGACCCTGAGCTCGTGGATCAAGAGCCTCAGCGCGGCGAAGTAACCGACCTCCCCGTCCGGCGCGACATCGCGCCTTAGGGTGTACGGGTGAATCAGAAGCCCCGCCTCGGCCAGCCTGCCGGGGAGCGCCGTCGCGACGGCACGCCCGTCGACGAGCCGGGGCTCGATCAGCGTCTCGAACGGCACGCCGACCCCGACGGCGTACTCGGCGATTCCGGCCCTGGCCTCGGCATCGCGCTCCAGTCGCACGGCTTCCTCGCGCGCGAGTAGCTGCACCAGCGCAAAACCGGTGTCGAGCTCGTCCCGGAGCCTGCGCAGGCTGCTCGGATCGAACGACTGCACGAACACCGGGCCCGAGATCAGAGCGCGATTGGCGGTGAGCGCAGCGTGCACGAGCGCCGTCAGATCGATGCCGCCCTCGAGGTGCCACGCGGGATCCTTGATCTCGGGGTAGATGCCGACGTGCCGGCCGGTCGTCGCGTTGAGTCCCGAGACCAGCGCAATCTCGTCCTCGAGGCGGCAGACGCGAAGTGGAAGGTCGTACGGAAACCGGCCAGGGAACCTCGGCTCCGTGCCGTCCGGCCGGCGACGCTCGCGCAGCGAAAGCGCGCCGAGCTCGACCCAGCTGAAATCGATGACATAGAACCGACCGTCATCGCGCCGCCGCTCGGGGTATACGCGCGCGACGTCGCTGACGTCGTCGAGATAAATATCGTGTAGCACGACGACCACGCCGTCGGCGGTCGCAACGAGATCCTGCTCGATGAAATCTGCGCCGAGAGCGTAGGCATAGGCCTTGGTGACGGCCGTGTGCTCGGGAAGATATCCACTGGCGCCGCGATGCGCGATGACGCGCGTCGGGCTCGACTCACCCGGTTCAGGACATGTCGAACTCAATGGTCTCCCAGCGCTGTGTATCCTCGTGGCGCGCTTCGCGCCGAATCGCATCGACGATCATGCGATCGTTCCAGCCGACGACCTCGGCGGCCCGCGCCTCGACCTCGGCCGGCACCTTGCCCATGCCGCCGAAAGGCTCGAGGACCACGAGCGGCAGCTCCGATGCCTGCGCCGCATCCATCTGGTAGGCGATGAGACTGCGGTTCTCGGAAAACATCGTGCTGATGACGACGACGACCTCCGCTGCCCGAATCTGCTCGAGCAGCCTTTCCTTGATCGCTTCCTGGCCGCCCGAGCCCGGCATGTCGTCCGGGTTGCTGCAATTGCGGTAAAAGAAGTTGCTCGCGCTCTCGAGATACTCGAACACGCGGTGGTAGTCGGGATGCGACGAAAACAGATGCGTCACAAAGACCCGAATGGGATTGTCCTCGGACATAGCCGGACACTACCCTGCACCCTGCCCTTTTGCAACGGACCCCGTCAAGGGCCGCCGATCCCCGAAACCCCCGGCAATTCGACAGAATTTGGCGCGCGAGCTTCGCTAGAATGGCGAGGTGCGACTCTTGCTCTATAACATCCGCTACGGAATCGGCGCCGGATCGACGATGCGCTGGCCCGTCCCCGGCATGGGCTACGTCATCGGCAACCGAACGAACCTCGACCGGATTATCGGGTTCATCAAGAGTCAGGACCCCGATATCGTCGGCCTCGTCGAGGTCGATACGGGATCGATTCGCACGCAGTGCGTCAACCAGGCCGAAGCGATCGGTCGCTCGCTCGGCCATTACTCGGTTTATCAGTGCAAATACGGCGAATCCTCGCTGAACCAGCTCCTGCCGATCGTGCGCAAGCAGGGCAATGCGTTTCTGGCCGCTCCGCGGGTTCACGGCGAGCGCTTTCATTACTTCGACCGGGGCATCAAGCGGCTGACGATCGAGCTGGAGCTCGAGGAGTGCTCGGTCTTTCTCGTGCATCTGTCTCTGAAATACCGACATCGCCAGGAGCAGCTCCACTCGCTGCACGATCTCGTCGTCGCGTCGTCGAAACCGGTCATAATCGCCGGCGACTTCAACACGTTCTGGGGCGGCCACGAGATCTACCTGTTCATGAAGGCCGCCGGGCTCAGGAGCGCCAACAGCAGCGGTCTGCCGTCCTATCCGAGCAACTCGCCGCGCAAGGAGCTCGATTTCGTGCTTTACGGCAAAGGCATCGACATTCAGAACTTCTTCATCCCGTCCGTTCCATTTTCGGACCACCTGCCGCTGATCTGCGATTTCGCGGTCAACGGCAAGGCGAGCGCGGCGGCGTAAGGCCGATGACGGAAACAGACGCTGCCCGCGAGCACCATTGGCGAGTCACGTACGGCTCGACGGGACACTGCTGGCTGACGCTCGACAAGGCGGAATCGGGCAGCAACACGCTGTCGAGCGGCGTCATGGCCGAGCTCGATGCGATCGTCGACCGGCTCGAGCGAGAGCCCGACCTGCCCGGCGTCGTCATTCGTTCCGCCAAACATTCCGGCTTCATCCTCGGCGCCGACGTGCGCGAGTTCGAGGGCCTTGAGGATCCCGTCGCGGCCGGCCAGCTCGCGGCGAACGGCCAGGGGCTCTTTCAACGCATCGAGGATCTGCCCTGCCCGACCGTTGCCGTGCTCAACGGCTTTGCGCTCGGCGGCGGACTCGAGCTCGCCCTCGCCTGCCGCTATCGCGTTGCCGTCGAAGGCTACGAGCGCTGCATCGGGCTGCCGGAAGTTCAGCTCGGCATCCACCCCGGCTTCGGCGGTACCGTACGCACGGTCCGGCTGCTCGGTCCGCTCAAGGCGCTCGATCTGATGCTGACCGGCAGGTCGCTGTCGCCCGTCGAGGCGCTGCGCGCGGGTCTCGTCGATCGGATCGCGCCCGAAGGCGACGAGGCCGCGGCGGCATTGAAGCTGCTCAGGCGGTCGCTGCCGCCGCGCCGGCCGCCATGGCACCTGCGTCTGCTCAATGCCGAGCGCCTGCGGCCCTTCGTCGCAAGAAAGGTAAGGCGACAGACGCGGCGCAAGGCCAGGCCCGAGCATTACCCGGCGCCGCATGCCATCGTCGATCTGTGGGAACGCTATGGCGGCGAAGGCGCCGACGCCTATCGCGCCGAAGCCGAGTCGATCGGGCGGCTCCTCGTCTCGCCGACCTCGAAGAATCTCGTGCGGCTGTTTTTGCTGCGCGAGCGGTTGCGAAATCTCGCGCCCAAGAGCGCCGCCGTTTCGCGCGTGCACGTCGTCGGCGCCGGCGTCATGGGCGGCGATATCGCGGCATGGTGCGCGCTCAAGGGCCTGAACGTCACGATGCAGGACCGCGAGGAGAAGTACCTCAAGCCAGCCTTCGAGCGCGCGAAGGAGCTGTTCGGGAAACGGTTGAAGGGGCCCGGCGCCGCAGCGGCGGCGTCACGGCGCCTCGTCGGCGACGTGCCGGGCGACGGCATTCCCGACAGCGACGTCGTCATCGAGGCCATCATCGAGGATCTCGACGCCAAGCGCTCCTTGTTCAGCGACATCGAGGCACGCGCGGGCAGCACGACGATACTCGCCACCAACACGTCGAGCATTCGGATCGAGACGATCGCGTCGGCGCTGAAGAAGCCGAGCCGTCTCGTTGGGGTTCACTTCTTCAACCCGGTTGCGAGCATGCCGCTCGTCGAGGTGATTCGCGCCGACAAGACCGATCCCGACGTCGTCGATCGCGCGCTGGCCTTCGTGACCCAGATCGGTAAGCTGCCGCTGCCCTGCGCGAGCGCGCCCGGCTTTCTGGTCAACCGGATCCTATTGCCCTACATGCTCGAGGCGCTGACGGCGCATGAGGACGGTCACGCGCTCGAGACCGTCGACGCAGCCGCGAAGCGCTTCGGCATGCCGATGGGGCCGGTCGAGCTCGCCGATCGGGTGGGCCTCGATACCGCGCTGCACGTCGCCGGGATCATGGCCGAGCCGCTCGGCGTCGAGCCGCCGGAAGTGCTGCACGAGATGGTCGACGCGGGGCGCCTGGGCGTGAAGTCCTCGGCCGGCGGCTTCTACCGCTACGAGAAAGGGCGGCCGGTCCGCAGCACCGCGTCCCCGGAGCCGGACGAGGAGCTGATCGACCGGCTGATCCTGAGGCTCGTCAACGAGGCGGCCGCCTGCTTCAGCGACGGCGTCGTCGAGGATCTCGATCTGCTCGATGCCGGCGTCGTCTTCGGAACCGGGTTCGCGCCGTTCACCGGCGGACCGATTCAGTATGCGCGCAGCCGCGGGCGCGCCGATATCATCGAGCGCCTCGAGCGCCTCGAGTCTACGTTCGGTCCGCGGTTCCACCCGCACCCGGCATGGGCCGAGATTCTCGCTGAGGAGTGATCCAGGTAACAGGGGCTCAGACGTCGTCTGTGCTAGACTCCGCGCGGTTGAAACGGGTCGAAGCCCGTTCGAGCCGTTTTGCATGAGTACCCAAGTCGCCATCAGTCAGCTTCGCGAGCTCTCGCCGCTCGGCAGCCTGAAGAAAGACAACCTCGAAGCGCTCGTCAAGAAGACCGAGCTCAAGACCGCGCAACCCGGCGAGCACCTGTTCCGGGAGGGCGACTCGAACAAGCGCACGGTCTGGGTGCTGAGCGGCAACGTCGACCTGCGCAAGGGAGACCAGACCGAGACGTCGGTCATCGGCGGCACAGACGAGGCCCGGAACCCTTTGTCGCCACCGCTGCCGAGGCAATACTCGGCCGTCGCCACGACGCGCTGCGAGTACATCACGATCGACAGCGACCTGCTTGACGTCATGCTGACCTGGGATCAGACCGGCCAGTACGAGGTCGGCGATCTGCGGGGCGAGCAGGAGGGCACCGACGACTGGATGACGACCCTGCTACAGACCAAGGCCTTCCACAAGATCCCGCCGGCCAACATCCAGGCGATCTTCATGCGCCTCCAGCAGATCAACCACAAGGCGAACGACGTCGTCATCAAGCAGGGCGACGAAGGCGACTACTTCTACATCATCACCCGCGGGCGCTGCATCGTGACGCGCGAGACGCCGCTCAACAAGGAAGGCATTCGGCTTGCCGAGCTCGAAGTCGGCGACACCTTCGGCGAAGAGGCGCTGATATCGGAAGCCAAGCGCAACGCGACCGTGACGATGGAGACCGACGGCTCGCTGATGCGCCTCGGCAAGGACGATTTCCACAAGTTGCTCAACGAGCCGATGCTCGACTGGGTCGACAAGGCGCGCGCTGAGGAGATCGTCGCCGGAGGCGGCAAATGGCTCGACGTTCGCCTGCCGAGCGAGTTTGAGGCCTATCACAACGAGGGCGCGATCAATATCCCGCTCTACTTCATTCGGCTCAAGCTCAAGACGCTCGAGCCGAAGGCGACCTACGTCGTCTGCTGCGACACGGGCAGGCGCAGCTCCGCCGGCGCCTTCATATTAAATGAGCGCGGCTTTCAGACTGTCGTTCTCAAAGGTGGCTTGAACAACAACGCCAGCCCCTGACGAACCCCGGCCCTCAGCGCAAGGTCTTGGCGTCTTCGACGCGAGCTCAGATGGTGTGAGTGGGTTTGTCGCCGCCCAGCGCGCCGGCCAGGTAGTTTTCGATCTTTTTCTGGGTGTTGCCCTGGTCCTGCTCGCTGAACTGCACGCCGATGCCGGCCGTGCGCTTGCCCTGGGCGCCCTTCGGCGTGATCCAGATGACGCGGCCGGCGACGGGGATCTTTTCTTCCTCGCCCATCAGGCTTAGCAACATGAAGACCTCGTCGCCGAGCTGGTAGCTCGAGTTCGTCGGGATGAACAGGCCACCGTTCTGCACGAAGGGCATGTAGGCCAGGTACAAGGCACTCTTGTCCTTGATCGTCAGCGTCAGTAGGCCGGGTTTGCTCAACGTTGCACTCTGCTGGTTCACGTCGGCTCGAGGCCGAGCAACAATGCCTTCAGCGCGAGCGCGACATTGATGCCGCGTCCGAGCTGCTCGCGCAGATTCTGGGCCATGTCGAGGCCCTCGAAAAGCCTTTCGCTCGAGACGGCGTTGCCCAAATTGTCGTTGAAGCGGCTCGCGCGTTCTGTGACCGGCGTCGAACGCTCGGGCACGAAGCGCCGGCGGATCCGAGCGTGAAGGCTTGCGACCAGACAGTCGAGCGCAAGCGCCGTGTCGCCCTTGTCCCAGGTTTCGGCGAGGCTATGCACGTCGGCACGGCCTTTATAAACTGAATCAATAGAGTCGTTTATATCCTTGTAAACCCTAACATTTTTAATGTCGGTAGCGGCGCGCGCCACGGTCAGCGGGGCTCCGATCAGAAGCGCCGGGGGCAGCCCCTCGGCGGCGAGACCGGCGCGCTCGAGCCATGCCCGTGTCGCCTCGGGCGCCGGGCGCCTGAGCACGAGGCGCTGGCAGCGACTGCGAATCGTCGCCGCCAGCCGCCCCGGCCGCTCGGCCAGCAGAAGGAGATAGGTGTTCGGCGTCGGTTCCTCGAGCGTCTTGAGCAACGCGTTCGCGGCGGCGGGCGTCATGATCTCGGCCGACTCGATGACGACGACCTTGGCTTCGGCCAGGTGCGGCGTCAGCGCGAGCGCCGCCGTCGTGTCGCGGACCTGCTCGACCGAGATCGTACGCTTGTCGTCCTCGGCCTTCAGTCGATGCAGGTCCGGATGCAGATCGCCCGACTCTTCGAGCGCGGCATAGCGGGCCAGAATCTCGGCCGGCGACGCGGGACCCGGCGGCGCCGTGCCGATTCTGCCGTTCAGCAAGCGCAAGGCCAGCACATACGCCAGATCACGCTTGCCGACATCGGCGGGGCCCGCGATGAGCCAGCCGTGACCGAGCCGGTCCGATCGGGCCGCGGCCTCCATCGTTTCCAGCGCATCGGCAAGCCAGGGGCAGATGGTCTCGAAGGGTTTCATGCGCTCGCCATCATCCGCGCGTCGAAGCGCTCGCAAAAGGAATCGAGCTCGCGCTCGATCGCTTCGCGCACCGAGGCCTGGCTCGCGCCGGCGTCGATGACGCGAAAGCGCTCGGGCGACGCCTCGGCGAGCTCGAGGTAGCAACGGCGCACCCGCTCGAAGAACGGCGCCGCTTCCCGCTCGAAATGATCGTGCCGGCGGCCGGCGATCCGTGCCATGCCGATCTCGACCGGCGCATCGAGCAGCAGCGTCAGATCGGGCTTAAGCCCCGCCTCAATCCCGGCGGCGATCGAGCGCAGCCAGTCGGGATCGGCGCCGCGCCCGCCGCCCTGGTAGGCGAGCGTCGCGTCGGTGAAGCGATCGCAGACGATCCAGGTCCCGTCCGCAAGCGTCGGCCGAATGAGCTGCTCGATATGTTGCGCGCGCGCCGCGAACATCAGCAAAGCCTCGACCTCGGCGCCGAGTCTGCCGTGATCGCCATCGAGTATCCAGTCCCTGACCGCCTCGCCAAGCGAGGTGCCGCCGGGCTCACGCGTCATTCTGACGTCGATGCCGCGGGCTTCGAGAAAGGTCTCGATCGCGTTCAGCGAGCTCGTCTTGCCGACTCCCTCGCCGCCTTCGATCGTGATGAAGGCGCCGCGCGCCATCAGCGGGTCGCTCTCTCGCGCTCGAGATAGCGCTGCACGGCCTGGTTGTGCTCTTCGAGTGTTCGGGAAAAGGCGTGGCTGCCGTCGGGCTCGCCCGTCGCAACGAAGTACAGATATCCCTCGTCGGCCGCCGGCGCGAACGCAGCCCGAATCGAGGCGGCGCCGGCGAGCGCAATCGGCGTCGGCGGCAGACCGCGGCGCGTGTAAGTGTTGTAGGGCGTGTCGGTGTCGAGATGGGCGCGGGTCAGATTGCCATCGAAACCGTCGCCGAGCCCGTAGATGACGGTGGGATCGGTTTGTAGCCGCATGCCGCGCCTCAGCCGCTCGTGAAAGACTCCCGAGATCAGTGCGCGCTCGCTGTCGAGCGCCGTCTCCCTCTCGATGATGGATGCGAGTATCAGGCCCTCGTACGGCGACATCAGGATGCCCGAATCCGTGCGGGCATCGAAGCTCTGCGTGAGCCGCGACTCGAGCGCTTCGTGGGCCCAGCCGAGCAGCGCGACGTCGGTCGTGCCGCGCGGGAACGAGTAGGTGTCGGGCAGGAACTGGCCTTCGGGATGCAGCTCGGGCTCGCCGAGCGCGGCCATGATCTGGGGCCCGCTTCCGTCGGTCGCAGCAATGGCCGGGTGCGCGCGCAGGCGTCTCAGCACCTCGTCGAAACGCAGGCCTTCGATGATCGTGAGCTGGTGCAGATGGACCTGGCCGCGCGCGAGCCTGTCGATCAGGCCGAGCCCCGTGAGCCCGGACTCGAGTCTGTACTCGCCGGCGTGAATGCCCGTGGCCGCGCCGCTCCAGCTCGCGTACCAGTCGAGCAGGCGCGGGTGGTGGAGAACGCCCTGCCCGGCGAGCCGGGCCGTGACCCGCGACAACGCCGCGCCGCGCTCGACCTCGAGGAAGATCCCGTCGTCAGGCAGATCGAGCGGTTGATTGAGCTGCTGCCAGCTCCAGGTCGCCGCGAGTGCGAGCACCGCGGCGAGGCCAGCGATGGTCGCGACCGTTACGATTAGCCGCTTAGGCACCGCCCTGCTCCCCGATCCCGAGCGCCGCCGACAGACGTTGCGCCATTGCCGGCGATGCGAACGTCTTCCGATCGAGCCGCGTGACGGGCTGAATGCCGACGAGCGCATTGGTCATGAAAAGCGCGTCGGCGCGCTCGAGATCGGCGGGGACAAGCTTCGCTGCGGCGGCGTCGATTCCGAGCGCCGCGCATTGCTCGAGCACGGCACGGCGCATGACGCCCGCGATGCCGGCGCGGTCGACGGCGGGCGTCCTGACGCGATCGCCATAGACGGCAAACAGGTTTCGGCTCGTCCCGCCGATGACCGCGCCGCTCGTGCTCAACATCAGTCCCTCGTCCGCGCCTACCCGTACCAATTCTAACCGTCCGAGTACCTGCTCCAAACGATTCAGATGCTTGATTCCGGCGAGTTTTTCATTCTCCCCGAGACGCGTGCTGAGGACAGTGACCGTGATCCCGGATACCGGAGCCGGGAATCGCGCCTCTGGCAGCAGAATGACGGTCGGCACGGGGGCGGCGGGCGGCGCATAGCCGCGCGGTCCAGCACCGCGGGTCAGAATGAGCTTCAGCGTGCCGCGCTCGATCGCGGCCGCCGCTTCGCCGATTCGCCGCTCGAGCTCGGTCTCGGCGGGCATCGGCAGCTCGAGCCGGGCGCAGCCTTCCCGCAGGCGGTCGAGATGAAGCGAAAGACGCTCGACGCGGCCCGCGCGCAGCGACATCGTCTCGAACAGCCCGTCGCCGTATGCGAGCCCGCGATCGGTCGGGTCGACGCCGCCCTCGCCTGCCGTGATGTAGCGAGCGCGCACGCCGCCGCGGAGTCCTAGTCGAACCTCTTGAAGACGACCGTGCCGTTGGTGCCGCCGAAGCCGAAAGAGTTCGAAAGAGCAGCTTCGAGCGTAAGCTCCCGCGCCGCGTTCGGCGTGCAGTCGAGGTCGCAGGCCGGATCCTGGTTCTCGATATTGATCGTCGGCGGAACGATGCCGTGAACGAGCGCGAGCACGGTGAAGATGGCCTCGGCGCCGCCGGCGGCCCCGATCATGTGGCCCGTCGTCGACTTCGTCGAGCTCACGAGAAGGGCTCGCGCATGGTCGCCGAAAGCGCGCTTGATCGCCGTGCTCTCGGCGACGTCGCCTAGTGGCGTCGAGGTGCCGTGGGCGTTGACGTAACCGATCGTCTCGGCGGGGATTCCGGCGTCGGCGATCGCGTTCGCCATGCAGCGATAGGCGCCCTCGCCGGATTCCGCCGGCGCCGTGATGTGGTGGGCATCGGCGCTCATGCCGAAGCCGGCGAACTCGGCGTAGATTCTCGCGCCACGGGCTTTGGCGTGCTCGAGCTCTTCGATCGCCATGCAGGCGGCGCCGTCGCTGAGGACGAAGCCGTCCCGGTCGCGATCGAACGGGCGGCTCGCGCCGGCCGGGTCGTCGTTTCGTGTCGACAGCGCGCGCGCCGCGCAGAAACCGCCGAGACCGAGCGGCGTGATCGCGTGCTCGGCGCCGCCGGCCAGCATCAGATCGGCATCACCGGTTTGAATCATACGGGCAGCGAGCCCGATGCAGTGCGTCGAGGTCGTGCAGGCCGTGACGATGGCGATGTTCGGCCCGCAGAAGCCGTGGCGTATCGAGACGTGGCCGGAGATCATGTTGATGATCGTCGCCGGCACGAAGAACGGCGAAATCTTGCGCGGCCCGCTCTCGGCCAAGCGCTCGTAGTTCGCTTCTATCGTTAGAATGCCGCCGATGCCGGAGCCCATCGCCACGCCGATACGATTCCGATCGAGTTTGCCGTCTTCGAGCCCGGCGTCGGCGATGGCCTGCTCCGCCGCCGCTATCCCAAAGTGGATGAACGGGTCGCATTTGCGGGCTTCTTTCGGCTCGAGATACTGCTCGATATCGAAGTTGCGGATCTCGCCGCCGAAGCGCGTGGAAAAGGCGCTGACGTCGAAGCGCTCGATCGCGGCAATGCCGCTCCTGCCGTCGCAGACGCCGCGCCAGGTGTCCGTGACGTTGTTGCCGACGGGGGATACGACGCCAAGACCGGTGACCACGACGCGTCTGCGGGTCACAGGGTAGCTCCGGAAATCTCGGCTGCTGGAACTGCGTTCGCTGCGCTGCGGCAGCGACGCTCAGGAATCGGTCTTGCGAGAGTTGATATAGTCGATTGCCTGCTGAACGGTCGTGATCTTCTCTGCTTCCTCATCGGGAATCTCGGTCTCGAATTCCTCTTCGAGAGCCATCACCAATTCCACGGTATCCAACGAGTCAGCGCCGAGATCATCAACGAAAGAGGCGTCGTTTTTGATTTCGTCCGCTTTGACACCCAACTGCTCCGCAATGATCCCCCGGACCTGATCTTCGACGCTGCTCATCAGTATGTAACCCCTTCGTAAGTGACAAGCCGGACTCACGGCCCGGCCAGTGGCGCGTATTGTATTGAAATCGTCCTGACCAATCTACAAAGCGAGCCGGCCACCGGCGAGTTTCGAATACAAGACTATAGAAAACAATCAGTTATTTTGAGCTTGCGACTCTTATTGCATGTTGAGGCCGCCATTGACGTTGAGTGTCTCTCCCGTGATGTAACGGCCCGCATCCGAAGCGAGAAATACGATAGCGGCCGCAACGTCGGCCGGCGTGCCGAGCGCGCCGGACGGGATCTGATCGACCAGCGCTTCGACCTGCTGCTCCGTCAACGCCCGCGTCATATCGCTCTCGATGAATCCGGGCGCGATCGTGTTGACCGTGATGTTGCGCGAGGCGACTTCGCGGGCCAGCGACTTCGAGAAGCCGATGAGTCCCGCCTTCGCCGCGGCATAGTTGCTCTGGCCGGGATTGCCCGTGATCCCGACGACCGATCCGATGTTGATGATCCGGCCGCGCCTGGCCTTGACCATACCCCGAAGGGCCGCCTTGCTCATGCGGTAGATCGAGCCGAGGTTGGTCGAGATGACCGTCTCCCACTCCTCGGGCGACATGCGCAGCAGCAGGTTGTCACGCGTGACGCCGGCGTTGTTGACGAGAATGGTCGGCGTCCCGCATTCGTCGACGACCCGCTGCATGAAGGCTTGGACCGAAGCGTCGTCACCGACGTCGAGCACGAAGCCGCGGTTGGCGGGAGCGATCGCCTTCAGCGCCTCATCGACGCGCGCCGCACCTTCGGTCGTCGTCGCCGAGCCCGCGACCGTGGCGCCCTGCCGGGCCAGCGCCTCGGCAATCGTCCGTCCGATGCCGCGCGACGCGCCGGTGACGACTGCCGTCTGGCCGGCGATGCCGGGCCAGCGTGCGAGCGATTCGATGTCCATGCGCGCCGTGGGTTGAGCCGAAGTCGCGCCGAATTATAGCGACCGACCCCGCGGGCGAACAGCGAAACTCGCGAGCGCATAAGCGGCTCCGCCGGCGGCTCCGTAAGCATGGGCGACGGCGACGACGGGCCCGGCGGCGACGGTGCCCGTCAGCGGCACGGGCCCGACCAGCGCCTCGTAGGCGAGCTTGACCGCGAGCAGCAGCGTGAACGCGAGCGCTTCGGTGCGCCTTTGCTGCCAGGCACGGATGGCGGCGATCGCCCAGACGCCGTGCAACACGCCCGAGAGCCCGACATACCACTGAATGTCCGGGCTGCCGAAGTAGAGCCCGGCGTCGATCACGAACGCGGCGGCGAGGCACCCGAGCCACCAGTCCCGGTCGGTCAGAAGACGCTGAAAGATCAACGCGAGCACGCCGAGCGCGAGCACGTTCATGGCCATGTGCGAGGGACCGAGATGCACGAGATGGCCGGTGACGAGGCGCCAGGCCTCGCCCGCTGCGAGCCCCTCGCGCTCGTAGCGCAGCGCGAGCCTGGCCGGACCCCCCCCTGTTTGGACGAGCGCCGCGAGCGCGCCGATGGCGCCCGGGGCAAGGAATCGCCTGAACGGCGCCACGGGCGCGTTTCCGGGGCTTTCGAACCGGTTCGTCGTCACATTACGGGAGCCGCAACTATGCTATGTTTCAAGGGTCTAGAGGGTATTGCGCACGGACTTTGGAGCGGATCTCCCCATGAACAGGAATCGGGACTATCGGCCGCATCGCATGGGCGGCTTCACGCTGATCGAGATCATGGTCGTCGTGGTTATTATCGGCCTGCTGGTCGGCATTGTCGCGCCGAATGTCATGGAGCGGCTCAGCCGCGCGGAGATCGGAGCCGCCGAGGCCGACATCAAGTCGATCTCCACTGCGCTCGACTTCTTTCGCATGGACCATTATCGGTATCCGACCGCGGACGAAGGCCTCGAGGTCCTCAGAGGCGATGCCGAGATCAACGGAAAAGTGGTGGCCGAGCACTTGCAGACCGACCCCATCGATCCCTGGGGCCGACCATACATCTACGCCTACCCGAGCGCGCACGGAGACGAGTACGATGTCTATTCGCTCGGAGCCGACGGCGAGGAAGGCGGCGAAGGTGCCAATGCCGACATCGGATCCTGGAATATCAGATAGGCGCGACCCGCCCCGCCGCGGCGCACGGGCCCGCGGCTTCACACTACTCGAGATCATGGTCGTCGTCGCGATCATCGGCATCTTCGTCGGCGTCACCATGCTCTCGACGGATCTCGTCAGCTTCGAGCGCAGGCTCGAGCAGGAGGCGCAGCGTCTCGGCACGCTGATCGGCTTCGGCACCGACGAGGCGCTGTTGCAGACACAGGATTTCGGCCTGTTCGTCGCGGAGGACGGCTATCACTTCTTCATCTACGACTACGAGCTCGACGACTGGGTGCCCTATACCGTGAAGCCCTTCGACGAGCGACTGCTCGACGAGGACATGCGGCTTGCGCTTCGGATCGACGATGCCGAGGTCAGGCTCGAGACGCTGGCCGAGGCGTTTCCGGCGGAGTGGTCGCTGCCGCTCGACGAGGAAGATCTCGACGACATGCCCGAGCCGCAAATCGCGCTCCTGTCGAGCGGCGAGATCACACCGTTCCAGCTCGTCTTCCTGCGAGAGTCGGCGCCGCTCGAGCCCGGCGCCGCACTCAATGTCGCCTTCGACGGCGAGTTCGAGGTCGTCCATGGCGTCGACTGAGCGATCGATGCCGCGCTCGGGCCTGGGCTTCACGCTGATCGAGGTCATGGTCGCGCTGGTCGTCGTCACGCTCGGCATGACGGCCGTTTACATGCAGCTAAGCCAATATGCGTCGAACGCGATCTATCTGCGCGACAAGACGCTCGCGAGCTGGATCGGCAGCAACACGGTGACCGAGCTTAGCATCCAGCCCGACTGGCCCGAAACGGGTGGCGAGGAGATCGAGGTGCCGTTCGCCGACCGCCTCTGGACCGTGACGATCGAGATCACCGAAACCGAGGTCGCGAACCTGCGCCGCGCCGACGTATCGGTCGCGCTCGCCGATCGGCCAGAACGCATCATTCACACCGTTTCGGCCCTGATCGAGCCGCCCGTTCCCCAGGGTTTTCCGCCGGTGAGCTGGTTCAGCGTCAGTCAGGGGCCGGCAGGGTGAGAATCCCGCGCGGTTTCACACTGATCGAGGTTCTGGTCGCAATGGCCATCGTCGCGATCATCGGCGTCGTCGGCCTGACCGGCATCCGCAACGTCATCGAGCAGCAGGCAATCGCCGAGCAGCGCGCCGAGCGCTGGCGGGAGATCCAGCTCGCGATGCGGATCGTAGTGCAGGATCTGTCCCAGGTTCACCCGCGGATCACCCGCGACGAGCAGGGCCTCGGCGCCCGCGCGAGCTTCCTCGCCGATCCGACGCACCAGTTCGCGCTCGAGTTCAGCCGCGGCGGCTGGACCAACCCCGCCGGCTTTCCGCGCGGCACGGTCCTGCGCGTGGCCTACGACATCGAGGACGACACGCTCGTGCGCTTCTACTGGCCCGTCGCCGACCGAACGCTCGCGACGGTGCCCGCGCGGCAGGAGCTTTTGACCGGCATCACCGCGATGGACGCGATCTATTTCGACGACAACGGCAACCAGTCGCTTGACTGGCCGCCGCTAAACTCCGGTGGTGGGTTTGCGCCGGCGCCGGGAGTCGGCCCGGGGGTGCCGGGCGGCGGCGGATCGATCGACCGGCCGCGAGCCGTCGAATTCGCGCTCGAGCTCGAGGACTTAGGACGCGTATGGCGGCTGATCGAAACCAAGAGCTAGCGCCCTTCGCGGCACGCGGTTGCGCGAACCGGCCGCTCAGCCTTGCTCGTCCGCGCGAGCGCGGCATCGCGCTCTTGACGGCCATTCTCGTCGTCGCGGTCGGCACGCTGATCGCGACCAACCTGCTCTGGCTCTCGACGCTCGATCAGAAGCGAACGGCGAGCGCGATGGCGAGCGACCAGGGGCTGCAATACGCGCTCGGCGCCGAGGCCTGGGTCGGCGACATCCTGCGCCAGGATCTCGAGGACTCACCGGACCGCGACCATCTCGGCGAGTACTGGGCCGCCGAGATCGACCCGCTGCCGATCGAGGGCGGCTTCATCGAAGGCCGGATAGAGGATCTCCAGGGCCGATTCAATCTCAATAATCTCGTCGCGCCGAGCGGCGAGGAAGACGCGATCATGGTTGCGCAGCTCGAGCGGCTCCTGTTGCTGCTCGAGCTCGATCCGACCCTTGCGGGGGCCGTCGTCGACTGGCTCGATCCGGACAGCGCGCCGCGGTTTCCCTACGGCGGCGAGGACGACGCCTATGCGCGCGCCGACCCGCCCTATCTGGTCGCCAATGCCATGATCACGTCGCCGAGCGAGCTGATGGCGATCAACGGCTTCGATTCGCAAGCCTACGAGCAGATCGCTCCATACGTCACGGCGCTGCCGCGCGGCACCCTGCTCAACGTCAACACGGCCACGGACATCGTGCTGGCATCGCTGTCGGACGAGATCGATCCCGGTCTCGCCGCATCGCTCGTCGAGGAACGCGGCGAGCTCGGCTTCGAGAGCGTGCAGACCACGTTTCAGGGTCTCGTGTCCGAGGACATGCTGCCGCGCCTCGACGGCATCACGGAGCACTTTCTGCTCAGCGGTCAGGTGACAATCGGCGAGACAACCGTGAGAATTAGATCCGTCCTGCAGCGTCACGACAGCGGGATCACGCGGACGCTGTTCCGCAGCTTCGGAGTCGAGTAGTGGCCGAGCACTTTTTCATCCGCCTGAGCGACGGCACGGATCAGGCCACCGTCGTCGCGCTCAACGCCGACGGGCATCTGTTGCGCGGTCCCGACGCGATTGCGCTGTCGGCGGCCGCCGGTCGCGCCGGCGACATGGCCGTCACCGTGCTGCTGCCGGCCCGGGATCTGGTCTCGTGCCTGGCGAACGTGCCGGCGTCAAGCCCTGCCCGGCTGCGCCAGATGCTACCGTTCTCGCTCGAGGACGACTTTGCCGGCGATGTCGATGAGCTGCATTTTGCTGCCGGCGAGCGCAACGACAACGACGAGCTCGCCGTCTCGGTCATCGCGCGCGAGAAGCTCGAGCTCTGGCTCGGCATGCTGCGCTCGGCCGGCATCGACCCGCACCGCGTCTGCTCGGAGGCCGACGGCGTGCCCGATACGCCGGGCGCTGTCACGCTGTTCGTCGAGGGGCGGCGGATTCTCGGCCGCAGGCCCCGTGGCGCCCCGTTCGTCTTCGAGGAGCTCGGACTGCCGGAGCTCTGGCGACTGCTCGAGGCCGAGCGCGCCGACAGCGACGACCTCCGGCACGCGGTTCTCTTCGTCGATCGTCGGACGCAGTCGGAGCGTCGCGATGAGATCGAGGCCTGGCGCGCCGGCGTCGGTGAGGTCAACATCCGCGAGCTGCCCGACGGCATCCTGCCGAAGCTCGCCGCCTCGCTCGTCTTCGAAAGCGGTGCGAACCTGCTCCAGGGCGATTACGCGACGCGCTCGAACCTGCTCGCGCTGGCCCGACCGTGGCGGGCGGCGGCCGTCTTCGCGCTGGCACTGATCGGCGTCAGCGTGCTCGGCACGGCCGCCGAGTACTACAAGCTCAATCGCGAGGAAGCGCGCCTGACGGCCGAGGCCACGCAAATCTGCGCCTCGAGCTACGCCATGCCGCAACTGCCGCGCTGTCTCGCCGACATGGCGCGGCGACTCGCCGACGCCGGCCAAACGACGACGGGCGGCGGCCGGGGCTTCCTGCCGATGCTCGCCGCCGTCGCAGGCTCCGCCGGCAACGCGATGGCGATCACGGGCATCAGCTATCGCGATCGCGTCATGACGCTCGAGGTGCAGATACCGGACGCCTCCTACCTCGAGGCGTTCGGGCAGCGGCTCGGTGCCGGCGGCGATTACGCTCACGAAACCCAAAGCTCGGTCAATCAGCCCGACGGCAGCCTCCAGTCACGGGTCCGGATCGTGGCGGCGAACCCGTGATGGAGTGGTTCCGGCAGCTAACGCCGCGCGAGCGACTCGCACTGACGACGGGCGCGATCCTCGCCGTCATCATCGTCGGCTGGACTCTCGTCTGGTCGCCGCTGCGCACAGGCGCGGCCGAGCTCGATGCGACGGTCGCCGAGCGGTCGCGTCAGGTCGTCGACCTGCGTCGCGCCGCGAACCTGAATGCCGCGTCGGCCCCCGGTGCCGCAACGCCCAACGCGCCGACGCCGCTGGTGCTGATCGACCAGACGACGAGACCGATGGGTCTGAGCGGGTCGATTACGAGAACGACACCGGACGGCGCCAACGCGATCAGCGTCAGCTTTCGCGACGCGCGCTTCGACCGACTGCTCGACTGGCTCATCGATCTCGAACGGACGCACGGTTTCGTCGTCGTCTCGGCGAGCTTCACCGGGACGAACGGCGCGGGGCTCGTCAGCGGGCAGGTTCGGCTCGAACGGTCGTAACCGGTGACTTCGCGCATCTCGCTACTGGCCCTCGGCCTCGGCGCCTACCTGGCCTTCATCATCGTCAGCTTTCCGGCCTCGATTGCGCACCGCTGGTTCGCGCCCGAGGCGCTCGCGCTCGCCAGCGTCGAAGGCACGATCTGGCGCGGCAGGGCCGCCTACGGCGGCATCGAGGGCCTCGCCTTCTCCGACCTGCGCTGGCAGATCAACCCCGGCGCGCTCGTGACCGGGCGGCTCGGCCTCGATGTCGAGACACGGCTCGCGGACGGTTTCGTCCGCACCGGCGTCACGGTCTCGGGCGGCGGCGTCAGGTTTCGCGATCTGTCGGCGACGACGAGTCTCGCCACGCTCGCGACAGCCGTTCTGCCGCTCACCGGCGTTCACGGCAACCTCAGCGTCTCGCTCGACGAGCTCGAGCTCGTCGACGGCTGGCCGCTGGCGGCGACCGGCATCGCGCGCGTCGCGGGCCTCTCGGCGCCGCCGCTGATCCCGGTCGCGGGCGTCACGAGCATTGCGCTCGGCGATTACGCCGCGCGGCTGACAACGACGGACGGCGGAATTGCCGCGATTGTCAACGACGAAGGCGGGCCGCTCGAGCTCGAGGGCCGCATCGATCTTGCGAACGGCAGAAGCTACGCCCTGACGTCGCGCATCCGGCCGCGGGCGGACGCGTCCGACGAGCTCGTCGAGGGGCTCAAGATCATGGCGCCGGCCGATGCCGAAGGCTGGCACTCGATCGCGCTGAACGGCATCCTCTAACCGGCGCCGCTCGAGCCGGCCGGCTCCCAGCTCCGTAGCTCCGTCATCAGCGGGAAGTAAAGTCCCACCCGGATCCGCCTCGTCTCGGTCTCGGCCACGGCCGAGGCGTAACGCTCGAGCTGCTCGCGGTAGCGATCGACCTCGGCGTCCAGGAACGCCTCGACCTCGCCGCCGAGATGGCGCCCGGTCTTGTAGTCGACGATCCAGCGCGTGCCGTCCTCATCGACGAAGCTGCGATCGAGCTGCGCGTGCTCGAGCCGACCGCGATCGCGCAGCGTCAGGCGCAGCTCCGTCCAGGCTTCAGGCCTGGGCTCGAGTATCCAGCGCCCGACGCTGTCGCCCCAGACCCGATCGAGCGCCTCGGCGACGCGTTTGGCGGCCGCCGTCAAATCCTCGCGCTCGACGCCGAGCAGCGCGAGCTCGCGGCCGTAGCGATCGGCGTCGATGACGGGCGGCACGGGCCGTCCGGCCCGGGCGCCGGCCTCGGCGAGGCGTTGCAGCTCCCGATGGATCAACGTGCCGACCTGCACCGATGTCGGTCGCACCCATTCGAACTCCGGCCGCCCGCGGTCCTCCGTGTGCTCGCACACGACCGCCGGATCGGGCAGGCCGCGATCGAACGCGAGCCGCTTAAGCGGGATCGAGACGAAGCCGCCCGCGACGGGACCGGCGGCAGGCTCGGCCGGCGCGATCGGCGCGATCGGCGCGATCGGCGCAGTATCGCCGAGGCCGGGCCACAGCGTTGCGAGCAGACTGCCGCCCCGCGGCGTGCCGGTCCTCGGATCGAGCGAGCCGAGCAGATAGAGACGCGTTCTCGCGCGCGTGGCGGCGACGTAGAGCAGCCGGCCGCGCTCGGCCGCCTCGCGCTCGCGCTCGATAGCGCCGATGTAGTCGACGACCGGATCGGAGCCGCCGGCCGATGCGGCCAGCAGGCTCATGTCATCATCGTCCGATAGATTTAACTCAATATTATACAGTAGCTTGGACTCACTTCCTCGAATAGTTCTAGAAAGACCCGGCAGGACGACGCAGTCGAACTCGAGCCCCTTGGCGCGGTGCATGGTCATGATCTCGACACCGGATTCGAGCGGCGCATCGGTGGCGGCGGGACTCGCGAAATGACGCCTGAGCTCGGCGGGATCGTCGACGTCGCCGTCGCGCGCAAGCTGCTCGGCGGCGACGAAATAGCTTTCGGCCAGCTCGAGCGCCCCGGCATCGGCCAGTGCCGCCGGCCCGTCGATCAGAAGCCAGGCGTCGCGCAGCCAGCGCCCGAATGAGCGCGTCGCTCGCAGCGAGAATGCCCGGCCGAGCCGCTCGGCGATCCACTCGGCCCGGCGACGGCCGTCGTCCGACAGACGCGCGCGGCAAACAGGATCCGAAAGGCGCTCCCAGACAGTCCGCTCGCGAGCGTCGGCGCCGTCGGGCTCATCGCCTTCGTCGCGGCACAAGGCCAGCAGGTCCGCCCAGCCGAGCCCGCACCAGGGACTACGCAAAAGCCCGAGCCAGGCCAGCCGGTCGCCAGGATGCGTGAGCGCCTGGGTCAGGCCGATCAGGTCCTGGCCGATCTGCGTGTCGGTCAGACTGTCGATCTCGACCGCATGCGCGCTGACGCCTGCGCGGGCGAGCGCGACACGAAGCCCGGCCAGATGCGTGCGGCTGCGAACGAGGATGCCGATCGACTGGCCCGGGGCGCGCGCTAGCTCGTCGCGGACGATCCTGACGACGCGCGCGATCTCCGCCTCGTAACGCTCGTCCGCGTGCACGATCAGCTCGACACGGGCGTCGGGCGATGTGCCGCGCGAGGAAACCGACGACCGCCAGCGCGGCGCCAGCGATTCGAGGCGGTCCTCGACCGGGAAAACCGGGGCAAACGCCGAGTTGACCCAGTCGACGACCTCGCGCGCGCTGCGGTGGTTCTCGCGAAGCTCGATCGGCGTCAGCTCGACGCCGCCGAGCCCGTGGCGCCGGGCCCTGAGAAACAACGACAGGTCCGCGTCGCGAAAGCGATAGATCGATTGCATCGGATCACCGACGAGCAACAGCGTTCTGCCGTCGCCGGCCTGCCAGCCCGATGTCAGCAGCTCGAGCAGCCGCCATTGCAGGCGCGACGTATCCTGAAACTCATCGACGAGCATATGCTCGATACGCCGGTCGAGCGCGAGCAAAAGATCCGACGGCGCCTCGACGGCACCAAGCGCCAGCTGAGCCGCGAGCGACAGCTCTGTGTAATCGACGGCCCCCTTCTCCTCGAACAGCACCCTGAGCTCGGCGAGCAGCCGCGGCAGCACGACGTCGACAGCGGCGAGCTGCCGGGTCTGGGCCGCGCTCGGCACGAGCGGCGGCAGGGCGGCCAGCGCCGCCAGCGCTTCGCGGAGGCCGGTCCTGGCCTTGAGGTCCTCGAGCAGCGACACGGCCCGCTCGCGCCGCGCCTTGTCGTCGGCCGGAAAGCCTTCCCGGCGCGTCAGGCGCTGCCTCCATTCGCCGCTTCGGGTCAAGAGCACCTTCGCCGCGGCCCGCCAGGCCGAATGCGTATCCCCGCGATGGTCGAGAATCTGGAAGAGCCGCGCCTCGTCGCGCGCTCCGACGAGGCCGCGCGCGGCCTCGAGGCGCTCGCTCGCGAGCCGCTCGAGGCTTCGCGCAACGGACTCGGCAGCCGAGCTTTCGCCCGACCGCGCCAGCGCCCGCAACCAGCGGTCGCGCTGCGGCAGACTGCCGGCGAGCCGCTCCTCGAGCACGGTCAGAGAGTTGTCGGCGCCGGCGAGCAGCGCCCTCAGCGCTTCGCCGAGCGGTCCGGCCTCGGCGAGGCTCTCGGTCGCTCGTTTCGCGGCGAGCGCATAGAGCTCACTCGTATCGTCGGCGACCGCGAGGCTCGCGATTCCGTTCGCGAGGATCGGAAGCTGCCGCGCGAGACCGGTGTTCAGCGCGTCGATCGTCATGATGCGCAGGCGGCCCGGCTGATCGATCAGCGACCATCCCATGCTCCTTGCATGCATGAGAGCGGCCTGCGCAAGCTCGATCGACACGCGGCGGTGACCGGGAACCGCATCGCTGCCGGCGGCCGCGGCCGCGAACGTGGCAACGACGCGCGCGCGCATCTCGGCCGCGGCCTTGCGTGTGAACGTGATCGCGACGATCTGCTCGGGGCGCTCGACCCGCGCGAGCAGTCTCAGATAGCGCTGGATCAGGAGCTCCGTCTTGCCCGAGCCTGCCGGCGCCTCGACGATAAAGGACCGGCCCGGATCGAGCGCCTCGTGCCGCGCGGCGACGTCGATCCCTTCGCGCTCCGCGCCCGCATCGGCCGTTTCGCTCCGTCGGCCGTTTTCGGCCGCGGTCACCGCGCGTCTCCGACTCGCGTCAGCGGGGCGAAGGCGCCGCCGGCACGGTCGCCGCCGTCCGCAGCGACGTGCTCGGCCGCATCGAAAGGCACGCGCACGTCGCCCGCCGCGAACTCACCGACGAGCTCGCCGATCTGCTCGTGCCAGTGGACGATCTGCGCCCGCCAGGCGACGACATCGAAGCTTCGCCCACTGCCCGGCACCGACAGCGGCGCCCGGCCGGCCCAACGATAGTCGATGCGGCTGTCGTCGAGCCTGACCGCGGCGATGGCACCGGGCTCCGATCCCTGCGCATAGAGCGGAAGCTGGCAATCGCCGGGACGCGCTTCGAACCAGCGACTGAGCGGCGACTGCCCCGTCTTGTAATCGATCAGCACGATCTCGCCCGATGCCAGACGATCGATCCGATCGATGCGGCAGTTGACGACCCGGCCGCCGATCGGAATCTGCGTGCGATGCTCGACGGCGACCGTCGCGAAAGCCGCCCGCGAGGCATCGATCTCGAGCAGGCGCGCGATGATCCGCTCGAGACGATCGCGCTCGGCGCCAAGCTGCGCCCGCCAGCCGGCGTCGGCGCGCCGCGCGACGCTCGCGACCGCCTGCTCGACCGCGTCGCCGATGCGCGCCGTCGGAACGCCCGAGCCGCCCGGGTCGAGCACGAGCTCGAGCGCGCGATGCAGCAGCAGGCCGCGCAGCTTCGGATCGACGCCGCGCGCGGGCGGCTCGACCGGCTCGGCTCGAAGGCGCGCGACGCAAAAGGCCTTGACGGGGCAGCCCGACTGAAGATCGAGCGTTCGCGCGCCGCCCGGGATCGCCTCGCCGGCGAAGGCCGGCGCGGAGTCGGCCTGCAACTGCCAGCCGCGCGCTCCGATGCGCGCGGCGGCATAGCTTCCGTCGCTCTGCCCCACCGGCGCGCCGGTCCGTTGCCACCCTGCAATCAGCGGGCTCGGCATCCGGGGCTCATCGCCAACCCTCGCCGGGCAGCTGAATCTCGCTTCCGGCACGCGGCGTCTGAGCCGGTCGAGATCCTCGATCGAGACCGCGAGCGCCGTTTCGGGCTTCGCGCCCGGCATGTCGAGCTGCGCCTGCACGACCCACGGCAGCAGCGGATTCGGGCCCTCCTCCGGTACCGGCGCCTGGTCCGTGAACCCCGTCAGCCAGGCGCCGGCAAAGCCCGGCCCGATTCGGTCGGGTCGGCTCAGGATCGTCACGCCGTCGAGCGCAATCGGATCGTAAATCGATTCCGTCGCCACGATCTCGGTCAGGGCCTCGAGCGCCGTGCCCTGATCGATGACGCCCGTGATCGGCGTCAGCTCCGAGAATCGGGCCCAGGCGTTGTCCCAGGCGCTTTGCAGTCTCGCCGGCAGGCCGCTTTCGATGCCGTGCCAGCCGAGCGTCCGCAGGCAGGACTGCCACGCCGCCGTCCAACCCGTCGGCGTCGCGCACGCGGGCAGCCGATCGAGCGCCTGATCGATCCCTTGCGAGGCATCCGGCAGGTACCGCGCGAAGAGCCGATCGAGACCGTAGCGGCGCCAGGCATCGACGAAGTCGCCTTGCGCTCGCGGATCGCCGCGCAGGGCGAGCTCGATCCTCGCCGCCTGCCGTTCGCGCGCATCGTCCCGGCTCGAGAAGAACGGGCTTCGCAGCCACCGGCTCATCGTCTCGAAGCCGCCGCCGCCGAGCAGGCGCAGCGCCGTCACCGCCGCGCCGAGAATCGCGATGTCGCCGACGGGCCGGCCGCCGGTGCCGGCCAGACGGGCCTCACCGAGCCGGTCGGCGAAGACGGCTTCGACCTCGTCACGCCGGGAATCGAGATCGGGCACGACGACGGCGAGGCGGCTCCCCGGCTGCTCGCGAAGACGCTGCTGCGCCCAGCCGGCCGCGAGCCTGATCTCGTCGGCGGGATCGGCGGCGATCACGGCGCCGACACGCGCTTCGTGGTCGTCCGGTGCGATGCGGTCGATGCGCCGTCCCGCGGCACGCAGCCGCTCGATGAGCCGCTCGACCTCGGGGGTCGCCCGCCCCGAATCGAGCAGGATGAGGTCGCCCGCGATGCGCTCGACCCCCGAGCGATTGAGCCGATAGAGCAACGAATCCGGATCGACCCACTCGTTTCGATCGAGCTCGGCCTCGAAGTCGCGGCTCCAGTCGAGAAAGACGGCAGCGTCGTCCCGCCAGGACGGTCCGCCCTGCTCGGCGGGCGCCAGGCCGTGCTCGAAGAGGCTGCGCCGGGCCGCCCTGGCCCAGCGCG
>DATKCK010000060.1:0-19899 GCA_035513215.1 Gammaproteobacteria bacterium | reverse complement strand
AAATGGGGTCAGACCCCTTTCAGGTTCGAGCTTTGGCCCGAACCTGAAAGGGGTCTGACCCCATTTCAGAGCCCGAACAGGCGGCTGGCGTTGTCGCGTCCGATCGCGCGCTTCTGATCCTCCGTGATCACGTCCGTCGCGTCGAACCAGTCGGCCGCGTCTTCCATCTTCTCGAACGGATAGTCGGCCGAGAAGTAGATCTTGTCGTGATCGATGACGTCGAGCGTACAGCGAAACGCGGCGTCGTTGAAGTTCCCGCTCGTCGTGATGTGGAAGTGCTCGCGGAAGTAGTCGCCGAGCGGACGCTTGCCGCGGTAGCCGCGCGGCGAGAACCGCATCCGCGCATCGATGCGCCAGAGGCCGAAAGGAATGTTCTCGCCGAGATGACCGAGGCAGATCTTTAGATTCGGGAACTCGTCGAATAGCCCTGAGCCGCAAAGGCGCAGCGCATGGATCGAAGTCTCGACCGCAAATCCCCAGGGCGCGCTCATGAGCCACGGGTGCCCTTCGTAGCTCTCGGCACGTGAGGCGATCTGCATTCGCGGGTGCAGATAGAACGGTACGTCGAGCTCGGCGACGACGGCCCAGAAGTCGCGGTACTCGGGCAGGTCGAAGTACTTGACCGTGTCCGCGTTGCCGGCCTGCTGAAACCCGTTGACCATGCAGCCCTTGAAGCCGAGCGTCACGACCGAGCGTCTGAGCTCGTCGCCGGCCGTCTTCGCGTCGTGCATCGGCAGGGCCGCGAGCGCCGCATAGCGATCGGGATGCGCGGCGACCGCGGCGGCCATAGTCTCGTTCGCCTTCTGCGCCACGTCGAGCGCCTCGACGCGATCGAATATCCGCTGCACGCCCGGCGCATTGAGCGACAGTAGTGCGAACCCGATACCCGTCGCGTCCATTCCGTCGAGACGCTCGCGGCCGAGATCGAGTATCCGGCGCGTGAACTCGTCAAATTGGCCTGAATCTCCGGCAAATGCCTTCGTTTGTTCAAGCGTTTCCTCGACTGCGAAGTGCTCCTCGAAGGCGATCTTGCCCCGCATGCGTTCTCCTCTTCTTAGACTCGTTCTGTGCCGGACGCGCCATTATGCTAGGATTGCCGCCCTTCGGCGGGGCGGCCGGCCAATGATCATCCGCAGCATCCAAAACGCCCCTCGGAACGAATCATCACGGAGAGGTTGAGAAAAAGCGAATGAGTCAGCGAAGCCTGGAGCAGCTCTTGCAGGAAGTCGGCGACCCGGTCGACCTTCTTCGAAATTCGAAAATCGGCGCTTACGTTTATCCGGTCGTGCCATCGGAGTACTCGAACTGGCGCTCCGAGCAGCAGGCCTGGCGCGAGACGGCCGTCCTTTTCGATCAGTCGCATCACATGTGCGATATCTATATCAAAGGGCCCGATGCCGTGAAGCTCTGCTCCGATACGGCGATCAACACGTTCAAGAATTTTCCCGTCAATCGCGCCAAGCAATACGTTCCCTGTAGCTACGACGGCCACGTCATCGGCGACGGGATTCTGTTTCATCTCGAAGAGGCAAACGTCCTCTTCGTCGGCCGCGCGCCGTCTGCCAACTGGATCGAGTATCACGCGGCGACCGGCGGCTACGACGTCGAGATCGTCAAGGACGACCGCTCGCCGGGCAACCCGAAAGGCCGGGCCGTCAACCGAATTCTCTATCGTTACCAGATCCAGGGCCCGAACGCCTGGGACGTCATCGAGAAGCTGCATGGCGGCAAGCTCGAGCAGCTCAGGTTCTTCCACATGTCGACGATGAACATCTCTGGCCGCAAGGTCCGGACGCTGCGTCACGGCATGGCCGGCGCCCCGGGGCTCGAGATCTTTGGCCCCTACGAGGAGCGCGAGGAGATCCGCGAGGCGATCCTCGAGGCCGGCAAGGATTTCGGCCTGCTGCACGTGGGGTCCCGCGCATACCCGACGAACACGCTCGAGTCCGGCTGGATTCCGTCGCCGCTTCCCGCTGTTTATACGGGCAAGGAGATGAAGGCCTACCGCGAGTGGCTGCCGGCGACGTCTTACGAGGCAACGGGCTCGCTGGCGGGCAGTTTCGAGTCCGACAACATCGAGGATTACTACGTTACGCCGTATGAGATCGGCTACGGTCCGTTCGTCAAATTCGATCACGACTTCATCGGCCGCAAGGCGCTCGAGAAGATCGAGGATCAGCCGCAGCGGCACAAAGTGACCTTCGCCTGGAACGCCGATGACGTCGCCAAGGTCTTCCGCTCGATGCTCGAGCCGGGGCAGGATCACTACAAGTACATCGATTGGCCGCTCTCGAACTATGGCTCGGCATCGTTCGACAAGATCGTGCGTAACGGCAAGGTCGTCGGCGCATCGATGTTCGCGGGTTATAGCTACAACGAGCGTTCGATGCTGTCGCTCGGCATCGTCGATCCGGATGTCGATATCGGCACCGAGGTCACGCTGATCTGGGGCGAGCCGAACGGCGGCACGGAGAAGGCCACCGTCGAGCGGCACAAGCAGATCGAGATTCGCGCCGTGGTCAGTCCCGTGCCTTACGCTGCGGTCGTCCGCGAGTCCTACGCAGCCGACGGCTGGCGCGCCGAAGGCAAGGTCTGACAGCAGCTAGTCTCCGGCGCCTCTCCGGGGCGTCTCTCCGGCACTGGGTGACCGGCGCCCGCCGAATAGCTAATATCTGCGCATACGTTCATTTTTTCGCGCAGGGGGAACAGGAAATGCCAAAGGCGGCGATTAGGGAATCGTTGGCGCTGATCGTCGGCGCCGCCGCGCTCATACTTGCAGGCACGGTGTTGGCCCAGCCCGGCGGACCGGGCGGACGCGGACAGTCCGGCGGCGGCACGCCGGTGCGCCCCGAAGCCGTGAGCCTGCCCGATAGCTGGAAGCCCGTGACGAGCCCGGGGCCGATGTTCGACTCGGCGCCGTCGCACTCGCCGGGCTATACGCCGCGCGATTTCGGTTATCTGACGCTCGAGTATTTCGTCTCCGGCACGGCCAACGGCGAGCCCTACACGACGCGTCTCGTGATCCGCCGGCCGGGCAGCGATACCGACTACAGCGGGCTCGTCCTGGCCGAGTCGATGCACTCGAGCGGCGCGGCGCACGCGTTCGAGTACACGAGCCTCTATACAATGAGTGCCGGCCACGCGGCCGTCGAGATCCTGACGACGTCGCCGCAGCAGTTCGTCGACCTCAACGCCGAGCGCTACGACGAGCTTTCGATCGGCAATGGCCAGGCGAACGACATCCTGGCGCAGGTCGGCGCCCTGATCAAAAGCGACGACGGCCCGATGGGCGGGCTCGAGGTTCGCAAGATGGTCCTCGGCGGCACGTCGATGAGCGCGGGGACGCTGATCAACTACCTCGCCGTGCATCCGCGCTACCGGACGCCCGATATGCGTCACATCTACGACGGCTACTACCCGACGTCCACCGGCTCGGACATCTCGCGGATCGACGTGCCCGTCGTCCACATCCCGACGATGCACGAGGTCCAGAGCAACGTCACGCGCCGCAACGACGGCGATGAGCCGGGCGATCAGTACCGGCTCTACGAGTTCTCAGGCATCGGCCACGTCGATTCCCGCGACAACGTCCGGCTCTTGCCGAACCCGTGCGTCAATCCGCTCAGCACCTATCCGACGCAGGCCTATTTCGCCGTCGGCCTGCATCATCTGATGCGCTGGGTCGACGAGGGCGTGATCCCGCCGCGCGGCGAACGCATCTGGATCGACCGCAACGTCGAGAACGACGGCAGCCAGATGGTGCTCGACGATAACGGCAATCCCGTCGGCGGCGTTCGCAATCCCTATGTCGACGTGCCGATCGCAAGCTACCGGCCGGTCAACGTGGCGGCGGAGCCGCTGCCCGCGGTCGTCAGCGACTACGTCGCCGCGAATCCCGGCGTCGGCGCCGAGATCATGTGCCGTCTGAGCGCTTACCAGCTGCCGTTCCCGGCGGAGAAGCTCGAGGAGCTCTACGACAGTCCGCGCAGTTACCGCAAGGACTTCGAGGATCGCCTGAACGAGCTGGAGGCGGAAGGCTGGTCGCTACCGGTTTACCGCGACATCATTCTGGCCGACGCCGCCGCTGTCGAATTCTGATTCGACGGCTTGCCGCGGCATCGACGGCGAGGCGAGGCCCGCAACGTCGATCGCCGTTCGATAATTCCGACGCAAGACAAGTGTTACGCGGCGGCAAGCGCGACGGCGTTTCGTCCCGCCGCTTTTGCGTCATAGAGCGCCCGGTCGGCCTGAGCCACGAGACGCTGCGCGAGGCTTTCCGAATGCTCGTGACTCCCGTGGGGCCGGAACTGGGCGAGGCCGATAGATACGGTCACGGCCAGCGGCTCATCGAGCACGCCGATACCGAAGGCCTTGGCCGACACCGCCGCCCTGATGCGCTCGGCAAGCAGGCTTCCGGTGTTGAGCTGCGTGCGAGGCAGGAGCACGATGAATTCCTCTCCGCCGTAGCGCGCCGATACGTCGCAACCGCGCACCTCCGCGCCGATCCGCTCGGCGATTTCCCGAAGCACGATGTCGCCGGCGGCATGGCCGTGATCGTCGTTGATGCGCTTGAAGTGATCGACGTCCAGCATCAGGCAGACGAGCGACGTCCGCTCGCGCTGGCTGCGCGCGAGCTCCTCGCCGAGCCGCGTCTCGAGGTAGCTGCGGTTGTGCCAGCCCGTCAGCGCGTCGGTGAAGCCGCGCTGAACGAGCTTCGCCCGGTTCACGGCGCTTTCCAGACCGAACGCCGCCATGCTGGCAAGATGGCGAAGAAAGTCGGTCGCATGTGTCGGCGTGAAACGCTCCGGATCCTTGCTGGCGAAGTGCAGGCTGGCAACGACTTGCGCGTGCCTGACGAGCGGCAGAAGCGCCACGCTGGCAAGCATGGGGCCGTCCGCGAACAGCGGGCGGTGCAGCCGCTCGCTGAACTCGCCGAGCCACGGACGGGCTCGCGATCCAAGCTTCGGAGCGAGCGCGCCGACCGTATCGACGAACAGGACGCTGTCGAGCGCGTCGGGCTCTTCTCCCTGGCCGCGCAGGAGGTTGCGGATTTCGTGGTCCGGGTCCGCGATCGCGACACTCGTGGCATCGAGCCGGTAGCCCCGGCGCAGGCCCGTGGTCAGAAGCGCGAAAAGCGCTGGCAGGTCCTCGGCCTCGAGCAGCGCCATCTCGCGCCGCTGGGAGCGCTTCCACGTCTCCTCGTTCCGTTTCGCTTCTTCGGTAAGGCGCGCGATGCGCCGCCTGAGCTCGGCGACCTCGACGTCGCGGTACTTCAATGTATCTTCCCCTGGACCGCATTCCCCTGCGGTTGGGGCGATTCTCTCGTCGCGCGCAGACGGAAAGTGTTAGCTGCGTCACACCCCGGGCATTCTTTTGCGGGTTCCTCGGGTCCCTATGTCGACACGGGCCGCGCTGCCTCCGCGAGTCCGCCCACCTCAGGATTGGGTCGGATGGCTCGGCGCGAGCTCGAACGGCGCCTCCTCGGGCAACAGCGCCCCCGCGGCCTCGCCGGCGATCTCGAGCAGGGCACCCGGATTGATCCCGAAGTAGACGTTGGCGGCGGCAATGCCGATCAGCACCGTGATCATCCAGATGGGCGCCTCGGCCCTGACGACGGGCTCCGCTGCCTTGCCGAAATAGGCCGCCTCGACAACGCGCCCGAGATAGACGACGGCCGCGACCGAGCTCAGCAGCATCGGCACGGCGAGCCAGGCGCCCTGCGGGCCCATCTCGAACGCCCCGAGCAGCAAATGCCATTTGCTGATGAAGCCGGCCGTCCCCGGCACGCCGATCAGGCTCAAGCCCGCGACGACGAATGCACCCATCGTGACCGGCATGCGCCGCGCGGCGCCCGCCATCTCGTCGAGCGAGGTGCCGATTCCCCGCGCGGCCACGCAGGCCAGCGCGATGAAGAGACCGCCTTTGGCGATCGCGTGGTTGAACATGTGCAGGAGGCCCGCGGTTAGCCCGACCATCGAAAGCATGCCCGCGCCGAGCAGCATGTAGCCGATCTGCGCGATCGACGAATAGGCAAGCATGCGCTTGACCTGCCGCTGGAACACGGCGATTACGGAAGCGGCGAGCATGGCCACGACCGCGAGCGGAAGCACGAAGCGCGTGAACTGGGGGCCGTAGTCGGCGAGGCTGCCCGGCAGCACGGTGAAATTGAACCGGAGAAGCGCGTAGAGCGCGACCTTCGTCGAGCACGCGGCAATGAATACCGTGACGGCGTGGGGCGCGAACGTGTAAGCATTCGGCAGCCAGCCGTGCAGCGGAAACACGGCCGCCTTGATCGCAAGGCCGACCATGACGCAGCCCGCGGCGATGAGCACGGGTGTCAGATCGGCCTCGGCCTGAATCCGCTCGGCCATGTCGGCGAGATTCAGCGTGCCGGTCATCATGTAGATCAGGCCGACGCCGATCAGATAGAAGGTTGCGCCGATCGTGCCCATGATCAGGTAATTGAAGACGGCCCCGAGTGCCTGCCGGCCACGCCCGCCCGCGATCACGACGTAGGTGGCGAGCGAGGAGATCTCCATGAACACGAAGATGTTGAAGGCATCGCCGGCCACCGCTATCCCCGCGAGTCCGGCGAGCACTAGCAGCCAGGCTGCGTAGAACGTCGGCTGGCGCTCGGCCTCGATGTCGCGATCGATGCCGGGTCTGGCGACGAGCAGACCGACCGAGGATGCGCCGGCCACGATCAGGAGCACGAGGCTCGAGAAGGC
This sequence comes from Gammaproteobacteria bacterium, assembly GCA_035513215.1. Classification (GTDB taxonomy): domain Bacteria; phylum Pseudomonadota; class Gammaproteobacteria; order Steroidobacterales; family Rariloculaceae; genus DATCZB01. The sequence continues at coordinate 13,171 of DATKCK010000060.1, read as the reverse complement.
GTCGACGCGAAGCTCGATGCCGTAGGGCGCCGCCCAGGAGCCGAGCGCGTAGCTCAGCGGGCCCGAGTCGAGGCTTGCGATCGTGAGCGCCACGGATATGGCGAATGCGCAGATCGAGGTCGCCGCGGCCGCGGCCCAGGCAAGGCCCGGCGCGCGCAGCATCAGCACGAGCGGCGCCGCGAGCAGCGGCACGACGACCTGCAGCGCCGGAAGATGGGGGGCGAGCGCGTTCATTCGCGATCCCTCCGCGCCATTTCCTGCTCGTCGATCGTCCCGTAGTCGTCGTAGATGCGCACGACCATCGCAAGACCCAGCGACAGCGTCGCGATGCCGACCACGATCGCGGTCAGGATCAGGACCTGCGGCAGCGGATTCGAATAGAGCTGGTCGGGCGCGCCGGCACGCGTGATCGGGGCCGTGCCGCCCTCGATCTTATCCATCGTGATGTAGAGCAGGAACACAGCCGCCTGGAAGATCGACATGCCGAGCAGCTTCTTGAGCAGATTCGTGCTGACGATGACGGCATAGAGCCCCGTGACGAGCAGCACGGCAAAGACCCAGTAGTTGTAGAGCCCGAGATACTCCATCAGTGTGCCGTCCGGTGTGCCGCGAAGGCGTGAAAGATCGAGAGCAAGGCGCCCGCGACCGTGATGCCGACGCCGAGCTCGATCAGAAGAATGCCGAGATGCTGACCGGCGACCGGGTCGGCGAGCAGCACCGAGTAGTCGAGAAAGTTGCCGCCGAGCAGCATGCCCGCGACACCGACCGCGCTGTAGAGCAGGACGCCGGCGACGGTCATGCCCATCAGGATCGGACGAGGAACGGCCTTGAGGGCGGCCTCTTCGCCTGCCAGCATGGCGTAGAGGATCAGACCGGCCGCGATCAGCGCGCCGGCCTGAAAGCCGCCGCCGGGCCCGTAGTCGCCGTGAAACTGCACGTAGAGGCCGAAAAGCACGATGAACGGAAGCAGAAGCCGGCCGACGACGGCCGGCACGAGGTGGCTGCGCAGCCCGCTCTCGTCGGCCGAGGGCAGCTCCCCGTGTCGCAGCGTCCTGAGCCGCGTGCCGAGAATGAAACGCACGCCGATCGCGGCCGTGAAGATCACGAAGAGCTCGCCCAGCGTGTCGTAGCCGCGAAAGCTCGCGAGCACGGCGGTAACGACATTAGGCACGCCGACGAGCTCCGGCGTTTGCTCCAGGTACCATGGCGCGACGTGCTGATGCGCCGGCGCCAGCGGATCGCCGAGCCTCGGCTGCTCGAAGCTGGCATAGACGAGGCTCGCCGCGGCGCCCGCGGCGACGACGAGGCCGAGCCCGCGGCGCATGCGGCGGCCGCGCTCGCGGTCGTCGGTCAATGCGAGCGCGCCGAGCAGGAGCACGGTCGCGATGCCGGCGCCGACGGCCGCCTCGGTCAATGCGACGTCGGCCGCGTCGAGCAGGAAGAAGACGATCGCGAGCTCGAGGCTGAAAATGCCGGTCAGCATCACGGCCGCGAACAGATCGCGCGTTCGCACGATGCCGATCGCCGTGATCACGAGCAGCGTCAGCAGAAAAACGATGAAGACGGTGACCATCGGCTCAGCGCTCCCCGCGCGCCGGCCAGTCCGGGTCCTGGCCGGCGCGCCGAGCCGCGTTCGCAAGCGCGTAGGTGGCCGTCGGGCCGGTCAGCAGCAGGAAGACGAGAATCGCGGCGAGCTTGACGGCGGCGAGAATCGAGCCCACCTGCAGCAGCGCGCCGCCGAGGATGAGGATCGTGCCCATCGTGTCGGTGAGCCCGGCGGCGTGGATGCGGGTGTAGAAATCCGGAAGGCGAAGCACGCCGAGCCCGCCAATGAAGACGAACAGGCCGCCGCCGATGAGGAGCGCCCAGCTCACGATATCGGCCGCAAGACTCAGGTATCCCATGGCCGCTCCTCGCGCGGATGTCTGAGCGCGTAGTTCTGCACGAACTGCAGCACGGCGAGCACGCCGATGAAGTTGATCAGCGCGTATGCGAGCGCCAGATCGAGAAACTCCGGCCGCTCGTACAGTAGCGCGACGACCGAGAGCAGCAGGACAGTCTTGGTGCCGAACATGTTGACGGCGAGAACACGGTCGAACAGCGTCGGCCCGGCGAGAGCGCGCGCAAGCGCGAGCGCCATCGTGACGAGCAGAGCGATGCTCGCGGCGTAGTACATCAGCGTCCCTCCCCCGCGAGCCGCGCGACTCGCTCGACGACCCCGCCGCCGGCGAGAGCCTCGGCCATCGCGCGGGTCAGGCAGTGGACCTCGATTCGTCCATCCTCGACATTGAGCGACACCGTGCCCGGCGTCAGCGTGATCGAGTTGACGACTATGGTCTGCGCAACCGGCGACAGCGCCGACGCGTCGACGGTCGTAAACGTCGGGCTGACGGCCGGATGGCGCGAAACGACGATTCGCGCGACCACCGCGTTGGCCCGAACGATGTCGGCGAGCAGCCGGGTCCAGTAGCGCGGGAGCCCGGGGCCGAGATAGAGCGAGTAGACGTCGCCGTCGAAAAATCCGGTTCGCGCCGCGAGCCAGACGACCAACGCGCAGGAGACGAACCCGAACGCGAGCAGCAGCGGCGTGTAGTGGCCGGACCAGGCAAGCCAGGCAGCCGCGAGCACCGCAGCGGTGACGATCAATCGACGCGGTCTGACGAGGCTCATCTCAGGCGCTCGCGTAGAGGTAAAGCAGCACGTAGCCGCAGAGCAAAGCCCCGACCAGGAGCGCGGCCTGGCCCGTGCTCGCAAGCCGCAGCGCGGTCCCGAAGCTCTCCGCGACCGTTCGTCTTGCGCCTGCCCTGACGCGGGCGAGCGCCGCGTCGTAAGCCGCCGCGCCCCGCAAGGTCGCGCCGAGGACACCTCGCGCGAGGGCCGGTCCGTGCCGGCGGTAGAGCCAGTCGGCGTCGAGGTTGACCGAGCGAAGCTCGGTCGGGTACACGCCCGAAAGCTTGAGCCAGGCGAACGCGAGCGCGGAGAAGAAGAGAAGCTGAAGCTGAGCGACGACATGCGCGTAGGTATAAGGAGCGTATTCGACGGGCCAGGGCAGCAGCGCGTACAGCAGATCCGGCCGCATGCCGATCAGGAGGCAGCCGAAGGCCGCGGCGATCATGGCCGCAAGCATGCAGGGCGGCGCTTCGCGCGTCCTGAGTCCCGAATCGTGCGAGAAGAACGCGAAGTACGGAATCTTGATGCCGGCATGGTGAAACACGCCCGCCGACGCGAACAGAAGGCCGAGCCAGAGCCAGCCGTGCCCGGCCTCGAGCATGGCCGTCATGATCAGCGATTTCGAGACGAACCCGCTCGCGAGCGGGAACGCCGAGATCGATGCGGCGCCGACGATGCAGCAGGCTGTCGTGACCGGCATCGACCTGTACAGCCCGCCGAGATCGCTGCCGAGCGCGTGGCCGGCGCGCAGCAGCACCGCGCCCATCGTCATGAACAAGAGCCCCTTGAAGATCACCTCGTTGAACGCATGGGCGACGGCGCCCGCGAGCGCAAGCTCCGTGCCGATGCCGATGCCGACAACCATGAAGCCGATCTGATTGATCATGCTGTAGCCGAGCACGCGGCGCAGATCGTTCTCGATGACGGCATAGAAGATCGGAAAGAGCGCCATCGCGGTGCCGATCGGAACGAGCAGTTCCGTTCCGGGAAAGCCGCGCGCGAGCGCATAGACGGCGACCTTGGTTGTGAACATGCTCAGGAACACGGTGCCGCTCGGCGTCGATCGCGGGTAGGCGTCCGTGATCCAGGTGTGCACGAACGGGAAGCCGCACTTGATGCCGAAAGCCGCGAGCATAAGCCAGCCGGCGCCGGCGTTCGTGCCGATGAAATCGAAGGCGAGCGAGCCCGTGGCCCGGTAATGCATCAGCACGCCGGCGAGAAGCAGCAGGCCCGAGCCAAGGTGCATGACGAGATAGCGCAGCCCCGCGCCGGAGGAGCCCGGTTTGCGCCCGGCCCAGACCAGGAGCGCCGACGAGAGCGCCATGCCTTCCCAATAGAGGAACAGCGTGATCAGGTCGCCGGCGAAGACCGCGCCGAGCGCGCAGCCGGCGTAGACGAGCGCGGCGGCGTGCTGCATCGTGTCGCGCACGCGCAAGGCATAGACGATCCCGAGCGCCGCGCCGATGTGAAACAGCAATCCGAACAGGAGGCTCAGGCGATCGACGCGAAGCTGCACGAGCTCGAGCTCGAGGACGCTCCAGGTCCAGGCACTGCCCGGCTCGAGCGAAACGAGATTGACGAGACCCGCGATCGGCGCCCCGATCAGGACCGCGCGCTGAAGCCCCCGGCTGCGCGCGAAGAGCACGGTCAGAATCGCCGCGGCAAGGAAGATCAGCGAGGGTGGTATCGTCCATCCGGCATCGATCAATGCCGGCAACGGGAGGCCGCCTGTCCGCATCAGCGTTCGCCGTCATAGTAGTTTTCGCCGCGCATGACCGCGCGGCGCAGCCAGCGCCCGAGCAGGACGAGCGCGACACAGGCCGTGAAGCCATAGATTGCATAGGAAGCCGGAAAGTCGAGCGCGCCGACGCGCTCGACGCCATGACCGTCGTAATCGAGAGGCAAGTGCAGCTCGATCACGACGGTGAGGAGCGCAAGCACGTGCAGCAGCACGACGGCGCGCCGGCCGGCGGTTCGCGTCACGAGAGATAGCGCGCGCGCCGATGTGCGCGCCCGATGGTTTCCGTGCTCTGTCATGCCGGAACGAGAGCAAGGCTCTGCGTCGAATTCACGTTGGCGTCCTCTCCGAGTGAGTGCGTAACGGGACGCGCCCGTCTGGAGATGTACGCTCGAGCGGGGGGCTTATTCCCTAAGGCGTGGCGAAAAGATTCGGCGCTGTCTCGACGTAGGCCGTGAGCGTGTTGAGCTCGTCGTCCTCGAGCAGCGCGGCGACCGCGTAGCGCGAGTGCTCATGCTGCCAGTAGGCCAGCGAGACGCCGTTCCTGTGCAGGATGTGCCGTGGCACTTCGTTCTCGGCCTCGTCGTGCAGCAGAAAATACGAGAGCACGGTGCCGTTCGCGCTGCGGTACGGCACGTGTAGCATCGCGCCGGCGTCGCTCGGCAGGAGTTGCGCGCCGATCGGCTCGTAGCCGAAACGGCTGAGGTCAGGCAGATACTCCATCTCGCCGATGCGCGCGAACAACCGCTCGATGCGCTCGGGCGAGAGCAGCATGATCTCCTCTGGCTCCGATGTCGTCAGCATGTAGGCCTGCACGACCTCGTCGGCGAAGTTCGGCCCGTCCGCGAGCTCCTGGTATAGCGAGTGGCCGACCCAGCCGGCCGTGATCAGCACGGCCGTGGCCGCCAGGCGCTGCCAGCGCAGGAGACCGCGGTGCTTGAGGCGGCGCAGCAGCTGCCGCTCCAGTGCGGCGAGATCTCCGGGCGCCTCGCGCGCGTCGATGCGCCTGCCGAAGCTCGCGATCTGCGCCTTTTGCTTGAGATAGTCCCGAACCCGAGCGGCAGCCTCGGGATGCCCGGTCAGATACTCCTCGATCCGCGCCATGGCCTCATCGTCGAGCGTTCCGTCCACGTAACTGTGAAGCTCCATTTCCAACGGCAGGTCCTCGGTCATGGTTTTCATCTCACGGCTCTGAGTGGACTTGGATCTTGTCCGCGCACGAGCCGCCTGAGCTGCTCGCGGCCGCGGGCAAGGCGCGACATCAGCGTGCCGACCGGCACGTCCAGGATTGCAGCGGCTTCCTCGTAGGACAGCCCTTCGACGGCGACGAGGATCAGCGCCGCCTGCTGATCGGCGGTCAGCCGGCTCAGCATACGGATCGTGGTCTCGGCCTCTACATGCTTTTCCTGGTCGGAGGTCGTGTCGGGCTCCGGTACGGCATTCTCGAGAAACTTCGCGGCGCGGGCACGGCGCGCATATTGCCGCTTGTCCGATACGAAGGTGTTGTGCAGGATGCCGAAGAGCCAGGCACGCAGATCCATGCCCGCGCGGAACGTCTGCGCGCGCGCGATCGCCTTCGTCAGCGTCTCCTGAACGAGATCGTCCGAATCGGCGGCATTTCGGCACAGCACATAGGCGTAACGCCTGAGGCTGTGGATATACGTATGCAGCTCATCGATCATTGGGGCACCGGCGCGTTCTCAGCGAATATACGCCCGCCGCGCGTAATTAATCCCGGGCCGCGGAGAAGATGAGACGCAACTGCTTTTCGACCTCGATGATCGCGAAGAAAACGGCGCCAACACCCACGATCAGCAGTCCGTCCAGCAAGCCCACCGATCGCGTGAGAAAGACGTTCTGAAGCGGTGCGAGATAAGTGAACGCGAACTGCGCCGCCGTGACGCCGATGACGGTCGCCCAGACCACTTTCGTGCCGGCCACGGCGCGCCAGGTCAGTGACGTGCCGTAGATATTGCGGATGAAGAAGAGGTGGAAAATCTCCATGACCACCAGGGTGTTGACCGCCATCGTGCGTGCGAGCTCGATGGGGTAATCGCGGTCGATCGCATAGAAGAAGACTCCGAATACGCCGGCGAGGAAAAGCGCTGAGACCAGGACGATGTGCCAGGCAAGCGTCCTGGTCAGTAGCGGCTCGTCGCGCGGGCGCGGAGGCCGGCGCATCGTGCCTTCCTCGGTGGGCTCGAAGGCGAGCGCAAGTCCGAGCGTGACGGCCGTGATCAGGTTGATCCACAGAATCTGAATCGGCGTCACCGGCAGCGCCATGCCGAACAGCAGCGCCACGATGATCGTCGTGGCTTCGCCCGCATTCGTGGGCAGCGTCCAGCTGATCACTTTCTTGATATTGTCATAAACCGTGCGCCCTTCGCGCACGGCTGCCGCGATCGACGCGAAATTGTCGTCGGCGAGCACGAGCTCGGCGGCCTCCTTGGCGGCCTCGCTGCCCTTCATGCCCATGGCAATGCCGGCGTCGGCGCGTTTCAGCGCGGGCGCGTCGTTGACGCCGTCCCCGGTCATCGCGACGGTCATGCCTTGCGCCTGCAACGCCGTCACCAGCCTGAGCTTATGCTCGGGGCTCGTTCGGGCGAAGATGTCGGTATTCAGGGCAGCCGCAGCCAGACTGGCGTCGTCCATGGCGTCGAGATCCGATCCAGTCAGAACGGTATCGACGTTGGTGAGCCCGATCTCCCTGCCGATGGCTGCCGCCGTTCCACGGTGGTCGCCCGTAATCATCTTGACCCGGATGCCGGCGCCGCGGCATTCGGCGACCGCGGCAACGGCCTCGGGCCGGGGCGGATCGATCAGGCCGACGAGGCCGACCAGCGTTAGCCCGTCTTCGACGTCGGAAAACTCGAGCACAGTGTGCTCGGGCGGAACCCGCCTTTCGGCTAGCGCGAGCACGCGCTGGCCCTGCGCCGCGACGCGATCGGCCTGCTGCCGCCAATAGGGCTCGTCGAGCGGCTCGGTGTCCCCGAAACCGGTCCGTTGCTCCGAGCACATCGACAGAATCGTCTCTGGCGCGCCTTTGACCGCGATCAGGCCCCGACCGGCGTGATCGTGATTGAGCGTCGCCATGTAGCGATGCCTGGAATCGAAAGGGATGACGTCGGTGCGCGTCCAGGACCTCGCCTCGGCGTGCGCATCCAATCCGATCTTGGCCGCGTAGGCCAGTAACGCCCCTTCCATGGGATCGCCTTCCACTTGCCAGGCGCCGTCGTGCTGACGTAGGGAGGCATCGTTGCAGAGCACGGCCACGCGGCCGAGCGCCTCGAGCACGGCGTGCTCGCGCGCGTCGACGATTTCGTTGTCGAGCTTGATCGCGCCGCTCGGCTCGTAGCCGGTTCCTTCGAGAGCGAAGACGTGAGCGCGCGCCACTACCGACGCGGCCATCATCTCGTTGCGCGTCAGCGTTCCCGTCTTGTCGGTGCAGATCACGGACACGGAGCCGAGCGTCTCGACGGCGGGCAGGCGCCGTACGATGGCATTGCGCCGGGCCATGGCCTGGACGCCGACGGCAAGCGTGATGGTGAGGACGGCCGGCAGGCCTTCCGGAATGGCCGCAACCGACAGGCCGACGACGACCATGAACATCTCGGCGAACTCGAGGTTGGCCACGAAGTATCCGTAAGCGAGCAGCAGTCCCGCCACGATCAGGATCAGCGCGGTCAGCCATCGGGCGAAGACGTTCATTTGCCTGACGAGCGGCGTCGTCAGGACTTCCACCTCAGCAAGCATGCCGCTGATGCGGCCGATCTGCGTTGCGTGTCCCGTTGCAACGACGACACCTTTGGCCTGACCGCTGGTGACGAGCGTCCCGCTGTAGGCCATACAAGCCCGGTCACCAAGCACGGCAGAGTCCTCGACGGCGTCTGTCTGCTTGTCGACCGGAACTGACTCGCCCGTGAGCAGGGCTTCCTGAATCTTCAGGCCCCGCGCCTCGAGGAGCCGAAGATCCGCGGGAACCTTGTCGCCGGCCTCGAGCAGCACGATATCGCCCGGCACCAGGAGCTCGCCGGGAACCTCGCGGCGCTGGCCGCCGCGCAGCACGCTTGCCCTCGGAGCGAGCATGCCCCGAATCGCATCCATGGCCTTTTCTGCCTTGCCTTCCTGGATGAAGCCGATCATGGCGTTGGCCAGAACGACGGCAAGAATGACCAGCGTGTCGATCACATGGTTCAGCGCAAGCGTGACGACGGACGCGCCGACGAGCACGTAGATCAGAATGTTGTGAAAGTGCAGCAGGAACCGGACGAACGCGCTGCGCCTGTCTTTGACCGGCAAGCGGTTGGCACCGTGCTTTTCGAGGCGCGCATCCGCTTCAGACTGGCTCAGCCCGCCGAGCGACGAGTCGAGCTGCCGAAGCGCGGCTTGTGCCGTCGATCCGTGCCACGGCGGCGACGCCTGGTCCCGGTCCTCGGTGTTCATTCGTTGCTCTTGTCTTCCGTGATGGCGGGAGTCCCCGACTTTGGTCCGAGCATTTTATGCGCGGCAGGCGAGTCACTGACAGCGAATCTGAGAGCTTCGGACCTTCCTGCACGAATGCGGCGGCTCATGGGCTCTTGCGTGACGAGCGGGGTTGCGCTGACCATTAGCACCTGCTCGAAGGCAAACGGAAGGACGGCTGAGCGACGGCTGTATCGGAATGAGTTCAGAACCCGATGGAGGGAACAGGCCGGCGGCGGATACGGCCGTGCGCGTGCACCGATGGCTGGTCGCAATCGTCGTGCTGATCATGGGCGCCGATCTCGTGCTGATCGTACTCGAGCGCCAGTGGCTCAATGCCTTCCTGATCGTTGCGATCATGTCGGTCATTCTCTTGCCGGCGATCTTCCAGCGGCATCTTCCGGTCAAGGTGCCGGCCGAAATGCAGATTCTCGCCCTGGTGTTCGTTTTCGCCGCGCTCTTTCTCGGCGAGATGCGCAGCTATTACGATCGGATCTGGTGGTGGGACATCGCGCTGCACGCAAGCTCCGGCTTGCTGCTCGGGATTCTGGGTTTCCTGCTCGTGTATGTGCTCAATGAGAGCCGTAACATCGACCTGCATATGCGGCCGAGGTTCGTGGCATTGTTCGCGTTTCTCTTCGCCGTGGCCGTCGGCGCACTCTGGGAGATATTCGAGTTCTCGATGGATCAATTGTTCGGGCTGCGCATGCAAAAGCCGATGTTCGACGATCCGTCCGGCCTTACCGATACGATGTGGGACCTGATCCTCGACTCGGCGGGCGCGCTCGTGATCAGCTTGCTTGGCTGGTGGTATATGCACCGCGGGACGCGATCGTTCATCGAGACATGGATACAAAAATTCATCGCCCGAAACCCCCGGCTCTTCGATTCGTCGAGGTGACGCCGTGAACCGTGCCGACCGACGCAAACCGCGCGTGGCGCTGCCCGAGACGCGGCAGCTCGACGTGCTCGCCGGCCTGCTCGAGCGGCGCGGCGCCGATGTCGTGCGCTGTCCGCTCGTCGCCATTGCCGATTCGCCGGATCGCGGCGACGTTGTCGATTGGATCGGGCGCTTCTGCGCGGATCCGATGGATCTCTTCGTGATATTCACCGGCGAAGGCGTCAGGCGGCTCCTCGGCTTTGCCGAGAGTGCCGGTATCGAAGAGCGATTCGTCGCGGCGCTCGCCAGGACGCCGCTCCTGACGCGGGGGCCGAAACCCGTGCGCGCGCTGCGCGAGCTCGGAGTCAAACCGGATCATCCTGCCGTGGCACCGACCACGGACGGCGTCATCGAGACGCTCGGCGGTCTCGACATCGAAGGCAAGCGCCTCGGCGTGCAGCTATACGGACGCGATCCGAACGCGAAGCTCATCGACTACCTCGCCGGGCGCGGCGTGACGCCCGACTGCGTCGCGCCTTACGTCTATGCCTCCGAATCGGACGACGCGGCCGTCGAGGCCCTGATCCGGCGCCTCGCGGCTGGCGAGATCGACGCGATCGCGTTCACGAGCAAGGCCCAGGTCGAGCGGCTCGTCGCGATCGCCGAGCGAACGGCGGGCGGCGCCGAGACCGTGCGCGCGGCGCTTGACGGTGTCGTCGTCGCCGCGGTGGGGCCCGTCGTCGCCGACGAGCTCGAGGCCCTCGGCATCACCGTCGACGTCGTCCCCGAATCCGACTTCTTCATGAAGCCGATGGTGATGGCGCTGTTGCAGAAGATGGGGGCGGAAATGGCGTAAATCCCCTCAGGCGGCCCTTATGCCGCCTCGAAATGTGAGGCGGGCACGGTGGTTGCGGTCACCCCGTCCTGTTATGATGCGCGCCCCGGTGGCCGCCAGCCGGCGGCAAAAAACTCACGCTGACAGAGACCTTGGACATGGCAGACCTGAATCTGTATCGCAATATTGGGATTTTCGCGCACGTCGATGCCGGCAAGACGACGACGACGGAGCGCATTCTCAAGCTGACCGGCCGCATCCACAAGATGGGCGAGGTCCACGACGGCGCTGCCACGACCGATTTCATGGAGCAGGAGCAGGAGCGCGGCATCACGATCCAGTCGGCGGCGACGAGCTGCGCGTGGAAGGATCACCAGCTCAACATCATCGACACGCCGGGGCACGTCGATTTTACGATCGAGGTCTATCGCTCGCTCAAGGTGCTCGACGGCGGCATCGGCGTTTTCTGCGGCTCGGGCGGCGTCGAGCCGCAGTCGGAGACGAACTGGCGCTATGCCAACGACTCGCGCGTCGCGCGCATCATTTTCGTCAATAAGCTCGATCGTATCGGCGCCGACTTCTATCGCGTCGTCAAGCAAATCAAGAGCCGTCTGAATGCCGTTCCGCTCATCATGGTTCTGCCGATCGGCATCGAGGATCAGTTCAAGGGTGTCGTCGACTTGCTCACGCGCAAGGCTTACGTCTGGGACGAGTCGGGCGATCCGACCAACTTCGAGGTTGTCGACCCGCCGGCCGAGATGAGCGCCGACATCGAGAAGTACCGCGAAGCGCTGATCGAAACCGCGCTCGAGCAGGACGACGCGCTGCTCGAGGCCTATCTCGAGGGCAACGAGCCTTCGGTCGAGGACCTCAAGGCGTGCGTCCGTCGCGGGACGATCGCGCTCGACTTTTTCCCGACCTATGCGGGCTCGGCGTTCAAGAACAAGGGCATTCAGGTCTTGCTCGACGCCGTGGTCGACTATCTGCCGAATCCGATGGAAGTGGACCCGCAGCCGGAGATCGATCTCGAGGGTAACGAGACGGGTGGATTCGCGATCGTCGATCCCGAGAAGCCTTTGCGGGCGCTCGCGTTCAAGATCATGGACGACCGCTTCGGCGCGCTGACGTTCACGCGCATCTACTCCGGCCGGATCGCGAAGGGCGACACCGTTGTCAACACCTTCACCGGCAAGACCGAGCGCATCGGGCGCATCGTGCGGATGCACGCCAACGAACGCGAGGAGATCGATTCGGCGCAGGCCGGCGACATCGTCGCGTTGCTCGGAATGAAGAATACACGCACGGGGCATACGCTCGCCGACGTCAGGAACCCGGCGACGCTCGAGCCGATGGTGTTCCCGGACCCCGTCATTTCGATCGCGATCGCGCCGAGAGACAAGGGCGGTAGCGAGAAGCTCGGCGTCGCGCTCAACAAGATGATCCAGGAGGATCCGTCGTTCCGCGTCATGACCGACCAGGAGTCGGGCGAGACGATCATCATGGGCATGGGCGAGCTGCATCTCGACATCAAGGTCGACATTCTCAGGCGCACGCACAAGGTCGAGGTCACGGTCGGCAAGCCGCAGGTCGCCTACCGCGAGACGATCACGAAGGCCGTCAACGACACTTACGTGCACAAGAAGCAGACCGGCGGCTCGGGCCAGTACGCCAAGATCGAGTACACGATTGAGCCGGGCGAGAAGAACTCGGGCTACGAGTTCGTCTCGGCCGTCACGGGCGGCAACGTGCCGCGCGAGTACTGGGGCGCGATCGAGGCGGCTTTTGAGGGGAGCATGCAGGAGGGCACGCTGGCCGGCTACCCGCTGCTCGATGTCAAGTTCACGCTGCTCGACGGCGCCTACCATGCCGTCGACTCGTCCGCGCTCGCGTTCGAGATCGCGACGCGGGCCGCCTACCGGCAGTCGATACCGAAAGCCGGACCGCAGCTGCTCGAGCCGATCATGAAGGTCGATGTCTATACGCCGGACGATCACGTCGGCGACGTCATCGGCGACCTCAATCGCCGCCGCGGCATGATCAAATCGCAGGAGGCGGGGCTCTCGCTGACGCACGTCAGGGCCGAATGCCCGCTATCGGAGATGTTCGGCTACATCGGCGATCTGCGCACGATGACCTCGGGCCGCGGCCAGTTCTCGATGGAGTTCGACCACTACGCGCCCTGCCCGAAGAACGTCGCCGAGGGCATCATCACCGAGACGCAGGAGCGCCGCCGCGCAAGCTAAATTGGGGTCAGACCCCTTTCAGCTTTCTCCTCGCAGGACGACTGCCAATCGAGATGGCCTTATCGGGAGAAACCTGAAAGGGGTCTAACCTGAAAGGGGTCTGACCCGTTCAGTTTGGCCCCAACGGCAACACCACCCGAAACTCGGCGCCGGGGTCGCGGTTTCTGACGTCGACGCGGCCCGACATCGCCGTGACGAGCTGCCGGACGAGCGCAAGCCCGATCCCCGTGCCGGCCGTCGTTCGGGTCAGCTCGTTGTCGGGACGGTAGAAGAGCTCGAAGAGCCGCTTCATCGCGGACGGCGGAATGCCGGGGCCGAAATCGCGAACCGCGAACACGATGCTC
>DATKCK010000059.1:0-42567 GCA_035513215.1 Gammaproteobacteria bacterium | reverse complement strand
GCCGTGCACGACGCGCCTCGTCGGCTCGGCCTGCCTGGCTCGTCGCTCGTCGACTGAGTTCGCTGCGCTCCATCTTCGTCAAACTAATCGTGCCCATGGACACGATTATACTATCGTTTTAGCTGTTACAGTCCACTAGTGCTTCGTGTCCTTCGGCGGATGCGGATCGTTACCGTAGCTGTCGCTATCGCGGATCGTTCCATCCATGCGGTGAATGACGACTTCGGTCCGCTCGCGGATTGCCTGCTCGCGCGCCCGCTCTGTCGCCGCCTTCTGCGTTGAGTGAACGCTGCCTGCGCGGCCCGCCCCTTCCTTCTTGGTCGCCCATCCGTCCTTGTGCGGGACGACGTGGATATCGCGTTTTCTGCTCATCGATTTGCTCCTCGTTGCCGGTCAAAAAAACTATCTGCCCGTAAGCCAGCGCCATAGCCGGGCCCACACGCCAGGCTTCGCATGCGCGTCCGGGAGCTCGCCATACAGCCGCTGCTTGGCGATGCGGTCGCGGGCGCGGCCATAGCTGATCTGCGCTTCAGACCACTGCGCGGCCCAACGGACATGCCCGCGATCGATCGAGTAATGCGAGCGGCACGGCAGACTCCAGTTACCGATCGACGGGTAGACGGACACGGCATCGCCGACGATCGCGATCTTCCAGTCGGTCGGCCCCAGGGGCGTCACGACTTCGTGCCCGCAACCGCAGCAGCACTTGTGCACTACCGTTGCATATTCCTGCGAGACATAGAGCACGCCCTCATCGATCGCGCGCGGGATCGTGTCAACGGGCCGGTACTGAAGAGTCGCAGTTCTTGTCATTCCTCATCTTCGTTCGTGATGGCGTTTCCGTCGATGGTATAGGTGGTGAAATGCTCGCCTTCCAGGTCGGCATAGAAGCCGAAATACTTCTTCCACCTGATGACCGCGAGCGCCGCGCAGAAGGCGTTGAGATCGGCCACCTGAATATTGGAGGCATATATATTGTCGGCCTCGCCGCTCGCGAGCGGGATGCGGTGCTTTTTCCAGACGTGATCGCGGCGCTTGGGGGTGCTGGTCGTCACCCGCAGCACGCCGCGCAAGCCGTCATCGGAGTTCTCGATACCCATGCCGGTATCGATGAACGGCACGCCGAATTCTTCAAGCTTGCGGATGACCGCTTCCTTGCCGGGCCTGCCATCCATGCACAGGAACACGAAATCAAAACCCCGCAGCTCTTCCACGTTGGATTCATCGACATAGACCGGGTGCGGCACGATGCCCCGGCGCATCGGTGCGTATTTGGCCTGGTAATAATCTACTTTTCGCAGCCGCGCGCGCAGCTCGTCGGCAGAGGCCGCGCCCGGCGCGCGAAACGCGTTGTGCTGGACGAACCAATCGCCGTCATAGATATGGATCTCAAGAACGGGTGTTTTCACCGTAAGATCGAGCACATACGCGCCGGTGCCGCCGAGGCCGACGATCGCGATTTTCGCGAGCTCCAGCTTTTTCGCGTGTGCCGTGATTCCGGCCCGGCCCGAAGCGTTGTCGATATAGTTGAACGGCGAGTTGTCTTTGCTGCTCTCGATTACCTGAAACGTGCGCGCCGTGACGCTTGGATCGAGCTGCTCGGCGTGGCCGGAGATCATCGCGACGTAGGTCGTCATCTTGTCGTAGTAGTTCGCGTACTTGTCGGCGGGTTTCGGCTTGCAGGAAAACGACCAGTTGATCGTGATGTCATCGGAGATCTTCTGGTCGCCGGCGCCGTGATCGAGATGATGCAGCTTCTTGCCGTTGTGATCGCACGGATGCTCCCCGGCGAACATGCAAACATGCGTGTCGGGCGGCAGCGCCTTGTCGGCGGCAAGCTTCAGCGTCGAGACGAGTGTGCCGAACCGGATCTTCCCCTTCGCATCGACGTACGGGATGTGGTGAAGAACAAGATAGCCCTCGAGGATTTCGATTTCGTAGCCGTCCTCTTCGAGCCGATTGAGGTCGGGGCTACGATTTATCGGTGTACGTGACATTGAAGACCATGCCCTCCTTGGGCTTGACCGAGCCGCCCTCGGTCAGCGTCCCTTCCGGTTTGTCGCCGTGACCTTTCCGGTAGGTGATCGTCCAGTAGATGAATTCACCGGTCGGCGGGTTGTTGTAGGCGAGCGCAATGAGCTCGTTGAAGGTCAGCGGATCGTTCTTCGGCACCTCTTCCTCGCGCCCGTTGACGATGATCGTGACCTTCTTGTCATCATGCGGATGGCCGTGATGGCCCTTGCCGCCGTGCTCTTGCCGTTCCGTTCTGTGTTCCATATCAATCTCCAACTTTTTCCTTTAAAAATATGAACGTCATGCTAATATTGACGAAATCGTCTAGTCTGAGGGCAAAAAAGAGCGCCTGGTGGCTAATTAGAAGTCGTCAACTCTGACTATACGATTCCGTCAACTAGGAGTCAACCGTGTCTGAAAACATATTTGCCAAACGATTACAGGAGCGGCGCAGGGCGCTGGACCTGAGCCAGGAGGGCCTAGCGAAAAAAGCAAAGTTGCAGTCAACCGCCGTATCGCATTTCGAGACGGGCGGGCGCAAGCCCTCGTTCGATAACTTACGCCATCTGGCCGATGCGCTGGAAACCACCGTCGATTATCTGATGGGTCGCACCGATTCGCACAGCGTTGCGCTCGCATCCGGTGACCAGCTCTATCGCGACTACGAAAAACTGAGCGCGCGGGATCGTGAGCATGCTCGCGAAATGATGGCATCGCTCGCGCGCCGTGCCGAACGGGAACACGAAACCTGATGTCGAGGGCATTCCGGCAGGACGTCGCCGCGCGCGAAGCGGAAACGCTTATTCACGAGCTCGGGATCGATTCCCTGCCGGTCTCGCCCCTGCAAATCGCCAAAGAGGTCGGCATCGATATCCGTCCCCTTCCGGCGCAGGAACAGCCCGGCGTTTCGGGGATACTGGTTCGGTGCGGCAATCATTTCGGAATCCTGTATTCGACTTCCATTGATAGCGTCGGCTATCAGAACTTCAGTATCGGGCACGAGATCGGTCACTTTCGCCTGCCCGGTCATTTCGAGAGCGTGATGCAGGACGGGATGCACGCATCCTATGCCGGGCGCATGGGAACCAAGGACCCGTTCGAGCTCGAAGCCGATCACTTTTCATCGCGGCTGTTGATGCCGCGATGGCTATTCGATGAAGCGCTTCGCACTGCCGGGGAAGGTCTCGATGCTGTCGTGAATCTCTCCGCGCAGTGCGAGACCTCTTTGATCGCGACGGCGATCCGGATGACGCAGCGATCCCGTGCCACGTTCGCCATCGTCGTCAGTCAAGGCAGACAGGTCGATTACTGCTTCATGTCCGATCCGCTGCGCGAGCATGACGCGATCGAATGGATCAGGAAAGGTACGCTGCTGCCCGCGAACAGCGCGACCCTGAAACTCAACGGCGATACGTCAAAGGTCGAGAGCAACGAGCGTGTGGGACAGGACTCGAACATGCAGGACTGGTTCGGCGACACGCTCGAAGGTGAGGTCTACGAGGAAGCAATCGGCCTCGGTCCCTACGGCAAGACCCTGACGATCCTGACGATCGACGAGCTGCCGGACGCCGAAGAACTCGAAGCGGACGAAGAGCTCGAAGAGTCCTGGACGCCACGATTCCGTGGCTAGAATTCCTCTGTAGATCGAAGAAGAGCTCGATTTGCGCGCGTTGCGAAATGACTGCATGGACGTATCTACCAATCTCTCAGCTATTGACGAAACGAAAGCTACAGCGCTCCTGATGTATGGCTACATACTGGCTACGGAGGCACTATACGCAGGCTGGGGCGTACCGCTTCCTCCAAAAATCTTTAGGGACCTTTTGTCCAAGACGTCGTTGCGAACACGATTGCTTACTCTGCTGAGAGTTTCCAAAGTATCAACATTCATGAAAGCACACAGTCGAAGCCGTCAGAGACCAGTTGGGGGCCAGTTTGATAACAACATAGTTCAGTGGTCGAGGACAGATTCCGGATCGGTGCCGACTAGATCGACGATGTGCTGATGACTCTCGGCCTAACCTGGTTGTCTGTTCCTTACCGATTTCCAGCCTTTGTGTTGCGAAGCCGAACGGCCGAGACTGGATCCGAAAGCGGCCATGCGCGAAGTCACTCGCGAGCGGATTCAGGAAGTCCGTTTTTGTCTAATAAGCCTCGTCGTGGCCCATACGAATCAGTACATTACGGGAAGCATTATTAGACAAGAATCCGCCAGAAACCGTTGCTACACGGGGACTGAATACGAGGTTCGAAGTCAGGCACTCCGAAGCTACAGATTCCCATGAATATGCCGAAACGGCCCAGGGCCCTGTCAGGGAGTGCTCTCGGGGTATTTTTTGGGGTAGCTTGTAAGGAATCCTTTACCAAAACGTTGTATTTCATAGCCCGTAGCCAATCCTGCGGATCCGGCCCGGGGAGCCAACTCTCTTTCAGACCTTCGTCCCTAAACTTCGATGTCGCCCGCCCGGATACGTCGCTCCACCAGGCCATGGACAGCGAATGTCTGTGCTGCCGTGAAGCAGTTCGAGGTGACCCAATAGATCGCGAGCGCCGAAGCGAACTTCAGGGCGAAGACGAATGCGATGACGCTCGGAATCAGAATCAGCGCCATCCGCGTTTGCTCCGGCAGGTCGGGATTGGCGAGCATCATCAACACCGTCGTGGCGCCGGCGATCAATGCCAGCCAGAAATCCGACCGCGACAGGCTGGCGACCCAGAGAAAACGGGCTCCCTCGAATCCCTGCCGCAGAACCGAGAACATGCCGAGGAAGACGGGCATCTGCGCGAAGGCGCCGAGGATCGGCCACGTCTCGACGAGCCGCAATCCCCGCCGCCGATAGAGCTTCATCGTCTCCTCGGTCAGCGCCTGCGGCTGGTTGGCATAGCGTTCCCTGAGCCGCCGAATCTCCGGCTGCAGCCACCCGACACGCTTCTGATGAAGGCACGCGCGATAGGCGCACGACCACGAGACGGGCAACAGCACGGCCCGCAGGCAAAGCGTCAGGACGACGATGGCGAGCCCCAGACCGAGCCCCAGGTCGGACGAGAGAAGGGCCAGCACGGCGCGCAAAGTTTCGAGCCAGGTTGTCCAGAGCTGCATTTCGCCTCCGATTCGCCGGTCAGTTCGATCGCCGGATGCCGGCTTCCATTCTATTCGGGGAATTCGTACCGAATCCCCTGCTCGGGCACAGTGAGCTCGATGCCCGGGTGGTAGAGATCGCCATAGGGCATCGGCGCGACCGAGAGACGCCCGAACTCGTCGACCTCGATCAGGTAGATGCTCGCGTCGCCGCAGTTGGCGCGCCAGGCGGAGCCGGTCGCACCGAGGGCCCCTACCGCCCTGACCTCGACGCAGTCGAGGCCGGCGTCGGTGATCGCGCGCCAGAAAAGCTGCACCCGGTGGCCGTCGGCGGCGTTGAGCAGGCTCTCCTGCATGCTGCCCGGCGGCGGCGCCTCGGCGGGCGGCGCCTCGGGCGAGCTTGCGAATGCGTTGCGCAGCTCCCGGCTGGCTTCGGACAGCGCCGCTGCCAGGCTTCGTCGCGGCGCTTCGGTCGTATCATCCGGGCTTTGCAGCCAGAGATAGAGCCCTGCCAGCGCCAACGCCGAAAGCGCCGCAATGCCGACCGTCAATCGGCGCGCCCCGCCTCGTTCCCTGTCAGGCAGCCTCGGCATCGGCGACGAAGCCCTGAATGTTCTCGATTGCGGCGGCTTCTCCGGGACGACCAGTCAGCTGGCAGGGGTGCGCCGCAAGCAGGCTCTCGAACGTCTCGCGGCCGGGATGCTCCTCGTAGAACGCCGCGAGCGTGGGCTTCCCGTCCAGCGAGAAGCGCGGACCGAATACGACCCTCTGCTTGTCGAGCTCGTCCCAGAGGAAGCAATCGGCGAGCGTGACAGGGCGCTTGCGGAAGCCCGCGACCCAGTTCCACTCGCCTAGCGCTTCGTCGATGACATCGAGCGTCCGGGAACGGCGCGCCAGAGTCGCGTGAGCGAACTTCGGCAAGTCGATGCCCGCCATCAGCATCTCGGCCCAGAGCAGCATGCCGATAGGCACCAGCAGATCGCTGTTGCAGATCGAGAGCAGCGTGTCGTGCCGCCGGTTGTCGCTGGCGTTCAGCGCCCCCGCGTCACCTAGCTCGCGATGCAGGAACTGGGCGATCACGGTCGTCTCGGGAATGAGCTCCTCGCCACAATGCAGCACGGGCAGCCGCTTGAAAGGCCCTGTGCGCGCGCGATCGTCGCGCATCGCCTGCCAGGTCGCGAAAGCCCTTGTCGAGCGGCACGCGCTCGTCCTCGAACTCGATGCCGCGTGCGGCGAGGCAGGCGCGGATGAACTGCGCCCTGCCGCGGGCATCGAAATAGCGCAGGCGAACCCCCGGTCGGTTCACGGCCTGTCGCCGGTGACGGGGTGCTCGTAGTGGTACGGTTTCTGGTAGACGTTCGGCCACATCTGAAACTCGAAGCTCGGCGGCGCATCGGGCGGAAAATCGGCGCTCGGCCCCGGCACGAATCCGCTCGCGCCCGTGACCCAGCCCGTGTCGTAACCCGCGCCCCAGGTGTTGTACGCATGAACGCTGGAGAGCTTCCAGCGCCCGTCTTCTTTGACGGCCTCGTTCTCGTAGATCGCCGCCCCCATCGAGGCGCGCCCGCCGCGGCTCATCTGCTGGAACATGCGCGAGCGGATCTTCGCCGTCGTGCCGTCCGGCGAGACGGTGATGACGGGCTGCCATTGCAGATGATTACCGAGCTGTCCCTCGACCGGACCCTCGCCGCCGCGCCCGAAGACGTTGAGCAGGAACCCGCGCACGCGGCCCGGGCCCGAGTAGATGCCTCGCTGCGCGAGCTCCATCGAGCTGTCCGCGGCGAACAGATCGGCGAGATCGTCCCAGAGGTTCTTGTCGAGATAAAAGCCGTAGGCGCTCTCGAGATTCTCGATCTCGTGATAGTCCCTGAAGCGGGCGACGAGGCGCGCCGCTTCGGCGACGGCGCCGGCGACGTTCGATTCATCGAGCCTGAAGCGCGGCGCGCGTCCGTCGGGATGCTCGACGCGCGCCGTCGCGGCGCGGATCGCGGCGCGGCTCGGGCGGCCGGCCCCGGCCGGATAAACGGGCTCGGTGCCCGATGCCGGATTCACATAGTGATAAGGCGGGATGTGCGCGGCCGGGTAGATCTCGTAGATCTCGGTCGGCAGCGCATCGGGCGGCGCCGTGTCGCTCGGCCCGGGCAGCGGCTGCGCATCGCCGGTCCAGCCGCCTTCGTAGCTCGCGACGAAAGTCGGATAGAACCGCATCGACCGATACTTCCAGACGCCGTCTTCCTTGATATAGGTGTTCTCGTAGATGCCCTCGCTCCAGTGAGCGTGGCTTTCGTAAACACCGGTCATTCCGAGCTCGCGGCTGCGCGACTTCGCCGTGCGGCCGTCCTCGCCGACGGTCACGACGATCTGAAGCTGCACGCGGTCGTTGAGCCAGCCGTCGCCGAGACCATGGGGCCCCTCGAGGCTCAGCAACCTCTCTATCCTTTCAGGCCCACGATATACGCCCTGAAGCCCGATCTCGATCGTGCCGCTTTCGGCGAAGAGCGACGCGGCCTCGGACCAGTGCCCCTGATCGACGTAGAAACCGTAGATGCGCTGGAGGTTCTCGATCTCGGTCTCGGCCGCGAGCCGCTCGGCGCGAAGCACGAGCGGTTCGGCGCGCTCGGTCACGTCGCCGCTGCCTTCGATGGCGCCCGGTCCCCGATCGACCCAGAGGAAACCCCCGTCGCCGGTGCCGGGATTGTCGTAGTGAAACGGCGCCAGGCAAGCGGCCGGAAAGCCCTCGCAGGGCATGTCGCGCGGCCGATCGGGCGCGTGCGGCAGATTGCGCGGTCCGCGGGGCGAGCCGGCCGACTCCTCGGGCGGTACCCAGCCCGTCTCGTACGCGGCGGCGAAGCCCGAGTGATAGTCGAGCGTCCGGATCTTCCAGACGCCGTCGTCCTTGACGTAGGTCATCTCGTAGACGCCCTCGGCCCAGGTACCCGTGCCGCCGAAGTTGCCGAACATCGCGACGGCGCGCCAGCGGCCTTTGGCCGTCTCGCCGCCGGGATCGAGATGCACGACCGGCTGGATGCTCATGTGGTTGTAGAGGCGCCCGCCCCCGAGGCCCGTCTCGCCGATCTCGACGCCGCCGACGTTGAGAAACAGATGCCTGCCGATGCTGTCGATGCCGACGAAGACGCCGGCCGGATAGTTCGCGACGGCATCGTCGGCGAATAGCGCGGCGAGATCGGCCCACATGCCCTTGTCGAGGTAGTAACCGTAGGCGCGTTGCAGCCGCTTGATCGCGCTGACGTCCTCGGCCCGGACGATGTCGGCCTCGAGCGCATCGAGCGCGGCGTGATCGACGGGCTGCGCGAGAACGGATGGAACCGCGCCGAGTGCGAAAACCGATACGACGGCGAGAACGCCGGTCAGGACCGATACGAAACGCGCGCGAGCTTCAGGCATTGCGCCTTCTCCGGTCAGCAGGGAATGAATGGCGCGTCCGCGGGATGGATCCTGGGCTTATCGAACGACTGACGCGGGCGCCCGCAACCGATGGCCTCGGCATAGCGAGGATAGCCGGTCCATTGATCGTCGATCGTCCAGTCGCCGATCCGCTCCGGCCCCGTCACGGCCGCCGCCACCGAGCCCGCCGGTATCAGCGAGGCAACCGGCAGCGCCGCCGTCGCAACCGCGGCACCGAGAAACTCGCGCCGGTCGAAAGCACCGGGCTTCAGATTCATGCTCATCAGACCCCGGCCTCCTGCTCGGCGAGCTCGGCCGCCGAGAACCAGTTGACGTGCGTACCGCCCCGCAGCCGGAACGGCAGCTTGACGACGGCGACCGCGCCCTCCTCCATGCGGTTCGCATCGACGATGTGCAGCTCCGAGGCCATCTCCTCGTAATTGCTCGCAACGCCCATGATGTAGCCGTCGCCTTCCTCGGTGCTGCCCTTGCGCGGCACGAAGCCCGACTCCTGAAGGCTCTGCACGTCGCCGACGTAGAAGACGCTTTCGTTGTTGCCGCGCAAGTCGTAGCGGACATAGGTGTTCGTCGTGCGGCGCGGACCGCCGGCACGCTCGGCGTCGAACGGCAGGTCAGGATCGCTGTTGCCGACGAATCCGTAGCGATAAGGCAGCGAGAGGTAGCGGTCGTCCATGCGCGCGAGCACGCCGTTCGCCGTCGACACGACTTCCTCGCCGAAGCGGTCGTTGCGCGAGTTCATGTCGAAAATCCAGCGCTTGATCTGCGACGGCGAGCGCTCGGTGTCGGAGACCGGCAGATCCATGACGACGCGGTTGCCGTCGTCGGCGGCGTTCAGGAAATGCAGCGTGTTCCGTGCCGGGCCCTGGAACCAGCGGACGTCGCTGGCATCGCCGTCCCGCGGCAACAGGCCGACCATCGTCGGCAGGTCGCCGTTCCACTCCCACATCGGCTCGCCCGACTGAAGCCGCTCCAGGCTAGTCGTGCGCGCGATGACCGGAATTACGATGTATTTCTGCGTGATCGCGATATCGTGGATGATTCCGAGATAAGGCGATTTCAGCCAGACCTCGTTCGTGATATGGCCGGCCTGATTGACCGTATAGACCGCGATGTCGTCGGAAAGATCGCCCCTCGCCTGATAGCTGTAGGCGATCATCTCGCCCGTCACCGGATCGATCTTTGGATGCGCCGACATGCTCGTCGCCGTCCATTTCCCGTGGAAATCCCACGAGCCGTAAGTCTCGAGCGTGATCGGATCGATGTAGTACGGCAGCGCGTCCTCCTTCAATACGAGCAGCTTGCCGCCGTGCCAGTAGAGATGCGTGTTGGCCGCGCCGCGGTCGACCTCGGCGACGAGCGGATCGTCGGTGAAGTGGTTGCGATAGACGCCCCAGAGGCGGCGCCGGTGCTTGCGCTCGGTCATCAGCCGGTCGGTCTTGATGTAGCGCGCCTTGAAATCGACCGAGCCGTTGGCGAAGCGGAACGTGCTGACGTGGCCGTCGCCGTTGAAGCCCGTCGGCCACTCGTTCTCGGGCGGCGGGTACGCGAAATCGCATTGCAGTCGGTAGAACGTGCCTTCGATGTCGCTCGGGATCTCGCCCCAGACCTCGCAGTCGTAGATATCGGCCTCGAAGCGCGTCGGCGCGTTGAAGCCCCGCTGCGCGAACATCGGATGTCCTCTGAAATCTACGGCCATGGCCTTCCCCCCGCTGAGTGCGGCTGTCCGTCGATTCTAGTCCGATCCCAGTTCCTCAACAATGAAGTGCACGACGTCGTCGAGCTCGGCCGCCGAATAGACGCCGGCGAATCCCGGCATCGTGTTGCGGCCGGACGCCGCGATCGCCCGCAGCGTCGCCGCATCGAGGCCCGCGATCAGCGTCGGGCCGCCGCCGCGACCGCCGTCGCCCTCGGCCCCGTGACAGGCGACGCAAGCCTCGAGGTAGATCTCGCGGCCCCGCGCGGGATCGGGATCGCGTGCCACGGCCGGCGCGGCACCGGGGCCACCGCGCCCGAAGCCGCCGCGCCCGCCCGCGCCGCCCACCCCGCCGGGTGCGGCGCTGATCGCCGGTAGCGAATTCATCGTGCCGTCGAGCGAGAACATCCAGATGCCGTCGCCGCGTGTCGAGCCCTGGAAGACGCCGCCGCCGGCATGCACGACGACCATCTGCCGGCCTTCGTGCTCGAAGGTCGTGACCGTCGTATTGATGCCGGCGTCGGTCTGAAACTCCCAGAGCGGCCGGCCGTTGCGCTTGTCGAGCGCCGTCACGCGCCCGTCGGCGCGGCCGACGAAGAGCAATCCGCCCGCCGTGACGACCGACCCGGAGTAGCAGATCTCGCGCCACTGCTGGCGCCAGACCAATCGATTCGTCGTGACGTCGAGCGCCGCGAAGATGCCGCGGTCTTCGGCCTCAGTCTGCGTGAAGCGCCCGCCCATGTAGACCTGGTTCGGGACCGGCGGCGCCAGCATTTCCTCGACGACGAAGTGATTGGCGCGATCGCTCGCACAGACATAGAGCAGGTTGGTCTCGGGATCGAACGAGCTCGGCGGCCAGTTCGCGCCGCCCATCGTCCCGGGCTTGAGCGTGACGGGCACATCCCAGAACGGCGTGAAGATTCGCCCGCCCTCGATCGGCTGACCGTCGTCGGTGACGCTTCCGCCTTCGGGCGGAATCTCGATCGACTGGGGCACGATCGCGTCGCCGATCGGAAACGGTTGCGTCGCCGCCGTCGCCTGGCGCGGCTCCTGCGGCACGGGCCGCTCCTCGATGCCGATCAGAGGCTCGCCCGTCTCGCGGTCGAGAATGTAGGCCCAGCCGGTCTTGCCGACCTGGGCGAGGCCGCGCCGCTCCTCGCCGCCGACCTCGGCGTCGAACAGGATCACGGGATTCGGTGAATCGTAATCCCAAAGATCATGATGCACCTGCTGGAAGTGCCAGCGGTACTCGCCGGTCGCGGCGTCGATCGCGACCAGCGAATTGGTAAAGAGATTGTCACCGGGCCGGACGCTGCCGTTCAGATCCGGCCCGGGATTCCCGGTCGAGAAATAGATCAGGCCGAGATCGGGATCGACGGCCGGCGTTTGCCAGACCGGACCGCCGCCGAACTGCCAGGCGTCGGAATCGGCGGGCCAGGTGTCGTGACCGAGCTCGCCCGGCCCCGGGATCGTGTTGAACGTCCATAGCAGCGAGCCGTCCTCGGCATCGAAGGCGCGTACCTTGCCGCGGCTCGCCGTCTCGCCGCCCGAGAATCCGGTGATGACCATGCCGTCGTAGTAAAGCGGCGCGCTCGTGATCGAGAAGCCGTCCTGCCACGGCACGGCCTGAACGTCCCAGACGACGTCGCCGGTCGTCTGATCGATCGCGACGAGGCGCGCGTCGAGCAGCCCGGCGAACACCTTGCCGTCGCCGAGCGCGACGCCGCGGCTCGAGCGGCTGATGAAGCTGCCGGCGCCGGGATCGGGATTGCCGTGGTAGGTCCAGAGGATCTCGCCGGTCTCGACCGTGAGGGCGAAGACGGCGTTGACGCCGTTGATGACATAGAGCACGCCGTCGTAGGCGAGGATCTGCGCCTGACCCGAGTTGTTCTGCGCGGCGCCTGTGCCCATGCCCGTCCGCCAGAGCGCTCTGAGCTCGTCGACGTTGTCGCTGTTGACCTGCGTCAGCGGCGAGTAGCGCTGATTGAGGACATTGCCGCCGTTCGTGATCCAGCCGTCCGTCGGCGGCGCGACGAGCTGCCCGGCCGAGAACGCCGGCGCCGGCTCGATCCGGGCCGGCTGCGCGAAGGCGCCGGCCCACGAGAGCAGCAGCACGCTGCCGCCGGCCAGATAACCCATGTTGCGCTGCATCGTTTCCCCCACCTGGAGCGTCTGCCACGGCGAAGGCGCCGCCGTCGCAGACCCCCTCAATCGAGCTCGTCGAGATCGTCGATTTCGTCGACGGAGTCTATGTAGACGAGGCCCTCCTTCTCGAGCCGCTCGCGCATGTTGTAGATATCGAGACCGAGCTCGCCAGCCGCGAGGCGCCGGCGCTTGGCCTCCTCGTTCTCGATCCGCTTGCGCGCGCCTTCGGCCGCGGCCGGCACGGCGGCGCGCTCGACGACCACGACGCCGTCGTCGTCGGCGACGATCACGTCGCCCGGCGTCACGAGCTGACCCGCAACGACGACCGGCACGTTGACGGCGCCGACCGTTTCCTTGACCGTGCCCTTGGCCGAGATCGCCTTGCTCCAGACGGGGAAGCCCATCGCCTGAAGGTCCGTTACGTCGCGGACACCGGCATCGATGACGAGACCGCGCGCGCCGCGGGCCTGGAACGAGGTCGCGAGCAGATCGCCGAACATGCCGTCCGTGTTCGGGGCGCTGACGGCGACGACGACGATGTCGCCGGGCCGAATCTGCTCGGCGACGACGTGCATCATCCAGTTGTCTCCGGGATGGACGAGGGCCGTGACGGCGCTGCCGGCAATCCGAGACCCCGGGTAGATCGGCCTTATATAAGGCTCGAGCAATCCGATCCGGCCCTGAGCCTCGTGCACCGTCGCGACACCGCAGCCTGCGAGCGCGTCGATGAGTCGGGGCTCGACCCGCTCGATGTTGCGCACGACGACCGTCTTCACGCCGATCTCCTCATTCCGTCAGCGTTCCCAGACGCCTTCGAGATAGGCGCGAAAGTTCTCGCCGAGCTCGGGATGCCTGAGCGCATATTCGATCGTTGCCCTCAGATAGCCGATCTTGCTGCCGCAGTCATAACGCGTGCCGGCGAAAGGCAGCACCGAGACCGATTCCTTCTCGAGCAGCGCCGCAATACCGTCCGTGAGCTGAATCTCGCCGCCGGCGCCGCGGCCCGTGGCCCTGAGCTCGTCGAAGATCCGCGGTGTCAGGATGTAACGCCCGACGACGGCGAGATTCGACGGCGCCTCCTCGGGGCTCGGTTTTTCGACGATCCGCGTGACTTCGAGCCGCCCGTCGCTTTGCTCGTCGACGGCGACGATGCCGTAGCTCCCGGTCTGATCCTTCGGCACGGTCTCGACGCCGAGCACGCTCGAGCCGTAGCGATCGAAGTGCTGACGCATCTGCTCCAGACACGGCACCTCGCTGTGAATGAGATCGTCGGCGAGATGCACGAAGAACGGCTCGTCGCCGACAGCTGGCGCGGCACACAGAACCGCATGCCCGAGCCCGAGCGGAATGCCCTGCCGTATGTAGATGCAGGTCACGCCGGCGGGAACGATGTCCCGGACGAGCTTGAGCAGCGCGTGCTTGCCGGTCTGCTCGAGCGTGGTCTCGAGCTCGAAATCGACGTCGAAATGATCCTCGATGGCCCGCTTCGACGAGCCGGTGACGAACACGAGCTTCGTCGCACCGGCGGCCAGCGCTTCCTCGACGGCGTACTGGATCAGCGGCTTGTCGACAATCGGCAGCATCTCCTTCGGTGAGGCCTTGGTCGCGGGCAGGAACCGCGTGCCCCGGCCGGCCACGGGAAACACCACCGTATTGATCGACGCCATCTGGCCCTCTCCATCCTCGGGATCGGGCGCATGATACTGGAAAACGGGGTCAGAGCCCGGGGTCAGAGCCCCAGGGCTCTGACCCCTAACTCGCTACTCGTCGCTCGATTCGTCCTCGACGAGGATGTTCTCCCGGTTGTTCTCGAGCACGCGCGGGCCGATGCCTCGCACCCGCATGATCGCGTCGGGCGTTTCGTAGCGGCCGTTTTCCTCGCGGTCGCGGACGATCGCCTCGGCGAGCGCCGGACCGACGCCGTCGAGCTCCGCCGCGAGCATCTCGGCATCGGCCGTGTTGATGTTGACCGGCCCCGCCATCAGCAGCGCCGGGGATACCGACAAAAGCGCACTCAGCAACAATCCCTTGGTCAATGAACGCATGATCCAGACTCCTTGATCGCTAGATTCCACGACCAAGGGATGCTAGTGAATGCGTCGGGCCGCGGCAGCCTGAGAATCAGGTCAATTGCAGCACTAATGTGAACGGAAGGTCCGGTTCAGTTCGCCGCGCCGAGCACGCGGCGACCACGAACGAACTGCGAAACGACCCACTTCTCCCCGCGCGTCGGCGGGCGCCCCGCGTGCACGGCTCTCAAGTCCGGCTCATCGTTGTCGAGCGTGTTGACGAAGTAAAGCCCCTCACCGACCCGACCCTTGTGCGCGATGCCGAGCTCCGGGAACTCGGTTTCGCCGCCGTCGTAGTCGTCGTTCAGGTAGACGAGAAACGTCAGAATGCGCTGACCATTCTGCGCCACTTCCTGCGCGTAGTTCGGCGTCCTCGGGTCGACGAAATCGAAATGATTGCTGCTCTCTTCGCCGACCGCGTAGTGCAGAATCGCATTCGCTTCCATGTTGTGCAGCGGCACGCCGCACGCGGCCTGCATGCGAAGCTGCACCAGCAGATGAACGAGCTCGCTGCCCATCAGGTCGAACTGCGCCCAGGAATTGGTCCGCGTGACGTTCTCGCGATCCTCCCTCTCTATCGGATCGTATACGAGCGCGCGGCTCAGGCGGCCGGTCGAACGGTCAATGATCCAGCGGCATACGGTTTCCGGAACGAAGTCCTCGAATGAACGAATCAGCGGCGAAGCACTCAGGACGACGCCGTCCGGCGCCGAATTCCAGAAACCGGTGTCGATCGTGCCGGCCAGTCGCTGCCAGTAATCTTCCGGCGTCGCGCCGTGATTCGCGGCATTCGCGAGCTCCCGGTCCGGCGTCAGTGCGCGTAACTGCTCCCGCGCGGGTGTCCAGCCGCGCAGCGCCGAAGTCACGAGGAGCGTAAATGCCTGCGCCAGGCCCGGTTGCAGATAGACGCCGGCCGCCGCCAGCACGGCAAGACGGGACCCGGCCTCGGCACCGCCCTTGTCGAACGCTTCGATCAGAAAGCGCGTGCCTTCGACGGGCAGGAACGGCGCATCCTTGCCGACGACGAGCCGCTTGCCGAGCCTCGTCGTGGCTTCGACGTCCCCGGCCCGGGTTGCCCGCGCCAGGGCGTTGATCGCCTCGTCGTGCTCGCCTCGCGCATCGCATTGCTCCGCAAGCGCCAGCAATTGCGCCGCAGTGTGCGTGGTTGACACGCCACAATCCTCCGTTTCCGCGCCTTACTCTGTCAGATCCGGCGAGGGTCCGCCAGACGCCTCGGGCGATCGGTATTCGCTGAATCAGAGACATGCACCCGAATCCTATCGCGCGGACTGCCGGTCGAAGCATCAGGCCAAGTCTTTTCCCACGTGTTGCTGATTAGTATTAAGATAGCTATTGTTGTCTTTGGATAGCTAAAGAGTGGCACGCTTCGATGGTGCCCAGCAACGATAAGGGATCACAACCAGGGGGATCGTCATGAGGCGCAACATTTACCTGCGCAAGAAGCAGCTCGCGATCGCGATATCGACCGCACTTCCGATAATGACAGCGACCGTTGGCGGCAAAGCACAGGCCCAGCAGCAGCAAACTGTGGAGGAAACCGTCGTCGTGACCGGTTCCCGCATCGTCAGGCGAGACCTGACGGCGGCAAGTCCGATCATCACCGTCGGTACCGAAAGTTTCGACAATTCGGCGACGACGGCCGTCGAGTCCGTGCTGAATCAACTGCCGCAGTTCGTTCCCGACGATACGCAGTTCACCTCGAGCATTCAGAACAGCGCGACCAATACGCCCGGCGCCGCCACGCTCAATCTCAGAGGCCTCGGCAACAACCGCAACCTGGTTCTCGTCGATGGTAAGCGTGCCCAGCCGGCGAACGCCACGCTCGTCGTCGACATCAATACGATTCCCGCGGCCGCTATCGCGAACGTGGAGATCATTACCGGCGGCGCTTCCGCCGTGTACGGGCCCGATGCCATGGCGGGCGTCGTCAATTTTATACTCAAGGACAACTTCGAAGGACTGGATCTCGACCTTCAAGCCGGGACCACCGACCACGGCGGCGGCAACGAAAACCGCTTCAGCGCGCTGATGGGCATGAACTCCGCCGACGGCCGCGGCAACATCATGATCGGCATCGAGCGCACGAGCCGCGCCCCCGTTCTCCAGCGCGAGAGAGACTTCTACCTGAACGGCTGGTTCGATCCGGGCAACGCCGGCGGCGGCTTCATCGCACCAGCGGCCTTCGCCGGCAATGCCAATCCGAATCCGGCATCGGCGGCGGCCATCAATGCGCTGTTTCCCCAGGGCCCGGGCACGCTCGGTCGCAGCACGGACATCTATTTCAATGAGGACGGCACACCGTTCGTCGTTCAGGGCGGCGGCCTCGGCTACAACGGCCCCCTGGGCTGCCTCGACGGCTGCGGCGATTACACGATGATACAGGTCCTCGACAACGGCAACCTCGACCAGCGCATTGCTGCACCCTACTCGCTCCTGTCATCGCCGATGGAGCGCAATTCCGTCTTCGCCCGCGGCACTTACGAGATCGCTCCGAGCATCTCGGTCTTCACCCAGGTGAACTACAGCACCATCGAGGTTGGGCAAAGAGGCGGCGTCCCGCCCGCCATCACCGTATGGCAGGCGCCGGGCGTGCCGCGGGACGGGCGCCCGCTGCCTCCCGACCTCGAGGACCTGCTCGACTCGCGCGACGACCCCGACGCGCCGTGGCCGCTGTTCCACGTTCTCGACTACAACGGCCCGATCCTGGCCACCAACCACAACGACGTCTGGCAGTTCATGGTCGGCCTCGAGGGCAATCTGCGCGACGACTGGACCTGGGAAGCCTATGCGTCGCGCGGTGACACCTATATCGAAGCCGTCCACAACCGACTGCCGTCGCTGCAGCGTTACCAGGAGCTCGTCTATGCGCCGAACTTCGGCCAGGTGACGAACTACACGCCCGGGACCGTGAACGGCGTCGGCACGGGCCGCGGTTACCTTCTGACCTGCACGTCGGGCCTGCCCGTCTTCGAGAAATTCGACGTCAGCCAGGATTGCCTCGACAGCATCGACACGGGGATGATCAACCGCAATCACCTGACCCAGGATATTTTCGAATTCAACCTCCAGGGTAGCTGGCTCGAGATGCCGGCCGGGCAGCTGCAGTTTGCCGTGGGCACGCACTATCGCGAGAACTCGTACCAGTTCACGCCGGGTAACCCGATACCGCAGCTTCGCGACAACCCGATCGGCATCTTTGCCAACAACGCCACGGGCGGCGCGATCGACGTCACCGAGTTTTACGGCGAGTTGCTGGTCCCGGTACTGGAGAATCTCGACTTCGAGCTCGGATACCGCTACTCGGACTTCAGCACGGCCGGCGGCCAGGATACCAACAAGGCCCTGTTCACCTGGCGGGCTACCGACGCGCTGACCTTGCGCGGAGGAATGCAGCAGGCCAACCGCGCGCCGAATATTGCGGAGCTCTTCACCGCCCCGACGCAGGAAGTCGTTGGGCATCCGCAGCAGGATCCCTGCTCGGTGACCACGCTCTCTCCCTGGGGTAACGTGGGGACCTTTATCCCGGGCAGGTCGTCCCAGCTCCCCCTGAACCCGGACCGCCAGCAGGTCATCGATCTGTGTCGCGACATCATCGGCAACGATACTTCCGGTTTCGACACGCAGACCTATTCCATCACCGGCGTCGATGGGCCCGAGGGCTTTCACCGGCAGAACCCCCCGTTCTTCCCGCTGGAAATCGCGCTCCGCCAGGGCAACCCGAACGTCAACCCCGAGGAGGGGACAACCTATACGATTGGCGCCGTCGTCGAAAGCCCGTTCGGCGCGGACGGGCTGACGCTGACCGTCGACTACTACGACATCGAGGTGACCGAGGCGATCTTCCCGCTCCTGGTCTCGACGGTTTACGACAACTGCATGAACTTCAACGGCGTCTCGAATCCGACCTACGACATCAACAATTCGTGGTGTCAGATGATTCGCCGTAACCCGTTCACCGGCGACCGTGAAGAAGTGGATACGCCGTTCTTCAACCTCGGCACGCTGACCACCAACGGGCTCGACGTGACCGTCAACTACCTCAGGGATGTCGGGCCGGGCACCTTGTCGTTGAACTCGAATCTCAGTTTTCTCGATTCCTTCGAGTATCAGACGGCTCCCGGTGGCACGGTCATCGATGCCACGGGAACGCTGGATCAGGGCGGGATGTTCGAGTTCCAGCACCTGACGCGCCTCGACTACATCTGGGGCGACGTCAGGCTCGGCCTGTCGTGGCGGCACCTTGGCAGCGCGGAGTCCGCCGGGGCGGCGCAAAGCCCGAATACGAGCGTCCTGGGCCCGGATTCCTACAACATCTTCAACTTCCGGGGCGGCTTCGCCATTGCCGACAATTACGACCTGAGGTTCGGTATCGACAACCTGTTCGACACGGATCCGGAACTCACTGCTTCCAATCCGGCCGGCGGCGATACGAACACCGACGTAACGATGCCTTCTCTGTATGACGTTCTGGGTCGTCGTTACTATGTCGGCTTGCGCGTCAGCTTCTGAGTGATTCGTGCAAGGGGCGGCGTCGCAGCCGGGCTGCGATGCCGCCCTCCACCGCCCTCCCTCGCCAGACGGGCCTCTCGCGGACTTCCGGGGTACATAGCGCGTCGGCCCGCTTTTCACCGTTCGAAATCGAGCGTATCGTCTGGCCATCGAACGGCTGCGCAGCAGCCGTAGCCAGCATGCTGGCAGGAGGTAAAACGGCTATGAAACGTCCAATCAGGTCGTTTGCCGTCGCGGCCATCGCAGCCGCCGTGTCCCCGGCGACGTCCGGCGAGGAATTGCAACGGCAGATGAACGTCCGGCAAGGGCCGGATTCGGTCTTTGCGCAGGCGGCACCCGGCGAGATTTTCCCCGAGCTTGCCGGTGCGACTGCCACCGGCGAGAACGGCAGAGTCGGAAACGAGCTGGTGTTCTGGGGATATCGGCTCGCGGACGGCCGCGATGCTTATCTCGTCGCCTGCGCCATGATCGACGCCGTCGATTGTGCCGCTCGCGAGAACCTCGTTTGCGAGGACGGGTCGACCGTGCTATCCCGCGGCACGGCGCCTGGGCTCGTGCGTAAGGTCAGTTGCAGGAGCATCGCAACCGTGGGCGTGGGTGATACTCGCCCCGGATGCACCGATACGGAGCAAACGGAGGAGCTCGCGGTTGCGCTGATGAGCTGTCTTTGACCCTAATGCGCGACAGCCGTCTCGAGCTGGAAACGCTGCACCGGCCGCACGCTCTCCCAGAGCTTGCAGCTCGGGCAGTGCCAGATGAAGCGCTGTGTGCCGTAGCCGCAGTTGCCGCAGCGGTAGCGCGGCGTCGATAACGCGAGCATGCGCAGTCCCGTCCCGATGCGCTCGAGCGCCTGCGCGCGCTCCACCGGTTCGTCGGACTCCAGCGCGGCCACGTCGATCAGGTGATTGAGCACCGCGTTGCCGGCGACGAATGTTGCAACGCTCGACGCGAGGAACGGCGAGCGCATCAGCTCGTTGAGCACGGTCGAATACGCGATCGCGCTCGCAATTGACGGATCCCTGGCGCAAAGGCCTGCAATGTAGGCCTCGAACTCGGCGCCGCGATCGTCGTCCTCGTAACAGGCGAGCAGATCCGGCAGAACCTCGCTGACGAAGCCCGGGTCCTGCTCGATGACCTTCCGATAGAGCCCGGCCGCCACGCGCGTGTGACCTTCCCGGCGCGCGATCTGAGCCTGGATCAGCGTCCCGCGCAGCGCGCCGGTCGGGTTGCGGATCGTGTTCTTCAGATACTCGTTGGCCTTGTCGACCTCGCCCCGCGCGAGCGCCTGCTCCGCCAGTTCGCAGTAGTAGTGCGCGACATGCGGCGTCTTCTGTCCGCTCAGCATCTCGAGGCGCCGGTGGGTCGCGATCGCCCGTTCCCATTCGCCTTCGCGCTCGTAGATATAGACGAGTTTCTCGAGCGCGACCTGACTGTGCGTCCCGCTGTCCACGATCTGCTCGAGCAGCTCCTCGGCCCGGTCGAAGAGCCCGGCGCCGAGATAATCCTCCGCGAGCGCATACATCGCCTGATCGCGTTGCATGTCGTTGAGATTCTCGCGCTTGAGCAGGTTCTCGTGCACGCGTATGGCGCGGTCGAACTCGCCGCGCCGGCGAAAGAGATGTCCCAAAGCGAAATGCGTCTCGAGCGTGTCCTCGTCGACCTTGGCCATCTGGATGAAAAGCTCGAGCGCCTCGTCGGTCTTGCGGCTCAGCACGAGATTGAGACCGCGCAGGTAATCGGCGCTGATACGCGTCGGCAGCGTGGCATCGCGATCGAGAAACTGACCGAAGGCCCAGGCCCCGACTGCGACCAGCACAAGCAGGCCCGCGAGCAGAAAAGCGGAATCAGTCGGCATCGTGCAACGGCAGGCTGCGGAGATTCCGAAGCTCAGTCTCAGTGCGCCTGAGCTCGCGCTTTAGCGATCGGCGCTCGCGGAAGTGACGCAGCATCGCCAGGCTCGAGAACAGTCCGCCGAAAACGGTGCCCGCGACGAAGGTGATGGCCAATACCACGGTCAGCGAGATGTCCTCGAGCCGCATGATGCCGATATCGAGATCGATCGGCTCCTGGTTGCCATAGGCGAAAACGGCGGCGATCAGTACGAAGATCACCACGATGGCGGCAATCGCGAGCCGGCGCAGTGCGACGATCATCGCGTCGCGCGGTTCGGCATATTCGCGGGACAGGCCACCATCTGCTCCCTCGAATCAGTTTCGGACCGGCGTCCCCCGTGATTCATTGACCCGCTCGCGCAGATCCTTGCCGGGCTTGAAGTGCGGAACGTACTTGCCGGCCAGCGCGACGGCGTCGCCCGTCTTCGGGTTGCGCCCCATACGCGGCGGGCGGTAGTGCAGCGAGAAGCTGCCGAAACCGCGGATCTCGATCCGCTCGCCGTTGGCGAGCGACTCGCTCATCAGCTCGAGGATATGCTTGATCGCAAGCTCCACGTCCTTCGCCGGCAGGTGCTTCTGGGTTCCCGCGATCGCCTCGATCAGTTCCGATTTCGTCATTTTCGAGCCCTTTCTGAGCTATTCCGGGTCAGGCTTCATCTGCTCCTTGAGCAGGTCTCCCAAGGTCGCAGAGGACGACGTCTGACTGGATTCCGTCTTGTAGGATTGAATCGCCTGAGCTTCCTCATGGGCTTCCTTGGCCTTGATCGACAGCGACAGCACGCGGCTCTTGCGGTCGACTCCCGTGAACCTGGCCTCGATCTCCTCACCGACCTTCAGCGCCGTGCGCGCGTCCTCGACGCGGTCGCGCGATATCTCCGAAGCGCGAAGCTGTCCGATCACGCCGTCGTCGAGCTCGATCGTCGCCATCTTGGCATCGACCTCCTTGACCACGCCCTTGACGATGCTGCCTTTCGGATGCTCGGCCAGGAACAGAGACAGCGGATCCTTGTCGAGCTGCTTGACGCCGAGAGAAATCCGCTCGCGCTCCGGCTCGATATTGAGCACCATCGTCTCGAGCTCCTCGCCCTTGGTGTAGTTGCGCACGGCCTCCTCGCCCGGCAGATCCCAGGACAGGTCGGACAGGTGCACGAGGCCGTCGATGTCGCCCGGAAGCCCGATGAAGACGCCGAAGTCCGTGATCGACTTGATCTGGCCCGAGACCTTGTCGCCCTTCTGGTAGTTCTCGGCGAACTCGGCCCAGGGATTCGCCTTGCACTGCTTGAGCCCCAGCGAAATGCGGCGGCGCTCCTCGTCGATGTCGAGGACCATGACTTCGACTTCGTCCCCGATTTGAACGACTTTGTGGGGATTGACGTTCTTGTTGGTCCAGTCCATCTCCGAGACGTGGACCAGCCCCTCGACGCCCTCCTCGATCTCGACGAAGCAGCCGTAGTCGGCGATGTTCGTGACCTTGCCGAACAGGCGCGTGTTCGGCGGATAGCGGCGCGCGAGATCCTCCCAGGGATCGGCGCCGAGCTGCTTGAGCCCCAGCGAGACGCGATTGCGCTCGCGATCGAACTTGAGCACCTTGACCTGAAGCTCCTGACCGACGGTCACGACCTCCGACGGGTGCTTGACGCGCTTCCAGGCCATGTCGGTGATGTGCAGCAGGCCGTCGATGCCACCCAGATCGACGAACGCGCCATAGTCGGTCAGGTTCTTTACGATGCCGGTAAGCTCGGTGCCTTCCTGCAGATTCTTGAGCAGCGAATCGCGCTCGGCGCTGAACTCCTCTTCCACGACGGCGCGCCGCGAGACGACGACATTGTTGCGCTTGCGATCGAGCTTGATGACCTTGAACTCGAGCGTCGAGCCCTCGAGCGCGATGGGATCGCGAACGGGTCTCACATCGACGAGCGAGCCTGGCAGAAAGGCGCGGACGAAGTCGATGTCGACGGTGAAGCCCCCGCGCACGCGGCCGCTGATCATGCCCTTGACGACCTTGTCGTCGCTGAAGGCTTCCTCGAGATCGACCCAGGTACGGGCCCGCTTGGCCTTCTCGCGCGAGAGCCTCGTCTCGCCATAGCCGTCCTCGACCGTGTCGAGCGCAACCTCGACCTGATCGCCGATGTCGACTTCGACCTCGCCCTCGTCGTTGAGAAATTGGCTGGCGGGAATGACGGCTTCCGACTTCAGACCCGCGTTGACGATGACGACGTCGTTGTTAACGTCGATCACCGTGCCCGTGATGATAGATCCCGGCTTGGTTTGTTGTCCGGCAAGACTTTCTTCTAGCAGCTCCGCAAACGATTCGCTCATTAAGTTGTTACTCTGAAAATGCTTCGCCTCGACATCCTGTCGGAGGCGGTCCACTCAAAAAATGCGAACATCCTGTTCGCACACTCCCGTTATTTCGACGGTGACGGCGAAATACCCTCGGCTTCCAGCCACTCCAGCACCTGCCGGATGACCTCCTGCGGACTGCGGTCCGTCGAATCGAGCACTCTGGCGTCTTCGGCGGGCCGCAGCGGCGCGACCTTTCGCGAGCTGTCGCGCTCGTCCCGGTCGGCTATGCCTTTCGAAAGGTCGCGCAGACTAACACTAATCCCCTTTTCTTTCAACTGCTTATGGCGCCTGCGTGCCCTCTCCTCGGCGCTTGCCGTCAAAAACACCTTGAGCTCGGCGTCCGGAAAGACCACGGTTCCCATGTCCCGGCCGTCGGCGACGAGCCCCGGTGCAGCGGCGAAGGCGCGCTGGCGCTCGAGCAGGGCCGTGCGCACGGCCGGCAGCGCCGCGACGGCCGAGGCCGCCTGGCCCGCCGATTCGCTGCGGATCGCCACGCTGACGTCGTCCCCGTCGAGCCGGATCGTCTCCCCGTCGAAAACGAGGTCGAGCTCGCGCGCCATCGCGGCCAGCCCCCCGGCGTCGGTCAGCGCCACGCCCTTGCGCGAAGCCGCAAGCCCGACGCAGCGGTACAGCGCGCCGCTGTCGAGGCGGTGCCAGCCGAGTCGCTCGGCGAGCCCGGCGGCAATCGTCCCCTTGCCCGAGCCGCTCGGGCCATCGATCGCGACGACGGGCGCGTGCCGACTCACGCCGCTCACGATTCCGTTACGCCGATCGCGAGATTTGCAACCCCGGCAACGTCGACGAAGCCCGGGAACGAGGTCGCCACCGCGCCTGTATCGCGAATCGTAATCGGGCCGCGGCTTGCGAGAGCCGCGATCGCAAACGACATCGCGATGCGATGATCGCCCTCGGTCTCGACGACGCCGCCTTCGATCGGCCCGCCCTCAACGATCATGCCGTCGTGGGTCTCCTCGACACGCACGCCGACGGCGGAAAGCGCGCTCGCCATCGCGGCGAGCCGGTCGCTTTCCTTGACCCTGAGCTCCTCCGCGCCGGTGACGACGGTCCGGCCGCGCGCGGCGGCGGCGGCGACGAAAAGGATCGGCAGCTCGTCGATCGCAAGTGGTACGAGCGAAGCCGGCACCTCGATGCCCTCGAGCGGGCCCGGATGAACGCGCAGATCCGCGACGGGCTCCGCGCCGTAGTCCCTCGCGTTCTCGACGGCGATCCGGGCGCCCATCAGGCGCAAAATCGTCAGAATACCGTCGCGCGTCGGATTGATGCCGACGCCCCTGAGCAACACCGGCTCGCGCGCGCCGAAACAGGCCCCGACGACGAAGAACGCGGCCGACGAGAGATCACCCGGGACCCGGATCGTCGTGCCCTCGAGCGCGACCGGACCCTCGAGCGAGACACGAAGCCCGTCGTCGCTGACGAGAAGCGGCGCGCCCATCGATCGCAGCATGCGTTCCGTATGGTCCCGCGAGGGCCCCGGCGAGACGACCTCGGTCGTGCCGCGGGCGCTCAATGCCGCGAGCAGTACGGCCGACTTGATCTGCGCGCTCGCGACCGTCAGCTCGCAGCGGATCCCCTTCAGCGCCGCCCCGCCGTGCAGCCGCACGGGAGCCGTGCCGTTGTCGGTTTCGATCAACGCACCCATCGCGCGCAACGGCGCCGCAACGCGTTCCATCGGCCGGCGGCACAGCGACGCATCGCCCGTCAACTCCGCCGTCACGCCCTGCCCCGCGAGCAGGCCCATCAGAAGCCTGATTGCCGTGCCGGAATTGCCGAGATCGAGCGGCGCGCCGGGCGATTCGAGCCCGCCGGAGCCGCGCCCTTGGATCTCGAGCGTGCCGTCGGCAAGCCGCCGCCAGACAACGCCCATCCGGCCGAGCGCGATCAGCGTGGCGCGGCAGTCCTCGCTTTCGAGAAAGCCGTCGATTCGCGTCGTGCCGCTCGCGACGCCACCGAGCATGACCGCGCGATGGGAAACGGACTTGTCGCCCGGCACGACGATCTCGCCGCCAAGCTGCTGGCCGGGCTCGACCCGATACGATTGACCGCGCGTCGACATCCGCCTCAGTCGATCGCGCGCATCAGACGACGGCCTTCGGATACGCTCCCAGGATCCGAAAGAGATCGCTCTCGGCGCTCATCTCTTCGAGCGCCTGCTTGACACCTTCGTCCTCGGCATGCCCGTCGATGTCGACGAAAAACACATAGTCCCACTTCCTGCGTCGCGAGGGCCTCGACTCGATCCGCGTCATGCTGATGTTGTGCTTGGCGAGCGGCTCGAGCAGCTGATGCAGGACGCCCGGGCCCTCCGTGCTCGTCGCCGAGATCAAAAGGCTCGTCTTGTCGTTG
This sequence comes from Gammaproteobacteria bacterium, assembly GCA_035513215.1. Lineage (GTDB taxonomy): Bacteria > Pseudomonadota > Gammaproteobacteria > Steroidobacterales > Rariloculaceae > DATCZB01. The sequence goes on along the minus strand of DATKCK010000059.1, from coordinate 17,010 downwards.
CCGCTCGGCGGGAAGGTGTCGCGTCCGATGACGAGAAAGCGAGTCGTGTTGTCGCCCTGATCCTCGACATTGCTGTAAAGGATATCGAGATCGTAAAGCTCGGCGGCGGCATTGCCCGCGAGTGCCGCGGTGCCCTCCTCGTCGCGCGCGCGGCGCGCGGCCTCGGCGTTGCTCGAGACCGTGATCTTCTCGACGTTCGGCAGATAGAGCGCGAGCCAGGCGCGGCACTGCGCGAACGACTGCGAATGCGAGCAGACGCGCTTGATCTGCGTCAGATCCTTCATGCGCCCGAGCAAATGCTGGTGAATGCGAAGCTCGACCTCGCCGCAGATCTTCAAAGGCGACGTCAGAAACATGTCGAGCGTGTGATTGACCGTGCCCTCGGTCGAGTTCTCGACGGGCGTGACACCGAAATCGGCGACGCCCGACTCGACCTCATGGAAGACCTCGTCGATCGTCGGCACCGACAGCGCGCGCACCGAATGCCCGAACTGCGTGTAAACGGCCGACTGCGTGAACGTCCCCTCGGGACCGAGATAGGCGACCTTGAGCGGCTCCTCCTGCGCGAGGCAGGCCGACATGATCTCGCGGAAGAGCCGGAGCAGCTGCTCGTTGCTGAGCGGCCCCTCGTTGCGCTCAGCCACGGCGCGCAGGACCTGGGCCTCGCGCTCGGGGCGGTAATACTCAACCTTGTCGGTCAGCCCCTTGACCTCGCCGACCTGCTTGGCGCAGCGGGCACGCTCGGATATCAGCGCCTGGATCTGCCGGTCGACCTCATCGATCTGAAGGCGAAGCTGCTCGAGCGTCGGTTCGTCGGAGCGCTTTGGCTGCCTCGCCATCGTGGTCCACTCGCTATTCCGGACAGGTTCTGGCCGAGAGTATGCCATCGATCGAGCGAATTCGTGCCAGCGTGGCCTCGCTGACCGCGGAGTCGAGATCGACGATCGTGTAGCTGATCGTGCCGCGGGAATGGTTGACCATGTCGGCGATATTGAGGTCCTCGGCCGCGAGCGCCGACAGAATCTGCGCCACCATGTTCGGCATGTTGGCGTGCGGGATGGCGACGCGGTCGGGCCGGGTCCGCGGCAGGATCGTCTCCGGGAAATTGACCGAATGCCTGACGTTGCCGTGCTCCAGATACTGGCGCAGGTTGTCGACGACCATGATGGCGCTGTTCTCCTCGGCCTCGGCCGTCGAAGCACCGAGATGCGGCAGGCAGACGGCCCGCGGATGGCGCTTGAATGCCGCCGTCGGAAAGTCGGTCACGTAGGTGGCGATCCTGCCGCTGTCGAGCGCATCGACGAGCGCCGCCTCGTCGACGATGTCGCTGCGCGAGAAATTTAGCAGTACGCAGCTCGCCTTCAGGAGCTTGAGCCGCTTCGGGCCGATCAGGCCACGCGTCTCGTCGGTCAGCGGCACGTGAATCGTCAGGAAATCGGCGCTGCGCAGGCACTCTTCGATGCTGACGGCCTGCTGCACGGCGGCCGAGAGCTGCCACGCGCGCTCGACCGTTATCTTCGGATCGAAGCCGATGACGTCCATGCCGAGCCCGAGCGCCGCGTTGGCGACCTCGACGCCGATCGCCCCGAGGCCGATGACGCCCAGCGTCCGGCCCGGCAGCTCGTAACCGACGAAGCGCTTCTTGCCGGCCTCGACGGCACGTTCGAGCGACTCGCCCTCCTCCTCGAGCCCGCGCACGTACTCGTGCGCGGCGACGAGATTCCTGGCCGCGAGAAAAAGCCCCCCCAGGACGAGCTCCTTGACGGCATTGGCATTGGCGCCCGGCGCGTTGAACACCGGGATGCCGCGCTCGGTCAGGCGTTCCACCGGAATGTTGTTGACGCCGGCCCCGGCCCGCCCGACGGCGAGCAGTTCCGATGACAGGGTCATCTCGTGCATCGAATGCGATCGAACCAGGATCGAATCGGGCGACTCGATCCCGGGGCCGACCTCGTAGCGGTCTTTCGGCAACCGGTCGAGCCCGGCCGCCGCAATGTCGTTCAGCGTTTGGATGCGAAACATCGAATGGGTGTCCGGCATTGGATCCGTGGACCTTCAGGCCCGGCGGCGCTCGAACTCGCCCATGAACGCGACGAGCGCGTCGACGCCCGCCTCCGGCATCGCGTTGTAGAGGCTCGCCCGCATGCCGCCGACGAGACGATGCCCCTTGAGGTTCTTGAGCCCGGCCGCGTCGGCTTCGGCCAGGAAGGTCTGGTCCAGGCTCTCGTCGGCAAGCGTGAACGGCACGTTCATCCACGAACGGCAGTCGGGCCTGACGGGATTGGCATAGAAATCCGACGTGTCGATCGCGGCATAGAGCTTCTCGGCCTTGCGGCGATTGCGCTCGGCCATGGCCTGCAAGCCCCCTTCGGCCTTGATCCAGTCGAAGACCAGGGCCGAGACATACCACGAGAACGTCGGCGGCGTGTTCCACATCGAGTCGGCTCCGGCCATCGTCGCGTAGTCGATGACGCCCGGCGTCTCGCGGCGCGCGTGCCCGCAAAGATCCTTGCGGACGATGACGACGGCGATCCCGGCGGCGCCGATGTTCTTCTGCGCGCCGGCATAGATCACGCCGAAGCGATCGACGTCGATCGGGCGCGACAGAACGGTCGAGGACATGTCGACGACCAGCGGCGCATCGGACACATCGGGCACGAAGTGAAACTCGACGCCGACGATGGTCTCGTTCGGCGTGTAGTGCAGATACGCCGCATCGCGCGTGACCTGCCAGCCCGCCGGATCCGGGATCTCGGTATAGCGGGAAGGCGCAGAGTCCGCCGCGATGTTGACGTCGACGTAGCGCTCGGCCTCGCTGACGGCCTTCCTGCCCCAGCTACCGGTCAGAACGTAGTCGACAGCGGCGCCAGGCGGCGCGAGGTTGAGCGGCACCGACGCGAACTGCAGCGTGGCGCCGCCCGCGAGGAACAGCACGTGGTAGTCGTCGGAGATGCCGAGGAGCTCGCGCAGCGTCGCTTCCGAGTGCGCCGCAAGCTCGATGAAGTCCTTGCCGCGGTGGCTGACCTCCATGACCGACATGCCGCTGCCCTGCCAGTCGAGCAGCTCCGCCTGCGCCCGCTCGAGCACGGGCTCGGGCAAGACGGCAGGCCCCGCGCTGAAATTGAAGACGCGATGCGTGGAGGCGGACATCACTCGGCCGGCGTCGAATCGTCTTCCTGGAGTCCCTCGACGCACTCGATCCCGACGAGGCGGTCGCCTTCGTCGAGCCGGATCAGCCGCACGCCCTGCGTGTTGCGGCCCATCAGCGAGATGTCGGACACGGGCGTGCGCACGAGCGTGCCAACCTGGCTGATCAGCATCAGCTCGTCGTCGGGCGCAACCTGAAGGGCGCCGACGACGGCACCGTTGCGTTCCGTGGTGCGGATCGCGATGACGCCCTGCCCGCCGCGTCCCTGGCACGGAAACTCGTCGATATCGGTCAGCTTGCCGTAGCCGTGTTGCGTCGCGGTGACGACGGGGCCTTCGCGCACGATGATCAGCGCGATCACCCTGTCCTCGGGCCTGGCGAGCTTCAGCCCCCTGACGCCGGCGGCCGTCCGCCCCATGGACCTGACGTCGGCCTGCGCGAACCGGATCGCCTTGCCGTTGGAGGCGACGAGCATGAGGTCCTCGTTCTCCTGCGCGATCCTGACGCCAACGAGCCGGTCGTCCCCGCGAAGCTCGATCGCGATGATGCCGCTCGTCCGCGGCCTCGAGAAAGCCGACAGCGGCGTGCGCTTGACCGTGCCGCGCGACGTGGCGAACACGACGAACCAGCCCTCCTCGTACTCCTTGACCGGCAGCACGGCCGTGATGCGCTCGTCCTCGGCCAGCGGCAGCAGATTGATGATCGGCCGGCCGCGCGAGCCGAAACTGGCCTGCGGCAGCTGGTAGACTTTGAGCCAGTAAACCTTGCCGTAGGTCGAGAAGCACAGCAGGTTGTCGTGCGAGTCGGCGACGAAGAGCTTGTCGATGAAGTCCGCGTCGCGCGTCCGCGTCGCGGCGCGTCCGCGTCCGCCGCGACGCTGAGCCTGGTAATCGGCCGCGGGCTGCGCCTTTGCATAGCCGGCATGCGAGAGCGTCACGACCAGCGAGGCTTCGGGGATCAGATCCTCGATCGTCAGCTCGCTCGAATCCTCGGCGATCTCCGTTCGTCTCGGATCGGCGAAGCGCTCGCGAATTTCGGCGAGCTCGGCCCGAATCACGGTCTCGAGCTTGCCGGGATCGGACAGTATTTCGAGAAACTCCTTAATACTATCCAGTAAGCTATTGTATTCCTCTGATATTTTATCCTGCTCGAGTCCGGTCAATCGGTGCAGGCGCAGATCGAGAATCGCCTGGGCCTGGATCGACGACAGCCGGTAGCCCGATTCCCTGAGCCCGCAAATCTCACCGAGATCCTCGGGCCGTGTCGCCTCGCCGCCCGCCCGCTCGAGCAGCGCGACGACCGGGCCCGGCTCCCAGTCGCGCTCGCAAAGCGCCGCCTTGGCCTCGGCCGGCGACGGCGACCGCTTGATCAGGTCGATGACGGCATCGATGTTCGCGAGCGCGACCATCTGGCCTTCGAGCACGTGGGCGCGCTCCCTGGCCTTGCGCAGCTCGTACAGCGTGCGCCGGGTCACGACCTCGCGCCGGTGCCGGAGGAACGTCTCGAGCAATTCTTTGAGCGGCAGGAGTCGGGGCTGGCCGTCGACGAGGCCGACGATGTTGATGCCGAAAACGCTCTGAAGCGGCGTCTGTTTGTAGAGGTTGTTGAGGACGACTTCGGTGAGCTCGCCGCGCCTGAGCTCGATGACGATGCGCATGCCGTCCTTGTCCGACTCGTCGCGAAGCTCGGTGATGCCCTCGATGCGTTTCTCGCGGACGAGCTCGGCGATCTTCTCGATCAGCCTGGCCTTGTTGACCTGATACGGCAGCTCGGTGACGATGATGGCGTCGCGGCCCTTGCCGTCGATCGCCTCGATATGTGTCCTGGCCCGGACATAGATCCGCCCGCGCCCGGTCGCATAGGCGCTCTGAATGCCCTGGATGCCCTGAATGATGCCCGCCGTCGGAAAATCGGGCCCCGGAATGATCTCGAGCAGCTTGAGCAGGCTGACGCCCGGGTCGTCGAGGAGCGCGAGGCACGCGTCGATGACCTCGCCGAGGTTGTGCGGCGGGATGTTCGTTGCCATGCCGACGGCGATGCCGGCGGAGCCGTTGACGAGCAGGTTCGGCACGCGCGTCGGCAGGACGGTGGGCTCGTTCTCGGACTCGTCGTAGTTTGGGACGAAATCGACCGTTTCCTTGTCGATGTCGGCGAGCAGCTCCTGTGCGATCCGCGCCATGCGGACCTCGGTGTAGCGCATCGCGGCCGGCGCATCGCCGTCGACCGAGCCGAAATTGCCCTGCCCGTCGACGAGCACGTAGCGCATCGAGAACGACTGCGCCATCCGGACGATCGTGTCGTAGACGGCGACGTCACCGTGCGGGTGGTATTTGCCGATCACGTCGCCGACCACGCGGGCGGACTTCTTGTATGGCTTGTTGTAGTCGTTGCCGAGCTCGCGCATGGCGTAGAGCACGCGCCGGTGGACGGGCTTGAGTCCGTCGCGGACGTCCGGCAGCGCCCGGCCGACGATGACGCTCATCGCGTAGTCGAGATACGACTGGCGCATCTCGTCTTCGAGATTGACCGGGAAGATTTCCTTGGCGGCTTCTACCATTTAAAACAACTGGATCAGGGCACGCCATTCCGGCTGCCGATGCGCCGAAACGAGCGGCCCTGTCGCTAAATGTGGTGGCGGTTCAGAGGGTCTCAGCGGCGGTCTCGGGCACGCTTGCGAAAGCACCCGATACAAAGTTCCAGACACCAAAAACGTGGCTTCCGATTCTAGCACAGGACGGCATGCCAAGCCCTTATACTCAGGGCTTCGGGCGGTGTTTTTCCGCCTCGATTCGCCGCGGATTGAAGGACCGGCACGATGACCACCGAAGCGATCGAAAGCGGCAACGCAGAACCCGCGGAGCTCGCAAAATTCAGCCGGCTTGCGTCACGCTGGTGGGACGAGTCCGGACCGCTCGCGACACTGCATGCCATCAATCCGCTGCGCACCGATTACATCGCGGCCCGAGCCACGCTCGACGGCGCGCGCGTGCTCGACGTCGGCTGCGGCGGCGGCATTCTGTCCGAGGCGCTCGCCAGGCGCGGCGCCCGCGTGGTCGGCATCGATCTCGCCGGCGACGGCATCGACGTCGCCCGGGCGCACGCGAAAGACGCAGGGCTTGCGATCGACTATCGCGTCACGTCGGCTGAAGCCGTCGCCGCGGCGGAACCCGACGCCTACGATGTCGTGACCTGCCTCGAGCTGCTCGAGCACGTGCCCGATCCCGGCGCGATCGTCGCCGCCTGCGCGCGCGCCGTTCGACCGGGCGGTTGCGTCTTCTTCTCGACGATCAACCGCAATCTCAGGAGTTTCCTGCTTGCCATCGTTGGAGCCGAGCACGTCCTCGGGCTTCTGCCGCGTGGCACGCACGAGTATCTGAAGCTGATCCGGCCGTCCGAGCTCGCCCGAGCGGCGCGCAAGGCCGGGCTCGACGTCCTGGACCTGACGGGCCTGCACTACAACCCCCTGACGCGGTCCTATTGGTTCGGCGACGGCGTCAGCGTCAACTACTTCCTGAGCGCCCGGCGCCCGGTACCCGCTTGAGCCGGATCGGCCTGCTGTTCGATCTCGATGGGACGCTCGCCGACACGGCGCCCGATCTCGTCGGCGTCCTGAACCGCCTGCTCGCCGAGAGGGGGCGCGCGCCGATGCCGTACGCGATCGCGCGCAACACCGTCTCGCACGGGGCCGTCGGCCTGATTCGGCTCGGTTTCGGCCTCGCGCCGGGCATGCCGGTCGACGAGGATCTGCGGCAGCGCTTTCTCGACCTTTACATCGAACGCGGACACGGTCATTCACGTCTTTTCATAGAGTTAGAGACTATTCTTTCCGTTTGTTCGAGGCTTGGCGCCCGCTGGGGCGTCGTCACGAACAAGCCGGCCGCGCTGACCGAGCCGCTGCTCGCCGTCCTCGGCGTTCTCCCGAGCGCCGAAGTCGTCGTCAGCGGCGACACGCTGCCGCAGCGCAAGCCCGATCCGGCCCCGCTCTCGCTCGCGGCGCGCCAGCTCGATGTCGATCCGGCAAGCTGCATCTATATCGGCGATGCCGAGCGCGACGTCATCGCCGGCCGCGCAGCCGGGATGCGAACCGTCGTCACGACCTACGGCTATATACGGCCCAGCGAGGCCATCGCCTCGTGGCAGGCCGATGCCCTCGTCGACCATCCGCGTAAAATCGAACCCATGCTGCTCGCGATGACAGGCAACCGCTGATGCCGCCGCTCGATGCTGCCGACTGGTGGCTCGTCGCCGCCGGCGCCGTGCTCGGCCTCGCGCTCGGCCTCGCGGCGGCGGCGGCCTGGTTCTTGCGGCTCAGGCACGAGCGCGAGGCGGTCTTCAATCTCGCCGCCGAGCGCCTCGGGCGGACCTTCGATCAGCTCGCTCAGGCTCAATTCCGGAGCCACAGCGAGACGTTCCTGAAGCTCGCCAGGGAGAACCTCGGCACCCACCACGAGAAAGCCAGGGGCGAGCTGGCGGCGCGGGAACAGGCCATCGAGAACCTGCTCCGGCCGATCCGCGAGACGATGCAGCGGACCGAGCAGCAGCTCCACGAGCTCGAGAAGTCCCGCCGCGAATCTCACGGCAGCATCAAGAGCCAGCTCGAGGCCGTCGGCGCCGCTCAGAAGGCGCTGTCCGACGAGACGCGCAATCTCGTCAAGGCGCTGCGCCGACCCGAGGTGCGGGGCCAGTGGGGCGAGATCACGCTACAACGGCTCGTCGAGCTCGCCGGCATGCAGCAGCACTGCGATTTCGTGACCCAGAGCCACACCTTGACCGACACGGGCGCGATCAGGCCCGACATGATCATCAACCTGCCCGAGGGCCGCCAGCTCGTTGTCGACGTCAAGACGCCGCTCGACGCCTATCTCGAGGCGACCGAGGCCGAAAACGAGACGGCCCGCAAGGCGGCGCTCGCGCGGCACGCCAATGTCGTCGCCGGCCGCGTGCGCGAGCTCGCGGCAAAAGCCTACTGGAACCAGTTCGAGGCCAGCCCCGAGTTCGTCATCCTGTTCATTCCGGGCGACCAGTTCCTCTCGGCCGCGCTGGCCGAGAAACCCGATCTGCTCGACAGCGCGCTGCGCCAGAACATCATTCTCGCGACACCGACGAGTCTCGTCGCCCTGCTCAAGGCCGTCGCCTACGGCTGGCAGCAGGTCGCGCTGACCGAGAATGCCGTCGAGATCCGCCGCCTCGCGGTCGAGCTCTACGAGCGCGTCGCGACATTCACGGGCCACGTGACGGACATGGGCAAGACGCTCGATGCGGCCGTCCGCGCCTACAACCGTAGCGTCGGCTCGCTCGAGCGCATGGTCCTGCCGAGCGCGCGGCGGTTCAAGGAGCTCGGCGTGCAGCCGAAGAAGGAGATACCGGTCGCGGGCGCGATCGAGACGGCCGTGCGCGAAGCGCAGCAGGAAACCGACGACGCGCCCGTGCCGAAAGAGACCGCGCCAGCCGGCGAGACGGCGCCAGCGGGCAACGGGGCGTCAAGCGACGATGCAGCGCCAGCCGACGACGACGCGCCTGCCAACGACGAGCCCGAGGAAAGGCGCGCCTGATGGCTGTGACCTACGAGCCGACGGCGGATGACTTTCGGGACCGCGTCATCCTCGTCACCGGAGCGACCCGCGGCATCGGCAAGGCTGTCGCGACGGCCCTCGTCCGGCTCGAAGCCACCGTCATCCTGCACGGCCGGCGCGCGGCGGCGCTCGATGCGCTTTATCACGAGCTCAAGGCGTTGGGCCCGGAACCGTCGGTCGCCGAGCTCGACTTCGAGCGAGCCCAGGGCGAGGCCTACCAGCAGCTCACCACGGCCATCGAGGACCGCTACGGCCGGCTCGACGGCCTGCTGCACAACGCCGGCATCCTCGGCGACCTGGCCGCGATCGAGGATTACGACATCGGGCTCTGGCAACGCGTTCTGCACATCAACCTGACGGCGCCTTTCATTCTGACCCGCTGTCTGCTCCCGCTGCTGCGCGCATCCGGCGACGCCTCGATCGTGTTCACGACGAGCGGCGTCGGCAACCACGGACGCGCCTTCTGGGGCGCCTACTCGGTCTCGAAGTTCGGCACCGAGGGACTCGCGCAGATCATCGCGGCCGAGACCGGGTCGGCCGGCATTCGCTGCAACCTGATCAATCCGGGCGGCACGCGCACCGAGATGCGGCGCCGGGCCTATCCGGCCGAGGACCCGGCCACGCTGCCGGCGCCCGAAGACGTCGTGACGCCCTACCTGTGGCTTCTCGGCCGGGCCGGCCGCGGCGTGACGGGCGAGCGCATCGACGCGCAGGGCTGAGCCTGCGGCGAGCCCGGAGCCTGCCCCACCCGCGTGATAGGATTCCTCGCCGATGCCGAAGAAAATCCTTAAACGCAGCCTCCGGAGCCTTCGCGATCAGCTCGACGATCCGATCAGTCTCGATAACGAGACGCGCCGCCAGCTCAGCGAAGCCGCCGACACGATCGAGAAGGTGCTCAAGGAGCCCGAGGCGGACGTGCACGAGGCGCGAAAGAGCATCGAGGAGATCGCGCTCGGCTTCGAAGCCAGGCATCCGGTCTTCGCCCGGCTTCTGAGCGAGGTCACTGACGCGCTGGCGAAGCTCGGCATCTAGCCCGATACGCTGCTGCCCGACCGGGAGGCCCTGCGGCCCGTCCGGCAGCGGCTGCCGATCGGGCACTCGCCGCAACGCGGCTCGGGACGGCAGACCTGCTTGCCGTGCGCGACGACGAGCGCATGGAACTCGTTGAGATCGGTCACCCCGGCGATGCCGTCCTCGACCCACGCCCGCAACCGCATGTCCTGCGGGGTGCTCGCGCCCCCCGCCAGCCGCTGCACGAGACGGCGCAGGTAAGCGTCGACGACGACCGCGGGCCGTTCGAAGGCATAGAGCAGAATGGCGTCCGCCGTCTCGGGGCCGACGCCGTCGAGCCCGAGCAGCAGTGCCCTGAGCTCCGGCGTCGGCCTTGCCGCGAGCGTGCCGACGCCGCCGTGCTCCGTGACGAACGTCGCGAGGTTTCGGAGCCGCGCCGCCTTGGTCCGATAGAAACCGGCACTCTTGATACAGGTTTCGATGACGGCAAGATCGGCGCCTCGCAACCGCCCGGGATCGACGAGCCCCTGCGCCTTCAAAGCGGCGATCGCCGTTTCCGCGCTGCGCCAGGTCGTTCGCTGCACGAGCAGTGCGCCGACCATGATCTCGAAGGCTCCCTCCTCGGCCGGCCACCACTCCTGCGGTCCGTGCGCGGCGTTCAGCGCGCGATAGACCTCGGCGATCGGTATCACTCTCGATCGGTCGTGGCGCCGACGGCGGTGTAAAGCGCCGCTCGCTCGGCCTCGTCCAGCAGACGGTGGCTGCCGCGCGTCATCCGGCCGAGCTCGATCGGACCGTAACGAATCCGCATCAGCCGGCTGACCGTGATGCCGACCGCCTCGAACAGGCGCCGGACCTCGCGATTGCGGCCTTCCCCGAGCGTGACCTGATACCAGCTGTTGGCGTTGCCGCCGCCGATCGGCTCTATGTGCTCGAAGCGCGCCTTGCCGTCGTCGAGGACGACGCCGCGAACGAGATCGGCCAGTTGGGCGTCGCTGAGAAACCCGCGCGTGCGCACGGCGTACTCGCGCTCGATCTCGTAGCTCGGATGCATGAGCCTGTGGGCAAGCGCGCCATCGGTAGTAAACAGCAGCAGCCCCGAGGTATTGATATCGAGCCTGCCGATCGTGATCCAGCGTCCGCCGCGCGGCCTCGGCAGCGACTCGAAGACGGTCCTGCGGCCTTCCGGGTCGCGCCTGGCGGTGATCTCGCCGACCGGCTTGTGATAGGCGAGCACGGCGTCCGCGGCGCGCTCCCGGCCCGTCAGGCGAATGCGGCGGCCATCGACCAGGACCTTCTCGCGGCCGAGCAAACGGTCGCCCGGGACGGCGGGACGGCCGTCGATGACAACGCGGCCGGCCTGGATCAGGCGATCGATTTCGCGGCGGGAGGCGAGCCCTGTGGCGGCCAGAACCTTCTGTACGCGCTCGCCCTTGACCTTAGGCTTCGGACTGGTGGATCGGGACGACATTGGGAGGAGACTCCGCTCCTTCCTCGGCGACCTCGTCCATGACGAGATCCGGCGATTCCCTGAGGACGGCCTCGAGCTCGTCGACGAAGTCCGACTGCGGCCACCCGTCGCGGCCGAGCTCGCGCACCGCGGACAACGGCGGCAGGTCGTCGAGCTTCTTCAGCCCGAAGTAGTCGAGAAACTCTCGCGTCGTGCCGAGCATCGAAGGTCGCCCCGGCACGTCGCGGTAGCCGACTACGCGGATCCAGCCCCGCTCCATCAGCGTCCGAATGATGTTGCTGCTGACGGCGACGCCGCGAACCTCCTCTATCTCGGCTCGCGTGATCGGCTGGCGGTAGGCCACGAGCGCCAGTGTCTCGAGCAGAGCGCGCGTGTAGCGCGGCGCGCGCTCCTCGAACAGCGGCTGCAGCCACTCGCGTGCGGAGCTTTTGACCTGAATCCTGAACCCGCTCGCCGTTTCCTTGAGCTCGATCTCCCGGTCGGCATAGTCGTCTGCGAGCATCGCGAGCGCCTGCTTCAGAACGGCACGGTCGACGTCGACGCCGCGCGCGGTGAAAAGCTCGACGAGCTTATCGAAGCTCACCGACGCGTTGGCCGCAAGCAGCGCCGCCTCGAGAATATTCCTGGTTGCCTTCGGATCCATGGCTCCTCAACTGTGCTTCGTGGACTCGGAGTCCTGCGGACTCGACTCGGGTCTGTCGCCCCGCCGGCTCGCCTGTGCCGCGCGCACGTGTATCGGCCCGTAAGGCTCGGCCTGAACGAGATCGATCAGCGACTCCTTGAGCAGCTCGAGCAGGGCCAGGAAGGTCACCGTCACGCCGATACGTCCTTCGGTCGGATCGAACAGGTCCGTGAAGTCCCTGTAGCGTTCGCCGTCTAGACTCGTGAGCACCTCGGACATGCGCTCGCGAACCGACAACGGCTCGCGCTGAACGTGGTGATGAGCGAACATCTTCGAGCGATCGAGCGCCTGCTGGAAAACGATCAGAAGCTCCTTCAGCGTGATGTCGGGCAGCTTCGTGACCTTCGGCAGGCCGCTCGCGTCAGCGCCGGCGAGGACGTTATCGCGCTCGAGACGCTCGAGCGCGTCGATATCCTCGGCCGCTTGCTTGAACCGTTCGTATTCGAGCAGCCGGCGCACGAGGTCGGCCCTCGGATCGATCTCTTCCTCTTCTACTTCCTGGGATCTCGGCAACAGCATGCGCGACTTGATCTCCGCCAGCGTCGCGGCCATCAGCAGGTATTCGCCGGCGAGCTCGAACTGCATCTCGTTCATCAGGTCGATATAGCGCACGTACTGGCGCGTGATCTCGACGATCGGAATGTCGAGGATGTTGATGTTCTGTCGGCGAATGAGATAAAGGAGCAGATCGAGCGGGCCCTCGAAAGCTTCGAGAAAGACCTCGAGCGCATGAGGCGGAATGTAGAGATCGCGCGGCAGCTCCGTGATCGGCTCGCCCTCGACGATAGCGAACGGCATCTCCGACTGCGCGATGGCGCCCGCCTCATCGACGACCGGCGGCGGCTTGCCGTGGATGAGCCTTAGAGCGGGCTTTGGTTTGGCGTCGGCGTTTTCGGGCATCTAGTCAACTCCGACCATCATTAGAAGGTATTCGGCGACCGAATAGAAGACATTCTGAAGCTCGGCGACGGGCACGAGAACGAATGGCAGAAGAATGTCGACACTCGTAAAGGAGTCCAGCAGGAAGATACCGATAATGATCAGAATCCCGAACGGTTCGATGGTATCAAGAACTCGCGCCATCGGCGGCGGCAGGAGACCCGCCAGCACGCGTCCCCCGTCGAGTGGCGGAATCGGCACCATGTTGAATACCGCGAGGAACAAATTGACGAGAATTCCGAACTTGGCCATGTCGTCGATCAGCAGGTTCGCCTGCCCTCCGCCCCAGACCGGGAGATACAGAAGGGAAACGACCATTATCAGGGTCCAGACCAGCGCCATGGCGATATTCGAGGCGGGCCCGGCGGCAGCCACGAGGATCATGTCGCGCCGGGGATTGTTGAGGCGACGAAAGTCCACCGGAACGGGCTTCGCCCAGCCCAGAATGAACGGTGAGAACAGCGCCAACAGGATCGGGACGACGATCGTCCCGATTGGATCGATATGCCTGATCGGATTCAGAGTCAGGCGGCCGGCATTTTGCGCCGTCGGATCGCCGAACTGCTTCGCGACCCAGCCATGAGCGACTTCGTGGACGGTAATCGCGAATATGAGCGGCGGCAGACGAGCCACCCAGACCCAAAGCTCTGAGGCTCTGTCGAATCCGTCCATCGCGCGATTATACGCAGCCCCCCTCGGTGGTTGCGTCGGATCAAGGACTGAAGCTCTCGACCGAACCTTTGCCTCGCCTCACGACGTCAACCTGGCCCGAGCTGAGGTCGAGAACCGTCGTCGGCTCGATTCCGCAGGCGCCGCCGTCGACGATGATATCCACACGATTGCCGAGGCGCGCTTCGATATCATCGGGCTCCGTCAGCGGCAGATCGTCCTCCGGAAGCTGCAACGTCGAGCTCATGAGCGGCTCGCCGAGCTCCTCCAGAATCGCCTGCGCGATGCGGTTGTCCGGTACGCGGATTCCGATGCTCTTGCGTTTCGGGTTCTGGAGGCGTCTCGGTGCCTCGCTCGTCGCGCGAAGGATGAACGTGTACGGGCCCGGCGTCAGCGACTTGAGCAGACGATAAGCCGAGTTATCCACACGCGCATACATCGCAATCTCCGAAAGGTCCCGGCAAACGAGCGTGAAATCGTGGTCGATCTCGGTGCGCCGGATCTGCCGGATCCGGTCGAGCGCAGCCTTGTCCCCCAGCGCGCAACCCAGGGCGTAGGATGAGTCGGTCGGATACACGATGACTTCGCCCTGCCGCAAGGCTGCAGCAACCCGCGCGATCAGCCGGCTCTGGGGGTTCTCGGGATGCACGACGAGGCGGTTCATGAGCCGATTCTATGTTCGTCCCGACTCGTCCGCGCATCGATTACGATAAGATGTTGGCCAATCCCCAGGCATTCAAGAACATGCAGCTACTCATCGACCTGCTCCCGATCATCCTGTTTTTCGCTGTCTACTTCATCTACGACAGCATCTATCTCGCGACCGCCGTGCTAATGGCCGCGATGGGGCTGCAGATCGCCGTACAGTGGATCCGGCATCGTACCGTCAGCAAGATGCTGCTGATCTCGGGCGGCGCGGCCTTGCTGCTGGGAGGCGCAACGCTGGTACTGCGGGATCCCACCTTCGTGCAGTGGAAGCCGACGATCGCGAACTGGGCGTTCGCGCTCGCGTTCATCGCTGCCCGCTATTTCGGCAACAAGACGCTGCTCGAGCGCATGATGGGCGAGGCCGTCGAACTGCCCCAGAATGTCTGGCGGCAACTCAACTGGATCTGGGTTGCCAACTTTGCGCTTCTCGGCGCGGCGAACCTTTATGTGGTCTATAACTACTCCGAGCCGACCTGGGTCAAGTTCAAGCTCGCGAGCATCATCGCCTCTACCGCACTTTGCCTGTTGATCACGGTGGCCTGGATCTGGAGGCATCTTCCCGAGCAACCGCAAAACGAGTCCTGAGGCGATATGTTCTACGCAATCATCGGCACCGACGTGCCCGATAGCCTCTCGCAACGCGCAGCCACGCGGCCGAGACATCTCGAGTACATCCGGCAGCTCATCCAAGACGGCCGTGTCCTGCTCGCGGGACCCTTGCCGGCCATCGATAGCCCCGATCCCGGCCCCGCGGGAATGACCGGCAGCCTGATCGTCGTCGAGTTCGAATCGTTGAGCGAAGCAGAAGCCTGGGCCGCCGCCGACCCTTACTCACGCGAGGGTGTTTTCGAGTCCGTGGCGATCAAGCCCTTTCTCAAGGTGCATCCGTGACTCAAAACCGCGTACTCGCGATTCGCGCGCGGCTGATTGCAGCGTTCGCCCCGACCGAACTCGAGGTCATCGACGAGAGCCACAAGCACAAGGGTCATCCTGGCGCCCGCGACGGCCGCGGGCATTTCCGCGTGAGGATCGTATCGCCCCGATTCGCGGGGCGAAAACCGATCGAGCGGCATCGGATGGTCTACGCGGCCCTTCGCCCGCTCCTGAAGACCGACATTCACGCGCTCAGCGTACACGCAACCGCGAGCGAAGCGGAACATCTGAACTACCGGGTAGGTTCCATGAAAGCATTTCGACTGTTGAGCTCTATTGTCGCCGCCGGCCTGTTCGTCGGTTGCTCCCAGGATTCCGATCAGCAGGCCGGCGACCCCGTCAATCTATTCGGGCCCGGAGAAGTGGCTGTCGTCGACGGCGAGCGCATACCGGAATCGATATTTCGCCTGTATACGCTCACCGGCTATCAGGTGAATGCCGACTACCTGACCCCAGAAGGCAGACGCGAATTCATCGACGAGGTCGTACTTCTTCGGGTTCTGGCCGATGAAGCCGAGCGGCAGGGCCTGCATGAAGAGCGCCGCATCGCAGCCGACCTCGAGCTGCAGCGGCTGCAACTCCTCGCCCGAACCATGACGCAACGTTTTGCCGAGGAGAATCCCCCAACGGAATCGGAGCTGCGCGATCTATATGAGGCCAACCTGTCGCGCCTGGCGGCCACGGAGTATAAGGTGCGTCACATCCTCGTTGAAACCGAGGCGGAAGCCGCAGATCTCATCGAACAGCTCGACCAGGGCGCCGACTTCGCGGCGCTTGCGCGCGAGCATTCCACGGACACGTCAACGGCCCCTGACGGCGGCGATCTCGGCTGGTCTTCAGCCGACGGCTGGGTCGATCCTTTCGCCGAAGCAGTTCGCAACGCCACATCGGGAGCATTCGTCGCCACGCCAGTCGAAACTCAGTTCGGCTGGCACGTCATTCTCGTTGAGGAGAAAGCCGAGCAGGTTGCCCCCGGCCTAGCGTCGGTGAGGCAGGACCTCGAGGCCGCGGTTAGAAATCAGAAGCTTGAGGCGTATGTGACAGGACTTCGGGACGCGGCGGAGGTGACGATCGTAAGCGACTAACGCGTCTACCAAAACCTGCTACTACCGACGATGCTCGTAAGTCCATCGTCCGGAAGCGCGCCTTCTTCGAGTGACAAACTGGCAATCGTATCAGCGATGACTAGATTCCCGGTCTGCGGATATGTACCTGAAACCAATGCGATAGACCCGACTGTTGGAGTTCCAAAGATGCTGGCAGAACCCGCGTAAACAACTACATCGCCAACCGTAATCGTACCTGCTAACTCATCCGCTCCGGCTATCCGCCCGACCAGGTACACGCTGCTGAGAACGCCGATGCTACTGCCCCCGATCGACTGACCGATGCTGCTGCCCGCAATCGAATGGCCGATGCTGCTCCCGGCGATCGACGCCAATGTTGACTCGGTCTTATCGTCAGCAAAGGCCGTAGTACAAACAAGAACTAATGGCAGCGAAGCAATTACGCTTAAACTCCAACTCGCTCTGGAAGCACGCCACTGATTCGTCCTCGCCTTTGCGATTCGCTTATTCATCTTCTTCCTCAATAGCGGCATCTTCTCCCCCCTTAAATTCCCCTTCATCCTCATCGAGGAAGTGAAACACGCCGATTCCGGTCATCAACTTCTTCTTTGCGAGCCGTTCAGGCTCCTTGTAGGCGCTTAACCTTCTTTCTTGTGTCGCTAACCAGTTATCGATCGTCTCTAGCAACTGCTGACATTTCGCTCGCAGATAAACATTGAATCGCCGGTACTGTTCTTCCGTTAACCCAATGTCAGTGGTCACATAGCGTTCGAAACGTCCCAAACTCGAATCTTCGACTTGATTAGATC
>DATKCK010000058.1:0-17595 GCA_035513215.1 Gammaproteobacteria bacterium | reverse complement strand
TCGCGGGCGCGGGCGCTTTGCATCCTCGTCGGCAGCGAGGCGCTGCTCGCGCCTCAGTGCAGGACGCCGCGGCAGATGCAGATGGCGAACGGCTTTTGCCGCTACCGCGAGCTTGCCGAGGTCGTCGAGGTCTGAGCATGGCGCTTCGCTGCGGCACGAGCGGTTTCTCGTTCAAGGAATGGAAGGGTCACTTCTATCCCGAGAAGCTGCCGGCCGATCAGATGCTCGGCTACTACGCCGAGCGGCTACCGGCCGTCGAGATCAACAACACGTTCTACCGGATGCCGCGCAAGGACGTGATCGCAGCCTGGCGCGAGCAGGTGCCGGCCGATTTTCGTTTCGTGATCAAGGCAAGCCGGCGGATCAGCCACATTCTCAGGCTCAAGGATTGCGAGGAACCGGCAAAGTATCTGTTCGAAGCCGTGGCGGGGCTCGGCGAGCGCCTCGGCGCCGTGCTCGTGCAGCTTCCGCCGCACTTTCGCGTCGATGTCGAGCGGCTCGAGTCGTTCCTCGAGCTCGTGCCGGAGGGTATCCCGGTCGCATTCGAGTTCAGGCACGAGTCGTGGAACGACGATGCCGTGCGCGCGGCGCTCGCATCCCGCGATGCGGCGTACGTCGTTGCCGACAACGACGGAACGGTGCCGGCCGAGCTGCCGGCCGCGGCAAAGTGGGCCTATCTTCGCCTGCGCGCGCCCGAGTACTCGGCGGCGAAGCTTCGCGCCTGGCGCAAGCTGCTCGAGCCGTTCGAGAGGGCCTACGTCTTCTTCAAGCACGAGGCCGAGGCCGCTGGCACGAAGCTTGCCGACAAGATGCAGCGGCTGTAGAGAAGGGCCGGCCCCTCGTCGTGGGGTCAGAGCCTGGGCTCTGACCCGAATTTATCGCGTCAGGCGCTTGAAGCGCGCAAGGTGGCGCAGTGCCGCTTGCCGGTCGCCGTTTTGCTCGAGCAGGCGCGACAGGTTGAAGTGAGCATCGGCATGATCGTCGTCGATTCCGATCGCGCGCCGGTAGGCCTCGACGGCGGCCGGCGTTTTGCCCTGATCCTCGAGCACGACACCGAGATTGAACGCGGCGAGCGGGTTGTCGGGCGCCTTATCCAGTGCTTCGCGATAGAGCGACTCGGCCTCCCGCAGGCGGTCGGCAGCATGGAGCAGCCGGCCGAGATTGATCCTGGCGTCGACGAGCTTCGCGTTCTTTCCGAGCGCGGCTCTATAGGCCGCTTCGGCCTCTTTCAGCCTGCCCGCAAGCTCGAGGTCGAGCGCCGATCGGTAAAGCGCATCGGCGCTTTCTGTCGCCCGCCGTTTCGGCGGCACCGGCGATACGGCCGCAGACTCGGGAGTCGCGCCCGCCGCTTCCATCTCAAAGCCGAAGACGCCCTGCCGCGACTCGAGCACCCACGAGGCCATCCGGTCGCGAACGATCACGCGACCGCCGGCGACGACGAGACTCACGGCCGACAACGGCCGGCTCGGCAGTTGCTCGCGCAGCTCATGCAGGGTTCGAGTGACGCGGGAAGGGCTGACCCGCGCTTCGAGCAGCTTGCCGGCCGTGCGCAAGAGCGCGAGGTCCTGAAACGAGAAACGCCAGTGCCCGCTTTCGTCCTTGACCGGCGTCACGAGGCCGGCGCGCGCCCAGCGGCGGATCTGCTGCTCCGGCAGGCTCGAGATTTCGGCGACTTCCCGGGTCGAGTACTCGCGCACTTCGGGCGTTACGACGCCTTCTTCTTCGCGGCTTTCTTCGGCTTGGCCTTAGCCGGCTTCTGCGACGCTTCCGATTTCGCCTTTGCCGCCTGGGCGGGCTTGCGTCCCGGCGACGCATCGAGGCTCGCCTTCAGCGCTTCCATGATGTCGATGATCTTGTGCTCGGGCTGCTCCTGCGGCGCGATCGTGATGTCCTCGCCCTCGACCTTGCGCTCGATCATCTCGAGGATCTGCGCGCGAACTTCGTCGCGGTAACTCGTCGGGTCGAACGTCTCTTTCGCGCCCTGATCGATGAGCTGCTTCGCGAGCTCGAGCTCGGCGGCCTTGACCTCGACGTCGTCGACCGGCACCTCGTCGAACGCGCGGATCTCGTCGGCGTAATAGAGCTGCTCGAGTAGCAGCCCGCCACGCTCGCCATCGCTGACCGGGCGCACCATGATCAGGTGCTGCTTGCCGCGTGCTGCGTAGCGCCCGACGGCAATGCGATTGGTCTCATCGAGCGCTTTGGCGAGCAGCTGATAAGCCCGCGCGCCGCCTTTGTCCGGGCCGAGATAATAGGCCTTGTCGAAATAGATACGCTCGACCGAGCCCGCCGGAACGAACTCCTCGATGTCGATTGTGTACTTCGAGACGACCTCGATGGCCTTGAGCTCTTCTTTCGTGAAGAGCACGTACTGGCCCTTCGAGAACTCGTAGCCTTTGACGATCTCCTCGCGCGGCACGATCTCGCCGCTCTGCGACGAGATGAGCTGCTGCTTGACGCGCGAGCCGTCGCGCTGATCGATCTGATTGAAGCGGATCTGCGCCGAGGATTCGGCGGCCGAATAGAGCTTGACCGGAATCGAGACGAGCCCGAAGGCGATTGTGGCGGAACTTAGCGCTCGCGCAGCCATGGCGGGATCATATATGCTCGGGAAGGTGGCTGCAACGAAAAGCAATGCAAAATTAGAGGCTTATCGCAGGAAGCGCAAGGCAGACTCAACACCCGAGCCGTTCGGCGGGCGCGCCTCGACGGGCTCGCGATTCGTCGTTCAACTGCACGCCGCGCGCGCCCGCCACTACGACTTCCGGCTCGAGCACGGCGGCGTCCTGGTCTCATGGGCCGTGCCGAAGGGGCCCTCGCCGGACCCGGCCGACAAGCGGCTCGCCGTCCGCGTCGAGGACCACCCCGTCGATTACATCGACTTCGAGGGCACGATCCCCGAGGGCAATTACGGCGCGGGCGCGGTCGTCGTCTGGGACCGCGGCCGCTGGGAAGCCTTCAAGGACTTCGACGAAGGGTTGAAGGACGGCAAGCTCTTGTTCGACCTTTACGGCTACAAGCTCCGCGGCCGCTACACGCTCGTCAAGACGAAACGGGGTGCCAAGGACTGGCTGCTGATCAAGGAACGCGACGGCTACGTGCGCGAGGGCGACAACGCAGTCCTCCCGGAGGATTCCGTGCTGTCCGGTCTTACGGTCGAGGAGATCGGCGAAGGCGCGGATCCGTCGGGCGCAATCGCCGATGCCTGCCGTGACGCGGGCGCCGCCAGGTCCAACGTCGGCATCGACGACGTCAAGCCGATGCTCGCGACGGCGGGGAAAGCATTCAGTCACCCGGACTGGGTCTTCGAGATCAAGTACGACGGGTATCGCCTGCTCGCCGGCAAGGAAGGCGGCCGCGTCCGGCTCATCTCGCGCAACCGGCACGACTTCGCCGTCGTGTTTCCCGAGATCGCCGAGGTCCTGAAGGCTTTGCCGCATTCCGATTTCCTGATCGACGGCGAGGTCGTCGTGCACGACGAGAACGGGTTGCCGAGCTTCGCCGGCATGCAGCAGCGCGGCCGGCTGACGCGCGAGCGCGACGTCAGCCGCGCCGCCGTGCGCTGGCCGGCGACGCTCTATGCCTTCGATCTGCTGCTTTTCGGCGGCAACGACCTGCGCCGATTGCCGCTGACCGAAAGAAAGCGGCTGCTCGCCGAGATGCTGCCGACCGTCGGCCCGATCCGCGTTTCCGAGCACATCGAGGCGGCCGGCGCGGCCATGTTCGAGCAACTGACGACGATGGGGCTCGAGGGCATCGTCGCCAAACGCGCCGATTCGGCCTACGTCGGGCGCCGCTCGAGCGAATGGGTCAAGGTCAGCGCGAAGCACAACGACGACTTCGCCGTCGTCGGCTACACGGCGCCGAAGGGCCACCGGCAGGGATTCGGCGCGCTGCTGCTCGCGCAGCGCGGCGTCGACGGCTGGGTCTACGCGGGCCGCGTCGGCGGCGGCTTTGCCGACAAAGATCTTGACGAGATCGCACCGCTCGTGACGGGGGCGCCCCACGGCGACCCGCCCGCCGACTCCGACGAGGAACGCGACGTCGAACGCTGGATCGAGCCCGATCTCGTCGTCGAGGTCCGTTTCAAGCTGCGTAGCGACAAGGGACGCCTGCGCCAGCCGACTTTCGTCCGGCTCCGAACCGACAAGGCGCCCGACGACTGCTGGCTTCCGGGCGAGGACAAACCCTTGCCCGATCTCCCCGCCATCACCGAGGCGCCAGCCGAGCGCGCCGAGGTCACGAACGCCGACAAGGTGTTCTGGCCCGACGAGGGCTACACGAAGGGCGAGCTCATCGACTATTACCGTGCCGTCGCGCCGTATCTTTTGCCCTACCTGGCCGACCGCCCGCTCGTGCTGACGCGCTATCCCGACGGCATCGACGGCAAGTCGTTCTATCAGAAGGATGCGCCCGTTTACGTGCCGGACTGGATCCGGCTCGAGGCGCTCTGGAGCGAGGGCTCGGAGCGCGAGATCCGCTATTTCGTCATCGAGAGCGCCGAGGGGCTCGCCTATATCGCGAATCTCGGCGCGATACCGTTGCACATCTGGTCGGCGCGTCTCGGATCGCTGCAGCACCCGGACTGGTGCATTCTCGATCTCGATCCCAAAGGTGCGCTGTTCGAGCACGTCGTTCGCGTCGCGCGCGTGATTCACAAGCTCTGCGAAGCCATCGATCTGCCGCACTACGCGAAGACGAGCGGCTCGACGGGGCTGCACGTCCTGATCCCGCTCGGCGCGCGTTACACGCACGAGCAAAGCCGCGCGCTCGCCGAGCTGCTCGCCAACTGCGTCGTGCGCGAGCTGCCGGAGATCGCAACGGTCGCGCGCCAGATCGATGCGCGCGAAGGGAAGGTCTACGTCGACTATCTCCAGAACGGCCACGGCCGGCTGCTCGTCGCGCCGTTCAGCGCGAGGCCCGTGCCCGGCGCGATGGTGTCGATGCCGCTTCGATGGAATCAGGTCACGGCGCGCCTCGACATGCGCCGCTACACGATCAAGACGGCGCCCGCGCTGCTCGAGAAGCAAGTGAGCGACCCGCTCGAAGGCGTGCTCGGCGAGCCGGCCGACTTGCCACGCTGCCTCGAGCGGCTGGCGGAGTACCTGTAGCGGTCTGCCCGGACGCCGCGGGCCCACTCGCACCAGCCGTTTGCGCCAGTGCCATAATCGCTCCTCCATAAGGAGGGTTCGCTGATGCAACGCTTCATCCACACGCAGCTCGGCGGAGCCGTTTGCGTCGCCGCGATCTCTGCCCTCATTGGCTGTTCCGAAGATTCGTCGCCATCGGCGGACTCGACCGGCGTCGACCTCGCGTCGATCCGCGCCTGCGAGCTGCTGACGCCCGAGGAAATCGAAGCCGCGACCGGTATCGGCGCCGACGCGGGTCAAGACATCGGTTTTGCCGGCTCGGTGCCAATGTGCAGCTGGCCGCAAACGGGCTCGGACTTCGACATCGTCGTTACGCTGATCGTGACGCCAGCGGCTTACCGCAGTTACGAGGAGTTTCGCGCGAGCGCGCGCGACAACGCCTTCGGCGACCTGCTCGCTGACACGGACGTCGAAGCGGTTGACGTGGCAGGCGCGGATTTCGGCGTCTGGATGCCCGAGGCCGGCACGCTACAGTTATACGGCAGTGGTTTCATGGTACAGGTCAGCGCCGAGACGGCGGCCGGCCGCGACGAGATCGACGCGTCGAGGGTGCTGGCACAGGCGGCGGGCGCGCGGTTGCGCTGACGGCTCGCGCCCGGCCGACGTGCTCGCCGGGGCGCCCTTCGATCAGCTCACGGAAGCGGAGGAGATCCGCGCATGGGACACGTGATCGAACCGGCATCGAGCGACCGGGCGAAATGCCGCGGCTGCGACGGCAAGATCGAGAAGGACGAGCTTCGCTTCGGCGAACGCCAGCCGAACGCGTTCGGCGAGGGCGAGATGACGCTCTGGCTGCATCTGCGCTGCACGGCCTTGAAGCGCCCCGAGCCCTTCCTCGAAGCGATCGCTGAAGGCCAGGGCGCTGCGGCCGAAGACCTCGGCGAGCTCAGCGCGATCGCCGAGTTCGGGGTCGCGCATCGGCGCGTGCCGCGGATCAACGGCGCAAGCCGCGCCCCAACCGGCCGCGCCCGTTGCCGAAGCTGTCGCGAGCTGATCGACAAGGATGCCTGGCGCATTGGGCTCGTCTACTTCGAGGGCTACCGGTTCGAGCCGTCGGGCTACATTCACGCCGAGTGCGCCGGCGGCTATTTCGACACGACCGAGATCATGGACCGGATTCGCTTCTTCAGCCCTGAGTTAGAGCCGCTCGATCTCGATGCGATCAAGGAGCGGATGGCTGGCGGTTGAGTGGGGCGTAAATGGGGTCGGCGTAAATGGGGTCCGGCGTAAATGGGGTCAGACCCCTTTCAGGTTCGTCAACGGAATCTGGCCCGAACGCGCGGCACGTCTACGAACCTGAAAGGGGTCTGACCCCATTTACGCCGCCATTTACGCCGCCATTTACGCCGAGAGCAGGTCGGGCGAGAGGCGGCCGGTGCTGTCGCCGAGCGTGTCGATGTGGGCGCCGACCTGCTCGAGCAGCGTCAGCAGGAGGTTCGTCATCGGGGTGTGCTCGGGGTAGACGAGGTGCTGGCCGGTGCGGATCTTGCCGCCGAGCCGGCCGACTGTCAGCAGTGGCAGGTCGTCGTGACGGTGCAGGTTGCCGTCTCCCATGCCGCTGCCGTAGAGGACGAGGCTGTGGTCGAGCAGGCTGCCGTCACCATCGGGCGTCGCCTGAAGCTTCTCGACGAACTCGGCGAAGAGCTCGACGTGATAGGTGTCGATCCGCGTCTTCTCGTCGATCAGATCCGGATCGTCGCGGTGGTGCGAGACGTTGTGATGCCCGTTCGACACACCGATGTTGGGGTAGGAGAGCCCCGAGAGCTCGCGCGCGACGATCATGCTCGTAATCCGCGTGACGTCGGCCTGGAACGCGAGCACCTGCAGATCGTACATGATGCGCGCGTGCTCTTCGTACGTGTCCGGGATACTCGTTGGCCTTTCCGGCAGCGCGATGTCCTGCGTGCCCTTGGCCTCAGCACTTTGAATACGCCGCTCGACCTCGCGCACCGAATCGAGATACTCGTCGAGCTTGCGCGTGTCGCCGGCGCCGAGAGTGCCCGCGAGCCGGCTCGCCTCGTCGAGCACCGAGTCGAGGATGCTACCCGTTACGCGAGAGCGCGCGAGCCTTTCGGCGCTCGAGCCGCCGTCGCCGAAAAGCCGCTCGAAGACGACGCGCGGATGCAGCTCGGCCAGATTCGGCGTCGTCTCGTTGCGCCAGGATACGGTGTTGACGTAGAAGCAATCGCCCGAGTCGCAGGCGCCCTGCATCGGCGGATCGATGCTGAGCTCGAGCGACGCGACGGCCGTGTCGCGGCCGATGACGCCGGCCGCGATCTGATCCGCCGACGTCGCGAGCCTGACCTCGACGCCGGGCCGGGTCCGGTCGTAGGCATGCACGCCCGTGAGCCATGCGGCCGACGCGCGCGGGTGATCGCCGGTGCCGTCGCCCTTCGTATCGGCCTCCAGATGCGCAAGCCCCGTGATGACATTGAGCTCGTCGCGAACCTTGCCGAGCGACGCGAGATTCGGCGTCAGCTCGAAATCCCTGCCGCTCGTCGCCGGCGTCCAGTTCCGGTGGACGATGCCGTTGCCGGCGTAAATGAACGACAGCCGCGGCGGCGCGCTTGCCCCGTCGGCAGCGAACGCCGGCAGCATCGAATCGAGCAAAGGCAGGGCCAGCGAGGTGCCGACGCCGCGCAGGAACGCGCGTCGCGGCAAGGCCTTTTTGGTCAGAAACATCGCTAAACCTCGCTGTCCGTCGCGCCGGCTTCCGGCGCCATTCGCATTCTAAACGGCACGCTCAAGACGATGCCGCGAACGAGTGCCGCAAACGTGTAGTTGTCTGCGGCCGCCTCGCGAACGATCGCCCGGATCGCCGGCCGGTCGTAGTACTGTATATTCCGACCTAACGCATACATCAATAGTTTCTCGGTCACGGCGCCGACGAAGCGCTCGGGATCGTCGAGCAGCAGCCGTTTCACGCCTTCGATCCCGTCGACGACCATGCCGTCGGGCAGGGTGCTGACCACGTCGATCGGCAGCCCCCCGTCCGTCTCGCGCCAGCGGCCGACCGCGTCGAAATTCTCGAACGCGAAGCCGATCGGATCCATCTGCGCATGGCAGCTCGCGCACTCCGGGTTCTCGCGGTGCCTGGCCATCGATTCCCTGAGCGTCATCGTCGCCCGCTCGACGTCGGCCTCGTCGGTTGCGAGCGTCGGGACATCGGGCGGCGGCGGCGGCGGCGGCGAAGCGAGCAGGTTGTCGAGCACGTACTTGCCACGAAGCACGGGCGAGGTCCGCGTCGGATACGAGGTCACGGTCAGGATGCTTCCCTGTCCCAGAAGCCCGCCGCGTGGGCTGCTCTCGGGCAGCGTGACACGCCTGAAGCGGCTGCCCTCGACGTAGGGAATGCCGTAATGCTCGGCGAGCCGTTCGTTGACGAACGTGTAGTCCGCGCGGATCAGGTCGAGCACGCTGCGCTGCTCGCGCAGCACGCTGCCGACGAACAGCTCCGTTTCCGTGACGAACGCCTCGCGCAAGCTCTCGTCGTAGTCGCGAAAGATGAAAAGGTCCGGATCCTTGCCTTCGACGTCGCGCAGGAAGAGCCATTGCGCGGCGAAGTTGTCGACGAGCGACTCGGCGCGCGGATCCGTCAGCATGCGCTCGATCTCCGCTGCGAGCACGGCGTCCTCGACGAGCGCGCCGGATTCGGCGAGCGCCAGCAGGCGCTCGTCGGGCAGGCTGCTCCAGAGAAAGAACGACAGGCGTGATGCGAGCTCGAGCGGCGTCACCGCGAAGGCCTCGCCCGGCGCGACGCGTTCCGGGACGCGCTCGATGCGATAGAGAAATTGCGGACTGACGAGCAGGCGCTCGAGCGCGCGCTGGATGCCGGCGTCGAAACCGCCGCCGTCGCGCCCGGCGTCGTAGAACGCCATCAGCGTCTCGACGTCGGCATCGGTTGCCGGGCGCCGGTAGGCGCGGCGGGCGAGCGTCGCAAGGATCTCGCGCGCGCACGGCGCCTCCTCGGCCGCCGATGCCGGCGTGCAGACGAAGATCCGCTCCCGGCTCGGCGTGACACCGGGCCCCGTCGGTGCGTAAGGACCCGCGATCGTGACGACCTCGATCGCCGGCAGCGTGCCACGGCTTCTGCGCTGGACGCGCACGGTCGACTCGTCGAGCGCATGCGTGCGATGAACGAAGGTGGCACCGAAGACATGCGGACCTGCCGAGACCGGGACACGGAATTCGAGGCCTCCGCTGCCGCGACCGCCCGTGTGGCCGAGCGCAACGCGGGCCCCGTCGATCGTGATCTCGATCTCGTGCGGCTCGCGGGCAAACCCTGCGAGATCGACGCTGAAGACGTAGTCCCCATCGAGCGGAAAGTAGCTCTCGGTAACGAGACCGCCGCGGGTACCGAAAGGCGAGCCCGGAACCGGTTCGTCCTGCGGCAACTCGAGCGCTAAGCGGTGAATGTTGACCATCGTCGGCATCGACGGATCGCCGACGGCGAGTCGCGCAACCTTCTGCGCCGCGCCGAGATAGCGCTCCATGACGACGGGCGATACGAAGAGCAGTTCCGCTATGTTGTCGAAGCCGCTGCTCGAGTTGTCGGCCGGCAGAAGCAGCTCGTAGTCCATCTCGGCCGGCAGGTTGTCGAGCGCGAGCAGATCGCGGATGGCGTTTTCGTACTCGGTGCGCGTCAGGCGATGCAGCAGCGGCAGGCGGCCCGGGTTCGGCGAAGCGGCGGCGACCGTGTCGAGCTCGGATTCGAGGTAATCGATAACGCCCGCGTACGCCGCCGGATCCGGCCGCGGCTCGCCGAGCGGCGGCATCGATCCGGCGCTGAGCTTATGCACGACCTTTTCCCAGGTCTCGGCGTGCATGCCGATGTCGGCAAGCTCGTCGCCGTCGAGCGCGAGGTTGCCCGAGAAGTCGATCGGGTTGTGACAATCCATGCAATAGGTGCCGAGCGTCTCGGCCGTCAGCTCGCCCGGTGCCTGCCGCAGCGAAAGCGGCCCGTCGCGGCTCGCGAGAACCGCGACGGCAGCCACCACGATGGCCGCCACCGAGAAGCCCAGTGCTAGATTGCGTCGCCCGGTTCCCGTCACCGTTCGCTCCCCGGATTCGATGCGAACATTGTATATTGAGGTACGGCGCGCGGTGGCGCGCCGAAGCGCCGAGCGAGCCATGAGCCCGATACGCCCTACATTCAGGCTTTCGACTGTCGCCCGGGTCCTGCCGTCCGCTGCCTGGCCGGCCCTGATCGGGGGGGTCATAGCGGGCCTTGCGGCTCCCGCGACGGCAACCGCGTCCGAGCTCGTCGCTGCGGCCGGGAGCGGGGATCACGCGACCGTATCGTCACTGATTGCCGGCGGCGCCGATATCGACGAGGCGAGCGCCGACGGCGCGACAGCATTGCACGTCGCGGCCCGGCGCGGCGACGTTGAGCTCGCCGGTCTGCTGCTCGCGGCCGGCGCCACGGTCGACGCGGCGACGCGCAACGGCGTGACGCCTCTGGCGCTGGCCGCAATTGACGGCAATGCACCGGTGATCGAGCAGCTCCTCGACGCCGGCGCCGACCCAAACGGACTTTCCAGTGAAGGCGAATCGGCGCTGATGCTCGCCGCCCTGAATGGCCGTCCCGATGCCGTGCGCTTGCTGCTCGAGCGCGGCGCCGATCCGAACCTCAACGAACCGTTCCGGGGGCAGACCGCGCTGATGTGGGCGGCCGGCGAGGGCAATGCCGAGGCCTCGGCGCTGCTGCTGGAAAGGGGCGCCGAGATCGATGCGCGGTCGGCGGGCGGCTTCACGTCGCTGCTCTTCGCCGTTCGCAACGCCGAGCTCGACGCGCTCGACGTGTTGATTGGGGCGGGAGCCGATGTCGACGACGTAGCGCCCGACGGCACGAGCGCCCTGAACATGGCCATCGTCAACGGCTATTTCGAGGTGGCGTCGGTGCTGCTCGCGCATGGCGCCGATCCGAACCTGCCCGATCCGCGCGGTTCGCCGTTTCATACGATCGCCTGGCTCAGGAAGCCGGGCGCCACGGGCACGGCCGCCGTCGGCGGCGAGGCCGACGCACCGGTCAGGCCGACGGGCAGGGTGACGAGCCTCGAGCTCGTTCGGCAATTGCTCGACGCCGGTGCCGACCCGAACGTGCGCATCGACTGGGACGAAGGCCGGTTCAACAAGCTCGGCGGCACCGCCCGCAACCCGCCCGGCCTTACGCTCGGCCGCCACCTGCTGACGTTCAACGGCGCGACCGCGTTCTACATCGCGGCCAAGAACGGCGACGCGCCACTGATGCGCATGCTCGCCGATGGCGGCGCGGATCCCGCGATCACGAACCGCTTCGGCATCACGCCGCTGATGGTGGCTGCCGGCCTCGACACCTGGGAAGGCGAGACGCCGGGACCGCACACCGGCGTCTCCGCGGCCGAACGACTCGAGGCCGTCGAGCTCGCCGTCGAGCTCGGCAACGACGTCAACGCGCGTGCCGACTTCGGCGAGCTCGCGATGCAGGGCGAGCCCGCGTACACGCTGCTCTACTACCCGCTGAACATCGACGAGATCGCGGACTCAGGCGCCGGCGATCCACGCTGGGACGACTCGACAGCCCTGCATGGCTCGATCATCTCGAACCAGCCTTCGATCACGCAGTACCTGATCGACCAGGGCGCGGATCCGGCCGCCGAAAATGCGCTCGGCTGGACGCCGCTGATGATGTCCCGCGGCGTCTTCCTCGCAAACGCCTCGCGGGAGTTTCCGGAAGCCGAAGCCATCCTGCTCGCAGCGCTCAAGCAGACAACCGTCGAGTAGGCTCTCCCCGAATTGCCGATTCCCGTGAACACGCGCATCGCCACGGCCGTCGCCGCGCTGCTGCTCGCGCTGGCGCAACGCGAAGTGAATGCCGCCCTCGACGAGTCACCTTGCCGGCTGCTGCAGGAGTCTTTGCCCGCGGCTTACGGCAGCTGCGCGACGCTCGAGGTACCCGAGGACTACGCCGATCCCGAGGGCCCGACCCTCGAGCTTTTCTTCGCGCGCATTCCGGCGCTGACGGCGAATCCGGCGCCCGATCCGCTCGTTCTGATCAACGGCGGCCCGGGCGGCAGCGGAGTCGACCTCTATCTGCAGCTCAGGCCCGCTTTCGAGCCGATCCGACGCGAGCGCGACATCCTGCTGCTCGACCAGCGCGGCACCGGACGCTCGCTGTCGGGCCTCGATTGCGAGCTGCCCGAGGAGTTCGAGCTCGTGACGGCGACGGAGGAGGAGATCCGCGCCACCGTCGAGTCCTGCATCGCCGGGTTCGACCACGACCCGCGCCTGTTCACGACCTCGGTCGCGGTCCGCGACCTCGAGACGCTGCGCACGGAGCTCGGCGTCACCGAGTGGAACGTCTACGGCGTCTCGTACGGCACGCGCGTCGCGCAGCACTATCTCAGGCGCCATGGCGATCGCGTGCGCACGATGATCCTCGACGGCACCGTGCCGCCCGATCTCGCCCTCGGACCTGACATCGCGGCCGATGCCGGGCGCGCGCTCGACGCGGCCTTCGCCCGCTGCGCCGCGTCGCCGGCCTGCAACGAACGGTTTCCCGACATCGCGGAGCGCTTCGACGAGCTGCGCCAGCGCTTCGCCGGCCAGTCGATCGAGGTCGTGCTCAACGATCCCGTCACCGGCGCGCCGAAGAGCGTCGAGCTCGACGAAACGCATTTGCAGGGCGCCGTTCGTCTGATGAGCTACAGCGACGCCACCGTCGCGCTGCTGCCGCTCGTCATCGAGGCCGCGCATGCGGGGAACATGCTTCCGCTTGCGGCGCAGGCGGAGCTGCAGATTCAGTCCGTCGCCGAATCGATCGGCTTCGCGATGCACAACTCGGTCGTCTGCACCGAGGATGCGCCGTGGTTCCCCGACGACAACGATCCCAACGCGGCTTTCCTCTACCTCGGCACGACGGTCATCGACGGTCTTCGGGCCATCTGCGAGTCCTGGCCGGCCGGCGTCATCGACGAGGACTTCAAGGAGCCCGTCGCGAGCGACCAGCCGGCGCTATTGCTTTCCGGCGAGCACGATCCGGTAACGCCGCCGGCCTATGCCGAGCGCGTCGCGGACGCCGGCCTTACGAATACGCGCCATATCGTAGGCAAGGGCCAGGGCCACGGTCTTGCCGCCGTCGGCTGCGTGCCGAGGCTGATGGAGGCCTTCGTCGCGAGCGCGGACCCGCAGGCGTCCGATCCGGCCTGCCTCGACGACGAGCCGCCGATGCCGTTCTTCCTGAGCTTTCAGGGACCGGCCCCGTAGGCAATCGGCGATGATCGAAGTCAGCGCATTGACGAAGTTCTTCGGCGAGATTCGCGCGCTCGACGGCGTCAGCTTCGCGGCGGAGCGCGGGCGGATCACGGGATTGCTCGGGCCGAACGGCGCCGGCAAGTCGACCTGCCTGCGCATACTCTCGACCGTCATGAACGCCGACGGCGGCCGCGCCACGATCGACGGCATCGACGTCGCGGCCGACCCGCTCGCCGTGCGCCGGCGCTTCGGTGTCCTGCCGCACGGCGCGGGGCTCTATCCGCAGCTCACGGCCGTCGAGAACATCCGCTATTACGGCGACCTGCACGGGATCGGGCGCGAAACGCTCAATGCCCGCATCGCCGCGCTCGTCGAGCGCCTCGACCTTTCGGCGATCGCGAACCGGCGCGCGAAAGGCTTCTCGCAGGGAGAGCGAACCAAGGTCGCCCTCGCGCGCGCACTCGTCAACGAGCCCGACTACCTGCTGCTCGACGAGCCGACGAGCGGCCTCGACGTCATGGCGACGCGCGACCTCAGGCTCTGGCTGACCGAGCTCAAGCGACGCGGCTGCTGCATCCTGCTCTCCAGTCACGTCATGCAGGAGATCGCCGCTCTGAC
This sequence comes from Gammaproteobacteria bacterium, assembly GCA_035513215.1. GTDB lineage: Bacteria > Pseudomonadota > Gammaproteobacteria > Steroidobacterales > Rariloculaceae > DATCZB01. Next base: position 3,595 of record DATKCK010000058.1, on the reverse strand, counting down.
CGACGAGATCGTCGTCATCGCGCACGGCCGGCTCGCTGCCCGCGGCACGCCCGCCGCGCTCAGGCACGAGTTCGCCTGCGACGATCTCGAGCAGGTTTTCGTCGATGCCGTCATGCGGGCTGATTCGACGTGAACGCGATCGGCGTCGTCTGTCGCAAGGAGATCGTCGACAACGTCCGTGACCGGCGCACGATGTTCTCGACGCTCGCCTTCGGGCCGCTCTTCGCTCCGCTGATGTTCGTCGCGATGATTCAGCTCGTCGTCAATCAGGCGATATCGTCGGCCGAGCAGCGGCTCAGCGTGCCGATCGTCGGCATCGAGTCGGCCGGGAATCTCGAGGCGTTTCTCGCGGCCCGGGGCATCGACGCGGACCTCGATCACGAGATCACCGACCTCGACTCGGCGGCACGGGCCGTCGTCGACGGCGTTCACGGCTTCGTCGTCGTGATCGAGGACACCTTCGCCGACAACTTCGGCAGCGACCGCCCGGCGCGCGTCACGGTCGTCTTCGATCGATCCGATTCCCGCAACGGCGAGCGTGTGCAGCGCGTGCAGAGCGAGCTGCGCGCCTGGTCCGAGCGCATCGGCGCCCTGCGCCTGCTCGCGCGCGGCGTGAGCCCGACCGTCGTGCGCCCGATCATCGTAGATTCCTACGACCTGTCCACGCCGACCGGACGGTCGGCGCTGATGCTCGGCATCCTGACCTACTTCCTGCTCTTCGCCGTCCTGATGGGCGGCATGTACCTTGCGATCGATACGACCGCCGGCGAGCGCGAGCGCAAATCGCTCGAGCCGCTGCTGACCACGCCCGTGTCGCGAACGAGCCTGCTGCTCGGCAAGGTTTCGGCCACGACCGTTTTCATGCTCGCGTCGCTCGCGCTGACGCTGATCGGTTTCGGTATCGCTACGCCCTATCTGCCGCTCGACGAGCTCGGCATGAGCTCGGGATTCACGGCGGCGACGGCCATCTACGCGTTTCTGCTGCTCGCGCCGTTCTCGGTCCTCGGCGCGTTTATGATGACGCTCGTCGCATCGTTCACGAAGAGCTACAAGGAAGCCCAGACCTGGCTCGGTCTCCTGCTGCTCGTGCCGACGCTACCGGTCGCGATCGCCACGATTCTGAACGTCGAGCCGAGTCAGGCTCTGATGTGGGTGCCGAGCATGAGTCAGCATCTCTTGATCACGACCCTGATCAAGCAGGAACCCGTCGATTGGCTCATGGTTGTGCAGTCCGTGGCGAGCACGCTGATCTACGCCGGTCTGATCGCACTCGTGACGATCCGGCTCTATAAACGTGAAGCACTGCTCGGCTGAGACACATCGCGCACTTATGTCAATTCCTTGCTCGCGCATCTGAGAGAGGCTTCACGCAGCGCGCTCTGATTCACTGGCAATCTGGCAGCGTTTTCATTCAGGGACGAAGAGCCGTATAAGAAATGCCAGAGAGCACCGGATCGATAAGCCGCAATCGGAATGCGACGCGCGACGGCCTGACCTCCGCGTTCAACCGGCCCCACTTTCTCAGCCTGCTGGCCGATGAGTGCCGCTTCGCCGTCGACATGGGCAAGCCGTTCAGCGTTTGCCTGATCGATGTCGATCAACTGCGCAAATTCAACGAGCAGCACGGCATCACGAAGGGCGACGAATTGCTCGCCGAGACAGCCGAAGCGATTCGAGCGACGCTGGATCTGCCGCAATGGGGCAATCTGCGTTGCCTGATGGGCCGATACGACGGCGACAGCCTGATGCTGCTCCTGCCCGGCTGCCGTCTGGCGCGATCCGAGCAATTCGCCCACGTCGTCAGGCAGAGAATCGCCGCATCATACGAGGATGGGTGCGGCGTCACGGTTTCGATCGCGGTCGCAACGTTCAAGGGCGACGATACGATCGACGATCTTCTCGCCAGGTCCGAGAAGACGATGTGCCTGGCCAAGCAGTTCGGCGGCGACTGCGTCGAGGTCTCGCGAACGGCCGAGCTCACGCGTGATCTTGCGAGCGTCACGAGACTGCCCGTCGCCTGGCAGGGACGGCCCAAGCGCAGCGCCTGACGGCACCTCGATGTTAGGGGGGTCTTGATGGGAGTCCGCGGACAGAAGATTCGGCCCGACGCGGCGCAAGATCGATACGCTGCCGAGGGCGGCGAAGGCGCCAATCTCCATCCGCGCGAAGTACTGGAGACGCTCGAGACGAGCAGCTACGTGGATGACGATGTCGATGCGGCGAGGGGCTTCGTGAATGCCGCGGTCATCGGCGCCGTTGTCTGGACCTTGACGATCGTCACGTACTTGCTTCTGACTTGAGCGTCAACAATAGGTCGCGCTTCGCCTTACGCAGATGTTAGAGCATTCGCTATGCCAGCGGCTATCGCGAGCCGAGGGTGAGGGATAAGGACATCACCGAGAAGTGCGCCAAAGGAAAGCGGGCGTCATGCGGCGCCGGGCCATGGCAGCGCCAACCACGCCGTTGAAGGAGCGGGCGCATCATGCGCGACGCCTGGCGCACGGCCAAGCCAGCGCCTGCAGCGTGGGCAGCCTGCTCCTGTATCTCAAGCAGTCTCTCAACCAAGCCCGTGCCCGCCAGTCGCGACGAACGATTACTCGCGCAGGCACGGCGACCGGACCGGCTTCCGGCAGCCCATAGGCAAGATAAGCCTCGGCCTCTTCGGCTTCGCGCAGACTAGCGTGGATACTGAGGGACGCACCCGCGACAACGTCGCCCTGGTGTAGCGCGATCCAATGCTGGCGCGCGGCGTCGCGAGCATCTGTCCATCGATTGTCTACAAATGCCTCGGGCGCGGCGCCCTCGGCCAACCAGACGCTTGCCCGTAGCCGAAACAAAGCGTCGAGCCGATCGGGGGGACAACTCATGATCCGAGGTTCGTGTGTCGTATTTGCCATGGCTCGATGAAAAGAAGCAGCCGCAGGGCTCTAACGCCGAGGCGGGACACTGACAGTCGTTCAAACCCGCGGGCGGCTATGGACCACAACTTTTATATCGAGTCGTCGGTCGCCCCGCCGTGAACGGCGTCGCTCCATGAGAATCACAGATCGCCAACCAAGTACTGTGGCAGACTCTGCGCGGTTACTTTGAAAGGCTCAGAGCTCGAATCTGGATCGGTGGAGACTGTTTAGGCGAATTCCACACCAGATGCGCTTCGTTTCGGGCAGCGGCCTTTGAATCAGAGAGAGAAACTCTGCGTTGATAAGCTCAGCGCTGAGACGGTGAACCCTCCTGCGTCTCGGATCAGCCGCGCTGGCAGCAGTCGCGAACATTGGATTGCTGTTGATTTCCCAGATCTGAAGCTTGCCATTCGATAGACTGTAATCGATTCGACCATACTCGATCTTTGCCAACTCGAAGGCCCTTCGCACCTCGGCTTCGTGCGGGTTCGTCCGAAGATAGTCGAGCTCCTCGGCGATGAAGTCATCGGTCACGAGAGCAGGCTGTTTCACCATAAGGGGTATCCACTTAGCTCCATCAACCCCTACATGTTGTGTTCTGCCTTTCGGGCGATTTGCGCATAGGTGACCGGCTCGGTCACGAGCGCCTGTTCAAGCATGCGGTAGAACAGCAGGCCCCGTGAGCGCGAAGTTCG
>DATKCK010000057.1:0-7639 GCA_035513215.1 Gammaproteobacteria bacterium | reverse complement strand
GTCCGCCTCTGCCCTGCCGGTGCCAGATGGCGGATAATCAGGCATCATTTGCCCATACCAGTAGAGGGGGTAGCGGCCATGCAGATATCCACGCTGGCACTGATCGGAGCCGGCGCCGTGCTCGCGGCAGCGGCGGCCGAGGCGCACCACGCGTTCGCGACGGAATTCAACGTCGAAGCCCCGGTTGCGCTCGAGGGCAAAGTCACGAAAGTCGAACTGATCAATCCGCATTCGTGGATTCATATCGAGGTCGTCGGCGACGACGGCGAAGCGGTGGTCTGGATGGTCGAGGGCGGCAGCCCGAATGCCCTCGTCCGGCGCGGCATCACGAAGGCGTCGATTCCGATCGGCGCCGAGCTCGTCGTCAACGGCTACCAGGCGCGGGACGGCTCGAACAAGGCCGTCGGCCGCGACATTCTGTTCGCTGACGGCACGGCGCTGTTCTTTCAGGGCACGCAGGTACCCGAGTGATGCGCTCGAAGGCAACGAAACTCGCGTTATCGGCGACGATCGCGCTCGGCGCCTTCGCCGCCCGGGCCGAGGTGCTGACGGAACTTCCGCGCACGGCAGACGGACACCCGGATCTCAGCGGATTCTGGCAGGCGCTCAACACGGCGCACTGGAATCTCGAGCCGCATGTCTCTGCCTATCCGGTCCTGATCGAGCTCGGCGCTCAGTTCGCCGTGCCGCCCGGGCAAGGGGTGATCGCCGGCGGCAGCATTCCGTATCTGCCGGCCGCGATCGAGGAGCGCGATCGCCGCTTCGCGAACCGTCTGACCGAGGATCCGGAAGGCAAGTGCTATCTCGGCGGCGTCCCACGCTCGACCTACATGCCCTATCCGTTCCAGATCCTTCAGAACGAACAGGACATCGTCATCTACTACCAGTTCGCGACGGGCGTTCGGCGGATCTTCGTCGACGGCCGTGAGGAGGCGCCACTCGATAGCTGGATGGGATGGTCGAACGCGCGCTGGCAAGGCGACACGCTTGTCGTCGAGGTCACCGGCTTCAACGGCCAGACCTGGCTCGACCGCGCGGGCAACTACGCGAGCGAGAACGCGACCGTCGTCGAACGCTACACGCCGCTCGGGCCGAATCATCTTCGCTACGAAGCGACGATCGAGGATCCGACCGTCTATTCACGGCCCTGGACCATCAGCATGCCGCTCTACCGGCTCGTAGACGACGATTTCAGGCTGCTCGAATTCAAATGCGAGCCGTATGCCGAAGAGAAGATTTACGGGCACCTGCGCAAGCCCGGCACGGAACCTCCCGTAGGAGCAACCCAATGAGACCATGCAGAGATCGCATCACCGCCGCCGGGGCGATTGCCGGCGTCTTCATGCTCGGCGTGCCCGCCGGCGCGCAAGCGCAGTCGGCCCCGAGCGACGATCAGCCGCGTACGCACTGGGGCGTGCCCGACTTCTCCGGCGTTTATGCCGAGTACACGACCGCGCCCCTCGAGCGCCCGGAGGAATTCGGCGACCGGGAGTATCTGACCGACGACGAGTTCGCCGAGCTCGAACGCCGGCGGCTCCAGCCGATCGAGCTCAATCCCGCGACGTCCGATACGACGCCCGGCACCGCTGCCGACGTGCATTACAACTTCGACCAGTTTGCCCTGGGCGCGAACGAAGGCGTGTCCTCGCCGAATCGGCGCACGTCTATCGTCACGATGCCGAGCAACGGCCGCGTCCCGGAGCTCTTGCCCGCAGCGGCGGAACGCCGTCAGGCGATGGCCGCCCAGCGCCGCGGACGCGAGTTCGACGGCCCCGAGTTCCGCTCGCTGACCGAGCGCTGCATCGTCTGGTCGAGCACACTGCCGCCGATACTGCCGGGCGGCTACAACAGCAATTTGCAGATCTTTCAAAGCCCGGGCTACGTATTCATTCAGGCCGAAATGGGCGACCCGCGAGTGATTCCGACCGACGCCGGGGAGCTGCCCGACGATCTGCTGCCGCAATGGAACGGCACGTCGGTCGGGCACTGGGACGGGGATACGCTCGTAATCGAAACGGCCGGGTTTCGGCCCGAGACCGCGTGGCGAGGCGGCTCGGAAAACCTGCGCGTGACCGAGCGCATTACGCGTATCGGCGAAGACACGCTCGAGTATGCGTTCACCGTCGAGGATCCCGACACCTGGGCCGAACCCTGGGGCGGCATCTATCCGTTGACGGAGATGGACGGCGTGCTTTTCGAGTATGCGTGCACGGAAGGCAACTACGGCATGGCGAACATCCTGTCCGGCGAACGCGCGGCCGAGAGAGAGGCAGCCGCGGGCGAGTGAGGCTCGCGCCGGCAACGCTCGCGAGCGCGTTCAGAGATACAAGGCCGACAGCAGGAACGAAAGCGCGAGCCACAATATGATCTGCAGCGGAATGCCGACGCGCAGGAAATCGGAGAACCGGTAGCCGCCGGCGGTGAACACCAGAAGGTTCGTCTGATAACCGATCGGTGTCAGGTAGCTCATGTTGGCGCCGAACAGGACCGCGAGCACGAAGGCCGTCTCCTGAACGCCGAGCTCCTGCGCCGCGACGATCGCGATCGGCGTACCGATAACGGCGATTGCGTTATTCGTCACGACCTCCGTCAAAAGCGCCGTCAGCAGCAGGATGGCACTCAGCACGACAGGCGGCGGCAGCCCGCGGACGAGATCGACGAACTCGAGCGCCAGAAACTCGGCCGCCCCCGTGCTCGTCAATGCCGTGCCGAGCGCGAGGCTCGTCGCGATGACGAGCAGCAGATTCGTGTCAATGGCGCTCCGCGCTTCCTCGAGGCTGAGGCAACGCAGCAGAATCATCAGCGCTGCGCCGCAGGAAGCGCTGGCCAGTATCGGCATCCAGCCGAGCGCCGACGCCGCGACGACGGCCGCCATGATCAAAACCGCCAGCGGCGCCTTTCCGGAACGCGCGATATGGATGCTTCGCTCCAGAATCAGTAAGCCGTCCTTCTCCTGCAGTTCGCGGATGTCCTGGCGCCGGCCCTGCATCAGCAGGACGTCGCCGGCACCGAGCACGGGATCGTCGATGGCCTGCTCATGGTTCCGGCTCGCACCCTTGCCGACGGTCAGCGTGCCGATCGGAATCAACCGGCCGAGCGTGAGCTGGCGCGCCTCGCTGAGCCTGCGCCCGAACAGCGGCGAGTCGCGCGTGACGACGATCTCGGCCAGAACGTGATCGGGCAGGCGCCGCAGATCGTCGGCCTCGAAACCGCCGCCGAAGAGATCCTGCAATCGCTTGATGCCGGCAGCGGTGCCGCGGACGAAGAGCTTGTCGCCCGGGCGCAGCGTCAGCGTCGGCAGGCGAACGAGCTCGAGCCCTTCCCCCCGCTGGATTCGCGAGATCGAGATCCCTTCGGGCAGCATCGGCCTGACCTCGCCGAGCATCTTCTCGGCCATCTGTCCGGCGTCGGCGATCTCGATCACTGACTCGAATACCCGCGTCGTCGATGGCGACAGCGGCGACGGACGATCCGGCAGCAGTCTGGGCGCAACGGCCCAGAGAAACGCGATTCCGATCAGACCGGCGATCGCCGCCGGCAACGCGAAATCGAACATGCCGAGCGATTGCGCTCCCTGTTCGTTGGCGATCGATATGACGAGCAGGTTCGTCGATGTGCCGATAGTCGTGCTCATGCCGCCGAGAATGGTCGCAAAGCCGATCGGCATCAGTATCCTCGACGGCGGAATACGAATTCGATGCGCGACTCCGACCAGCACTGGCAGGAGGATCACGACGATCGGCGTGTTATTGACGAAGGCGCTCAGTACGGCGACGCTAAGGAGCGTGGCAAGAAATGCAAGAGACCGGCTCATCAGCCATAAGCGGACCAGCAGCCGGGTCAACGGCTGCAGGGCGCCGCTAACCTCGACGCCTTTCGACAAAATGAGTAGGAAGACGATCGTGATCAGAGCTTCATTGCCGAAGACCGAGAAGAAGTCTCCCGCGCCGAGGCGATCGCCGTCCTCGACGTAGGGAAAGAGCTCGAAATAGAGCACGAGGACGAACAAGACGGTGATGCACGAGAGATACAGGGAGATCCGCTCGCGCGTGAAAAGAAACAGCGCCCCGGCCGTCAGGAGCATTGTCGCCACGGCGTGAACGTTGAGCCCGTCCATCAGGAGCCACACCTCGGCAAATCGTCGGGGAAGCGTATCTTACGGGCGACCGCACACGCGGGGAAGGTACGAGCGGCAGGCCCTCGGCGCCGGTTCTTGGTATTCGTTGCCGGCCTTATACTGCGAAAGATGCACGTTCCACGAAGAGTACCGTTCGCCTGGCCGTGGCTCGGCACCTGTTCGGTGCTGGTCCTCGCAATCAGCCTGCTCGACTACTACTCCGGCCCGGATCTCACGGTCTCGCTGTTCTACTTTGCCGTCATCGTGCTTTATTCCTGGAAGACCGGCGATCTTCGCCAGTCCATCATCGGAGCCATCGGCATATCGATCGTGTGGCTCGCCGCAGACCATTTTACGCCGGGAGGGCCGTCCGGGGCCGTTCTCGCCTGGAACGCGATAATGCGCCTCATCATGCTCGTGGGACTCGCCGTGATCATCTGTCGACTAAGGGAGACACTGGCGAGCGAGCAGTCCCTCGCGCGCTCCGACTTCCTGACGGACACACTGAACGGCAGGGCGTTCGCGGAAAGGGCGGAGCTCGAAATCGCGCGGATGCGAAGGTTCGGCAAGCCGTTGACGGTTGCCTATGCCGACGTGGACGATTTCAAGGCCATCAACGACCGCTACGGCCACGCTTACGGAGATCATGTGCTGCGCTCGGTCGCCAGGACCTTGAAAGCCAGCTTGCGCGACACGGACTGCTTATCGAGGGTTGGCGGCGACGAGTTCGTGATGCTGCTTCCGGAAACCGACGCCGACCAGGCACAATCGGTCCTGTCCAAGCTGCACTCAGTGGTATCCGAATCGCTCGCGGCCGCCGAACCCGGCATCTCCGTCAGCATCGGAGCGGTCGTGTTCTACGAGCCGCCCCCCGCGGTGGACGATTTGACGCGCGCCTCGGATGCCGCAATGTATAGCGCCAAGTCGGACGGCAAGAACCGCGTTTGCATCCACGCCTTCGGTTCGGAATCGGCCTGACCGGTCCGGATGGGCCAATCGGCTCTGTCGGTCAAGCCACGTCGAAACGGTCCAGATTCATCACCTTGGTCCAGGCCGCGACGAAGTCGCGCACGAACTTGTCCTCGGCATCGGCACTGCCGTAGGCCTCGGCCAGGGCCCTAAGCTCTGAGTTCGAGCCGAAGACGAGATCGACGCGGGTGCCGGTCCACTTCAGCTCGCCGGTCTTTCGATCGTAGCCTTCGAACTCGTCCTCGCCGCCTGCAACGGCCTTCCATTCCGTACCCATGTCGAGCAGATTGACGAAGAAGTCATTGGTCAGCATGCCGGGCCGATCGGTGAAGACGCCATGCGCGGACTCATCGAAGTTGGCATTCAAGGCGCGCATGCCGCCGATCAGAACCGTCATCTCCGGCGCCGTCAGCGTCAGGGGCTGCGCCCTGTCGATCAGCAGCGCCTCGGCCGGCACCGCGTACTTCGCCTTCAGGTAGTTGCGAAAGCCGTCAGCCGCCGGCTCGAGCACGGCCATCGCCTCGACATCCGTCTGCTCTGCCGAGGCATCCATGCGGCCCGGCATGAAGGGAACCGGTACGTCGTGACCAGCCTTCCTCGCCGCCGCTTCGACGCCCGCGCATCCGGCGAGAACGATGAGGTCGGCCAGCGAGACCTTCTTGCCGCCCGACGCCTTATCGTTGAACTCCTTCCGGATGCCGTCGAGCGTCTTTAGCACTTCGTCGAGCTTCGCGGGCTCATTGACCTGCCAGTCCTTCTGCGGCGCCAGGCGAATGCGCGCGCCGTTCGCCCCGCCGCGCTTGTCCGAGCCGCGGAACGTCGATGCCGACGCCCAGGCCGTAGCAACGAGCCGCGAAACGTCGAGCCCCGAATCCAGGATCCGGCGCTTCAGCGCTTCGACGTCGTTCTCGTCGACGAGCTCGTGATCGACCGCCGGGATCGGGTCCTGCCAGATCAGCGCCTCGGACGGAACCTCGGGCCCGAGATAGCGCGCGCGCGGGCCCATGTCGCGGTGGGTCAGCTTGAACCACGCGCGCGCGAACGCAGCGGCGAACTCGTCCGGGTTCTCCATGAAACGCCGCGAGATTTTCTCGTAGACGGGATCGAAACGCAGTGAGAGGTCCGTCGTCAGCATCGACGGGGTAATGCGCTTCGACTTGTCGTGCGCGTGCGGAACCGTCCCCGCGCCCGCCCCGCCCTTCGGCGTCCACTGGTACGCGCCGGCCGGGCTCTTGGTCAGCTCCCATTCGTAGCCGAACAGGTTCCAGAAGAAATTAGTGCTCCACCTCGTAGGCGTCGTCGTCCAGGTGACCTCCAGACCGCTCGTAATGCAATCGGCGCCTGCGCCCGTGCCGAAGCTGCTCTTCCAGCCGAGACCCTGCGCTTCCAGCGGCGCCGCTTCCGGCTCGGCACCGACGTGCGACGCGGGACCCGCGCCGTGCGTCTTGCCGAACGTATGACCGCCGGCGATCAGCGCGACCGTTTCCTCGTCGTTCATCGCCATCCGCGAGAACGTCTCGCGGATATCCTTCGCGGCCGCAACCGGGTCGGGCTTGCCGTTCGGGCCTTCCGGGTTGACGTAGATCAGTCCCATCTGCACGGCCGCGAGCGGGTTCTCCAGGTCGCGGTCGCCGGAGTAGCGCTCGTCGCCGAGCCATGTCTTCTCCTGGCCCCAGTAGATGTCCTGTTCCGGCTCCCAGACGTCCTCGCGACCACCGGCGAAGCCGAAGGTCTTGAATCCCATCGATTCGAGCGCAACGTTGCCGCTGAGGATCATCAGGTCGGCCCACGAGATCTTGCGGCCGTACTTCTGCTTGATCGGCCAGAGCAAACGCCTCGCCTTGTCGAGGCTGACGTTATCGGGCCAGCTCTTGAGCGGCGCAAAGCGCTGCTGGCCGCGTCCGGCGCCGCCGCGACCGTCGCCGGTGCGATAAGTGCCGGCGCTGTGCCAGGCCATGCGGATCAAGAAAGGCCCGTAGTGCCCGAAGTCGGCCGGCCACCAGTCCTGAGAATCGGTCATCAGCGCGTGAAGATCCTGCTTCACGGCGTCGAGATCGAGGCTCCTGAATTCCTCCGTGTAGTCGAAGTCCTCGCCCATCGGATCGGACAGCGGAGAGTTCTGGCGCAGCAGATCCAGCCGTAGCTGGTTAGGCCACCACTCTCGGCTCGAGGTGCCGCCGCCCGAGGTGCGATTGAAGGGACACTTCGCTTCGGCTTTCACGGCACTCACGGTTTCGGCGGCGCTCATCGTTGACTCCTTCTGATCGGCAACCGGGTCGCTTTGGTACGGAGGTCAGTATGACGGTCGCGCATTGATCGTTCTAATGAATTATATATGTTATTATGATCGTAATTTCCGATTAATAGAGTCACCGATGTCCGTCTTGCCCACCCTGCGCCAGCTCGGCTACCTCGTGGAACTCTCCGAGCAGCTGAATTTCCGGGCCGCCGCCGAAGCGCAGTTCGTCACGCAATCGACGATCTCGGCCGGAATCAAGGACCTCGAGACGCTGCTCGGCGTGCAGCTCGTCGAGCGCGACCGGCGTCACGTGC
>DATKCK010000056.1:0-3551 GCA_035513215.1 Gammaproteobacteria bacterium | reverse complement strand
GTTGCCGTTCGTGTCGAGGATCAGCGCGGTCCAGCCTTGCGACGCCGCGGAATCGCCGGTCTCGAGGAACCTGTTGGTGTCGACCCAGCCGACGACGGGTCCGCCGCCGCTCGTCCAGAGCGTGTTGTCGGCGTCCTCGGCAAAGCGCAGGTGATGCGTCGAGAAACAAGTGTCGACGAAGCCGACGTCGCCGGTCGCGGGATCGTAAACCGAGACGTGCCTGCCCGAGTTCTCGACCGGCGCGAGCCTTGCCGATGGGTGATCGGAACCCTCGCGGCAGAAAGCCGGATTCGCCGGGCCGCGGATCCGCGACGTGTACCAGACGCGTCCGTCCTGGTCGAACATCGGATTGTGCGCATTGGCCTGGCTGTCCCAGATCGCTTCATCGCCCCAATAGGGCGACGCTTGAGTCGGCGGCGTGCTCATCGTCGTCGGCGTATCGGCGTCGCGCACGGGGTACCTGAACGTCGTCGCCGAGTTCCCGACCGGGTCGAGGATCGGAAAATTGTCGGTGCTCAACTCCGGCGCGCCGTAGATCAGCCCGTAGCCGTTCAGCGTGGGGTCTCGCTGATCCGTCGAGATCAGGTCGTGCAGGTAGGACTTCGCGTCGCCCCAGTCGCGGACGGTCGCGACGATGTTGCGCTCGATGCCGGCGGGCCTCGCAGGCTGTGCCGATGGCAGCTCGCCCGCCGCAACGCGGTCGGTCCAGTCACCGAGATACCTGAACGGAATCGACCGCAACTGACCGGCCAGCGCGCCGAGCATTTGTTGACCGGCCTGTCCGGACGAGACGCGCCGGATCCAGGCCTCCTCGGACGACTCGAAATGCGCGAACGCCTCGGGCAGCGTCCGCGTCGAAAGCTGTCCGAGCTGGTGGCAGCCGACACAGGTGAGGTTCTTCATCGTCCCCATGTACTGATTCAGGCCGCCCGGGATGTCGGCGACCTCGGCTTCGCCCGGCAAGCGCATCATCGCGTACCAGTACGCCGCGGGATATGCCTGCGCCGCGATCGCGGGAGTCGCCGCGACGACTGCCTCGAGATCGACGCTCGTGCCCGGCTCCGCCGTGATCCCTTCGGAGTCGGCCAGACCGTAACCGCGCACCCAAAGCCGGTAGGTCGCCGACGGGAGATCCGGGATCAGATAGCGGCCCGCATCGTCGGTGACCACGATGCGGGCGAATCGCGTGTCGAGCTCGTCCGTTTCGGCGATGACCCAGACGCCGGCCTCCGGCCCGTCGGCGCTTCGCACGTAGCCGGCGATATCGTCGCGATCCATGCCGATCGCGGGCCCGTCCTGCGCCCGAATCGTGCCCACCGAGACGACGGACGATACGAATGCGGTCGTCAGCAACGCGAGGCGTCGCCATGCCTTCAGCTTGATCATCGGGGTCCCCATTTTTGTTTGCGTGTCAGGTGACTAAAAACGCTCGATTGTCTCATTCAGCCGGCTCGATCCTGAGCAGCACGCCGTCCGCGTGGTCCGTCAGCACATATAAAAGCCCATCCGGACCCTGCTTCACTTCGCGGATTCGGTGCCCGAAGTCGGCGAGCAATGACTCGCGGCGAAGCTCTTGCATGTTCTCGTTGAAGACAATGCGCTGCATCCGCCCCGTGCCCGCAATTTCGCCGTACCGCACGCCGCCGACGAACAGATTGCCCTGCCAGGCCGGGAACCGATCGCCGGTGTAAAACGTGATGCCGGTCGTCGAGATCGACGGTATCCACGAGACGACCGGATCGATCATGCCCTCGCGATGAAACTTGTCGGGCTGGTACGGCCCGGCATAGGAACGCCCGAGGCTGACGAGCGGCCAGCCGTAGTTGCCGCCGGGCTCGAGGATATTGACTTCGTCACCGCCGTTCGGGCCCATCTCGCCCTGCCAGATCTTAGCCGTAGGCTCGTGGATCACGAGGCTCTCGGGACTTCGGTGGCCCATCGTGAATACCTCGGGCCGGTAGCCGGCTCGGCCGACGAACGGATTGTCATCAGGCACGCTGCCGTCGTCGTTGAGCCGCAATATCTTCCCGCCCAAGAGCCCGGGCTCCTGCGAAGCCTGGCCGCCCGCGCCGTAGCCTGAGACATAGAGCTTGCCGTCCGGCCCGAACAGCATCCGCGACACGCTGTTGGTGCCGTCGTCGGCGACAAAGATGTCCTCGACTTCGGTCAGTGCCTCGCCGTCGAAGACACCGCGCGCAACCGCGAGCGCCGCATCGTCTTCGCCGACCGGCTTGCTGTAGGTGAGATAGACCCAGTTGTTGCTCGCGAAATCCGGGTGCAGCTTGATGTCGAAGAGACCCGACAGGAATCCCGTGCGTACGGCCGGGACGCCCGGCACGGGATCGGGCCGCAATTCGCCGTTCTGCATCAAACGCAGCCGCCCGCCGTTCTCGGTGATGAGCAGCGAGCCGTCCGGCAGGAACACCAGGCTCCACGGATTCTCGAGGTCGCGCGCGAGGACGACGACGCGGATGTTCATCTCGGCCGTCTGGACCTCGAAGGGTTCGTCCGGCAACGGCGGCAAGGGAAGGCTCGGGCGTTGGGCAGCCGCGGGCGCGGCGGCCAATGCGGCCACCACGGCAAGCGTGTGCAAGGGGTGCATGTTGTGCCCTCTTATATTTATCGTGGCAGCCAGTATAAGGCCTCGTCGAGACCCCCCAAGCTATCATCCCGCCATGCCGGACTCCTCCGCCACCACCCTCTTCGAGGACGCCATCGATATCCCGGCCTGGCTCGAGACCGATGGCGCGCGGCCGCTCCGCGAGCGCACCCGGCGCGACCGCGAGATCGGCGTCGGGCTCGGCTCGGGCGATGGCGCGAGCCGAGTCCGCCGCTGGTGGCAGCAGATCGGCCAACGCGGCGACGCGTTGCCCGGCAGGCGCTTGCACCACGCCCGCAGCTGGATCAACCTCGCACTCGCGTTGATCGGGCTCGTCGGCGGTGTCGGCGTCGCGCTCGCGGCCTTTCGCTATGACGGCACGTACCCCGTCAACGTCGTCCGCCTGCTCGCGATCCTGGTCGTGCCGCAGGTCGTTCTGCTCGCGCTCAATCTGTTTCTGATCCCGGGCCGCCTGCCGGGGCTGCGCTTCGTCCAGGACGCGCTGTTGAGCCTGAATCCGGGGGCGCTGGCAGCTCAGATCTATCGCCAGGTGACCGGCGAGCCCGAGTCGCGTGTTTTCGCCTGGACCGCCGCCCGGAGCTCGAGCGTGCGCCGCTACGGCAAGTGGCAGATGCTGTTCTGGTCACAGATCGCCGCGGTGGCCTTCAATGCGGGCGTGATCGCGACGGCCGCGATGCTGATCGCCTTCACCGATATCGCCTTTGGCTGGAGCACCACGCTGAGTGTCGACACCGGCACGGCGTCGCGGATCTTCCGCAGCATCGCCGCGCCCTGGGCCGGCTTGCTTCCAGGCTCGGTGCCGGACGCCGCACTCGTCGAGCGTTCGCAATTCTTCAGGCTCGAGGGCTACACCGGGCTCGCCGATTCGAGAGCACTGACCGGCTGGTGGTCGTTCTCCATGCTCGCCGTCGTCACTTACGGATTGCTGCCG
>DATKCK010000055.1:0-21856 GCA_035513215.1 Gammaproteobacteria bacterium | reverse complement strand
GTTCAAGAGCGCGGACAAGTGCCTGATGCTGGCCGCGAACGGCGAGCTCTACGACTTCCAGCGTCTGCGCGCCGCGCTGACGTCGCGCGGCGCGCGCTTTCAGAGCAAGAGCGATTCGGAGCTCGTGCTGCATCTTTACCGAACGCACGGGTTCGAGCCGATGCTCGAACGACTGCGCGGCGAGTTCGCGTTTGCGCTCTTCGACCGGGAAGAGGACGCGCTCTATCTGATCCGCGACCGTTTCGGCATCAAGCCGCTCTATTGGGCCGAGTTTCCGGCGGGCTTCGTGTTTGGCTCGGAGCTGAAGGCTTTGTTCGCGCATCCGGAGGTCCACCGCCGGTTTGACGCCGAGGGGCTCTATCACCAGCTGATGCAGACGATGGTGCCGGGCTCGACGGCCTTCGACGGCGTCCATCAGGTCAAGCCCGGGCACTATCTGAAGGTCACGCGGTTTCAGGGCAGGCTTCGCGTCGAGCAGCGCTGCTACTGGGACATGGATTTTCCGACCGCCGCCGACCATGCCGAGGTGGGCGACGAATCGCAGTGGATCGAAGGCGTTCGCGACCGCCTCGTCGAAGCGGTGCAGCTTCGGCTCGTCGCCGACGTGCCGGTCGGGTGTTATCTGTCGGGCGGCATCGATTCCTGCTCGATCATGGGTCTTGCCGCCGCGGCGAGCCAGAATCCCGTCCGCGCCTTCACGATCGGCTTCGATTCCGACGCCTACGACGAGACGCCGATTGCGCGCCAGATGGCCGAGGCGACCGAGGCCGAGCACGATGTGCTGCGCATTGAGTCCGCGGTGCTCTACGAGCACTTCGAGGAGACGACGTGGCACGCCGAGCGCACGATCTACAACACGCTCGGCGTCGCGAAGCTCCTGATGAGCCGGCGCGTCAACGAGGTCGGCTACAAGGTCGTCCTGACCGGTGAGGGCTCGGACGAGCTCTTTGCGGGCTATCCGGCGTTTCGGCGCGACATGTACCTGCACGGCCTCGATGATTTGAGCGCGCGCGATCGCCGCGAATGGGAGAATCTGCTTTTGGCCAGTAACGAGCAGTTTCAGGGCGCGATGCTGGCCGAGCAGGCGATCGTCGACCCGGCTTTAGAGGCTGCCGTCGGCTTCACGCCGTCGTGCCTTCAGCCCTGGCTCGCTGCCGGCGAGCGCGTGCCGGCGTTGCTCGAGCCCGGCATCCGGGCGACGCTCGAAGGCTACGAGCCCGGCCGCGCGATCGCCGAGGCGATCGATTCGGGTCAACTCGAGGGCCGGCATGCGCTCGACAAGGCGCAGTACGTCTGGATCAAGACGATGCTCGAGGGTCAGATCCTGACCTGGGGCGGCGATCGCGTCGACATGGCCAACTCGATGGAAGCGAGGCCTGCGTTTCTCGATCATCACCTGGCCGAGTTCGCGCGGACCGTGCCGCCCGCCATGCGCATTCACGGGCGCACTGAGAAATACGTGCTGCGCGAAGCAATGCGCGGGCTCCTGCCCGACGTGCTCTATCGGCGCGAGAAGTTCGCGTTCATGGCGCCGCCCGCGCACACGGACGAAAAGAAGCGAAGCGCCATGCAAGGCCTCGCGGACCGCTATCTCAGCGAGCGCTCGATCGAGGAAGCCGGGATCCTGGATCTCAAGGGCGTCCGCGAGATCTTTGCGCTGCACGCGGCACCCGATACCTCGCGCGCGACGCGCGTCCAGCTCGACGCCGTCATCAATCACCTGATCGGCGTGCAGATACTGCATCGCCAGTTCGTCGCCAGCGACCTGCCGCGTCAGGCGCTGGAATTCGCCGATCGGCTCGGGTGGGCTGCATGAGCGCGGCAGCCGAAACAAGCGTTCACGTCGATCTCGAGCGCGTCAAATCGACGCTGATCGAGCTCTCGCGAATCGGCTATAACGACGAGGACAAGGGCATTTATCGAATCGGCTTCACGACGGCCGACATGCAGGCCAGGCGCTGGCTGATGACGCTGCTCGAAGAGGAAGGCTTCAGCCCCCGGATGGACGGCGCCGGCAACGTCTACGGACGTTACGGGCCCGAGGAAGGCCCGACCGTCACGCTCGGCTCGCATCTGGACAGCGTGCCGGCGGGGGGCATGTTCGACGGCGCGCTCGGCGTCGTGGCCGCGCTCGAGGTGCTTCGCGTCTGCAAGGAAAACCGGATCGAGCTCAAGTTGCCGATCGAGCTTGTCGGGACCAGCGAGGAGGAAGGCCGCTACGGCGGCATGCTCGGTGCCCAGGCCATCTCAGGCCAACTGACGCCCGACTTTCTCCGGCGGGCCCACGATGCCGACGGCGTGAAGCTCGCCAACGCGATGGAGGCGGCCGGCTTCGATCCGATGGGAGCGCTCGACGCCTGCCGGCCGCCGGAGTCGATGCACGCGTTCGTCGAGCTGCACGTCGAGCAGGGCCCCGTGCTCGAAAGGCTCGGCCGGCGGATCGGCGTCGTCGACAGCATCGCGGGCGTTTTCAAATGGATCATTCACTTGAAGGGCAAGGCTGATCACGCGGGGACCTCGCCGATGAACATGCGCAGCGACGCCTTCATGGGGCTCGCCGACTTCGCGCACGAGATACCGAGAATCATCGAGGAAAATGGGACCGACCGCAGCCGCCTGACCGTCGGCAAGGCCGAGCTCAAGCCCGGCAATCCGCACACGATACCGGGCGAGGTGATGTTCACGCTCGTCGGCCGCGACAGCAAGACCGGAGTCATGCGCGAGCTTGCCGACGCCTGCCGGCGCGTGCTGTCGGCCATCGCGCGCCGCCACAAGCTGATGTTCGAGTACGAAGAGGTCAGCTGGCTCGAGCCCGTCGACTGCAGCTTGAGGATCATCGAGCTGATCGAGGCCGAGGCCGAGGCGCTGGGGCTCGACTATGAGCGCATGCCGAGCGGCGCCGGCCACGACGCGCAATTCCTGGCGACGATCACGGAGGCCGGCATGATCTTCGTGCCTTCGGTCGGTGGCGTCAGCCACGCGCCCGACGAATGGACGCATTGGCACGATGTCGAGGTCGGCACGAACCTGCTGCTCAAGAGCGCGCTGAAGCTCAGCGGCTAACCCCGATCGCCGCCGCGCTCGAGCGCAGCGGCTGACGCGCTCGAGCTCAGGGCGCCGCTACGCCGCTATCGTCCGGCGGCGCGCCAGAGCTCGTCCTTCGTCTGCGGCTCGGCCGACGCGTGCACGTTGATATAGCGCTCGAAATCGGTGACGCCGAGCTTCTCGAGAGCCGGCACCAGGGCCTGGACGTGGTCGTTGCCGGGCTCCCCGGGCGGGGGCAGCGAGAAGTCGCCCTGAAACAGGACGCCTTCCTCCGGGATATAGGCGACGAGTAGTCCGTTCGAGTGCGGCGTCGGCCAGATGTGGTACATCTCGACCGTGCGGTTTCCGTCGGTGTAGACCTTCATGTCGCCGACCGGATCGACCGCGGCAGGACGCGGATTTCGCGCCAGCCTGTCGTCGAGCAGCGTGCGCGGCGTGTTCAGCGCGCGCTCGAAGAACTCCTGATTGCTGACGTGCGTGACGATCATCGCGCCCTCGGCGACGAGCGTCGGGATCCCGCGCGTATGATCGGAATGCGCGTGCGTGTTCATGACATAGCGGATCGGCTTGCCGGGCATCAGCCGATTCGTTTCCTCGATGTAGGCGAGCATCGCGGCTTCGGCATGCCCCGCCTCGAGCATCATGACGTGATCCTCGAACTCGATGATCAGCGAGTCGTAGCTGCCGGGACCCGTCGTCAGCCGGTAGAGCCCGTCGCCGAGCTGCTCGGCCGTGACCTCGATCGGGCCGCCGCCGCCGCCGCCGCCGAAGCCGCCGGGTCCTCCGGCCGGTGCCGGAACGAGCGATGCGACGTCGGGCGGGTTCGCCGTTGCCCGCGTGACCTCGGCCTCGAAATAGGGCCAGCCGCCGCGAGTCTGGACGATCTTCGTCGGCACCATGAAGCCGTCGAAGTCCTGCCAGTCGGCATAGGTCACGACGATGTGCATGTCGCCCATGATGTTCTCGCCGAGCCAGGTGTCGACGCGGGTGACGAGGCCGTCTTCGTTGACGTAGCCCTTGATGACATAGCTCGCGCCGGACGGGGCCGTGACTTCCGGGCTCCAGGTCAGGACCGTGTAATCGCGGCCTTCCCAGCGCTCGCGGCTGACGATCGCGTCATTATCGGCGGCGCCTTCGAGAAAGCCCCACGGCGTGATGTAGAGCTCGAGCGAGCCGCCCCAGGGCTGCGACACGTCCGCTTGCTCGGCCGTGACCTGCTCAAAGAAGGTGCCGGGCGTCACGGCCGTCGAGCCGCCAGGCCCGAGGTTGACCGTGTTGCCGGTGTGGCGCGATGCCGGCGCCCCGAGATCGATGACGCGCTGATAGCTGATGATCGGGCGCATCGGATCGTGGGTGCCTTCGCAGATCATGTTCGTGCCGTTCGCGCCGCATTGCTGGAACGCGACGTAGCGGGCGGATCCGGAGTAGGCGATGGAATCGACATCGCCGAGCGCCCCTTGGGCATTCGCGATCACGGTTCCCGCGTTCTGCGCCATTGCGTTGCCACAGACGAACGATAGGCCGATGACGGCCAGCGCCAGCTTCTTCATAGAGGATCCCCCTTGTTCTGGTTCTGAATGCGCTCATCATAACTCGCCCGCTTCCGGTTTTCGTGCTAAATGGTGTCCCGTAATGGCATCCGATTGCCCGAAGGGGGTTGAGGCAACGATGAAACAACGACGACGCATACGGCATCTGGCTTTGACGGGAATGTGCTTGCTGGGCTCGAGCTCGGTCTACGCCTATACGCCGGACCAGGCGGCCGCCGGGCGCGCCGTCTACGCCGCAAGCTGCGGCATCTGCCACGGCGAGAATCTGAATCTGCTGCCGCAGGTACCGCTCGTGGGCCCTGCGTTCCTGAGCCGCTGGCAGGGCCGCGACACCGACGATCTCTATCAGCAGCTTCGCGCAACGATGCCGGTCGAGGGCCCGGGCAGTCTGCCCGGCGACAGTTACATCGAGGTCGTCGCCTACATGCTGCAGGCGAACGGCGTGCTGCCGGACGGAGAATTGCTCACCGCATCGACGGGCGCGCCCGTCGGTCAGGCACTGGCCGCTGCCCCCGGACCGGGACCGGGCGGACCGGCCTTCGGCGGCCGCGGCGGACCGGCCGAGCCCGAGCCGACCGGCGTCATCGTCGCAGGTACCGTTCCCGATTTCGTGCCTTTGACCGAAGCGATGCTGCGCAATCCTCCGCCCGGCGACTGGCCGATGCTACGCCGCGATTACGCCGCGACGAGCTTCAGCCCGCTCGACGAGATCACGCCGACCAATGCCGATGAGCTTCAGCTCGCCTGGGTCTGGCCGATGCAGGACGGGGGCAGCAATCAACCGTCGCCGCTCGCCTATCGCGGCACGGTCTATCTCAATAATTCTGGCGGCATCATTCAGGCGCTTAGCGGCAGCGACGGCAGCCTGATCTGGGAGCACCGGCTCGAGTCGAACGTCGCGATGCGCGGCATGGCGCTCTACGACGACAAGCTCTACGTGCAAAGCGCCGGCCGTCTCGTCGCGCTGAACGCTGCGACGGGCGAGACCGAATGGAACGTCGAGATGCCCGACGGCAACTCTAGCTCGAGCGGCCCGCTCGTCGCCGACGGCATCGTCATTCAGGGCATGGGCGGCTGCCAGACCTACGAGGAGCAGAAGTGCTTCATCAGTGGTTACGACGCCGACACGGGCGAGCAGCTCTGGCGCTTCCACACGGTGGCCGTCAGCGGCGAGCCCGGCGGCGACAGCTGGGGCGACTTGCCCGATCTCTTTCGCGCCGGCGGCGAGACCTGGATCACGGGCAGCTACGATCCCGAGCTCGGACTGACCTACTGGGGCACGGCCCAGGCGAAGCCCTGGATGCCGGCAAGCCGCGGCATGGAGACGCTCGACGTCGGGCTCTTCACGAGCTCGACCGTCGCACTAGACGCGAGAACCGGCGAGCTCGAGTGGTATTTCGCGCATGCCCCGGGCGAGGCGCTCGATCTCGACGTCGTCTTCGAGCGCGTGCTCGTCGATTCGGGCGACGACAAATGGGTCTTCACGGCCGGCAAGGACGGCATTCTGTGGAAGCTCGATCGCGAGACCGGCGCCTATATCGATCACCTCGAGACGGTGTTCCAGAACGTCTGGGCCAGCTTCGACCCCGAGACCGGGCGGCCGCGCTACCGCGACGACATCATCGATCACGAGGTCGGGCAGTGGGTCGACGGCTGCCCGAGCACGGCCGGCGGGCACAACTGGCAGGCATCGAGCTTCCACTCGCCATCGCGGCAGCTCGTTATACCGCTCTCCCAAAGCTGCATAGCGATTCGCGCGCAGGAGATCGAGCAGATCGCGGGCGGTGGCAGCGGCGGCGGCGCCGATCGGCGTTTCTACGAGATGCCGGGCACCGACGGCAACGTCGGCAAGCTCGGTGCGTTCGACGTCGACACGATGGAGGAGACCTGGGCGATCGAGCAGCGCGCGTCGTTCCTGACCGGTATCCTGACGACGGACGGCGGGCTCGCGTTCGCCGGCGATCTCGATCGCCGCTTCAGGGCCATCGACGTCGAGACCGGCGAGATCCTCTGGGAGACGCGGCTCGGCACCTCGGTGCAGGGCTTCCCGCTCAGCTACGAGGCCGACGGCAAGCAATACATCGCGGTCACAACGGGGCTCGGCGGCGGCAGCCCGCGGCTCGTGCCGGGGCTGATCACGCCGGAGCTCGACCCGCCGTCGCGGGGGCACGCGATCTACGTCTTCGCGCTGCCCGAGTGAGAACCGTGCCGTCGGACCGGGCCATCCGGAAACGCGCCGCGATTCCGCGGAAACTCCGGTAAGTTACATTAAACTTATACTATAAGTAACAGAATTTAAAAGTATTATTATACCGGCCACAGCCAGCCGAAGATGCCTCCGGTCAAGAGCGCGTAGATCAGGCCATCCAGCGTCGACTTCAGTCGCGAGCCGAAGCTCCGCGAGTACCAGATCCAGTCCTGCCAGAGCGCGAGCGCATACCCGGCGAAAGCGACGGTGCTCGTCAGCCGGAAGAC
Organism: Gammaproteobacteria bacterium; assembly: GCA_035513215.1. Classification (GTDB taxonomy): domain Bacteria; phylum Pseudomonadota; class Gammaproteobacteria; order Steroidobacterales; family Rariloculaceae; genus DATCZB01. Next base: position 14,786 of record DATKCK010000055.1, on the reverse strand, counting down.
CTCCATGTACGCGGCGCCGGCCGCGAGCGCCGCGCTGGCGACGTACGCGGCAAGGACCGATACGACGATCGAATAGATGAACCAGAGCACGAGGCTTCGCGGCATCGTGCTCGACGGGCTCATGATCGTCATGAGAACGCGCGGCCCTTTCGCGAGCCTGGCCTTGTACTCGGGCGTGCTCATCTCCGCCACGCTCGACGCCATCGGCGCGCCGTAGTCGCCCGGGTACAGGTCGAGCCGGCGCAGGGCGTCGAGCGCGGCGTCCTCGGACGGGACGCGCTTCCAGTCCGTCGAGTGATAGCCGAGCAGCATGTGAATCACCGAGCTCGCGACGAACACGAGAACGGCGGAAAGAAGAACCGGTAACCAGAGCGACGCGAGCGAGACCATAGGACCTCCGGGGCAGGGTGGACGCAGCGCCGTCCATGGCCGGTGGCACATCCTAGCAGGCCCGGAGACCGGGGGGCACGGCCGACGGGCCCGTTGTACACTGTCGCCCCGAAAAACAAGAACAAGAGTCGAGCTCGATATGGCCTCGAAGAATCCCGTCGACGTAGCCGACATCATCGATGCCCGCGGTCTCGGACCGTTCCAGATCGGCGTCTTCATCCTCGTTGGGCTCTTTCTGATCATGGACGGGTTCGACGTGCAGGCGATGGGCTATGTTGCGCCGGCCGTCATCGATGACTGGGGCATCGAGAACGCCGACATGCGCTGGGCGTTCAGCTCGGGCCTGACTGGCCTTTTCATCGGCGCGATCTTTTTCGGCATGGCCGGCGACCGTCTGGGGCGCCGTCGCGTTCTGCTGGGATCGACGGTTGCTTTCTCCCTTTTCACGCTGCTGTCGGGGCTTTCGGCATCGCTCGAGCAGCTGATCGTGATCCGCTTCTTTGCCGGTCTCGGGCTCGGCGCGATTCTGCCGAATGCCACGGCACTGATCGGCGAGTTCAGCCCGCGTCGGCTTCGTATTGCCATGATGATGATCGTCACCAACGGCTTTACGATCGGCGCCATGCTCGGCGGCTTTCTGTCCGCCTGGCTGATCCCGAACTTCGGCTGGCGGTCGGTCTTCTACGTCGGAGCTGCCGTGCCCTTGATCCTGCTCTTGCCGATGGTTGTCTGGCTGCCCGAGTCGCTGCAGTTCCTGGCGCTCAGGCGCAACGATTCGCGCGAGATCGTGAAGTGGCTGAAGCGTATCGACCCGGCGGCACCGGTAGACGAGACCACGCGGTTCACCGTCGCCGAACGAAAGGCGAAGGGGTTTCCGATTTGGCGGTTGCTCACGGACGGGCGCGCCGGCGGTACGCTGCTGCTCTGGGTCGCGAACTTTCTCAATGTCCTGAACGCCTACTTCGTCTCGAGCTGGCTGCCGACAATCGTTCGTGACGCGGGCTACGCGACCCAAACGGGCGTACTCGTCGGCGCTACCGTGCAGACTGGGGGCGTCCTCGGCACGCTCGTGATCGCGGGCATTCTGCCGCGCGTCGGCTTCATCCCCGTCCTGAGCCTTTGCTTCGCAACCGCCGGTGTGAGCCTCTTCGTGCTCGGCGATTCCGCGCTCGCGCTCTGGGCCGTCTTCGGCGTCGCCTTTCTGACGGGCTGGGGCATATTCGGCGGCCAGCCGGCCCTGAATGCGCTTTCGGCGACGTTCTATCCGACGGATCTGCGCTCGACGGGCATCGGCGCGGGCCTGGGAGTCGGGCGCTTCGGTGCCGTGCTCGGACCGCTGATCGCCGGGGAGTTGATCGCACGCCAGTGGACCAACGAATCGCTGTTTCAGGCGTTCGCCGTGCCGTCATTGATCGCGACGATCGCCGTCCTGCTGATGATTCGCTTCATGAGCCGCGAAGTGCGCTCGGGCACTTCGGCTGCAACGTCCTAGGCGGGCATGAAGGCGGTTCGTGTCCACGAGCACGGTGGCCCCGAGGTGATGCGCCTCGATGAGATCGAGCTGCCGTCGCCCGGCCCCGGTCAGGTGCGCGTCGAGATTGCGGCGGCCGGCGTCAACTTCATCGACGTTCAGTTCCGGACCGGCGGCTACGCGACGCCGGCCCTGCCGTTCACGCTCGGCATGGAGGGCGCGGGCACCGTGACGGCGATCGGCGAAGGCGTAACCGAGGTCAAGCTCGGCGCGCGCGTCGCCTACGCGATGGTGCCCGGATCCTATGCCGCGTCGGCGATCGTGCCGGCGAGCCGGCTCGTCGGCCTGCCGGACGGCATCGACTTCGAGTCGGCCGCGGCCGCGATGCTCCAGGGAATGACGGCCCATTATCTGACGCACAGCACCTATGCGCTGAAGCCGGGCGACAGCGTTCTCGTCCATGCCGCGGCCGGCGGCGTTGGCCTCCTGCTGACGCAGATCGCGCGCAAGCAGGGCGCAAGAGTCTTCGGCACTGTCGGCAACCGGGAAAAGGCGGCGATCGCGCGCGCGGCCGGAGCCGAAGCCGTCATCATCTATACGGAGGAAGATTTCGAGGCCGAGGTGAAGCGCCTGACGGACGGCGAGGGCGTCAATGTCGTCTACGACTCGGTCGGCAGGGATACGTTCGATCGCAGCCTCGATTGCCTGAAGCCGCGCGGCTACCTCGTGCTGCTCGGTTTCACGAGCGGCCCGGTCGCGCCGTTCGACCCGGCCTTGCTCGGCGCCAAAGGATCGCTGTTCCTGACGCGTCCCGGGCTGCCGAAGTACATCGCCACGCGCGAGGAATTGCTCGGTCGGGCGGGCGATCTTTTCCGCTGGATCGAATCGGGCGAGCTCAAGCTCGACATCGATCGCGTGCTGCCGCTCGCCGAGGCGGCCGATGCGCATCGCGCGCTCGAAAGCCGGGCGACGACCGGCAAGCTGCTGCTCGCGCCCTGAGGGACGCCCGGCGACGGCAGCATCGACGATGACCGAAATGGATCGCTTGCCCCCGATTCCACCCGAGCGGCAGACGGCCGCTCAGCGCGCGGCGGTCGCCGAGATCGAGGCCGGACCGCGCGGCGCCGTCGTCGGCCCGTTCGTCGCCGCCTTGCGCAGCCCCGAGTTCATGTGCCGGCTACAGAAGCTCGGCGAGTACCTGCGTTTCGAGAACGCGCTCGGCCCGCGGCTGACGGAGCTTGCGGTCCTCGTCGTCGCGCGCCACTTCACGGCCGAGTTCGAGTGGGTCATGCACGCGCCCCTTGCGGCCGAGCGCGGCATCGCGCCTGACGCGATCGATGCGATTGCCGCGGGCAGGCGCCCGGCGGCGCTCGCCGAGGACGAGGAGGCCGTCTTCGATTTCGTCTCTGAGCTCCTGCGCGCGCAGGCCGTGTCCGACCAGATCTACGAGCGTGCCGTATCGGTTTTCGGCGAGGCCGGCGTCATCGATCTCGTCGGCGCGGTCGGTTACTACTCGATGCTGGCGATGATCCTGAGCGTCGCGCAGACGCCGCTGCCGCCCGGCAAGGCGCCGGTGCTCCGGCCTTCGGGTTCGAAACGATGACCGGCATCGAAAGGGACGCATCGCGGCCGCCGCCCGACACGCTGCTGACGCAGATCGCGGACTACGTGCTGTCCGACGTCGGCGGCGGGCCTGCAAGGGAAATCGCCCGCTATTGCCTGATGGACTCGCTCGGCTGCGGCGCGCTCGCCTTGAGTTATCCCGAGTGCACGAAGCTGCTCGGGCCCGTCGTGCCCGGCGCGACGCTGCCGGGCGGCGCGCGCGTGCCGGGGACCGCGTACGAGCTCGACCCCGTCACGGCTGCCTTCGATATCGGCGCGCTGATCCGCTGGCTCGATTACAACGACACTTGGCTCGCCGCCGAGTGGGGTCACCCTTCGGACAATCTCGGCGCGATCCTCGCCGTGGCCGACTATCGCAGCCGCCTGGCGGTTGCCGAAGGCGCCGCGCCGCTGACTGTCGGCGACGTGCTCTCGGCCATGATCAAGGCTCATGAGATTCAGGGCGTGCTGGCGCTCGATCATGCCTTCAATCGCGTCGGACTCGATCACGTCCTGCTCGTCAGGATCGCGAGTACGGCCGTCGCGACGGCGCTTCTCGGCGGCACTCGCGAGCAGGTCATCGCGGCGCTTGCGAACGCATGGATCGACGGCGGCGCGCTCCGAACCTATCGGCATGCGCCCAACACGGGCAGCCGAAAAAGCTGGGCGGCCGGCGACGCGACGGCGCGGGGCGTGCGACTGGCGCTGATGGCGATGGCCGGCGAAATGGGATACCCGTCGGCGCTGACGGCCCCCCGCTGGGGATTCCAGGACGCGCTTTTCGGCGGCAAGCCGATCGGCCTCTCGCGGCCGTTCGAGGCCTATGTCATGGAGAACGTCCTGTTCAAGATCTCGTTTCCGGCTGAGTTTCACGCGCAGACGGCCGTCGAGGTCGCCCTCGAGCTGCACCGCGTGGTCGCGGGCCGTCTCGGGCAGATCGATCGCGTCGAGATTGAGACGCAGGAAGCGGCCATGCGCATCATCGACAAGACCGGGCCGCTCGCGAACCCCGCCGATCGGGACCATTGTCTTCAGTACATGGTCGCCGTGGCGCTGATCCGCGGCCGGCTGACGGCGGCCGACTATGAGGACGCGGTCGCGGCGGATCCCAGAATCGACGCGCTGCGCGACAGAATGAACGTCCGCGAGAATCCGGGCTTCAGTCGCGACTATCTCGATCCGGCCAAGCGTGCGATCGGCAACGCTTTGCAGGTATTCTTCGAGGACGGCTCGAGCACGCCGCGCGTTGCCGTCGATTATCCGATCGGCCACCGGCGGCGGCGCGCCGAAGGGATCCCGAGATTGCTCGAAAAATTCCAAAGTAACCTGAGCACTCGCTTTTCGCCTGCGCGCGTCGAGCGCATCGAGCGCGCCTGCGCCGAACAGGCGGCGCTCGAAGCGATGGCCGTGCCGGCATTCGTCGAGTTATGGATCGATTGAAACGCGACACTGCGTGGGCGCCAGCGGTGGCAGCGCGGAGGATGCCGTGAGCCAAGGCGCGCTGTTTCGCACGGCGGTCGCCGAATTCGCGCCGCTACAGCTCCCGGGCACGATCAACGCGTTCAGCGCGTTGCTCGCGCAACGGGCCGGCTTCAGGGCCTGCTATGTCTCGGGCGCCGGCGTCGCCAACGCATCTTTGGGCCTGCCCGATCTCGGCCTGACGAACCTGGGCGATCTGCTCGAGGACGTCAGGCGGATCTCGGCGGCAACGCCGTTGCCGCTGCTCGTCGATGCCGACACCGGATTCGGTGGCGCATTCAACATCGCGCGCACGACGCGCGAGCTGATTCGCGCCGGCGCGGCGGCGATGCACATCGAGGATCAGGTCGAGGCCAAGCGCTGCGGTCACCGGCCGAACAAGGCGATCGTGGAAGCCGGCGAGATGTGCGACCGGGTCAGAGCGGCCGTCGACGCGCGCATGGACGAGAGCTTCGTGATCATGGCGCGTACCGACGCCTTCGCGCGCGAAGGCCTCGATCGGGCGATCGAGCGGTCCCGGGCTTACGTGGCCGCCGGCGCCGACATGATTTTCGCCGAGGCGCTGTCCTCGCTCGAGGACTTCAGGCGATTCTGCGCCGCGCTCGACGTGCCGGTGCTCGCGAACATGACCGAGTTCGGCGTGACGCCGAATCTGACCGTCACCGCGCTCGCCGATGCCGGCGTCGGAATCGTGCTCTACCCGTTGTCGGCATTTCGCGCGATGAGCAAGGCGGCGCTCGAGGTCTACCGGGCGATCCTGAGCGAGGGCACGCAGCTTCCGGTCATCGATTCGATGCAGACGCGGGAAGAGCTTTACACGGTCCTCGACTACCACGCGTACGAGCGCAAGCTCGATGCGCAGTTCGGAGCCGACGATGACGAGCAGGAGGTTTCCCGTTGAGCGGTAACAATACCGGCGCCGGCTTGCGCGGCATCTCGGCCGGAACGACGGCGATCGCGACGGTAGGGGCCGAAGGCAAGGGCCTGCGTTATCGGGGCTATGACGTCGCCGAGCTCGCTCTGCACTCGAGCTTCGAAGAGGTGGCCTTTCTGCTCTTGCACGGCGAGTTGCCCGGCAGCGCCGAGCTTGCCGACTTCAGCGCCGCGCTCGCGAAGCAGCGCGCGCTGCCGCCGGCGCTTTGCGAGGTGCTCGAGCGCATCCCGGCCGATACGCATCCGATGGACGTGCTGCGCACCGGCTGCTCGATGCTAGGCACGCTCGACCCGGAACCGGATTTCTCGCGTCAGCTCGACGTCGCCAAGCGCCTGATTGCGACGCTGCCTTCGATGCTGCTCTACTGGCATCACTATGCGAGCCGCGGCGCAAGGATCGAGACGGCGACCGATGCGCCGGGGACGGCGGCGCACTTCCTGAGGCTGCTGCACGGCGAGAATCCTCCCGAGTCGCACGAAAGGGCGCTCGATGCCTCGCTGATTCTCTACGCCGAACACGAGTTCAACGCCTCGACGTTCGCGGCGCGCGTCTGCGCCGCGACGCTGTCGGATTTTCATTCGGCGGTGACGGCGGCGATCGGCACGCTGCGCGGTCCGCTGCACGGGGGCGCGAACGAGGCCGCGATGGAGCTGATCGAGCGCTTCGACTCGCCGGAATCGGCCGAGCGCGGCGTGCGTGAGATGCTCGCGCGCAAGGAAAAGATCATGGGCTTCGGCCATGCCGTCTATCGCAAGTCCGATCCGCGCAGCCCGGTCATCAAGGCCTGGGCGTCGAAGCTCGCGACCTCGCCCGAGGATCGGGCGCTGTTCGCGGTCGCTGAAACCATAGACTCGCTGCTGGCGCGCGAGAAGGGCCTGTTTCCGAATCTCGATTTCTACAGCGCGCCGGCGTACCGGAGCCTCGGCATTCCGACGAAGCTGTTTACGCCGATCTTCGTCTGCTCGCGCATCGCGGGCTGGTCGGCGCACATCGTCGAGCAGCGCGCCGACAATCGGCTGATCCGCCCGACGGCCGACTATGTCGGTCCAGCGCCGCGTCCGTATCCAGCGTCCGGCCGGAGCCGCTAGCCTTGCCGCGGGCGACGACGAGCGCCGGTACCTCGACGCTGCCCGACTATCGCGAGGTCTACGCGAGGTCCCTCGACGACCGCGACGGATTCTGGGCGGAGGCGGCCGCTCTGATCAACTGGTATCGGCCGTGGACGGACGTGCTCGACGCATCGGGCGCGCCCTTTGCACGCTGGTTTCCTGGCGCCGAGCTCAACACTTGCTACAACTGTGTCGACCGTCATGTGGCGGCGGGGCGGGGAGACGATACGGCGCTGATCTACGACAGCCCTGTCACGCGGACGGTCGCGCGCTATTCCTATGCCGAGCTCAAGGCCGAGGTCGCGCGTCTTGCCGGCGCGCTCGCCGCGCTCGGTGTCGGCCGCGGCGATACCGTCGTCATCTATATGCCGATGGTGCCCGAGGCCGTCTTCGCGATGCTCGCCTGCGCGCGGCTCGGCGCCGTGCACTCCGTTGTCTTCGGCGGCTTCGCCGCGCGCGAGCTGGCGGCGCGCATCGACGACTGTAAGCCGAACGTCGTGCTGTCGGCATCCTGCGGCATCGAGCCCGGTCGCATTGTCGCCTACAAACCGCTGCTCGATCGGGCCCTCGAGATGGCCTCGCATCGGCCGCGGCACTGCGTGATCCTCGAGCGTGATGCGGCGCGGGCCGAGCTCGATCCGCCGCGCGATCTCGACTGGAGCGAATGCGTCGAGGGCGCCGCACCGCACGACTGCGTTGCCGTCGCGGGGACCGATCCGCTGTATATCCTCTATACGTCCGGCACGACCGGGCGCCCGAAAGGCGTCGTGCGCGACAACGGCGGTCATGCCGTTGCGCTGGCCTGGAGCATGCGGAACGTCTACGGCATCAATTCGGGCGAGACCTATTGGGCCGCATCCGACATCGGCTGGGTCGTCGGCCACTCGTACATCGTCTACGGCCCGCTGCTGAACGGCAACGCGACGGTGCTCTATGAAGGCAAGCCCGTCGGCACGCCCGATGCGGGCGCGTTCTGGCGCGTGATCGCCGGTCATCGGGTCGCGATGATGTTCACTGCACCGACGGCGCTCCGGGCGATCAAGCGCGAGGATCCCGACGCCGCGATGCTCGATCGCTACGATCTTGGCGGCTTTCGGGCACTCTTTCTCGCCGGCGAGCGAACGGATCCGGCGACCCTGCGATGGGCGCGGGAACGCCTCGGCGTGCCCGTCGTCGATCATTGGTGGCAAACCGAGACGGGGTGGGCGATCACGGCAAGCTGCCGCGGTCTCGCGGGGGACGAAGTCCGCGACGGCTCGGGCGGTCAGCCCGTCCCCGGGTTCGATGTCCGCACTCTCGGCGACGACGGACGCGAGCTCGGGCCGGACGAGACCGGCGCGCTCGCCGTCAAATTGCCGATGCCGCCCGGGACCTTCCTCGGTCTGTGGCAGGCCGAAGCGCAGTGCCGAGCGACCTATTACGAGGCCTTCGCCGGCTATTACCGGACGGCGGACGCCGGCTACATCGATGCCGACGGCTTCGTCTTCGTCATGTCGCGCACCGATGACGTCATCAACGTCGCCGGGCACCGGCTGTCGACGGGCGCGATGGAGGAGGTGCTCGCCGCGTTGCCCGACGTTGCCGAGTGCGCCGTTTGCGGCGTTGCCGACGAGCTAAAGGGCGAGGTCCCGATTGGCTTTCTCGTGCTGAAGAGCGGCAGCGAGCGTCCGCACGCCGATATCGCGGCCGACGCGATCGCGGCGGTGCGCGGCGAGATCGGGCCCGTGGCGGCATTCAAGACAGCCGTCGTCGTCAAGCGCCTGCCGAAGACGCGCTCGGGCAAAGTGCTTCGCGGCGTCATGCGAAGGATCGCGAACGGTGAATCGTGGACGATGCCGGCGACGATCGACGACCCGGCGATACTCGATGAGATCGCGGCGAGTCTCAAGGGGGCAGGGCTGCCGAGATCGGCCGCCTCGTCCGCACCAGGCTAAGCCCGATTTCCCGGGCGGGCGCTGGCCTGTCGCCGGCACGGGTTCGGTCAGGGCGTTGGCGGCAACATGTCCTCGGCCCCGCTAAGCCGGCGCAGCACGACCTCGGTGACCGTGCGCGGCGGATCGTTCGGGTCCGCCCCGGCCGTTCCCTGCAACGTCACGATGAGCTCATCGCCCGTAATCTCGGCATAGCGCCTGAGAATTGCGCCGGTTCCCGGGCTTATGCCGGCGAGGACGTTGTGCGAGACCTCGCCGGGATAGACGCCGAGCGAGCCGAAATAGCCGATGTAGCCGCGCAGCCCCTCGCGCGCTTCCTCCGCGGTCGGCAAGGGGCCGGCGAACGGTTCGCGGCCGAGCGACGGGAAGTGGACGCCGGCGAACCCGCTCGGGGTATAGACGATGACGCTCGGCGCGCGCTGGCTGGAGTTCTGAATCTCGCCCGTGGCCGTATCGACGCGGCGCTCCTCGACATGGCGCCAGAATCCGACGACCTCGCCGTAGGCCGGGCTCAGGTGCTCGACGATCGGCAGGCGGCTCCAGGTCCAGCTCGTATCGGCCTGGGCCTGAGGTTCGTTGCCCGAGGTCAGCACGAGCCGGTCGCCGTCGAGCTCGTAGCTTCTAGAAAACGACAGGCCGCGTACATTCGGGCTGACGCCCGCCTCGGCCTCGAAGTCGAGTCGGCCTGTGGCTGCATCGACCTCGTAGCGTCCCCAGAATCCGCCGAAAGTGGCGAAGGTGCGCTGCGGGTCAATCTGCGGCGATTCGGGCTCGTCGCGGGTCGCCGTGCTGAAGAACTCGAACACGTTGCCGGCGCCGTCGATGACGAGGAGCCCGCGCACGCCGCGCAGTGGCTCGGCTTCATCGCCGTTGCCCCCGCGTTCCGCGGCGACGAGCATCCAGGAGCCGATGAGACCGGCGGCCGGATCGGAAGGCTGCGTGTGCGCGACTTGCGCCGCCACGGTGACGCCGAGCGCAAATACGACCGCCAGCAGCTTCTTCATGGTATCCCCCCGCACGTTGCGCATGGGGTCAGACCCGAAGGGTCTGACCCCCTTCAGCTTAGTTCGCAGGACGGAAGTTCAGTTCCACGCCGCCCTGTGCGCTGCTCGAAAACCCGTTGATGGCTTCGTCTTCGAGGCTGATCGAGCCCGAGTAGCTCCAGGGGTCGGCGTTCGGGAACGTGAACGTCATATTACCGTCCGCGATCTGGAAATTGCGAAGCGGCCGGTCGATGTTGCCCTCGGCAAGCGTCGTGCCGATGAGCCTGCCGTTGACCGTGCCGTCGCCGTTGTCGGTGAACTCGACCTCGATCTGGTAGTCGATCGTGTGGACGTCCGGCTGGCCGATCCAGCGGCCATCGAGCATCTCGGCGACCTCCTCGCCGACCTGCTGAGGTTCCTGCGGCGGCTCGGGCGCCGGATTCGCGCGCTCGGCGCGGTTCGCCGAGACGTAGTTCGGCACGATCGTATTGTCTTCGTGGCACGCGTACTCGGGCCACCAGTATTCGGGATCGTGCCTCAGCGGGTAACGGACCGTGAACGGCCCCTCGAGCACCTCGGGATCCTCCGTCGTGATCTCATAGAGCCAGACTTCGTCGTTGAGACGCGTCACGCGCTCGGTGATCTTCATCTGGCCGCTGACCGGGAAGCGATTGCCGGGCGGCGAGCCGACGACGGCGAGGTTGATTAGCGGCCGGTTGATCGACGGGTCGGCATCGAAGTTCGTCGTCTCGACGACGAGCGTCATGCCGTCCCAGTAGCCGCGCGATTCGCCGAGATGCTGGCGGATCTCGTCGTCGAGCGGCGGCGCATCGTGAACGGGAATGACGCGCACTTCGTGAATCATCTCGATATCGAAGACGACGTGGCCCGGCGACTGGTGGATCTTGAAGCCGCCGTTGTAGCGGTAAGGCATCATCATCGACGGCAGGCCGCGCGTGATGCAGCGGTCCCAGCTATCGAAATCGGACTGGTCCTGGAAGTTGATCGTCTCGCCGGGCAGTGACCAGTCGCTGCCCATCAGATGCGCCTGTTCCTTGGCCGACGGCGTCAGGTGCGGCAGCAGGCCGCTCGGCGGGTCGACGATGAGGTTGGTCTGGCGCTGCGGGATGTTGGGGTCGGTCAGGCCTGTGCGAATCGAAAGGCCGAGATTACCTTCCTCGAGCGCCTGCGTGCTGGTGTCGACGCGGCCCTCGGCCTGCGCCACCGCCTCTTCATATTCCGCTTCGGTGTTCCAGACCTTGTTCATGTCGCACTCGCGCACGCCGCCACGTCCGAAACGGTTGGCGCAACGCTCGAGCGGCACGCCCGCTGCCTGCATCATGTCGAGCGTGGCCGAAATGTCGGGATCGCCCCATTCGGTCATCGGGTGCTGCCAGCCTTCCGGGGTCCTGATGAAGTGGTTGGCCTCGCTCGGCTCGCCGCGAATCGAATTGACGTCGGCCATGACGGCGCTACCGCTGCCGCCGGCATCGGCGGTATCGGCCCCAACCGAGGCCTCTTCGTTCTGCCCGCAGGCTGCTGCCAGGCAGAGCGTGGCGCCGGCAGTCAGCAACTTGCCTCGCCTGTTGAACGTATTCGCGTGCATTTCCCCTCCTGAACGGCCGGCAATCACTCGAAACGGCCCACGATGGGCACTAAATTACCCTGCCGGCTGGCTTACGTCCACCGGCGTCTCGGCGTGCTGCTGCGCTATAAGCTTGTCGGAATCGGCGGATTTCGAGCGAGGACGAAGCGATGCGAACGATAGGCATTCTGGGGACCGGCGACATGGGCAGCGCCGTCGGCGCCGTGCTCGGTCGCGCCGGCTACCGGGTCGTCACGGCGCTCGCTGGGCGTTCGGCGGCGAGCCGGGCGCTCGCGACCGGCGCCGGGTTCGACGACCTCGGGTCGCACGACCGGCTGATCGGCGAGTCCGAGCTGTTGCTCTCGATCCTGCCACCGGCCGCGGCGTGCGATTTCGCGGCAGCTTCGGCCGCAATCATTCGGGCACGCGGGCGCGAGATCGTTTACGCGGATTGCAACGCGGTCTCTCCGGTCACCGTCCGGAGCATCGAGACGCTGTTCGCGGGCGGCCCGGCCCGCTTCATCGATATCGGTATCGTGGGTCCGGCGCCGAAGCCGAAGACCGCGAGCCCGACGCGCTTCTATGTCTCCGGGGCAGACCGTCAGGCCGTGCTCGGGCTCGACGTCCCGGAGCTCGCCATGATCGACATGGGTGACCGGATCGGCAGGGCTTCGGCGCTGAAGATGTGCTATGCGGCGATGAACAAGGGCGTCGATGCGCTCTATGCCAATCTGTTGCTCGCTGCACGCCGTCTCGGCGTGCAACGAGAGCTCATGCGCGAGCTCGAGTCGAGCCAGCCCGAAGCAGGGAGCCGGATCGCCCGCCGTGTGCCGTTCCTCGCGGCCACGGCCGAGCGGTTCACGGGCGAGATGGCCGAGATCGCGGCGACCTTCGATGCCGCCGGTGTATCGGGAGACTTCTATCGGGGCGCGGAATGGCTCTACGCGCTGCTCGCGCGTTCCGCGCTCGCCGCCGAGACGCGCGCAACCCAGCCTGACGAGCGCTCGCTCGAGGAAGCGCTGGCAGCTTACGCCGCTGCGCTCGATGCAATGGGGGCCGATGTAATGGCGATGTAATGGGGTCAGACCCCAAGGGGTCTGACCCCGGTGTCATTGCTCGATCTCCGTCATCGAGGCGCGGACCAGGAGGCGGCTGCGCGCGAAATCGATGATGAAGTCGCGCTGATTGAATAGCCCCGAGCCGAGAATGGCGAGCGGGCTGTCGGCACTTTGCAGGGTTTCGAAGATCTCGAGGTCCGTGATCAGGAAGGTCTCGTTACGCCACCGGACGCGTCCGGTCCGCACCTGTTGCGTGCGAAACTGCGCCAGTACGGGTACGTTCCCGACGGCACCCGAGAATTCGCCCGATTCGCCGTCGCGGGCCGTCGAAAGACGCAGGACTTGCGCGGCGGGCGGATTCAGGACGCTGAGACCGGCGCCGAGATCGAACAGGGCCGGCACGCTGCGTCCGGCGATTGCGATCTCGAGAAAGTGCAAAGGCTCCTCGCTCTCGCCGATGAACTTCGGCTCGAGCGCGATCGTCGCCCATTCGCGATAGGTCACTGCGTCGACCGTGTCCGGCGCATAGAGGCGCAGGCTTCGCTCGCGCGCCGAGAAAGCGGTGACATAGCGGCGCAGGAAGTCGGCGCCGAGCACGCCGTCGATCGTCGCCGTTGCTCCGGTGTCGCCGGGGAGTGCGATCAGCCGGGCGCCGGTCCAGGTTTCGCGCCCGAGCGTGAGGCGCTCGATATCGACGACCGGGAAGCTGCCCGATGCGACGGCGCCATGCACCGTCGCCGTGATGGCAGGCACGGGTTCGAGCGCGAGCTCGCGCCGCGCCCGGGCGAACAGAAATGAACCGGTCGCCGCCGTGTCCACGGCAAAACGGTACGGGCCGCGTCCATTGAGCTCGACATCGACGATGATTCGCCCGCTCGGCTGAAGCTCGAACGCAACGACGCTGAGCGCGCCGTCGAGGTCGAGCGGCCGCGCGCAGCCGGCCACGGCGAGCGCCGCGACGACGCCGGTGATTCGGCCGGCCGCGCGCATGCATCGATTTCTGCCCATTGCCGGCACATCTTGCGCCCGGCGAAAGAAGATCGCGACCCGTCGATCGAGCTCGCGGACGGCCGTCGCGTGTCGGGCGTGGCAGCCGGCGTGCCGGCGGCGCTAGCGCCGAGTAAGATCGGAGCCGCCGCTCGTGTCGACGTCGACCGTTCGCGGGTTGCCGCTGTAGACGATATCGCTGCCGCCGGAAGCGCTGCCCGAGAGCCGCTCTTCGACACCGATGACGATATCCGAGCCACCGCTGCTTTCGACGCGCGCATCCCGGACCCGGAAACCGGCAGCATCGAGGTCGCTGCCTCCGCTGGCTTTCAGCGTGGCCGAATCCGCGGTGCCCGACAGATCGACGTCGGAACCGCCGGACACGTCGACCTCGAGGTGCCTGACGGCAACCCGGATCTCGATGTCGCTGCCGCCCGAGGAGGCGAGCTGCAAGCTCTCGCCGCCGATCTCGCCGCTTACCTCGACATCGGTGCCGCCCCCGGCGCGCAGCGTCTCGAGTACGGGCAGAGTGACTGACACCTCGTGGCCGGCGCCCCAGTTGAAGAAACCGCCGAGACCTCGTCGCGGATGAATCTCGAGCGTCGTGCCACTGACCTCGGTGACGAGATCCGCGGGATCGCCTTCAGTGATCTCGACCCGAAAGTCCGCTCCCTGCAGCACGTGGAGATCGATGCCGCCACCGGCATGGATGCCGGTGAATCCGCTGAGCTCGCGCAGCTCGCTCTCTCGCTGCTGAGCCTGGCTCTCACATCCGGCGAGCACGCAGGCGAAAACGGCAAGTCCGACGGACCGGATGGATCCTGAGATTCTCATGACTGCCTCCTCGAGGCTTCCCCTGTTAACACTGGGACGCCTGGCGATCGCTGGTAGTTACGACGGGGTGGGGGCGCAGGTGGGCGAAATGGGGTCAGACCCCTTTCAGGTTCACTCGAACCTGAAAGGGGTCTGACCCCATTTCGCTCCATTTCGCTCCCATTCCGCTCATGCCGTTATTCGCCGGTGTTGACGTCGAAGGCTTCGTCGCTCGACGGCGGCGTGTAGATCTCGCTGAAGCCGCCGCTTGCGGTGGGTGCGCGCTCAGGGACAGGCTCGCCGTTGGCGATCGCCTCGGCGACACTTTCCTGATAACGCTTCTCGGCTCGAAGCGCGCTCGCGACGAAGAAATTCCCTTCGTGACAGGAGTACTCGAGGATCTCGTAGTCCGGCTGGGTCGTCAGCGTCATGCGAAGCGTCCAG
>DATKCK010000054.1:0-9678 GCA_035513215.1 Gammaproteobacteria bacterium | reverse complement strand
CTTCAGGTTTTGACCGAGTCAAAACCTGAAGGGGTCTGACCCCATCGGCACCCCCATCGGCACCCTGACCCGGATGTTCTACAGTTGGCGCAGGCGGATCGAGCGGAACTCGAGCGTGCCGGTTTCGCCCTGGATGCCGATGAAGCCGGTGTCGTTGGCGAGGCCGCCGGCGCGCGTGATGACGGCGCCGTTGAGGTCGACGACGAGCGATTCGCTTTCGACGCGCACGGTCAGGGTCTGCCACTCACCGGTCGGCAGCGACGACCGGCGCGCCAGGTCCTCGTCGTATTCCGTCTCCCCGCCGGCCATGCCGTGGCGAAAGATGCCCCCGACCGGCGGGAACGGGCTGTCGCCGAGCGGATTACGCAACTGAACCTGGTAGCTTAAGTTCGGCCAACCGCGGACGAACTCGCTCT
Source organism: Gammaproteobacteria bacterium (assembly GCA_035513215.1). GTDB lineage: Bacteria > Pseudomonadota > Gammaproteobacteria > Steroidobacterales > Rariloculaceae > DATCZB01. The sequence goes on along the minus strand of DATKCK010000054.1, from coordinate 9,262 downwards.
CGCCGCGCGCGCGGACGAAGATCCCGCTGTCGGCGTCGTCCGTCATGAAGCGAAACTCCGCGACGAGCTCGAAATCGCCGTAGCGCTCGGCCGATTTGAGCCAACCTTCATGCTCCCGCACCTCGAGCGTGCCGTCGACGATCCGGAAATTGCCGGCCTCGGTGTTCTCCACGGTCCATCGGCGCAAGTCCGCGTCGATCAGTTCGATCGACTGTGCCTGCGCGATGCCCGTCGCCAGCAGTGCCAGGACGGGCACGAGCTGCCCGCGAGGATCAGCGTTGCTCACGTAGCACGTCGCGGATTTCGATCAAGAGCTTCGCCTCGGCCGATGGCTGATCAGGTGCCGGCGGCGCCGCTTCTTCCTTCCTCTTGAGCCGGTTCATAGTGCGGATGACGAGGAATATGGCGAAGGCCACGATGACGAAGTCGAGAATGTTGTTGATGAAAAGTCCGTATTTGATGATCGGCGCGCCGGCTTCCTCGGCGGCGGTAAGCGACGCGTAGTCGCTGCCGCTGAGATCGATGAACAGGCTGCTGAAATCGAGGTTGCCCAAGAGCAGACCAATGGGCGGCATGACGACGTCGTTGACGAGCGAGGTGACTATCCGTCCGAAAGCAGCGCCGATGATGATGCCGATGGCCATGTCCATGACATTGCCGCGCATTGCGAACTCTTTGAATTCTTTCAGCATCCTTCTCGTCCTTTTCCTATTGTCGAATTTCGTTTAAGAATCGACGAGCGCGTCCGAGCGCCATCAGCGGGAAATAGTGCCGGTACATGTTGTAGTTGATCATGAAGCCCCGCTGCAGCTCCGTGCCCTGATGAATGCGTCGGCGCGTCCTCTCGTCACGGAAGTCGAGCCTTGCGCCGAAGCCGTATCCCGGGAATCCGGTCCCCGTGTAGTAAGGCTCGTCCCAGGTGCCGTCTTCCCGCTGCGTGCGGGTGAGGTAGCTCAAGCCCGCGCGAACCTGTGACAGGTAGGCCTCGCTGCCGCTCGCGGTCAGGGCGATGATGGCCCAGGCCGTCTGCGATGCCGCGCTCGGTCCCTGGCCCCGCAGCCGGTCGTCCATGTAGGAAGCGCAGGTCTCGCCCCAGCCGCCGTCGCGGTTCTGATGCGCGGCGATCCAGTCCGCGGCGCGCTTGACGTGCGGCACGGTCGCGTCCTCGCCGAGCGCGGCGAGCGCCGGCAGGACGGCTGCCGTGCCGTAGATGTGGTTGACGCCCCAGCGCCCGAACCAGCTGCCGTCCTCTTCCTGCTCGGCGCGCAGAAACCGGTAAGCCTTCTCGACCGCCGGGTGCGTCCGATCGAACCCCAGATACGCGAGCCCCTCGACGACATGCGCCGTCACGTCGGCCGACGGCGGGTCCAGCGCCTCGCCGAAATCGCAGAACGGGATCATCGTAATGATGAGCTTGTCGTTGTCGCGATCGAAAGCCGCCCAGCCGCCCTTTTTGCACTGCATGCCGAGTACCCAGGCCAGCGAGCGATCGATCGCCGACTTGATCTCGGGTTTGTTGCGGATCGCCTGGGGCAGGCGCGCTAGAACGATCAGTGCAACGGAAGTGTCGTCGATGTCGGGATAATGCAGGTTCGCCCGCTCGAAGGCCCAGCCGCCCGGCGCGAGCCTGGGATTCTTTTGCGACCAGTCGCCGCGATAGCTGTTCTCGTGCGCAAGCACCCAGTCGAGCCCCCGCCGATACGCGCCATCGATTTCCTGCGCGCAGTCCTCGAGCGCGAGCAGCGACAGAAACGTATCCCAGACCGGCGACTCGCTGGCCTGTATATGGAGGCTGCCGTCGCGCTCGTAAGACCAGTGAGCGTCGAGCGCCTCGAGGCCGTCGCGCACGCTCGGGTGATCGAGCGGGTAGCCTTCGACGTTGAGCGCCATCAGGCTGTAAACCCAGGGCGGTTGAATGCCGCCCCAGGCGCCGTCGGCATCCTGGTGCCTCAGGATCCATTCGAGGCAGGCATGGACGGCGAGCCGGCGAAACGGCGTGAAGCCGATCGCCTGGTAAAGGTGCAGGAGCCGGTCGGTGAGCAGGAACAGGCGCTTGAACGAAAAGATCGGATTGTCGTGCGGCAGCCGGTAGTCCATCTTGTCGCGGCCGTCCGGAAAGAGCTCGTCGAGCCGGCGCTCGCGCGGAAGCGGCCTGACGGCGCGCTTTGCCGATAGCACGGCCAGCGGCAACAGCGTGGCGCGGGCCCAGCTCGAGAAATTGTAGATGTTGAACGGGAACCACCGCGGATTCGCAATGACCTCGGGCGGCAGATTCGGCGTTCGCTTCCACGGCCACTCGCCGATCAGGGCCAGCCAGTAACGGGTAAAGACGCGGATCTTAGGCAGCCCGCCGCGGGCGAAGATCCATTCGCGCGCCCGACTCAGGCGCTCGTCGTCGGGCGGGAATCCGACCGAGCGCAGCGCGGCATAGCACTCGACCGTGCTGTTGATGTCTCCGGCCGGCGCGTCGAAATAGCTCTCCCAGGACCCGTCCTCGCGCTGGGCCGCGAGGATCGTCGCGACGATGTCGCTCTTGCGCGGGTGCTCGTGGCCCAGAAAGTGCATCGCCAGCAGCCATTCGGCTTCCATGCACTGATTCGATTCGAGCATTCCGACCCAGTAACCCTCGGGTTGCTGCTCGCGGTCCAGCCAGCCAATGGCTCGATCGATAGCCTCGTCCAGACGCGGCTGGTTATGGATCGCGTGGGGGAAGGTTGCTGACATGCAGTCCGTCTGAGCTCTCGGCGGCGCCGCATTATCGCATATCGGGCCCGAATCAACGGCCGCTCGTAGAATGAGCCGATGCGCGTGATCCTGTCCTCGGCCGTCATCGTCGTGCTCGCCGCGGGCTGCGCCGTCACGACCGTCGACGGCGAGCGTCTGCGCGTCCGCTCCGATGCCTTCCCGGACTATGTCGAATCTGTGTTTCGCCGTCAGAACGAGATCGCGACCGCGTTAGCGCTTGCGATCGATGACGAGACCCCCGGCAGCGGCCGCTATGCCGCGCTCGAAGCCGCCGAGCTCGAGCTCTTGACGGCCTGCCGCGGCCTCAACGAGCTCGCCGAGGCGAGCCGCGACGGCGAGGGTCCACGCGGCCTGGCCGCGCTCCAGCGTGCCCGCCTCGCGCCCGACTGCGAGCGCGCGACGAATAACGCGGCAGAGGAGCTCGAGTAACGGGGTCCGAGTAACGCGGTCCGATTTGCGGTCCGATTTGGGGTCAGACCCCTTTCAGGTTTGGACGCCGTCCAAACCTGAAAGGGGTCTGACCCCAAATCAGACGAGCCACGGCGGCAGCGGCAGGCCCTTCGCGCTCAGGAAGTCGGGATTGAAGAGCTTCGACTGATAGCGCTGACCCGAGTCGCAAAGCACGGTCACGATCGTCTTGCCGGGACCGAGGTCCCTGGCGAGACGAATGGCGCCGGCGACATTGATGCCGGTCGAGCCGCCCATCAGCAGGCCTTCGTGCTGAAGCAGGTCGTAGACGACGGGCAGCATCTCGGTGTCCGGAATCTGATACGCGTCGTCGATTCTGGCTTCCGCGAGGTTCCCGGTCACGCGTCCCTGGCCGATGCCCTCGGTGATCGAGCTGCCGGTGGACTTGAGCTCGCCCGTTTTCACCCAGCTATAGATACAGGCGCCGAGCGGATCGGCCGCCGCGATCACGACGTTCGGATTTTTCTGCTTGAGGTAGGCGCCTACACCCGACAGCGTGCCGCCCGTGCCGACGGCGCAGACGAATCCGTCGACGCGGCCCCCCGTCTGCTCCCAGATCTCGGGGCCGGTGCCGTCGAGGTGCGCCTCGCGATTCGCGAGATTGTCCCACTGATTCGCATAGAGAACGCCGTGCTGCTCGGTGCGTTTGAGCTCCTCGGCCGTCCTCTCGGCGATGTGCACGTAGTTGTTCGGGTCGCGATACGGCACGGCGGGAACGGTCCGAAGCTCCGCCCCGCAGAGCCTGAGCGCGTCCTGCTTCTCCTGCGATTGCGTGTTCGGCATCAGAATCAGCGTGCGGTAGCCGCGCGAGTTGCCGACGAGCGCGAGACCGATGCCGGTATTGCCGGCCGTGCCTTCGACGATCAATCCGCCGCGCTCGATCAGTCCCTTCTTCTCGCCGTCTAGCACGATGTGCTTGGCCGCGCGGTCCTTGACCGAGCCGCCCGGATTCAGGAACTCGGCCTTGCCGAGGATGGCGCATCCGGTCAGCTCGGATGCCTTGCGCAGCTTGATCAGTGGAGTGTTGCCGACTGTCGCGACGAAATCTTCGCGTATGCTCATTGTTGTTGGACGACCGCGCGAGCGGCGGCCGTTACTCGACGACGGTGATCGTGATCCTCTCGGAACGAACCGGAGGCTGATGCGCAATGTGCAGCGCGTCGCCGAGCACCAGCTGTAGCGTATGTTGGCCCGGAGGCAGCTCGAGCTCGGTCTCGGTCTGGCCCATCCCAAAATGGCGCACCTGGTCGGTCGCGGGCAGCGGCAGATTGTCCGGCGGCAGCGTCTCGACGTCGATCAGAAGATGGTGGTGTCCCGTGTTTTCGGCCGTGACGCCGGCCGGCGCAACGCCCATGCCGCTCAGGCCGAATCTCACCGTGAATGGAGAGGTGACCTCGGCGCCGTTGGCCGGCGACTGAATATAGACCTCGGCGCCCGCCGGGGCCGGCGTTCGCGGCAGTAGATCGGCGGCACCCTGCGGCAACGCCGGGGCTCCCTGAATACATAGAAGGAGGGCCATGATCGGTGTTATGGTTCTCATAAGGCTGTCTCTGGCGATGAGGTGTAGCGTAGCAGGTCAAACAGTGGCGACATCTTAGCAGCTCTGCCGATCGGGAGCCGACGTCAACGGCCGGGTGCGCCGTACGTTATGCAATAAGCGGGATTGCGCGCCACGACGCGATCGAATGAACCGCGATACGGATTTGCGTGAACTCAGACGCCGGGGATCGAATCCAATGGATATGAACCGAACGAACATTTCGCCGAGATTTCCGATCAGCACCGTTCGCATCGCTTTGCTTGCTGCGGCCGCCGTCTTCGTCGCGGGCTGCCCCACGCAATCGCCGATGCCCCAGGGCGGCGGCAGCAGCGGTTCCCAGTTCCCGATGCCGCCGCCGCCGTCGCCGAGCGGTCAGCAGGGCTCATCGGGCGGCAGCCAGGGTCAGCAGGGGCAGCAGGGACAGCAGGGCAGCCAGGGACAGCAGGGCAGCCAGGGACAGCAAGGACAGCAAGGACAGCAGGGCGGCTCGCAATCCGGCGGGTCTCAAACGGCCGGCGGCGGCACGGCGGGCGGCGGTTCGCGCGTTCCGCGGCCGTCCCAAAGCGGCAGCGGCAGCGGTGACAGTGGAGAGACCGTCGGCGAGTCGGGCGACGGCGGCCAGCCGGGGCAGGACGAGTCGGGCGACGGCGGTACGGTCGCCGACGCCGAAGGCGGGCCTGGCGGGAGCCAGGCGGGCGAAGGCGAGCAGGGCGGCGACGGCGAAAGCGGTGGCGGCGGCGGTTCCGAAGACTTCAACGAGGTCTTCGGCCAGACCGGGCGTGGCGGCAGCGGCAGCGACTCCGAGGATGCGTTCGAGCGCTCGCTCGAGGATTTCGACGAGACTTTCGGTCAGGAGCAGGAGGAGCTCGCGCGCCGCGGCGCCGGGGAGTCGGCCGACGCAGCGATCGAAACCGGCAACGGTGAAGGATTGCCGGGGTCGAGCGCGGAGGACGTCGAGGACGAGCGCCGCGAGCTTGCCCGCGTCGATCCCGACGAGATTCCGGATGTCGAGGCGCTGAGAGGCGGCAATCCGGTCGAAGGCTGCGACGACGAGGACATCGTCGCGCGCCAGCTTTGCGAGATCGCGACGCTTGAAGAGGATCCGTTCCTCAAGGCGGCGCTTTGGGAAGAATATAACGAGTATCGGAGAATCCTTGCGCGGCGATAACCGGCCGGCGCAGGCGGGAACGGAGAGACGAATGAGGCACTGGACTTGGTTGGCGATCCTGGCGGCGGGTCTCGGGGCTTGCTCGACCTCCGAGGTCCTGGTACCGCATTCCGTGGCGCTCGTGCAGCCGCAGTCGCCCTACGCGGAGCAGCAACTGCTCGACATCGGCGTCGTTCTCTTCGATTCGGGCGTGCCGCAAGGCGAGGTCGACCGGGACCTGCTCGAGGAGCTGCTGCGCGACGGCACCTTCGTGCAGATTCGCCGCGCCGAGGCCGTGATGCTCGCCGTCTCGCTCAGGGAGACGCTGGAAAAGAGCGGTCACTGGGGCTCGGTCTGGGTCACGCCGCGCGTCTCGAATGCCGCGGATCTCAATGTCGCCGCCGAGATCCTGCAATCGGACGGCCATATCGTGGATCTTCACGTGACTGCCACGGACGCGAGCGGCCATGTCTGGCTCGACGACAACTACGATCTCGAGACGACGGCGGGCGCCTATAACCGACAGCGGTATCCGGAGCTCGATCCTTATCAGGACGTGTACAACGAGATCGCGAACGACCTCGCCGCGTTGAGGGCCGAGCTGTCGCCCGAAGATGTCGCGCGGATCCGATCGGTCGCAGAGCTTCGGTACGCCAACGAGCTGAGCCCCGACGCATTCGACGGTTACGTCGAAGAGCAGAGGAACGGCTCCTTCGACGTCGTGCGCCTCCCGGCGACGGACGACCCGATGCTCGGCCGCACGCGCAGTGTTCGCCAGCGCGAGCGCGTCTTCTTCGAGACGCTCGACACCTACTATGAGGAGTTCCAGCTCGAGGCGTCCAAGCCCTACGACGGCTGGCGCGAGTTCTCGCGCGAGGACTCGATCAGGCTTCAGGAAGCCGCGCGTGCGGCGAAGCTCAGGACGGCGCTCGGCGCCCTGACGATTGCGATGTCGATCGCCTATGGCAGCAACAACAACGACAACTTCGCCGACCGCGTGATTGCCGATGCCGGTATCTATATCGGCGGCGACCTGCTGCGTGCCGGCGCCGTCCGTCGCCAGGAGCGGATGCTCTATACGCAGAGTCTCAGGGAGCTGTCCGAGAGCTTCGACGACGACGTCAAGCCTCTGGTCGTCGAGATTCAGGGGACGCAGCATCGGCTGACCGGCACCGCGGACGCGCAATACGACGAATGGCGGCAACTGCTCCAGCAGCTTTTCGTCTCGGAGACCGGCTTCGTGCCCGAGGACATCGACGTCTACACCGAGCCCGAACCTGCGCCGGAGGCCGAGGCCGCGCCGGCCGGGGTCCCGCTGCCTGCGGAAGCCGAGGCCGCGCCCGCCGCGGAGGCCCAGGTCGCGCCCGCCGCGGAGGCCGAGGTCGCACCCGCAGCGGAGGCTCCGGCCACGGAAGCGCCGGCCTCGACGAATTCGGCGTCGAACCCCGGCTCCGGGTCGGAAGCCGAGGAGGCGGCACGCGATGCGGGCGGGGGCACCGAAGCGGACGCCTGAGGGCCGGCCGCCCGAGCTCGGCATTTCCAGGACTGACCACGCCGGGCCCGGAACCGCTGGCACGGTCGTCGGGCGCTACCGGCTCGAGCGCGCGCTCGACTCGAAGGCGCGGGTCTGGCTCGCCGCCGACGGCGCCGGCGGCCTGCATGTCGTCAAGATCGGCACGCGGGATTCGGTCCGCGCCGAGTTCGAGATGCTCTCGATGCTCCGTCATCCGAATATCGTCGCCGTGCGCGAGCTCATCGAGTCCGAGGCCGGCAGCTTCCTCGTCCTCGAGTACCTCTCGGGTGGCGATCTGGTGAGTCTCGCGGGATTCGCGCCCGCCCACTGGCTCGGCCCGCTGGCGGACGTCATCGAGGCGCTCGGGTTCGTGCATCGGCACGGCATCGTTCATCGCGACCTCAAGGCGAGAAACGTATTGCTCGACGCCGAGGATCGCGCGCGCCTGACGGACTTCGCCTCGGCGCAACCGGCGGGCAGCCGCTTCAGCAGGGGCGGCATGACCGAAGCTGTCATCGAGCCGAGCCGCCGCGACGGGCCGGTCGCGCCGGCCGACGACGTCTATGCGCTCGCTTGCCTGGTGCACGAGTTGCTGTTCGGCGCGCCGCCCGGAACCGGCGACCCGAAAGCGGCGCGGGCGTCGGCCGGGCCTTTGATTCGGCTCGTCGGTGAGTGCCTCGCAACGTCCGATCGCGGCGCGCGTCCGGACCTTTCGCAGTTCGAGGCTGTCGTAAAATCGCTCAGGAGATCGAACGAGACCGCGAATGAGTGACTTCAGGCCAGACCCGGATCGAGCGGAAACGACGGTCACGCCCGTCCGCAGGCGAGCGCCGGAGCGCGAAGCCTTTGCGAGCGCCGCCGCGCCGCGTCTTGGCCAAGGCCTCTTGATCGGCGCCGCCGGCACGATACTGGTCGCGGCTGCGATCGCGGTTTTCGTCTGGCTGCCGAATCGCGTCGCCGAGGAGCAGGCTCGCGACGAGGCGGCTGTCGGCACACAGCGCGCCGCCACCGTTGCCGAACCCGCGCCGCCGCCTCTGAGCCGCGAGGAGCGCGAAGCGCTGCGCGAGCAGGCCGAGGAATTGCTTGCCCAGTTGCTCGAGCAAAGGCTCGAGCTCGAAGGGCGCTCGGCCGCGAGCTGGGGCGAGGCCGGTTGGGAGGCGTACGAGACGGCGGCGAGGCTCGCCGACGAGGCGTTGCTGGCAGGCGAGGTGACCGAAGCCGTGACTCAGTACGAGCTCGCGCTCGAGACGGGAGAAACGCTCTTTCGCCGGTCCGACCAGATCATGACCAACGCGCTCGCGGCAGGCGACGCGGCGATCGACGCCGGCAACCCCGAGCTCGCCCGCAACCAGTTCGCGCTGGTCCTGACCGTCGATCCGGACGATCAGCGCGCGCTTGCGGGCCAGGCCAGGGCCGAGAAGCTGCCCGGCGTTCTCGATGCCATGCGCCGCGGGGATGCGCTCGCTATCGCCGGAGACGACGAGGCTGCGGCCGAGGCCTACCGCGAAGCGCTCGCCATCGATTCGAGCTGGGAGCCGGCCCGGTCGGCGCTGCAGACGGTGACGGGCCGAATCGCGGAGAATCGCTTCGACACATTGATAACGGAGGGCTTCACGGCGCTCGACTCCGAGCGCTTCGACCGCGCCGCCGAGGTCTTCGGCGAGGCGCTCGCGATGCGGCCGGGCTCGGACGTTGCGCAGGACGGCCTGGCCCAGGCCGAGCAGGGCAGCCTGATGAACTCGATCATGATGGCGGAAGTGCGCGCGATGGCGTTCGAGAGGCGCGAATTGTGGGACGAGGCGATCGCGCGCTATCGCGAGGCGCTCGCGACGGATCCGACGCTCGAGTT
>DATKCK010000053.1:0-32840 GCA_035513215.1 Gammaproteobacteria bacterium | reverse complement strand
GTCATCGGCTGGAGTCGCTCATACCGGTTTGAGACAATGCTGATTCACCGCCAACGGAGGCGCAAGCCTTGACCGATTTCGAGGAACTCGACTACCGGCCCGATTCCGCGCGATTGTGCCGGAATCTGCTGAGTTTACCGTGGTGCGTCTACCTCGACAGCGGGCAGGGCAGATTCGGAGGCCGCTACGACATCCTCGCGGCGGATCCATCCATCACGCTGACGACGCGCGGCGAGGTCACGGAGATTCGATCGCGCCGCGGCGTCGAATCCTCTCGCGACGATCCGCTCAAGCTCCTCGCCCGCGCGCTCGGCGACTTCGAGCCGACGATCGGCGATCTGCCGTTCTCGGGCGGCGCTATCGGCTGTTTCTCCTACGATCTCGGGCGCCGTTTCGAGCGCCTGCCGGCATCGGCCGAGCCCGATATCGCATTTCCCGACATGGCGGTCGGGATCTACGACTGGGCCTTCGTCGTCGATCATCGCGAGCGGCGGAGTTTCCTCGTCGGCGCGGACCGCGACGACGCGACGCGCGAGCGCTGGTCCGAGCTGCTCTGCCTCGGCGAGTCGTCGCCGGCGCGGCCGACGGCGGCTTTCGAGGTGATCTCGAACGTGCGCTCGAATTTCGAGCGCGAAGCCTACGCTCGCGCCTTTGCCGCCGTGCAGGACCACATCCGGCGCGGCGACTGCTATCAGGTCAATCTTGCCCAGCGCTTCGAGGCGACGGTCAGCGGTGATGCGTGGAACGCTTACGAGGTGCTGCGGACGGTCAGCCCAGCGCCGTTCTCGGCGTTCATGCGAACGCCGTATGGCGAAATCCTGAGCTCGTCGCCCGAGCGTTTTCTTCACGTTCGGGACGGCCGGGTCGAGACGCGGCCGATCAAGGGTACGCGCGCGCGCTCGAAGGATGCCGCCCGGGACCGGCAGATGCGGCAGGCTCTTGCGGACAGCGCCAAGGACCGGGCCGAGAACGTCATGATCGTGGATCTCTTGCGCAACGATCTCGGCAAGGTGTGCGAGCCGGGCAGCGTCGCAGTCGAGAAGCTCTTCGATATCGAGAGCTTCTCGCACGTGCATCATATGGTCAGCACGGTGACGGGTCGGCTCGCGCCGGACCGTCATCCGCTCGATCTCTTGCGGGCCTGCTTCCCGGGCGGCTCGATCACCGGTGCGCCGAAAGTCCGCGCCATGCAGATCATCGACGAGCTCGAGCCGCATCGCCGCAACGTTTACTGCGGCTGCATCGGCTATCTCGGGTTCAACGGCCGGATGGATCTCAATATCGCGATCCGCACGCTGCTGCGGGAGGGCGATGCGATCTATGCATGGGCTGGCGGCGGCATCGTCGCCGACTCGGACGTCGACGCCGAGTATCAGGAGAGTCTCGACAAAGCAGAAGGCCTGCTGACCGTGCTCACAGGCTCGGCGTTCAGCGCGGCCGGCTGACAACGTCAGGTTCCCCTGACGAACGACAGCTTTCCTTCGACTGCCGCATGTGAGCCCACCCGCGGTAGGCGGCCGCGTGGCCCGGCACGTCATGCACACGCAGTATATCGACGCCGCGCTCGATCAGCGCCATCGAGGCTCCGATCGTGACGAGATCGCGCTCGTCGTTCGCGGCGCCGGCGAACCGTTTCATGAAGGACTTGCGCGAGTGACCGACAAGGAGCCTCAGGCCCCTGTCGTTCAAGCGGTCGATCCCGCGCAGCAGCTCGAGTGACTGGAGCGGATTCTTGCCAAAGCCGATGCCGGGATCGAAGACGATTCGATCCGTTCTGAGCCCCGCCCTGCGCCAGGCATCGAGACGCGCGTCGAGCCAATCCTCGATCTGATCGACAGCGCTACTGTCGGTTGGCAATGTGACGTCGGGGTCGGCCGGCAGGCCGAGGTTGTGCATCGCGACGATCTCGATCTCGCTGCCCGCCGCGAGCTCGATCATGTCCGGCTGCTGCAATCCGCCGACGTCGTTGATGATATCGACGCCGAGCGCGATCGCTTTCGCGGCGACGCCGGCGTGATAGGTGTCGACGCTGATTTTCGGCCCCAGCGCGTCGCCGCGATACTTGTCGATGACGGCGGAAAGCGTCGGCTCGAGCCTCGACCATTCTTCCGCCGCCGTCAGCGCAGTTGCGCCGGGCCGCGTCGACTCGGCGCCGAAGTCGAGGATATGAGCGCCGGCTGCCGTCATCTCGTCGACCAGCGCTTCGACGTCGGGCCAGGTCTGGTGCGCGCCGCCGTCCGAGAACGAGTCCGGCGTCAGATTAATGATGCCCATCCAGAGCGGAATCCGCAGGTTGAGCTCGGCGTTGAGCTCGAGCGCGGTCCTGCCCGTGCCGGCAATCGTAAGTCCGGGCGCGAGCGCCGAGAGAGGGGTCAGGACGAAGGGTCGCCGGGACAGGGCCGCGTGCGGGATCGTCAGCTTCTCGTCGGCAATGAGCGCGTCATCGAAAAGCAAAATATCGATGTCGATCGGTCTCGGCGCCCAGCGGCGGACATCGGTGCGGCCGAGCGACCGCTCGATCTGCTTGAGCGCGTCGAGCAACGCATCGGGCGAGAGCGAAGAGCGGCACTCGGCAACGAGATTGAGATACGGTGAGTTCCAGTCGGGCGCGGCATCGGGCGGCAGCAGCGCCGGTGACTCGACCACGGGTGAAACTCGAACGACATCGACCGATTCCGACTCGAGCCGCGTTAGCGCCAGCCGCAGATTCTCGCGGCGGTCGCCGCGATTCGAGCCCAACCCCAGATAGATTGCCATTCGGCGCTTGTACCCTTCAGGCGAACACTTACAATCGGCATTCTAACTAGAAGCAATAACATCAGAGGTATCAGCCCGATGAAGTCCAGAGCCGCCGTTGCGTGGGAAGCCGGCAAGCCGTTGTCGATCGAGGATGTCGAGGTTCAGGCGCCGAAGGAAGGGGAGGCGCTGGTGCGAAACGTCGCCACCGGCGTCTGCCATACCGATGCCTACACTTTGTCCGGCGCGGACCCCGAGGGCGCGTTTCCGGCGATCCTCGGCCACGAGGGCGGCGGTGTCGTCGAGGAAGTCGGTCCGGGAGTGAAGAGCGTTGCCGTCGGCGATCACGTCATTCCGCTCTATACACCCGAGTGCGGCGAGTGCAAATTCTGCAAGTCCGGCAAGACGAATCTCTGTCAGAAGATCCGCGTGACGCAGGGCAAGGGCGTGATGCCGGACGGCACGAGCCGATTCTCGGTCAACGGCAAGCAGATTCTGCATTTCATGGGCACGTCGACGTTTTCGGAGTACACGGTGCTGCCGGAGATTTCGCTCGCGAAGATCAGCAAGTCCGCGCCGCTCGAGAAGGTCTGCCTGCTCGGTTGCGGCATCACGACCGGCATCGGCGCCGTGCTCAACACGGCCAGGGTCGAGCCGGGCTCGACCGTTGCGATCTTCGGTCTCGGCGGCGTCGGCTTGAGCTGCATTCAGGGCGCCGTCATGGCGAAGGCCGGCCGGATCATCGCCGTCGATATCAACCCGGACAAGGAAGCGATGGCGAAGTCGCTCGGCGCGACCGAATTCGTCAATCCCAACGAGCACGATGCCCCGATCCAGCAGGTCATTGTCGACATGACCGACGGCGGCGTCGACTACTCGTTCGAGGCCGTCGGCAACGTCAAGCTGATGCGCGCGGCGCTCGAGTGCTGCCACAAGGGTTGGGGCGAGGCGACGATCATCGGCGTCGCGGGCTCGGGCCAGGAGATCTGCACGCGGCCGTTCCAGCTCGTGACGGGCCGTGTCTGGCGCGGCAGCGCCTTCGGCGGCGTCAAGGGGCGCAGTCAGCTACCAGGTATGGTCGACCAGTACATGAAGGGCGAGATCAAGGTCGACGAGATGATCACGCACACGATGGGGCTCGACGAGATCAACGAGGCGTTCGACCTGATGCATGAAGGCAAGAGCATCCGGTCGGTCATCCACTTCTAGTGGTAAGGGTCAGTAGTGGTAAGGGTCAGACCCCATTCAGGTTCGGGCGCAGCCCGAACCTGAATGGGGTCTGACCCTGTCTAACCGGAACCTGAAAGGGGTCTGACCCTGTCTAACCGCGTTCAGCGGAAAGCGTAACGCAGCGTGACGCCAGCGAAGGCGCTGCGGTCCGGAGCCGGCTCGTAGTATCGGCCGAAGCCGGCATTGATCCGGACGTTCGAATTGTATTCCTCGTCCAGCAGATTGAAGATGCCGATGAACGGCGACACGTCGAAGTCGCCAACGCGACCATCGTAACCGAGACGGAGATTCGACACGGTATAGGAATCCGTGCGCACCAGATTGGCGTTTTCGGCGTAGAAATCGCTTACGTATAGCGCGTCCAGCACACCGTACCAGCCCCGCGCGTGGCGATAATTGAGCTCGAGATAGATCTGGTCTTCGGGCACGCCCGGAATCTCGCTGCCGGCGAAGCTGTCGGTCGCCGTCTCGAAGCGATCGAACTTCGCGTCGATATAGCTATATGCGAAGCTCAGGTTGAGCGTCGGTAAGAGCTGTGCCGACAGGGCCGCTTCGAACCCCTCGCGCGTGGACTCGCCGGCATTCTGGAAGAAGGTTCGGCCGGTGAAGCCGTCGACCTCGAACGGCACGAGCTCATCGTCAACGACGATATGAAACGTCGCGAAGTCGTAGCGCAACGGGGTATCCGTTGCAAGTCTTCCCTTCACGCCGACCTCGACGCTTTCCACCGTCTGGCTGGTCAGATTCCGGTTGAAGCCGCCCCCGCTGGGATTTGCGAACTCAGTGGTCGTCGGCGTTTCGAACGCGGTGGAGTAGTTCGTGTAGAAATTGGCCTGCTCCGATACCGTCCACAAGAGGCCTATCCGGTGGCTCGTCTCGCTGAAATCGCTGCTGCCCGAGTCGTCGCCGGAGTTGTTGAGCAGGAACCGGTCGCTGATGTCGAAGTCGATCTGATCGTAACGCGCTCCGACGATCAGCTCGACGGCCTCGCTCAGCGCGAACTCGTTCTGGGCGAACACGCCGACGCTCGAGACTTTCTCGGTCTGATCGAATGTAAGAGCTCCCCGGCTGCCGCCGGCGAGGTTCTCGTAGCGGCGGCGGTCGTCATTCTGACGGTCGACGTCCATGCCGACGATGAGCCGGTTGGAGCGACCGCGCAATTGCCCGGTATACGTGTATTGCCCTCCGATGCCGGCAAACGATCGGTCGAACTCGACCTGGCCGCCGTTGCTGTTCGCTACGCCGCCCGTGAAAGGCAGCTTGTTCTCGAAGTCGAGCCAGCTGTAGTAGTTTCGCAGCGTGAACTCGTGATTCGCGCCGAGCTCATTGCGGTAGACGAAGCCGATCCGTTCCTGCGCGCGGCCCTCGCTGCCGTCGAAGGTCAGGGCGCCGGGATTGGCTCGGCGACGATTCGTCGCGAGCTCGCCTGCGTTCAATGCGCCCGGGTCTCCCATCTTCGGCACGTCGAGCAGATTGACGGTCGCCGTGAGATCGGACGAGTCGTTGATGTCGTAGCGCAGCTTGCCGTTCAGCACGCGCCGTTCGACGTAAGCGTTGTCGCGATAGCCGTCGTTATCTAGAAGCGAAAGGCTGCCGAGGTAGTTGAGCTGTCCGGCCTGACCGCCAGTCTTGAACTGCAATTGCTCGTAGCCGTAGCGGCCGCCTGAAACGCGGGCCTGAGCAAACGGGTCGTCGAGACCGTCCTCGGTATAGACGCTGATGACGCCGGCCGCGGCCGAGCCGTAGAGCGAAGCTGCCGGACCGCGGATCACCTCGATTCGCGCCGCGGAGCCAAGGTCGATCTCGTCGACGTTGCCCTGTCCGTCGGGCAGCGTCGCGGGCACGCCGTCTATCATCAGCTTGATGCCTCGAATGCCGAAAGGCGAGCGCGCGCCGAAACCGCGAATCGAGATTCTGAGCGCCTGAGAAAAGTTATGCCGATTCTGCATGAACACGCCCGGGACCCGGGCCAGCGACTCGTCGAGCGTCAATTGCTGCTGGCCGAGCTGGATCTCATCCTGGGAGACGACGCTGATCGCGCCGGCGACGCGGTCGAGCGCCGTATCGACACGCGGTGAAGAGACGATGACCTCCTCCTCAATACCGGGCTGGGCAACCGCAGCCGGGGCGAGACCCAACAGCGCGAGTGTCAGACACACTGTATGGAATTTTCGATTGATGATCACCGCATCCCCTCCTCGTAGGCGGGGCCAATTGTGTAGAACCAGGGGCGCCTTGTCCAATACCGTGACATGATTCGCGGCATGACCAGGCGAGAGCGAAAGCCCGGCGTCGTGATCTATCGGCCGCAGGACGCGACGGGCGAGTCGCATCGCCGGCTGGCCGATGCCGGGTGCCGACTTCACATAGTCGGAGAGGACGAGGATCTCGATCGGGCGCTCGCCGGAGCGAGACCCGTGCATGCCTTGCTGCTGGCGAGTCTCAGGGGCACGAGACTGGGCCGCGCGCGCCTTGCGGCCCTGCCTGATCTTCGCATCGTGTCGAAGTACACGATAGGTGTCGACGACGTGGATGTCGACGCCGCCACCGATCGCACCGTTCTCGTCACGCATTGCCCCACCGAAGCGAATTGGAGCGGTGTGGCTGAGGGAACCGTCGCGCTCATGCTCGCGCTCTTGAAGAAAATTGAGATTCGCAATGCCCGCGTCAAAGCCGGCGGTTGGCGAAGCGACGAGCTCCGCGGCACCTACCTCGGCAGGCGCGAGGACGGGTATCCCGGCATCACGCTCGGCATCCTGGGCCTCGGGAGAATCGGACGGCGCCTGGCCGAGCTCATGGCGCCGTGGAAGGTCCGGTTGCTCGCGACAGACCCTTATGTCGATGCTTCGGTCTTCGAGCGCTGCGGCGCGCAACGTGTCACCCTCGATGTCCTTTTGGCCCAGTCCGATGTCGTCTCGATTCACTGCGCGCTTACGAGCGAAACAAAGAGTCTGATCGACGGCGCAAGGCTCGAGCTGATGAAACCGGACGCGCTGCTGATCAACACGGCGCGCGGGGCGATCGTCGACGTCGATGCCGTTTGCGATGCGCTCGATGCGCAGCGGCTCGGCGGCGTGGCCTTCGACGTTTTGCCCGAGGAGCCGCCGGCCCCCGGCGCGAGAATACTGGCGACCGACGATCGCGTGATTCTGAGTCCGCACATGATCGCGGCCAATCAAGGCGGCACGCTCGGTCCCGCCGTTCCGTGGGCGACCGACGCCGTGCTCGCGGCCCTCGGAGGCAAGGTGCCGATGCACGTTTATAATGAGTCCGTCATTGCGGACTGGGACGCCAGGTTCGCGGGCCGGTCCCTTCTGACGGCTCGATAGCAGGAGAAGTGGATGACGATTTCCTCCCGATGCCTCGCCGGATTCTTTCTGTCGCTCGCGTCGGCTGTCGCCGGGGCGCATCATTCTTTCGCCGTGCACTACGACGGCGAGCGTATCGTCAGCGTCAGCGGCGTCGTCGAGGAATTCCGGTTTCGCAATCCCCATGGAATGATCAGGCTCACCGGCGCGAGCGCCGACGGCGTCGAGGGGACCTGGACGATCGAAACCAACTCGCCGAATATCCTCAAGCGTCGCGGCTGGTCCGAGGATTCCATCATGCCCGGTGACGAGGTCGTGATCGAAGGCTTCCCCGCCAACGGCGGCTCGCTCGCGATGCGGGTCTATCGCGTCAGCTTCGCCGATGGGCGCGAGCTGATCGGCCAGCAGCCGGCGGCCGGCATCGAACGATGAGAAGGCCCGGGCTCGCTGCTCTTTGCCTGCTGGCTCCGGCTCTGATGCCGCTCGCCTCGCCGGCGCAACCCGAGGACTTCAGGGAGCGCTGGTCGGGCTTCTGGACCGTGCGCTTCGAGCGCGACGTCTCGGGCGCGGCGCTGCTCGAGCAGCTGCCCGAAGACGCCGTCCTCGTCGACGATGCCGGCGGCGGCGAGCTCGCAGCCGGCGAGTTCAGCGGGCTTGCGCTCAGCGAGAGCGCGCTGGCCTCGGCGCGCAATTACGACTATTCGGCGGAGCTGCTGCCGGAGAATGCCTGCCGCGCGCCTTCGGTCGCTTTCTACATGCAGGCGCCGTTCCCGATGGAGATTTATCCCGGCCGCGACCTGATCGTATTCAAGATGGAGTACTTCGACCTTTACCGCGTGATCTTCATGGACGGGCGCGCGCATCCGGCCGATGCTCCGCATTCCCTGTCGGGGCATTCCGTGGGTCGCTGGGAAGGCGAAACGCTCGTCGTCGATACGACGCACATAGCACCCGGCACGTTCATGAACAACGGCTTCGACCACAGCCCGAACCTGCATCTGACGGAGCGCTTCGAGCTCAGCGATGACGGGTCGATACTGCGGCTGACACAGGTTTACGAAGACCCCGAAACCTTCGCGGGCCGCGCGGCCCGCTACATGAGCTGGTCGAAACGGCCCGGCGAGTACGTACTGCCCTACGACTGCGACCCGAACTACGGTGGTTGAGATTGGCCACTGATCGGCGCGCGATCTGGTCTTGGGCGCTCTACGATTTCGCGAACTCCCCGTTCACGACGCTTGTCGTCACATTCGTTTACGCGGCGTATTTCTCCGAGGCCATTGCCGCTAATTCGGTCCGCGGCCAGGCGCTTTGGGGCTACGCGATCACGACGACGGCGCTGATCGTCGCCTTCTGCTCGCCCGTTCTCGGCGCGCTGGCCGACCAGGGGGGATATCGCAAGCGATTCCTTGTCGTCGCGACGCTGATTTCCGCGGCCGCGACGGCCGTCCTTTACGGTGTCCTGCCGGGAGAGGTCGTTCCGGCCCTGACCTGGTTCGTCATCGCCAACGTCGCTTACGAGTTCGCGAACGTTTTCTACAACGCCTACCTGCCGGATCTCGCCACGCGATCGGACATCGGCCGCATATCGGGCTGGGGCTGGGGACTCGGCTACATCGGCGGATTGCTCGCCCTGCTTGCGGCTCTCGTGATGCTCGTGCAGCCCGATGCGCTGGTCGTCTGGTTCGGAGAGCTCGTCCCCGCCCTTCCGGATGGCCCCTGGTTCGGTTTCTCGACCGAGAACGGCGAGAACATTCGCGCGACCAATCTGCTGGTCGCAATCTGGTTTCTCGTATTCAGCCTGCCTCTGGTCCTGTTCGTGCATCAGAAGAGCGTGCCGGCGCGCCCCGGCGGCGCAGTTGTCCGGGGCTCGTTCGAGCAGCTCAGGTCGACGTTTCGCGAGATCCGCAAGCACAAGGAAGCAGTCAAGTTTCTCGTCGCGCGTCTGATCTATAACGACGGGCTCGTCACGATCTTTGCCTTCGGCGGGATCTACGCGGCCGGGATCTTCGGGTTTTCGATCACCGACGTGCTGATCTTCGGCATCGCGATCAATCTTGCCGCCGGGCTCGGCGCGATCGCGATGGGCTATCTCGACGACTGGATCGGCGCGAAGCGAACGATCGTCATCTCGCTGTTCGGACTCATTCTGGCCGCCATCATCGGCGTGTTCGCGCGAGACGCGGCCTGGTTCTGGGTCGCGGGCATCGTCATCGGCATCTTCTCGGGGCCGAATCAGGCGGCGAGCCGCTCGCTGATGGCACGCTACGTGCCGAAGGGCATGGAAAACGAGTTCTTCGGCTTCTTCGCCTTCTCCGGAAAGCTCACTGCTTTCGTCGGGCCCTTTCTGCTCGGGCTCCTCACGGAGCTCGCCGGGTCACAGCGCGTCGGCATGTCCGTCGTCATCGTGCTGTTCGTGCTCGGCCTGCTGCTCCTGATTCCGGTGCGCGAGCCCGTGCCGGACCGAGCTTGAGCGGCCGCAGAGCGCAGCGTATGCTCGGCGCCGTGCCGATTCCGACGACCAAAGACCCGTGAGCGCCCGGAAAATCCTGTTACAGTTTCCTGGACAGGGCTCGCAGTACCGCGGCATGGGCTCGGATCTCGTGGCCGAGTTTTCGGTCGCGCGCGAGGTATACGAGCGGGCGAGCGACGTCCTTGGCTACGATCTTGCGAAGCTCTCGTTCGAGGATCGGGACGACAAGCTCGACATGACGCGATATACGCAGCCGGCGCTTCTTACCCATGGCGTGGCATGTCTGTCCGCACTTCGGAGCCTCGTCGACATCGAGCCCGGCGTTGCGGCGGGCCATAGTCTCGGTGAGTACACGGCGCTCGTCGCGTCCGGCGCGCTCGGTCTCGAGGACGGCGTCGCCGTCGTCGCCGAGCGGGGGCGGCTGATGTCGGAGCTCGGGCGCGGATCGATGCTGGCGACCACACTCGGGTTCGACGAGGCGAAAGCGCTGGCGGATAAGCATTTCTGTGGCATTGGCGGCTCCAACCTGCCGGATCAGACGGTCGTCGCGGGCACGGACGAGGACCTGAAATCCCTGGCCGACGATCTCGCCGCGAACTACCCGCAGAAGCGCGCGATCGAGCTCAAGACGGAGGGCGCGTTTCATACCTACCACATGGTGGCCGCCGCCGAGAAATTCAGGCCCGTGCTCGAGCGGTGTGATTTCAAGCCGATGCGATTTCCCGTGCTTTCGAACTACACGGGCGAGCTGCACGTCGACGAAGCCGGCGCGATTCGCTCGCGTCTGTTCTTTCAGCTCTTCAATCCGGTCAGATGGATTTCGTGCATGCGCTGGGTCGTCGAGGCCGGAATCGATGCGATCGTCGAGCTCGGCGGCGGTATCGGCAAGGGCGAGGGCCCGGCGGAGAAGCGGCCGAATCTCGAGAGCGTCGCGAAGAAGTCCCTGAAGAGCTTCGGCCACGAGGCGCAATACTGCGCCGCGATCAACACCGCCGGCATCCGCGCGGCCGCGGATGCCCTTCGAGACAATCAATCGGGATGACTGAATGGGTGCATTGAAAGAAGCTCACGGCGGGGATCTCGTCGATCGATATCTGCCGCCCGATGCGGCGGCCGCCGAGAAGGAGGCGTCCCGCGATCTGCCGTCGTGGGACCTTTCGATGCGCCAGCTTTGCGACATCGAGCTCATTCTGAACGGCGCGTTCTCTCCGCTGACGGGCTTTCTGAACCGCGACGACTACCGGCGCGTCTGCGACGAGATGCGGCTCGCGAGCGGAGTGCTCTGGCCGGTGCCGATCACGCTCGACGTCGGCGAGCCGTTCGCCGATTCGATCGAGGAAGGCCGCAGGATCGCGTTGCGGGATTCCGAGGGCGTTCTGATCGCAACGATGGATGTCGAGAGCATCTATCGGCCCGACCGGGAAGCCGAGGCCAGGGCGGTCTTCGGCACAAACGACGACACGCACCCGGGCGTGGCCTATCTGATGCACCGCGCCCATCCGGTCTATGTCGGCGGCACGCTTCATGGTGTGGAGGCGCCGACCCACTACGATTTCAAGCATCTGAGGGATACGCCGCGGGAGACGCGCGAGCGGTTCCGCAAGCTCGGCTGGCGCAAGGTCATCGCGTTCCAGACGCGAAATCCGATGCATCGGGCGCATCTGGAGCTGACGTTTCGCGCAGCCAGGGATGTCGAGGCGAATCTGCTGATTCATCCGGTCGTAGGAATGACGAAGCCCGGCGACGTCGATCATTTCACGCGCGTTCGCTGCTACGAGCGTCTCTTGCCCTACTATCCGGAGCAAACGACGGCGCTTAGCCTCCTGCCGCTCGCGATGCGGATGGGCGGGCCACGCGAGGCCGTCTGGCATGCGTTGATTCGAAAGAACTACGGTTGCACGCACTTCATCGTTGGCCGCGATCATGCGGGGCCCGGCAACGATCGCGACGGCAAGCCGTTCTACGGCCCGTACGACGCGCAGCAGATCATGCACGACTATGCGGATGAGCTCGACATCACGATGGTGCCGTTTCGTAACATGGTCTATGTCGAGGACCGGGCCCAATACGAGCCCGACGACGAGGTCGAGCAGGGAGCCCGGACGCTCAACATCTCGGGCACGGAGCTGCGCCGGCGGCTTCACGACGGCCTCGAGATTCCCGATTGGTCCTCGTTTCCGGAAGTCGTCGCAGAGCTCAGGCGGACGCACCCGCCGCGTCATGAGCAGGGCTTCACGGTGTTCTTCACGGGGCTCTCGGGATCGGGCAAGTCGACGGTCGCCAACGCCCTGATGGTCAAGCTGATGGAAATGGGCGGGCGCCCCGTGTCGCTGCTCGACGGCGACCTCGTGCGGAAGCACTTGTCGAGCGAGCTCGGCTTCTCGAAGGAGCACCGCGACCTCAATATCCGTCGCATCGGCTGTGTCGCGAGCGAGATCACGAAGAACGGCGGCATCGCGATCTGCGCGCCGATCGCTCCGTATGCAAGCACGCGCCGTCATGTGCGGGAGATGATCGAGCCCGTCGGCGGCTTCGTCGAGATTCATGTCGCGACGCCAATCGAAGTCTGCGAGGAGCGCGATCGAAAGGGACTCTACGCGAAAGCGCGCGCCGGGCTCATCAAGGGCTTCACCGGAATCGACGATCCCTACGAGGTGCCGGAGCATCCCGAAATGTCTGTGGACACGTCCGACGTGACGCCCGACATGCTGGCTCACCGCATCATCGTCAAGCTCGAAAGTCTCGGCTTTATCCGCTAAGCGGTTCGTTGCCAAGACTCCTGGGCTCGTTTAGATTCGAGCGCATGAGCCTCAAGGATCAGGTCGAAGCCATCCTGCCCAGCTGGCGCCGCTGGTACCCGAGCCTCTTCGACGCGGCGACGGACCTCGGCATTTTGCGCGCGCGCGTCTGCTCGCCCGATTCCCTCTTGCTCAGCAACCGGCACCGGAAGATCGTCGCTTCCGCCGAAGCCGAGCATCGGCGGCAGTGGGGCGCGGAGGAGGATCCGGAGCGGCGCTGACGGCCGGCGATCAGCCTTTGCTGTCGAACACCGAGAGGCGAAATCCGAGTTGCAGCATCGATTCGGTCTCGCGCGTCGATGCGTGACCGAGCAACATCGGCCAGACATCCCGCGAGGATTCGATCTGCATCCACTCGAGCTGCATTGTAAGCCGGGGCTTGAGCGAGTAGCTGTAGGCGAGCGTCGCGGCGTCGCCTCGATCGATCTCGAATTCGCCCGGACGTCTGAAGTCGAAGACATCGAAGCGCAGGCTGACTCGGTGGCGCTCGCCGACCGACTTGCTGAGCAGCATGAAGCTGGCGTCGAACTCGTCGGTGACGTGCTCGGTCGTCGGCAAGATCGAGCCATCTCGCGTCGGCGGCACCAGCCATTCGGTATCGCCTCGCATGTGTTGAACGATCAGGCCGATGTCGCCGGGCAGGGCAACCTGGGCCGCGAAGTGCTTCATACGCGTGCCCCAGCTCCATTGACCGTCGCGAAAGCTGTATGGATCGGCGCGGTTGTCGTAGAACGCGAGCGAGACCCTCGCGCGTCTCGCGAAGCTCAGGTCGCCGCCGAGATAGATGCCGGGCCGGTCATCGATCTCGGCGATAGGATCGAGCCGCCGCTCGATGACGATCGGCGATCCGCCGGACGGCCCGGGAAGCACGAGCGGGGCCAGCGGCAGGCGCTCGTTGAGGCGCGTCTGCCGGTCGTGGACCGACCAGCCGCGCCAGAACAGCAGGGTGCCGGCCGGATCGTTGCCGTAGAAAACGCCGGCAAAGACATCGATTTGCCGTGGTGAGCGCTCGCCGCCGACGGGCCGGCTCAGGCGCCAGTCGAGACCGATCGGTCTGATCTCCTCGCCGAGCCAGGCGTTGATCGCCGAGAACGATCGCGAGTACGGGCTCTCCCAGGCGAATCCCGTGTTCTCGAGCGAGAACGGTGGATAGAAGGCGCCGAAGCGCAGGCGGTTTCGCGCGACACCCGACGGCAGCGGCCGCCACTCGAGATAGGCTTCCGTCAGACCCGCGGAGGACGGGGCGTTCTCGATCGCATCGGCGACGACGCGCCCGAACAGCGTCGGTGTGATCTGGCCCCGGTACTCGATCGCGACGCGCGCAAACGTATTGTCCGAGCTGCCGGCGTCGAAGCGCAGCTTGCCAGCCCCACCTTCGGTCCAGGCGCTTAAGCTCGAGCGCGCATCGAACAGGTTCCAGTCGAGCTCGATCGCGAGCTCATGCCGATCCGACAGATCCGCGGCGCCCGCCTGTGCCGAGAGCAGGGCGAGCGCTCCGAGCCAGGCGGAGCCTGTCAGTAATGCGGCCAATGCAGGCTCGTTTCGCTGTGCTCATGCGGCGGATAGAGCTTCTGGTCGAATCGGAATGCGAGCTCCCGCGCGTCGCCGTGCTCGAGCTCGACAGTGACGGGCTCGGGCAGCGCCTTGTCAGGCAGGCGCGGCGTCCAGACGTGGACCTCGTAATGACCGTCCGAAACGGGCAGTGCCACGCTGCCGTCGCCGCCAGTCTTCGCGAAAAGCGGCGTATCGACGACGAGGACATAGGCCAGCATGTTGTCGTGGATGTTGCAGCCGAGCGTTACCAGACCCGGGACATCGAAGCTGAGCAGCTCAGAGTGAATGCTGCCGGAGTCGATCGTCAGGTCGAAGCGCCTGGCACGAGAGAACGAATAGACGTGATGGCGCACGTCATCGCCGTTCGGGAACTCGATTTCGGTTCCGGTCTCGACAACGAGCAAATGCGGATCAAAGGCGAGGCCGATCTGGTTCATCGTTGCCTTGCGAACGGCCGGCCCGGCATCGGCGCGCGCCGTCGGTTCGGCGACATCCGCACTCGCGCCGACGGGAACGGCATAGACGGCGACCTCGGGGACTCCGGTGCCGTCGCGATCGAGCACCTGTACCTCGAGACGGCCGGCCGCGGCGACGGCGGGCACGGCACAAAGCGCGCCGAGACAGGCGCAAGCCCAAGGCGCCCGTCTGCGGGACTCGGCGGCGGCCATCAACGGTCGGTCTCGCATTGGCGTTCCAGCGTGCAGAATAAGTCAAAACGGTATCGGGATTACGGCCCTCCAACCGTGACATGCCGCACAATCCGGCCCGGAAGATCACCGTACTATCAAACGCTTAGAAGCAGATCACAGGTCTGATCCGATGCGTTTGCGGGCGCCCCGCCTGACATTCAGATTCAAGGTCGTGCTCTTTGCCGTGGTCCTCGTGACGGCGATTCAGCTCGGCACGCTGTTTCCGGTCCTAAACGAAGCCCGGCAGTGGCAGCAGAATCAGGCGGACCGCAGCGTAGAGCTTGCCGGCGTCGTCTTCGACGAGTACATGTTAAGCCGTAGCGAGCAAATGGCCTTGACGGTCAGTGCGCTCGCGCTCGATTACGGCTTTCGCGACACGGTCGCGAGTGGCGATGTGCCGTCGATCGAAGGGCTCCTGAAAAACCATGCCCGCCGGGCCGGCATGGAGACGGCCGCGATTTTCGAGCTCGACGGGTCGCATCTGGCCAGCACCGGCGGCGGCAGGGCGCTGTTTCCGCGCGACGCCATGGCGCGATTCGATGCCGACCCGACCGACACGGACCCCGTGGTCTCGGTCGGCTTCATCGACGACCGGCCCTATCATGCCGTGACGGTTCCGGTCGAGGCGCCGGTCCCGATCGCCTGGGCCACGCTTGGGCTTCCGATCGACGACGAGTTCGTCGAGGAGATCGGCCGCCTCACGGGGCTCGACTCGACGATCGTCGGCTTCGGCGTCGGCAGCAAGACGGTCTATGCGACGACGCTTGCCGGCGACGTGCGCGATGCCGCGCTCGCTGATGTCCGTCTCGGCGATGCCGCGGATCGGGCGATGTCGCTCAGCGATGCGCCGGGTTGGCTGACCCAGCTTCGTCCCTATCGCGACGAGTCGGACGGCATCTACGTCGCGCTGCAATTGCCGATCGAGAACGTGCTGGCTGATTACGGCGCTATGCGCAACGAGTTCATCGCGACATTCAGCGTCGCCTTGCTCTTGACCGTGGCGGCGGCCGTGTGGCTCTCGAGCATGGTAACGAGCCCGATCGGCCGGCTCGTCGATGCCGCGCAGAGGATGGCCGATGGCATATACAGCAAGCCCATCGAGATCCGCTCGCGGGACGAGTTCGCCGTTCTTGCGCAGGGTTTCAATTCCATGCAGCAGGCGATCGCGAATCGTGAGCAGGACATCGTTCACATGGCGCATCACGACAGCCTGTCGGGATTGCCGACGAGGGAGATCATCGTCAGTGAGATCCGCGACGCGATCGCCGAAACCGATCAGCTCGCCATCATCAATTTCGTCATGCATCGCTTCGACGAGCTCGCAGCCTCGCTCGGGCACCGCACGGCCGATCGCTTAATCCAGCTCGTCGCCGGGCGCCTGCGCGATCGACTCAGGGAAGGCGAGCTGCTGGGCCACCTCAATCATCAGGAATTCGTCGTCGTGCTACCCGATGCGGACCACGATCAGGCCGAGGACTACGTCAGGGACCTGCAGGCCATGCTGCGCTCAGGCGTAGCCGTCGGCAACGCCAACATCTCCCTTCAGATCCGGGCCGGCATATCGCTGTTTCCCGATCATGGCATCAATGCCTCCGAGCTCCTGCGCTGCGCCGGCATTGCGCGCGGCCATGCAAGCCACCACCTGGGATCGGTCGGTGTCTACGAGCCGGGGCAGGAGGAGCGATCGCTCGGGCTGATCCAGATCGTCGGCGATTTCCCGCGCGCGCTCACGAACCGCGAGCTCTGGGTCGAGTATCAGCCCAAGATCGATTGCCAATCGCTCGCCGTCACGGGTGCCGAGGCGCTGACCCGCTGGCATCACCCGAAGCTCGGCCGGCTGGCGCCGGACACGTTCGTCGAGGCGATTGAGCAGGCCGGCGGCATCTCGCAGCTGACACGGTGGGTGCTCGAGGAGGCGGCGTCGACGTTGGCGGGTTGGCGGTCGCAGGGCCTGAAGATCTCGATGTCGGCCAACATCTCGCCGGACGATCTGATGGACCGGTATCTTCCTCCGTTCCTCGAGTCGCTATGCCAGCGGCACGGCATCGACCCCGGCTCGCTGACGCTCGAGGTGACCGAGAGCTCGATCATGCGTAACGTCGAAAACTCGCTCTCCGTCATCAACGCGATCCGCAGACTCGGGTTCAGGGTCGCGATCGACGACTTCGGCACGGGGCACTCGGCGCTCGCCCAGCTCAAGAGGTTGCCCGTCGACGAGCTCAAGATCGACAAGTCCTTCGTTCTCAATATCGACGATCAGCGGGACGAGGCCGTCGTCAGGACCGCGATCGAGCTCGCGCACAAGTTCGGCCTGGCGGCCGTAGCCGAGGGCGTCGAGGACGAGGCCTGCCTGACGCGCCTGACGCAGCTCGGCTGCGAGTCCGCGCAGGGCTTCTTCATCTCGCAGTCGCTGCCGCCGGACGAGTTCGTCGCCTGGGCGCGGGCCTGGCGCGGCGCCGGGGGCGCCGACATCGTCTCGCTGATCGGAGAGGGCGAGAAGTCGCGCAGCGCCGGGCGTTAGAGACGGCAAGCCCCTGCGGGGCCGGCATATTGTTCTGCTCGAATCTTCTAAGGGCAGGCCTGAGGCTTCGGGGTAAAATAGCCGGCTCATGCGAATGATCATCGCCAACCGGCTGACCGACGGGCTCGTCGTATTCTACAAGGGAGACGGCGGCTGGACCGTCGATATCGCCGATGGCCTCGTGATTACCGACGAGGCCGAGCAAGACGGCCTGATCGAGGCGGCCAGGGCCGACGAGGATCGCTGCGTCGTCGTCGATCCGAATCTGATCGACGTGGCGCTCGACGGCGGCTCGCCGAGGCCGACGGCGATTCGCGAGGCCATTCGGGCTTTCGGCCCGACGATTTGACAGGCGTAGCGGAGGGCGCTTCAGGGAATGTATCGCTACGACGAATTCGACCACAAGCTCGTTGCCGAGCGTGTCGAACAGTTCGATCGTCAGGTGAAAAGACGCCTGAACGGCGAGCTGACCGAAGACCAGTTCAAGCCGCTGCGGTTGATGAACGGTCTCTACCTTCAGCTACACGCCTACATGCTCAGGGTCAACGTGCCCTACGGCACGCTGTCGTCGGGACAGATGCGCCGGTTCGCCGATATCGCGCGGAAATACGATCGCGGTTTCGGCCATTTCACGACACGGCAGAACATTCAGTACAACTGGATCAAGCTCGAGGATGCGCCGCAAATCCTCCGAGATCTGGCCGACGTCGAGGTCACGGCCATCCAGTCGTCGGGCAACTGCGTGCGCAACATCACGTCGGACCAGTACGCCGGGCGCGCGAAAGACGAGCTCGTCGATCCGCGGAAGTTCTGCGAGCTGCTGCGACAGTACTCGGTCCTGCATCCGGAGTTCTCGTACCTTCCGCGCAAGTTCAAGATCGCCGTGACCGGATCGCCGAACGATCGCGCCGCCGTCGCCGTGCACGACATCGGGCTGCGCATGCACGAGAATGATGCCGGAGAGATCGGGTTCGAGGTTCTCGTCGGCGGCGGCCTCGGCCGAACGCCCTATATCGGCCACACGATTCGCGCCTGGATCGAGCCCGAGCACATCCTGTCCTACGTCGAGGCAATCCTGCGCGTCTACAACATCCACGGCCGGCGCGACAACATTCACAAGGCCAGAATCAAGATCATCGTCAATCAGATGGGGATCGAGAAATACCGCGAGCTCGTCGAGGCCGAATGGCAGCGCGTCAAGGACGGGCCGCTCGCGGTTCCCGACGAGGAGATCGAGCGCATCGAGCGCTACTTTGCGCCGCCTCGGTACGAGACGCTCGAGGACGAGACCGACTCGCTGGCCGAGAAGCGTGCCGCTCATCGCGCCTTCGATCGCTGGATCAGGATCAATACGGCCGAGCACAAGGTGCCGGGATACGTCATCGTCAACGTGCCGCTCAAGGTCCTCGGCAAGCCGCCGGGCGACATCGATGCCGATACGATGGATGCCGTCGCGGATCTCGCCGACCGCTATACCTTCGGCGAGATCCGTATCAATCATCGCCAGAATCTCGCCTTCGTCGATGTCAGGCAGCAGGATCTCTTCGAGCTCTGGCAGGCACTCGACGCGCTCGGTCTCGCGCGGCCCGTGCTCGACTCGATCAGCGATATGATCTGCTGCCCGGGCCTCGATTACTGCGCTCTCGCGAATGCGCGCTCGATTCCGATCGCCGACGACATCAGCCGCCGTTTCGTCGACGTCGACGAGCTGGCCGACGTCGGTGAGCTCAAGATCAATATCTCGGGCTGCATGAACGCCTGCGGTCATCATCATGTCGGCCACATCGGAATCCTCGGCGTCGACAAGCGCGGCGAGGAGTTCTTCCAGCTCACGCTCGGCGGCTCGTCGGATCAGCACGCCTCGCTCGGCGACCGGCTCGGGCCCGGGCTGCCGCAGGACGAGGTGCCCGAGGCCATCGCCGCGATCGTCGGGCGCTACAAGTCGCTCAGAACGGACGGCGAGCGCTTCCTCGACACCTACCGCCGCGTCGGTATCGAGCCATTCAAGGAGGTCGTCTACGGCGGCGACGAGCGCAAGGCAGTCGCGTGAAGGCGCTGATCAGACACGGCGAGCTCGCCGACGATCCTTACGCGGCGCCGGCCGATGACGAGTCGCTGCCGCCGACCGGAGCCGTGCTCGTGTCGCTCGCACGCTGGCAAAGCGATCGCGAGGCGCTGCTTAAGCGTGCCGATCCGCTCGGCGTGCGCCTGAAGAGCGACGAATCGCCCGAGCTCATCGCCGACGACATCGGCCGGCTCTCGCTCGTCGCGCTCGAGTTCCCGAAGTTTCGCGACGGGCGCGCCTATTCCTACGCGCGGATACTGCGCGAGCGCTACGGATTCGACGGCGAGATCCGAGCCGTCGGCGACGTGCTGATGGAGCAGGTTCATTTCATGCTGCGCACGGGCTTCGACGCCTTCGAGCTCGAGAGCGAGGATCCGCTCGGTCAGTTCGAGATCGCGAAAGCGGAGTACTCGGTCTGGTATCAGCCGACCGGCGACGGGCGCCGAACGGCGCTGCAGTTGCGTCATTCAAACCGGGGCTGAGGCGGCCGGTCGACGCGCCGAAGCCGTCAGCCGTCAGCCGTCAGTCGGGCTTCCACTCACTCCCGCCGTCCGAAACGGTAGTCGATACCGACCGAAAGCAGCTCGCGATCGTATTCGTGGCCTGAGTTTTCGGCCTCGCCCACGTTCTTGAATAGCTGGTATGCGACGTGGATGCCCCAGGCGTTCGTGCCGTCGGCGCTCAAGTTAATGTCCGCGCCAAAGCCGGCGCTGAAGCTCGTGCCGTCGTCGCCGTATTCCAACCTGCCCGAGGCATCGGTCAGGGTGACGTCCTGGTTCCAGTGAAAGATCCCGACGGTCCCGAACAACGAAACGCGCTGCTGCTCGCCGGGCGCCCAGCCTGCGAGGTAGGACAAGTCGACGCCATAGCCGTCGAGCGAATCGGCGAACCCGCCGAAGGCGGGGCCTTCGTAGTGCGGCGTGTCTAGATCGACATAGGAAACGACGACGCCCTGCATCGGGCTGACCAGATATCCGCCGAATAACCGAAACGCCGTGTCGGTGTCTTCGCGCGTCGCAATCGAGCCGGCGACAGCGTAATCCTGCTGCTTCGCGGAGCCGACGGCGCCCCCTAGGATCCAGTCCTGGGCGCGAGCCTGAACGGGAACGATGGCGATCGCGCCGAGCAGCAGCAGCGCCGGGCCGGCCATGGTTCGGGACGCTATCGCGTTCATGCTGATTTCGGGCTCCGCGTGTCGAAGGCACGCGATCATAGCACCGGGCCGTTTCAGCAGTTCATTGCCGCCTCGCCCGGTGGTAGGGTAAGCGGCATGGGAACGACTCGCAGACGCTTGCTCGGCAGCGCCCTCGCCGCGACGGGCATGGGCGTGCTGCCGGCAACCATGCCGCGCATGGCCGCCGATCGCCTGCGCCGTATCGGTTACGAGGTCGACGTCTCGGCGTTCGATGCGCCGTTCTTCGTGGCGCGCACGGCCGAGATTCGCATCTGGCGACGCTTGCTAGGCTGATAGAAGGATGATTTCGGTGCGGACTTATAGCCGTTTGCTTCGAGGAAGAGCAACATGAAGATCGCGATCATGAGCATCTCGATTCTCGGCCTCGCTGTCCTGGGTCTGCTGCTGCTTGATCGGGGCAGCCAGGACGTGTCGTTCCCCGGTGTCGGGGACGTCGAAGATGCCGCGCGACCGGCCGATTTCAGCGTGGATGCAAGCGCGGACACCACGGTCGACAGCCCCGGGGACCTGGAGGCCGGCGCCGAAGTGTCGGCCGAGGCGGATACGGAGCGGCCTGCTGCCGACGAAGCGTTCGACCCGCGCGAGTCGCTCCGAGCCGATTCGCCGGCACCACGAACGTTGCCGCCGCCGCTGCCACTGCCGGCCCCCGACGAGCTGCGCGCTCCGGGAACCGGCTTGCGGGATCAGCTCGATCAGTTGATCGACTCCGAGGCCAGAGACGCTCGGTGGGCCGCCGAAACGGAGTCGCGAATCCTGAGCGAGATATCGCAGTTGCCCGGTCTTTCGGCCAGCCTGATCGAAGTCAACTGCCGAACGATACATTGCATGGTCCGGATAACGCTTCCGGCACAGCCGCCTCCCGCGCAGCCTGAGCTCACGGTGATGACGGCTGATGGCCACCCGGTTTTTGTCGGTGCGGCGGCGCTGGAGCTCGAAACCGTGGCGCTCCTATCTCTGAGGGGACCGAGTGGACTGCCTCAATTCGTAACGTATCTGCGTCGCGGCGCGGAAGCGACGACGCAGTCCGTTGCAGAGGGAAGTTGATTCGGGACAAGCGCACCCCGGTCGTCGAGTTGATGGAACGCGCGCAATTGACGAGACGAGCGATAGCGCCGATCCTTGAGTCATCGGCCCTCCGCTGAGGGATCGCGCACCGAAGCGGTGCAGAATCCCTCCGTGGAGGGTTTGGCACCAAAACTGTGCAGAATCCCTCCGTGGAGGGCTGCTCGAGGGGGAGTCGATGGATCGCCGTCAACACTACGGAAAGCCGATTACCGGAATCACGCTGGCAATCGCAGCGGGCGCGCTCGAGACCGCGCCGGCCGTGAGCCAGACGATCGAGGATTTCGTCCCCGTGACGGAAGCGATGCTCCGCAATCCGGACCCGGCCGACTGGCTCATGTACAGTCGCACCTACGACGCGCAGCGATTCAGCCCGCTCGATCAGATCGATCGCGACAACGTTGCCGATCTTGCCATCGCCTGGACGAAGCCGCTGCCGGCCGGCGTCATCGAGATCATTCCGATCGTCTATGACGGCGTCATGTATCTGACCGTGCCCCCGGGCGACGGAGAAGGCGGCGGCGTCATGGCGATCGATGCGACGACGGGCGAGACGCTCTGGCATTACCACCCCGAAGAGCCGCTGGCGACTCGCGTCAAGACGATCGCGATCTACGGCGACATGATTTACTTCTCGGCGCCGGCCTCCGGAGACACGCCCGAGCCGGTCATCGCGCTCGATGCCGCGACGGGCGCCGTCCGCTGGCAGACGCCGGTGACCCCGGAGAACCACACGGCCGGGACCTTCGTCGCTAACGGCAAGGTCATCTCGGGTCGTACCTGCAACACTCGCCGCGAGAACTGCTATATCGCGGCGCACGACGCCGAGACCGGCGAGGAAGCTTGGCGCTTCTACACGGCGCCGGACGCCGGCGAGCCCGGCGACGAATCCTGGGCCGGCACGCCGCCGAGCGAGCGGCGGGCGTCGACCTGGGGTCTTGCGGGTACCTACGATCCCGAGCGCAATCTCGTCTACTGGGGCATTTCGAATCCGATGCCGAATACCCGCGCCGATCGCCACGGCGGCGATCCGCGCGCGATTCCGGATCATGCGCCGGCGGATCTTTACAGCAACTCCACAGTCGCGCTCGACGCCGATACCGGCGAGCTCGTCTGGTACTATCAGCACCTGCCCGGCGACGACTGGGACATGGACATCAACCACGAGAAGATGCTGCTTAGGACCGTCATCGATCCCGATCCCGCTGCCGTCAAATGGATCAATCCCGACATCGACCGAGGCGAGGCCCGGGACGTCGTCGTGACGTCGGGCGAGGGCGGCGGCATCTGGGTCAACGATCGCGACACGGGGGAGTTCATCTGGGCGATGCCGTTTCCCTACGACACACCGCATTTCATTCTGTCCGACATTGATGTCGAAACCGGCGCGACGAAGATCAACTGGGATTCGGTTCTGACGGAGCCCGGCGCCAACCGGACGATCTGTTTCTGGAACACGCGCAACTACTGGCCGACGGCCTATCATCCCGAGCTCAACTCGCTTTACATTCCGTATTTCGACTACTGCCTCAGCATGACGCGCTCGACGCCCGACGGCGGGCGCGAGCGCCGCACGGGCGCGCGGCGTCCCGGCGCCGATCCCGAGAAGTTCGCCGGCATCGCGAAGATCGACATGACGACGGGCGAAATCGATCGGATCTACGAAGGGCGCGTCGGCGGGAACGGCGCGATGCTGACGACGGCCGGGGGACTGCTGTTTTGGGGCGACATCATGCAGGTCTTCCACGCCTTCGACGCGGCCACCGGCGAGAAGCTCTGGCGCTCCGAGCCGCTAGGCTCGACGATCATCACGAGCACGATCACCTATGCCGTCGACGGCAGGCAATATGTCGCCGTCGTCAACGGCAATGCCGCGCTCGGTCCGCGCACGATGGCGCAGTGGGGCGGCTTCGAGCTGCCCGAGGACAAGGGTAACGCGATCACCGTGTTCGCATTGCCGGAGTGAAGAGGGTCAGCGAAGAGGGGTCAGACCCCTTGGGGTCAGACCCCAGGGCGTAGATGCTGACTCTTTACCATCACGGTTCGTCGACCTGCGCGGCCAAGGTCCGCTTCGCGCTCGAGGAAAAGCAGCTCGGCTGGGAAAGCCGTTACGTCGACATCATGAGCGGCGAGCAGTTCGCGCCCGACTACGTCGCGCTCAATTCCAAGGCCGTGGTCCCGACGCTTGTGCACGACGGGGCGGTAGTCACCGAGTCGACGGTCATCTGCGAGTATCTCGACGAAGCGTTCCCGGATCGGCCGATCCTGCCCCGCGATCCGCTCGCGCGCGCGCGCGTTCGCGTCTGGACCAAGGCCGTCGACGAGGAGCTGCACCCGGCTTGTTCGGCCGTGACCTACGTCGTTTCGCATCGGCACACGATACGGAGGCAAGGCGCGGGCAGCTTCGAGGACTTTCTCGCCGCCGGCGGCACCGAAGGCAGAACGGCGCGCGAGCGCAAGTGGCAGTGGATCCAGCAGGGATTGCAGGCGCCGGGATTCGCCGAGCAGCTCAAGATCTATGCCGGATACATCGAAAAGATGGAGCGCGAGCTCGCATATCGCGATTGGCTCATCGGTGACGAATTTTCCCTGGCCGACATCGCCATGACACCCTATCTTTTTCGCCTGGGTGTCCTCGGGATAGATTTTCTGTGGCGCGATGCGAGGCTTCAGCGAGTCGACGACTGGTTCCAACGCGTGCGCGCGAGGCCGAGTTTCGCGCGGGCCTTCGACCGCTGGATGCCTGAAGAGCTCGCGGCAGAGATGCGAGCGAACGGCGAGCGAGCACGGGCCGAGATCGCGACGATGCTAAGGCTCTAGAACTGCCGGACGGGTCGATTCGCGGGACGCTTCGGCTCAGGGCGCGGCGAGCTCGAGCAACGCCGTCTGATTCGCCTCGTGGGCGTCGGACCAAAGCCCCGCCTCGCGATAGTAGCGGACGGCGCCGGTATGATAAGGATGCATGTTGTCGGACGGCGCGAGGTCGGCAGCCGTCATTCCGGCAAGCTGCGGCAGGTCGCGCTGTAGCGTCGCGAAATTCGAGTGGATCGTTCCGACGATCTCGTAGGCGAGCTCATCGCTCATGTGTACGCCGGTGTTGAGCATGTCCGGCACGCCGGCGACGCGGATCGGCTCGCTTACGCCGACCGTGTTCGGGCCGGGAGTGATCGTGACGACGCGCGTGCCGGGCATGATCTCGGCGAGCCTCGCTTCATCCGCTCCCATCGTCAGATAACGAACGCCGTCGGACAGCGCGGAATTGACCTGAAGACTGAGCGCCGTGTTGAGGCCGGTCGGCACGGCATCGGCCCGCCCTTCCTGAAGCGCGGTCATCGCCTCGGGAAGTCCGGCGACGGTCAGGGGCTCGATGTCGTCGAGATCGAGGCCGCCCGTCGCGAGGATGCCGCGGTGCAGCTGCTCGAGCGCGGCATTGGCCCTGAACGTGACCGCGACCCGCCGCCCGCGCAGATCCTCGATGCGGTAAAGATCGGAATCTGCGCGGACCATGAACTGGATGTTCAGCGGAAAGATCATTCCCAGCGTGCGCAGGTTTCGCATCGGTGCGTCGTAAGGCGGCAAACCGCGGAACGACAGGTATCCGTCGATATTGGTATTGAGTCCGAGCGCGACATCGCCGCGCTGCAACATCGGCAGATAAACCGACGAGCCCTGAAACGGGCGGATCGTCGCGCGCCGGCCCTGCTCCTGGATCAGCTTGGCGAGACCGGCGGCGACGGTGTAGACGTGCGTGCCGGCAGGATTGGCCGCGATCGTGATCTGCTGGCTCGCGTTGCCGCCATCCGATCCGTCGCCGCAGCCGGCGACCGTTAGAGCCGCCGTCAAGCCGAGCGCGAGAATCGTCAGCCGCATCCCGGCGTTACCCGACGTCGCTTTGAAGCTCGCGCAGCTTCGGGAATCGGATCACGGTCCCCGGCCGGACGCGATCGAGATCGACGTCGGGGTTGTATTGCCTTAGCAGCCAGACCGGCACATCGTATTCGCGCAGCGCCAGAATCCAGAGCGATTCGCCGCGGCTCACCACGTGCTCGGCGATCTCTTCGATCTGGTAGGCGAGGAAGAACGATTCCTGGCGCTCGGCCTGATAAGCGACGCGCCTCGCCTCGAACAGCGCCGGGTCGACCTCGGAAAAGTCGAGCTTGATGCGCCGGCCGACGACGACGGCCTGAGAAAAAGGCATGCCATTGATGTCCCGCAGACGCTGTGTCCTGATCTGGAGCCAGTCGGCATAGTGGCCGAGCGTCTCCATGTCCTGGACTTCGATCGTGTTGTCGGTGGCCACGGCGTAGTCGCTCGGGTCGGCGGCCAGCGTCGCCTGGTTGCTCGCGAGCAGATTCGCCTCGGGCTCGACCGGCGTCTCGAGCGATTCGCTTTCCTCGGCCTCCTGAACGGCCGCGACGGCTTCGCGGCTCGGCTGAGGCTCCGTCGGGCGGGGAGGCTCTGCCGCCGTTTCCTGTTCGACAGCGACCGCGGCGACGACGTCGCCGCCGCCGCCGCTGACGGGCAGCGTCAGCTGCTGGCCGACGCGGATGAAGTTCTGATTGTTGAGGCCATTCGCCCGGACCAGCGCCGAGACGCTGATCCCGTACTGGTCCGCGATCTGGGACAACGTGTCACCGGGCCGAACGCGGTGCTGGAGGTCTGGACGCTGGCTGGCGGATCGGAGATCGGCCGGTAGCGCGGCGATGAGCGCGCTCGGATCCGTGCCGCCGGTCAGCGCCGGCAGGCGCACCTCGAAGCCTCGCGGTATGTACTTGTCGCCGGCCCAGACCGTGTCCATCAGGGCCGGGTTGAGGCTCCTG
Source organism: Gammaproteobacteria bacterium (assembly GCA_035513215.1). Classification (GTDB taxonomy): domain Bacteria; phylum Pseudomonadota; class Gammaproteobacteria; order Steroidobacterales; family Rariloculaceae; genus DATCZB01. The sequence continues at coordinate 6,389 of DATKCK010000053.1, read as the reverse complement.
AACTGGCTCAGCGAAAGGTTGAATGCGCCCGCGAGCGGCGCGGCGTCGATGTAATCGGGCAGCACGAGCACCGTCGACTGGATCGACGGCTCAATACCGACCTCGCCGAAGTATTTCTCGGCGTTCGAATCGACATCGAGCGCGGCAAGGAACGCGGCATAGAAGTTGCGCGACGCGAAACCGAAAGTCCTGCCGTCGTATTCCTCGACGATGTGGCCGATGTCGTCGGTGCCGAGGGTACGGACGGCGCGGCGCATGCCCCCGAGCCCATGATTGTAGGCAGTGATCGCGAGCGGCCAGCTTCCGATCACGTCGTAGTTGTCCTTGAGCAGACGCGCCGCCGCCCTGGTCGACAGGAACGGGTCGCGGCGCTCGTCGACAATGTGATCGATCTGCATATAGCGCAGACCCGTCGAGCGCGTGAACTGCCACATGCCGGCCGCGCCGACTCGCGAGTACGCGGTCGGGTCGAACGACGATTCGACGTGAGGCATCGCGACGAGCTCGCGCGGCAGGCCCGCGTCATCGAGCACCTGCTCGATATACGATCGCCAGCGTCCGGAACGAACGAGCCCGGCGAGATAACGGTCGGCCTGCCCGAGCTGGAATCTGACGCGGCCCGCCGCGCGCGCGAACTCCTCGTCGCTCGTGCCGGCGGGCCACATCGCGAGCACGCGCGCTTCGTCCGTCGTCAGCCCGCCGCGCTCGCCGCTCGCGAGCTTCCTCAGGATGGCCTCGTATTTCTCGGCGGCGCGATCGCGAATCCGGCTGCGCTGTCGCGAGGTCGAAACCGCGCCGAAATCGAGCGCCTCGTAGACGACGGCGAGATTGCGCGAGTCGTGCAGGAAGCCACCGTTCGAGTCGACCTCGGTATAGACGCGCGTCCAGAAGGCGACGGCGCTTTCGAGCTCCGGCGGGCGGGGGAAAATCTCCTGGCCGCTCGCCAGGCTTGCGAGCGACCACCAAAGCAAGACGACTCTTAACCCGATCTGCATGGCGGTTCCTGTCTATTTCTTGTTATTTTCTGTTAAGTTATCGCCACATTCAACAGTAATCCATAGCTATTGAGACTAGCGTCTCGTCAGCTGCCGGATAGCCGCTTCGTGCTCCGGGAAGCGTTCGAGCAGCAGGGCCGCCGGCGGCATCTCGAAGTCCTCGTAGTCGAATCCGGGCGCGACGCTGCAGCCGCCGAGCGCCCACGGCGCGTCAGCGGCCAGACGCGCCGACTGCCAGCAACCGGCCGGGATCAGCGTTGTCGGCTGACCCTGCATGACGTCGGTCGTCAGGCGCCTCTGATCGAGCCGGCCGTCCGAATCGATCAGGCAAAGCTCGAGCGGGCCACCGGCATACAGATGCCAGATCTCGTCGCTGAAGCGCACGCGGTGGAAGGCCGAGAAGTCGTCGCCGGACAGCAGAAAGTAAATCAGCGTCCCGGCCGGGCGCCGGGCCTTGAATCCTTGCGGCAGTCCCGGGTGCTCGATCTGCATCGGCGAGCGATAGACCTCGCGGAAAAAGCCGCCTTCCGGGTGGGGGACGAGCTCGAACCGCTCGACAATGCGCCTGACCGCGTCGTCCATGTGCATGTCGTACTTAAAAACTGTGGCAGCTTCGATTATGCGTTATGGCCGAACCGAGTTACAGTCCGCGGAATCGGAGACCGTCATGCGTAGATTCATCCGGATTTCCCTGACGCTTTGCATCGCTGCAGTCGTCGGCTTCATCCTGCTGCTGATCGCAGCGATCCATGCGTACCATTCCCTGACCGACGAAACGCTGATCGCGGAGATCGAGTTCGATCGCGTCGGCGGCCAGCAGTACATTGCGAGTCTGCGCAGCGGAGATTTTTGCAACGAAGAGATCTTTTCCGTGTTCGGCGACCAGTGGCGGATCGATGCGCAGTTTCTGAAGTGGCGCTACTGGGCAACGCTCTTCGGACTCGAGTCGCACTATCGCCTCGAACGTTTCGAGGGGCGCTATCGGGACGTCGGGGAGCAGAACGTCAATCCGACGCTCGCGCATCCGTTGGCGCCGCCCAGCGCCATCGATATCGGCGGGCTCGCTGATCGGCTCGGGCGACTGAACTTTCTCGCCGACGCGAGCTACGGCAGCTCGACCTATCACGACATCGATACGACGCAGACCTACCTCGTCTTCAAGTCGCCGACCGGGATATTCACGCGGCTGCGCCCGCGGTCGGGCCGGCAGGTCGCGGGCGAGGCGCTGACGGTCGAAGTCAGGCGCGGCTGCGCCGAGGCGCCCGGGGTCGTCACGCGCGCGGCCGGCTGGGTCAACCGCGCGGTCGATCGCGTAGACTGACAGCGTTACACAATCAAAACACAGGGGAATCCTCCATGAGTACCAAGCTTGGTCTTGCAGCCACGGCGCTCGCGGGCGCCATGGCCTGGTCGTTCGCGCAGGGTCAGGACGACCGCATGAGCTTCTTCATCACGAGCGCAGGTCCCGGGGACGGGGCGAATCTCGGCGGTCTCGCGGGTGCCGACGCGCACTGCCAGAGCCTCGCTGCGGCCGTCGGCGCCGGCGACAAGACCTGGCGCGCCTATCTGAGCGCGCCGGCCTCGGGCGGGGAGGCCGCCGTCAATGCGCGCGACCGGATCGGCGACGGGCCGTGGTTCAACTACAACGGCGTGCAGGTGGCCGATGACGTCGACGATCTTCACAGCGACAACAACCGCCTCGGCAAGGAGAACTCGCTCAGCGAAGAGGGCGAAGAGATCAACGGGCGCGGCGACGATCCGAACACGCACGATATTCTGACCGGATCGAGCCTCGATGGACGCGCCATCGGCGGTGATGCCGATACGACGTGCTTGAACTGGACGGGCAACGCCGACGGCGAAGGTAGCGCCCAGGTCGGCCATCACGACAAGCAGGGCGGCGGCGCGAACCCGAATTCCTGGAACAGCGCCCATGGCTCGCGCGGCTGCAGCCAGGCCAATCTCCAGGGCACGGGCGGCAACGGGCTCTTTTACTGCTTCGCGATCGACTGACGCGGTGCGGGGCCGGCCCGACCGCAGGCCGGCCCCCATCATCCATCTGGCGGGATTACTGGCTTTCGGCGGCGCGCGAGGTTTCGGGCGCGGGCGTTATGCCGGGCTCGGCCACACGAAATCGGGTCTCAGGCCCTCATAGACGGGACGGCCGTCGCTCGGCTTCGAAGACCCGGTGGCCGGTTCGTAAAACGCATGGTAGGTCGCCGGGAGCTTCGCCGCGTCGTAACCCATCAGGTTAGGCACAATCACGCGGATCCGCTTTTGCTTGTCGTCGAGCATGATTGGCGTGCCGCAGTCCGCGCAGACGCAGAGCTCGAGCGGACCTTTCGGGTTCTGGTCGTTGAAGGGCATTCGCTTCAGGCCCGACAGCTTATCGACCTTAAGATCCCCATGCTTGAAAAAAACGACGTGCGTCGTGTCCTGCCCCGTGACGCGCTTGCAGACCGAGCAATGGCAGGTGTGATTGTCGACGGGGTCGCTGTCGGAACCCGTATGAATGTGCTCGCAACCGCCGGAATATTTCTGTGACATCGATCGTTACCCTTGGTTTGGATATTGTTTCGGGTTGTGGGCAGACAAGTTCGTCCGGCCCGCAGGCTTAGTCTAGTATCGCTATCCCCTGGCCGCAACGAGCGCAAACAGCGCGCCCTGGGGGTCCGCGCCGATGACGATCTGATCGTCGCCCGGAACGTCCTGCGGGCCGTGGAGCACCTTCCCGCCGCCGGCTTCGATCTGATGCACGGCCGTCTCGAGGTTCGGCACGCGGAAGTAGAACCGCCACATCGGGGGCGATCCGACGAGCGCGGCCTGCATGATGCCGCCGATCGGCGCGCCGCCGAAGTCGAACATCAGGTAGTCGCCCGCGTCGCCCATCGGCATCGTATCGCCCGGCGTCCAGCCGAACTGACCGCAATAGAAATCCATCGCCGCCTTCGGATCGGGCGTTTCGAGCTCGTGCCACGCGCAATGCCCATAGAGGCTCTGAGCGAACGCCGTGCTCGGCGTATCGCCCTTGTCGTGCAGCACGTAGATCGGGATGCCCTGCGGGTCCGCGATCATCGCGAAGCGGCCGACGTTCGGAATGTCGTGCGGCGGAACCTGAACAGTGCCGCCCGCGGCGCCGCTGCGGGCGACGGCCGCGTCAGCATCGTCGACCGAGACGTAGCCGAGCCAGGTGGGGCGCGCGCCGCCGTCGAGCATCGCCTGATCGAGCTGCATCAGTCCGCCGACCTGCGCATCGCCCGCGTTCAGGAGACGGTAGTCCATGCCCGGCATGCTGCTATCGGCGACCTGCCAGCCGACGACATTGGAGTAGAAGTCCGCTGCCGCATCGGCATCGGTCGTTAGAAGCTCATACCAGATGAAGGCGCCGTTCGGATTTATCGGCATCGCTGTCTCCCTGATTGTTATCTGCGCTCGGCGAACTCGACCTCGAAGATCGCCGGCCAGAGCTTGCCGGTGACGAAGATACGGTCCGTTTCCTCGTCGTAGGCGATGCCGTTGACGACGGCATCGCGCGGCCGTGCTTGAGCGGGGTAGAGGCCGCTGAGATCGATGCGGCCGATGACCGCGCCGGTGTCTGGATCGATGCGGACGACGTAATCCTCCATCCAGACGTTGGCCCAGATTTCACCGTCGATGTATTCGAGCTCGTTGAGATCGAGGACGGGCAGGCCGTCTTCGCTCACGGGGAGCGTGCCGATGACGCTAAAGTCGTCCGGATCGAGAAAGCGCAGCGTCGCCGTGCCGTCACTCATGATCAGCCGCTCGCCGTCCTGAGTCAGCCCCCAGCCCTGACCCGTGTAGCGAAAACGTTCTTCGAGGCTGAAGTCGGTCAGGTCGTAGACAAAACCGACGCCGCTTTCCCAGGTCAGCTGTATCAGCCGGCCATCGAACTCCGCCAGTCCCTCCCCGAAATACTGCGGCTCGAGCGCGAGGAACTGCTCGATGCGGCCCGTGCCGGGATCGACGCGGCGCAGCGACGATTCTCCGCGGCGCCCCGTGCTTTCGTAGAGATAGCCGTCGAGAAAGATCAGGCCCTGCGTGAAGGCATTCGGATCGTGGGGATAGCGCGCGACGATCGTTGGCACCCAAGGCTCGCCGTCGTCGGCCCGCGCGCCCGGCTCGCAGGCGGCCAGTGAGAGCGCGGCGATGCACGCGGCGGTAAGCCATCGATCCTTGCGCTTCATGCCGGTTGGCCGAGATCGAGCCGCGCGATCCAGCCGGCGGTGGCGTCGCTTGCCGGCGGATAGCGCTCGAGGACGAGCGGATCGTGTCCCGGGATGATGCGCCGGCCGGGTCCGGCGAGCCGGTAGAGCGTCCGGTAGCCTTCGAGCACGTCGGCGACGTTGTAGACGACCGGGAAGACGCGGTCGTTCTCGAAATGGGCATAGAAGTGACTCGCGTCGGAGGCGAGCACGACCGGTCCCTGCGCCGTTTCGACGCGGACGACCTGGAGCCCCATCGTGTGTCCGCCGAGGCGATGCAGCGTCACGCCCGGCGCCAGTGTGTCGTCGCCGTCGTGGAACTCGACGCGGCCGGCATAGACGCGGCGCACCACGCTCACGACGTAGTCCGGCTCGAAGGCGTGCGCGATCGCGCGGTGACACATGTGCCGCCCGGTCGCATAGGCCATCTCGTCGTCCTGCAGGTGGTAGCGCGCGTTGGCGAAGAGATCGTCGTTGCCGCAGTGATCGTAGTGCAGGTGCGAGATGACGACGTCGCGCACATCTGCCGTGTCGACGCCGGCGGCTTCGAGGCCCTCGGCCACCGAGTGCGTGATCGTGCGTCCGCGCCGTTTCGCGACCGCCTCGCCGAAGCCGGTGTCGATGACGATCGTGCGCTCGTCGTTCCGCGCGACCCAGACGAAGTAGTCGAGCGGCATATCGTGCGTCTCGTGCGGGTCGCCGTCGACGAAATTGCTCCGCGCGTCGCGCTTGAGCTGTGCGTACTTGACGGCGAGGACTTCGTAGCGGTCGGCGGTCATTGCGTTGCGTGCGGCGGCATCGGTGCGAAGGATAACCTCCTTGCTCCGCCCTTGGTATGATCCGCTTTCCATGAGCCAAACGCCTCGAGCCGAATCGTGCCCGCCGCCATGAAGCAGTCTGCCCCGCTCGCAATCGCCCTAGCCGTCCTCTGGATCCTGTTATCGGGTCATTTCGACGCGCTGCTGCTCGGTTTCGGCGTTATCTCCGTCGTTTTCGTCAGCTGGCTCGCTGCCCGGATGCACGTCGTCGACGGCGAGAGCTATCCTTTCGGCCTGATCCCGCGTCTGTCCGGCTACTGGCTCTGGCTGCTCGTCGAGATCGTCAAGTCGAGCTTCGATACGGCCAGACGCGTGCTCGGCCCGGCGGCGGCGGTCAAGCCGGTCGTCTTCGA
>DATKCK010000052.1:0-49924 GCA_035513215.1 Gammaproteobacteria bacterium | reverse complement strand
GCTCCAGCCTCTGCAGATCTTCCCAAAGCCCGCTGAGTAATGCTCGGAAGGTGAGCGTCAAACCATTCTCGGCTTCCTCAAGCCAGCACGGGATCGCGCGGCGCAACGAGGCCATCTTGATCGGCGCCACCAAGCCGTATTCCGCCACCAAGCCACGGATCTGATTGGCTTTCGCGTTGCGGTGGCTCATGAGACTCTTTCGCACTCGATGCATTGCCTGGATGTCCTGTTGCTCGATCGCCTTGACCGAGACAAACCGCATATGCGGGCGGCTCGTCGCCTCACAGATCGCCTCGGCATCAGTGACATCGTTCTTCAGGCTCTTCACGAACGGCTTCACGAACTGCGGTGAGATCAGCTTGACCTCATAGCCTCGAGATACAAGCTCCCGCGCCCAATGGTGCGCCCCGCCACACGCTTCCATGCCAATCTCACAGCCCGGCTCGAGCGTCTCCGTCACCACGCGAAGCCAGCCCGAGCGCTTGAGCTGCCGCTTCCAAACGCATCGGCCTGACCGATCGACGCCGTGCACCTGAAAGACGTTCTTTGCGATATCGACACCAACGCGAGTAATCTTCATCTCGGACTCCTTCTCCCTGTGGCTGGAAACACCAAATCCCAGTCTGGCACATCGCGATGCCGTTAAGGTGAGGAGGAGTCCATCCCATTGCTATGAGGGCTGATCCGAAGCTAAGACTTGCTCGAATGCCCAGGAATCGAATTCAACTGTTCGGCCAGAACGGACATCCGTTTAGGGTCATGGCGACATGGTTGGCCGATGCGCTCAGGTCCGGAGGGCAGTAGTTCCTAAAAGGAGTGCCCTCCCGCCTGGCTTGCAGCAGGCGTCGAGAAGTGAGCGTGAACGATGAGCCACGCGCTGCCGCGCTTCTCCAAAACAAACGTAATCCGGACGGCAATGTGCATATCCTGCCTCTCTGCGCGGAGATCAAAGGTGCCGTCTGCGGCGACCCATGCGACCGGTCCCGCCGCCGAGACCGACATCGACTGAAACACCATAGAAGCCGTCTCAGTTTGTTCCCAGTCGCGCTTGGCCTGGATCTCGATTTCCGTGGTGCCGACGCGTTTCTCGTCCGCGCCGGTTCCATAGAGGAGAACGTCGCTGTCCGGCGCAAAACACCCCATCAGGGCATCCAAATCACGTTTCGCGTAAGATTCGGCGAACGTTTTTAGTACTGCCTTGACTTCAGCTTCGGTTTTGCCGTCAGCCTTCATATCGTTTTCCTTGTTGTTTCTTGTTGGGAAGGAGTGATTGTAGCGAAATCGCGAATGGCAGAACCGGGTCGATAAGTACGCTACAGACTATACGCCGCGAGCGGCCGGAATGTGAGCGCCTCGGCCGCTTGAATGACCAAGGCATGTGGCCAGGTTCGGCCAGGTTCGGCTAGGAGCGGTCATTCCCGACCCATAGGGTTGCGGTACTAGTAAGGGCACTCAACGAGAAAGGTATACGCTCGAGCTGCTTCCACTATATCCGAAACGGCAACGGCCACTCCTGAAGCGGGGGCGGTGCGAAAATCGACGCCCTGACTTTCGAGAAACAATTGTGCGATTTCTGACTTGATCGCGAAGTTGATATTTTGAGGGATATCTCCAGTTAGCTGGGCAAACGCAATCGCGTCTAGCTTTGAAACCACGACTCCTGCGACAGCACCGGAAGAGTCCAATAGTGGACCGCCGGAATTTCCAGGCTGAACCTCTGCGGAAATTTGTAGTCGCGATGTGTCATTAAGAAGACCTGCGGTCGCGCTAACAATTCCACTTGAGACGTTGAGATCAGCAGCCAGCAGGCCAGAGAGCGGGAATCCGACGGCAACCGCTACGTCACCTGTTCGTGCACGCGTACTCCGAAAACGCACAACTGAGCTGAGCGTAGTCGTTCCAGTCGAGATTAGCGCCAAATCGTTACGGGTATCGCGTGCCCAAATACGGCCTGCGAATGTGGTTCCATCAGAATTTCTTATGGTCACCTCCTCGCAACTCTCAACGACGTGGGCGTTCGTCAAAAGATCAGATGGGCTGACAGCGAAAGCGGAGCCTGTTGTTCGTTCCCTAAACTCTGGTTCAGAGGAAGCTATCGCCGTTGATGGTTCGGGCGACTGACGTGTGTCCGCAGCGGTCGGTCTACTAGCACGCGGTCGGGTGCAAACCCAGTCGATGAGCATTGCACCGATGCTTCCGAGAGGAGTTGGCACAGCACTCCCCGGAACTCCGAACTGCGCCTCACCTAGTGCGACACCATCTCCATCGTAAAAGTAGTCGGAACGCTCCCACATTCGCCCGTCGTCGCAATATTCGAACGCGCCTAGCATAGGGCTGCGTTAAATGGCTGAAGTTAGATCTACGGCCCTCCATGCGAACTTCTGCCATAACAAGATTATCGTCTTGGGGGTCCCTCCGGACAGAAGTTTCCCGTACACTCGTACGTAACCCATTTCCCTCCGCCACGAGAACGTATCCAACTTGCGCACCGACCCTCGCGGGAAGCAGCGCGAAGACAACCAAGGACAGGCTGTAGATGACGACCGGACTAGAGAGCTTTGTCATAGTTGCCTACCCCTTCGAAGCGGAGAATCGCCAGATCAGCGGTCTCGATCTCGGCCGCTTCAACGAGGACTGCCACGTCCAACTCACGTAGTGGACTCTTTGGCATGGCGCAATCTCCCGAGAACTAGTTCGTCGCCAAACTAAACGGTTTTGATCGACAAAGTCTGCGCGGCGTCTGGATTGGGTCGACTTGACCCGTCCGACCGAATCCTAACACGGCCTCTATGACCGGCCGCCTCCGCGACGAACCACGCCGCTGGGATCGCGGCTCGCCCCGGTGACCGGCTTCGCAGGCTCTCGTGGCGTTCAGTGATCGGCGACTGCCTCCGATCTGCTGGGCCTGGACCGGCCAGAAGCAGGCGTCGGACAGCTTTAGACTTTGCGTATCAGTAGCCGATCGCCCACGTTACAAACGTAATAACCTGGCTACCGTCGGGCTGCGTGCGAACGAACGTCTCAGTCTGGCCTCTCCGACCGACTGACATACCCCAACCCACGTCGCCGGCGGAGCCGCTGTTAGCATCCTGTCCCTTGTTACAGCCTTTTCCGGGCGGCGCAGTACATCCGCCGTCGTCACCACCATCTCCCCCAGAACCGGTCGAGCCCGTGTCGTAGGAGTCGTAACTGTCGAGATGGCCGTAGATCAATTCGAGCTGTTCGTAGTCGTGCGTATTGGGATACTCGTAAGGCGGGTCTTGGTAATCCATACAGCTGAACAAAGATTGGTTATCGAAATCCTCGTCCTGATGGCCAAGTCCTATGTTGTGGCCGAGTTCCTGGCAAGTCACGCTCCGCTTCCAGGCGTCGTTGTCGTAATACGCAGCCGAAAAATACGAATCGTTCAACTTCGTATAGCCCTTCGTGATATGGCCATTGCCGTCAACATAAATTCCCGCAATCCCAAGCCATCCGTTGTACCCATAGGCCAGATTACAAATTCGCACTTGGCCCTCGGGTGCGCGGCATTGCCGTCGCGTGTTGTTCGATGTGCTCCCGGCTACATCCTGCACCATAGTGAGATCGTACGAGGGACTCCAATCAAGACTCCAATCGGATATGGCCTGAGTCGCATACGGATCCCAATCAGCGGTTAGGCTATTGACAACGATCAGGTCGAAGGCGCTGGCGGTACGGGCCCAATGGTACGGGCCCCAAGCATGATCCGCGTAAAGCGGCGATGAAACGAAAACTGAGCAGATGGCGACTAACGTGCTTCTTCTCATGAGGACTCCCCAGATGTGTCGTCGCGGGTTGGGCGGACATAGCCCGCGAGTTCCTTAGTCCGGCCACCGGAAAATACACCTACCGTGCCGTGGCTGCAAACCAACGTAATTTGATCGAGGACCCTCCCACGTCCAACGGCCGCTGAGGGTCGAGCCCGGTCTGACGATTGTCTCAGAAACTAGGCCGAGTGTCCGGCCGCTTTGGGAGGTTCTCGAGCCATTGAACGGCCGCCTTTTCGCGATACCTGCGACTCGGTACTTCGCGAAGTGACAGACGATCGCCAGCGGGACCGGAAGCCATAGCAACAGCGGTCGTGACCATGTTTTTGCTTTGTAGATTGCCCAGCCGGCGACACTTATCACGCCGAACGAAAGTGCTGTGGCCGACAGAGCATCCTAAGATAACGTGGGCGAAGGCCCCGTTCTACTCCTGCGCTGTCAGCAAGCCAATGCTTCGCTCCACGCGCGAGAATAGCTCATCAAACGCAATCACGGTAACGCCCGAAATGCGCTCCCGTAGCAGTTCAAAGCTATTCTTTCTTTCCGTATCTTCTAACTCAGCAGAAACGTTGCCTGCGATGACCACGCACCGAGGTTCACCGAGCGTTAGCGGCGATGTCGCATTCTCAACGAAGGTCGAAAATCCCTTGGTAAGTTCTTGGCGATAACGCAGCACTTGCGCTATCGCGCCATTCAATTCGACGGATAGCGGATATACGCTTCGGTATTTTGTTCCGAGTAGTTCCGTTGTCGGCGTCTTGATCTCGATGACCACTAGTCCATCCGTTAGCGCAGCCTTGCCTAAAAAGTCGGTGACCCTTCCGCCAGTGTTATCCAATCGCTTGCCGCCAACATATGCCTTCTCCCCGATAATGACGACGGGATACGAGAAAACATGCGAAAGTACACTCGCATGCTTTGCTAGTAGTTTCTGCCAATAGTCCTCGGATGGGTTGTTCTGATTCTCACGCCACTCGGATATCGCTTGTTTGAGTGCGACTAGACTTAGAAGCGAGGCTACGGACGGCAATTCTGAACTCGCCAACGCTTCTAACCGATCCGTTACGTTGGGCCTTCCGTCAGAGTCGGCGAGCCAGCGAATCAGCTTGACCAATACGGCGACCGCATTGTCTGGGCGTGCATCTAACAACGTTGCCAGATCTGCACCGCTAAGTGTCAGGACGCGCGCTATATCGTCATCGACTCGAACAAATTCCTGCTCGCCGCGCGGGAGACCTTGAGCTCGCATTAATTCGAACAATGGTCGCAAACCATCCCCAAGTCGAAAGACTTCGTCGGAATGTAGCTCCAGCTTATAGGTCTCGCCCTTCTTTATCGTACCTAGCGATTCGGTATTCAAGGACAGCCACTTATCATTCGACCCTTTCCGCTGATAGACGAAACTTCCCTTCACTGCAGCATGTGGGTTCTCAGCGTTATCAATGAGTAGCGGCATGAAAACGAGCCGGACGCGATCAGTCTCACGGAGAACTATCGGTTCAGATTCCGCAGTGCGGGCAGACGTGGAGCGCGTCTGAATCTTCTTCATGGGGCGTCACACCGGCGAACCGTGGAAACGTCTCGCCAATCTCTCGGACCGCTCGCGATATCGGGCATCGGCTTCCCATAGCGCCAGCGCGGCCGCTTCACTATTTTCGAGCCAGAACAGCGTCACGGGCGAACCGTAGTGCCGCGAGCCGTCGGTTGTATTGGTCACGCGTCAATATGGTGAGACGGTAACACGGACAGGGTGGGCGTCTGCGAGTGAAATCCAGCTGGCATGTCCGCTTTTCGGTGGAGCGATCGTTCAGCCTTGCGCCGGAAAGGCCGGCTTTCGGGCATTGGTCAGTAGACTGGCGCAGCGCCCGAGCTGCACGCCGTAGGAGAAACTCCTGCGGCCTAGGTCCCGTCCTTCACCCCAGAATTTGAGCGCCTCCGATATACTGGTGGGTGCAGCCGGGACGGGTTTTATTAGACAGTTGGCGTTTTATTAGACAGCTTGTTCGGCTCGATGCTCGTAACTGATTGATTTTAAAGCCGCGCCCGTAGCTCAGTTGGATAGAGTACCTGGCTTCGACCCAGGTGGTCGGGAGTTCGAATCTCTCCGGGCGCGCCAATTTGCTTTTGGAGCTTTTGAGATCTGCCAACACCTTGAAGTGTAACGCGAGATTCGGAGTTCTAAATCCTTCGTTTCGGACGTAGGTCAGCCGGTCGCCGAATGCGAGCTTCAGCACGGCCTTCTTGTGCTCCAGGCGGTCTGAAGCCCAGAGATTGCAAGGGTTCGCCAGGAAATCGAGCGAAGTTCTAAGTGTCTCATCGAAGCTGCGCAGCGGACGGCCGAAATTCGCGATTTTCTCTGAGATCTCGATCTTCCGCTCTTCGAGCTTGCGAATGCGGTTCTCGTAAGCCGTAATGACTGACGGCAGCTCCGCCTGCGCGGTCCGGTCCAGAAACTGCTCAACGTTACGTTCGACCTTCGCGAGTTCGGCTTTCAGGCTGCTTCGTCTGGCCTCTGCGGTCGCCAGACGGTCGTTCCAGAGGTCCTCGAACATGGCCCGCGCCGCCGAGAACAGCTCGGACGCAGGCCGCAGCTCCTGGAGCAACGCCTCGAATTCGCCTTCGAGAGCCGCGCGGCGGATCGACTTGCCGTAGTTCTCGCAGCCCTTCTTGGGGCAGAGATAGTACGGATAGCGGGCGGATCCGAGCCGGATCGGCCTTACCTGACGCGCTCGACCGAGCCACTGGCCGGTCGACGACCCGCCACGCCGGGCTCGCCGGCTCACATAAGGCCCCTTTATACGCACTATCCGCCGCGGAGGTCGCTTCGAGGACTATACCCAGGCCACGAGTACGTCGAGCTCGATCTCGACCGCGTCGTATCGGCCTTGGCCGATCTCGGTGCCGTCGAGCAGCTAGTGGAGATCGCGGCGCGGCTCGAGGATCAATCCCCTTCTACTGAATGATCCTGATCGTCGGATCGATCGAGCCGATGCCCTCGCTTTCCACGCCATATTTGTAGACGGAGCCCACCGCTGCGTTGGTCGGCACAACGAGCTCGATGGTGTTCCCGTCGCTGCTCGGTCTGTTGAGCCATTCCGAAGGCTCCGGGTTCCCCGCGACCGATCGGGCGCTCGCGGGATTCAGGGCGGGATTAACGCCCGGCGTTATGTGGATCGTGATGGTGTGGCCGCCGCAAACGTCTATATGAGGCGGATAGATATTGATGGAAGCGTGCGCCCTATAACTGAATGTGACGTCGCGGTCGCGGCATGCGAGGTCGAAGTCGATGCTGGTGTCGTTTTCGAGCTGCTCGCTGGTGGCACGGGCTGGCTCCCTAACCGTTACGCAGCCGGCAAACGAAACCGTCGATAGTGCAAGCACTGTCAGTGTCATTCTCACGATTGTTCTCCTTGTTGTTCTAGTGTGACTCTACGCGAATCAGCTCCTGAAATCGGCTTTCGCTTCTGAGATCGGTCAAGTGCGGCTCGGCCGCGATCATGGCGCGCGGATACCCCATCTCGACGGCTGTCTCGAGCGTTTCTAGGGCGGCCGCCCGATCGCCGATACGCATCAGAATCAAGGCGTTGATGTAGTGGACGTGCGGATTGCCGGGAGCTGCCTCGAGCGCGCCGTGCGCCAACTGCGCCGCATCCTCGAATTTATCGAGCATCGCTTTGATCCAGGCGAGACCGACGATCGTATCGGCATCCCGGATATTGACTTGCAGCCGGCGCTCGGCGAGCTCCTCTGCGCGCATGAATGCTTCGACCGCTCGTTCCGGTGTCGCGGAGTACGACAGAACGTCGCCGAGATTGGACCAATTTATGTAGTCGTTCGGCGCGAGCTCCACGGCCCTCTCGAGCGCGGCGACCGCTTCGTCGATTTCGCCGAGGTAGTAATGGAGTATGCCGACATTGGAGTACGCTTGCTGCACGGGCTGTATCCGGATGGAACGCTCGTAGGCCACCGCGGCCTCGGCGAACCGACCGGCCAAGGTCAAACAGGCGCCCAAATTGTTCCACCCGTTCATGTTCCTCGCGTCCAGGGAGACGACTTCGCGGTACTGAAGCGCCGCTTCCTCGTATCGCCCGCTGCCGAAGAGGAATCCGCCGAGAGCGTTGTAGGCATCCCAGTTGCCCGGCTGCAGGCCGATCGCCTGGTTGAGCTTGCTTTCGGCGTCGGCCAGCCGTTGCTGCCTGTGGTAGACGTCGCCCAAGCCGATCAGCGAGGCGACGGAGCTCTCGTTGATGGCCAAAGCGCGTTCAAACGCGGCTTCGGCGGCGTCGTAGCGGCCGGTCTCCGAATAGAGCTCGCCAAGCGCATTGTGGACGACATCCAGGTTCGCATTGAGGCTCAGTGCCGTCGCGCACGATCTCTCGGCTGCATCGATGTACGCCGCATCGTTCGCGACTCGATAGCCCGCGGCGTAGGTGAGGCACATTCCGGCATGCGCGGCCGCATAATCCGGATCCAAGCTCAACGAGCGCATGAACGCCTCGAGCGCCGCATCGATCGTCTCGCGGGTCGCGGGCTTGTAAAGCTCCTCCATACCGAGCCGATACAGCACGTAGGCGTCGATGTTCGCGTTGTCGGAAGCGATCTCGATCGGCGCTTCCATGGCGGGGGGCAAGGCGACGCGCAGATTCGCGACGGTGAGCCGCGTGACTTCATCCTGAACGCTGAAGAAATCCTCGAGCTCCCGGTCGAAGCTGCGCGAGACGATATGAAAACCCGTCGCTGAATCGATGAGCTGAACGACGACTCTGAGCGTATCCCCGAGCACGCGGACGCTGCCCTCGAGGTAGTACGCGACACGCAGCCTTCTGCGCACATCCTGAGACGCGGAATTCGGCGGCAACGAGAACGAGTCGCCGCGCGAGGATACGCGCAGGCCCGGAACTCTCGTCAGCCGATTGATGACGTCGTCCGCGAGGCCTTCCGAAAATATGCGGCCTTCGTCCCCGTCGCCGATATTCAAGAACGGCAAGACAGCGATCGAATTGGGATCGACAACAATCTGCGGCTCGAGCGAAAAATCCGCCGCTTGCAAGGCCGCGCCCGGCAGGCCCACGTAGCGGTCATAGACGAAGACGCCGAGCGAGGCCAACGCCAACGCGCCCAATATTGCCTTGTAAGTCTTGCTGAGCGGCGCGCGCTCTGGACGCGCGTCTGGATCGATGTCGATGACGGCCCCTTTCGGCGTCAGCTCGACGAACCATGCGAGCATGAGCGCGATGGGGAACCCGACGATGACGAGATACGTCACGAACGTGGCGGCCCACGGCGGCAGCGTGAGCTGGTCGAAGGTGACGTCTGCCACTTGAATCAGCACCCAGCCGAGAACGAGGTAGCCGAGCGCCGTATCGATGACGCCGCGGCGCTTGAGCTCGCCGTAGAATCCGAGGGCACGCGCAGGCTGCGGCTCCCGTTTCAGATTCTCGGCGGCCGGTGCAGCGGCACTCGCTGCCGGAACGGGCTCGACGAGCAGGCAATAGCCGCGCCGCGGAATCGTCCGCACGAATCGCGGATGGGCCGGATGATCGTCGAGCGCTTTGCGGATCTCGCCGATCGCGTGACTCAGCTTCTCGTGACCGCCTGATTCGTCGCCCCAGACGGAACGCAGCAACTCGTCGTGCGAAACGAGAAACCGCGGATGCTCGGCGAGGCAAAGCAGCGTCTCCATCGCCTTAAGCGGCAGATGCAGGTCGCCGCCCGGGCGGCTCACCTTGCCGCTCAGGGGCTCCACGTATGAATCCCCGATGTGGAACCCGGCCAATAATCGCTCGCGCACAACCATAGCTGGATGCCATACCGAGGCGGGAACATCGACCCGGCTCGGAAAGATAGGGTGGATGCGGCGTACCTTACTCTTTCTCGGGCCGAGTCTAAACCATTGAATGATACCCCGCTACGACGGCTACACGCCCACCGGCTGAAATGTCGGGGAAGTGCCTGCGAAATCGACTCCTCGATCTCGGTCTGCGCTAAAACTGCATACAGTACGCAGGGAGTTGTTGTGTGCGGTATCGAACAGACTGTCGCTGAACGATCTGTTGGAATTTGGCTGCCGCAGCCTCTGGTCAAGGGTATCCCATGGCTCAAAACATACTGCTGCTTCAGGATCAGTCATCGGACGCCGAGGCGGTGCGATCTGCACTGGCCACCCTGAACGATGGCGGTTTCCAGATCGAATGGATCAGACGCTGTGCCGATGCCCTCGAGCGGCTGGCTCTAGCCGCAGATCCACAGCGGTTGCAAGCGCGCGACGTAGCCGCCGTACTGGTCGACCTGTTCCTGCCGGACAGCCGCGGAATCGAAACGTTCGATCGGATCTTCCGCCTCGTACCGCAGATTCCCATCCTGATTCTCAGCGCCGAAGCGGATGAGGAGATCGCGAAATTAGCAGTGCAGCGGGGAGCCCAGGATTACCTTCTCAAGGAGCGCCTGGATAGCTACTGGCTGCCGAAGACCGTGGAAGGCATGCTGGAGCGTGCTGCCAACGCGGCCGCGCTATTCGAGGAAAAGGAACGCGCGAAAATCATGTTGAACTCTATCGGCGATGCAGTATTGAGTGTCGATGTGTTTGGGAACGTGACTTACCTCAACGTTGTGGGTGAAATCTTGACGGGATGGCCGCGCGAGGAGGCGGCCGGCCAGCCGATGGAGTCGGTATTCCGTATTGTCGATGCGCACACTCGTGAGGTCATCGAGCATCCCATGACAAGGGCGATTCGCGAGAATCAAACGGTGGGCCTGTCGCCGGATTGCATCCTGATCCGGCGCGACGGCAAGGAAACGGACATCGAGGATTCCGTCGCGCCCATCCACGATCGCTATGGTCAGGTGACGGGCGCCGTCATGGTATTTCGCGACGTGACCGCGACGCGTGCGGTGTCACTCAGAATGTCGTACCTGGCTCAGCACGACAGCCTGACGGATTTACCCAACAGAAACCTGCTGAACGATCGGTTGACTCAGGCGATGGCGTTGGCGGACCGGCATCAGCAAAAGGTCGGGATGCTGTTTCTGGACCTGGACCGCTTCAAGCACATCAATGACTCACTTGGCCACGTTATAGGCGATCGCTTGCTGCGGTCCGTGGCACAGCGGCTTCGCGCGTGCGTCCGTCATTCCGATACCGTCAGTCGGCAAGGTGGCGATGAATTCGTGGTCCTGCTATCCGAAGTCACACGAGCGAAAGACCCTGCCGTAGCGGCGGAAAAAATACTCGCGGCGCTGCGCGCTCCGTATCGCATCGACGAGCACGAAGTGCACATCACCGCGAGCATCGGCATCGTCACGTATCCGCGCGATGGATCCGATGCGGAAACTTTGCTGAAGAATGCCGATTTCGCAATGTATCAGGCAAAAGACGGTGGGCGAGATCGCTACACGTTCTTCCGCCGCGACACGAACATGCGCGCGGCCGAGCGGCAATCGTTAGAGAATGACCTGCGCCGTGCCCTCGGGCGCGGCGAATTGGAGCTTTTCTACCAGCCGCAAATAGACCTGGTCAGCGGCGCCATCGTGGCGGTCGAGGCGCTCATCCGCTGGCGCCACCCGGAGCGCGGGCTGGTATCGCCCGCGCAATTCATATCCATTGCCGAGGAGACCGGGTTGATCGCGCCGATCGGTGCATGGGTACTGCGTGAGGCCTGCCGCCAGAATCGGGCGTGGCAGGATGAGGCGCTGCCGGCGATGCGGATCGCGGCGAACGTCTCCTCCGTCGAACTGCACTCGAAGGGTTTCGTTGACGGCGTACGCGCCATCCTGAATGAGACCGGTTTGGCGCCTAGCTGCCTGGAGCTTGAACTAACGGAAACCTTTCTGACGCAGAACGCCACGTCTACGGTGCGGGTGCTCGAGGCGCTCAACGAGATGGCAGTCCAACTTGCGCTCGATGATTTCGGCACGGGCTATTCAAGCCTGAGCTACCTCAAGCGCTTTCCCATCGATACCCTGAAGATCGATCGGTCGTTCGTGCGCGATATCGCCGTGGATGAGGACGATGCCAGCATCGTCAGCGCGGTGATCAGCATGGGGAAAAGCTTGCATATGCGTGTCGTCGCCGAAGGCGTAGAGACGTTGGAGCAACTGATCTTCCTGCGCCAGCAGGGGTGTCCCGAAGGGCAGGGATACTATTTCAACTGCCCGATGACAGCGGACGAGTTCGCGCAATTGCTTGGACGTCGTGACGGCCGGCCAGAAATTCCGTGTGCGAGGCGAGTTTCAAGTTCGTGAGCTCGACGACATGCGGATTTCGACGACGGTACGATAGTGGAGATGGTGATCTGGAACGCACCGAAACCTGTCGAGGGCAGTCTTCACGCGTACAAGTATCGGTTGTTCTTCGGCCGTGCTGGCGAACGCATCGTTGGATATGACAACGAGCGTTCGAAGGGCGACCACCGTCATATCGAGGGGCGGGAGCAACCCTACGAATTTAAGGATGTGGAGACGTTGGTGCGCGAATTCAAAAGCATGCGAATGCCGCGCTCGAAAAGATGGGCGAGCGTTTCGTCAGGGCGTGGAAGACGGGCAAGTCGGCGGGCGACACTCTGGCATTCGAGTCTCCCGCGGCGCCGCGCCATAAAATCAATGGTCCATTCCGGGCACATAGTTAACACTTCATTCCGGAGACATGGTTTCGCGAAATTCGGGTGAATAGGGCATTCTTGTCTTTGACATCGTGGACTCCTTCCTGTGTAAGGTTCAGGTGTTCATGGGAATCGTCCCGACATGAGTTAGGGTTTGGTCATCGATCACAGCAGGAGCACGTTATGGTGCATCGAAAGCTCGTACGAACGGCGCTGTTGTTCGTATTTACGATACCGCTGCTGACCGTTCAAACGGTTGCGCATGCCGACGTCATCGGCGCAGAGCAGTTTCTGAATACGGTAGACCGGCGCGCCACTTTGGATAGAGTGAACGAGACCCTCGCGCGTGATGAAGTGCAACGCGCTCTCACACACTACGGTGTCGACCCTTCCGAGGCAGCTGAACGCGTCGCAGTTCTGAATGACCGGGAGCTTATATTGCTCGCGGAGAACCTCGAGGACCTCCCGGCCGGAGGAGTGCTTGCCACACTTGGATTGGCGGCTATCGTCATACTAATTCTCGAGCTTATCGGTGTCATCGACATCTTCAAGAAGGTGTAGGCGTCTTCTCTGCGCCGCTGCGCCTATATTGTCAGCATGTGCGAGCCTTGAAGGCATCTCAGATCTGTACGAGGTACCTGAGCTGGTTGATGTTCCATTCCATACGCAGAGTGACTTCGACTGCGGACCCGCCGCGCTCGCCACCATCCTCAACGCCGAGGGCGTCGCAGTTTCCCCAGCGGAACTGATAGATGTCGTTTACATTGAGCGCCTCAAGGGAAGCTTGCAGGTAGAGCTTGTCGGCGCAACGAGACGTTACGGCCTCCTGCCTATTCCGATACCGCCCGATCCCCAAAGCCTCCTGACAGAGATTTCGAGCGGGCGGCCGGTGCTGGTGCTGCAAAATCTCCGTTTTGCGAGAGCGCCTGCGTGGCACTATGCCGTCGTCGTCGGATACTCGGCAGAACGCGGACGCTTTGTGCTGCGCTCCGGCGAAGAGGAGCGTCGCATGGAACGTGCGTCTAGGTTCATGCGTAGCTGGCGCCTTGCCGACAACTGGGGGTTCGTTGCCGTGACTCCGGGAGAAATTCCGTCGAGTGCGACGCCAGACACATACATGCGCGCGCTGGTCGGATCTGTTCGCCAGCTGGACGTGTCCGACTCCGAACGAGCATACGCGACGGCTCTCGACCGTTGGCCAAATGACTCACTTGTGCTGTTTCTGGCTGCGTCATGGGAACAATCGCGCGCGAACCTTGCGCTGGCCGCAAGACTCTATCGTCGGCTGCTCGCGTTAGAGCCGGAACATGCCGCAGGCCGCAACAATTTGGCGAATATCCTCCTGGATCAAGGCTGCAAAGACGAGGCGCTACGCGAAGCGCGCGCCGCCCTCGAGACGCAATCGCCCGATGGCGACTTCTATTCTGCGATCACGGATACCATCCAAAAGATCGAGTCTGACCACAGCGGCCCGAGGGCATCCTGCACATAATCGAGCCTGCGCGTAGAGGTGTCGCAAGAGCTCTCGCCGGACCGTTGGTCGGCCGGCCATCGGCGCGTTCTGGCCTGGCGCGGGGAATATTTCGGGGCAGTACGAGACGATGGTGTATCAAGCCATCGCGAAGTGCTACCGTTGCAAGCACGGCCGATGGAGAAAAGCAGCATGAGTACTCTGATCAAGCTGGACGGACGGATAGCCACTTTGGGTGTTGCGGCAGGGTTGGCACTGATGTCGCACGCACATGCTCAGCAGGGCGCTGGGACGGTGGTGCCCGCAGAGCAGACTGCCGCTGCACATACCGATCCCGATTGGCAGGTAGGACGGATGTCCTGGAGCGATCCGAATCTCGAAGGCACGTTCACGAGTCGCGACATGAGCGGCATCCCGATGACGCGGCCTGAGCGCTTCCGCACGCGCGAGCAGATGACGGCGGCGGAATTCCAGGAACGGGTCGGGGAGCCGGAGAGCTTCGCCGGGCTCGACGGGAACCAGAGCGACGAGGGTCGGCTTCAGCTCAGCGCGCTCGATTCGGCCGAGACCGGCACGCGGACCTTTGGCTATACGTCCTATATCGTCGATCCCGAGGACGGCCAGATGCCGGCGCTGACCCGAGAGGGGCGGCAGCGGCAGGATGCCAATCAGCGCACGATGAACGGCCCGTTTTTCGTGATGGAGAACTTCTCATATTACGACCGCTGCATCTCGCGCGGCGTCACGGGCTCGATCGGACCGTCCCTCTACGGCGACGCGATGCGCATCGTCCAGTCCCCGACCGAGGTCGCGATCACCTACGAGATGCTGCACGACACGCGGATCATCCCGCTCGACGGCCGCCCGCCGGCGGATCCGGGCGTGCGCCAGTACATGGGCTCGTCGGTCGGTCGCTTCGAGGGGGACACGCTCGTCGTGGAGACGACGAACTTCACGGACGAGCTCGCCGTGGGACGGGTGGCCCACAGCGAGGATCTGAAGCTGACGGAGCGGTTCACGCGCATCGATCCGGACATGCTCGACTATGTCGTTACCGTTGACGATCCGCGCACCTTCGAACGGCCGTGGACGTTCCGGCTGACGTTGACGACGCAACCCGGCTACGAAATCCTCGAGTACTCCTGCCACGAGGGAAACTTCTTCGTCGCCAACGCGCTCAGGGCCGAGAAGGTCTACCAGGAGAACGTCGCCGAGGCCATCGCCGAGGGCCGCCCGATTCCGGAGCGTAGCCCGTTCGGCGGCGGGGGCCGCTCGATCTTCGCGCCGCCGTCCGCGAGCGAGGCCGAGGACATCAACGCCACTAACTGATACGCGAAAAAGAAAGGGCCGGCCCGAAGCAGGGCCCGCCCTTTTCTATCCGCCGGCTTCAGTCGCTGCTCATCGGCTCTCGAGGTCGAACCGGTCGAGCGTCATGACCTTGGTCCAGACATCGACGAAGTCGTGCACGAATCGCTCTTCGGCGTCGTCGGTCGCATAGAACTCGGCAACGGCGCGCAACTCGGAGTTGGATCCGAAGATCAGGTCGACCGGCGTGGCGGTCCACCTCGTTTCGCCGGTGCCGCGGTCACGACCGACGTAGACGCCGGCCTCGTCCGGAGACTGCGACCACTCGGTGGACAGGTCGACCAGGTTTCTGAAGAAGTCGTTGCTCAGCGTGCCGGGTCGATCGGTGAAGACGCCGTGGTCGACATCGCCGTGGTTCGCGGCGAGGACGCGCATGCCGCCGACGAGGACCGCCATCTCCGGGATCGTCAGCTCGAGGAGCGCGGCCTTCTCGACGAGCATCTCGGTCGGTGACCGGCTGTTGCCGCTCGCAAAGTAATTGCGGAAACCGTCGGCAGTCGGCTCGAGCACGGCGAACGCTTCGACATCGGTCTGGTCCTGAGTCGCGTCGTTGCGGCCGGCACCGAAAGGCACTTCGACATCGACGCCTGCGCGGGCAGTGGCCTGCTCGATCGCGGCCGCGCCGCCGAGAACGATCAGGTCGGCCATCGAGACACGCTTGTTACCGCGCGCTCCGCCGTTGAAGTCTTCCTGAATGCCTTCGAGGACGGCCAGCACGTCTTCGAGCTCGTCCGGCTCGTTGACCGCCCAGTCGTTCTGCGGGGCGAGACGGATGCGCGCCCCGTTTGCGCCGCCGCGCATGTCGGTCCCGCGGTAGGTGGACGCCGACGCCCATGCGGTTCCCACGAGCTCCGCGGTAGTCAGGCCGGAATCGAGAATCTCGCGCTTCAGCGCCGCGGCATCCTGGTCGTTGATCAGCGCGTAATCGATCGCCGGAATCGGATCCTGCCAGATGAACTCCTGGTCCGGCACATCGTCGCCGAGGTAGCGCGACGTAGGGCCGAGGTCGCGATGGGTCAGCTTGAACCAGGCGTGAGCGAACGCATCCTCGAGCTCTTCCGGACTCTCGAGCCAGCGCTCCGTGATCTCGCGGTAGACCGGGTCGACCTTGAGCGCCAGATCTGTCGTGAACATCATCGGCGCGTGGCGCACCGACGGGTCATGCGCGTCCGGCACCAGCTCCGAGGCGGCGCCTCGGGTCGGCTGCCACTGGATCGCGCCGGCGGGGCTTCGAGTCTGCTCCCAGTCGTAGGTGTAGAGATTGACGAGGTAGCCGTGAGTCCACTCGGCCGGACTGTGCGTCCAGGCGCCCTCGAGGCCGCTCGTGACTGTGTCGCCCGCGTTGCCCGTGCCGTAGCTGTTCCGCCAGCCGAGTCCCTGCGCCTCGATACCTGCGCCCTCGGGCTCGA
This sequence comes from Gammaproteobacteria bacterium, assembly GCA_035513215.1. Classification (GTDB taxonomy): domain Bacteria; phylum Pseudomonadota; class Gammaproteobacteria; order Steroidobacterales; family Rariloculaceae; genus DATCZB01. Next base: position 33,294 of record DATKCK010000052.1, on the reverse strand, counting down.
CGTCGACATACTCGGCCGGGCTCGCGGCGCCGTGCGCCTTCCCGAAGGTATGGCCGCCGGCAATCAGCGCCGCGGTTTCCTCGTCGTTCATCGCCATGCGGCCGAAAGCGATGCGGATGTGGTCAGCCGCCGCCTGCGGATCCGGATTGCCGCCCGGACCTTCGGGGTTCACGTAGATCAGACCCATCTGGGTTGCGCCGAAGGGCCGGCCGAGTTCGCCGGCTTCGTCGCTTCGGTCGGAAGCGAGCCACTCGCCTTCCGGGCCCCAGTTCACGAGCTCCGGTTCCCAGGCGTCGATCCGGCCGCCGGCGAAACCGAGCGTCTGAAATCCCATCGAATCCATCGCCACGGTACCGGCAAGAATCATCAGGTCGGCCCAGGAAATGGCGCTGCCGTACTTTTGCTTGATCGGCAAGAGCAGGTAACGCGCCTTGTCGAGGTTGGCGTTGTCGGGCCAGCTGTTCAGCGGCGCAAAACGCTGCGCGCCGCCGTCCGCGCCTCCGCGCCCGTCGATCGTGCGGTAGGTTCCGGCGCTGTGCCAGGCCATGCGAATGAAAAACGGACCGTAATGACCGAAGTCGGCCGGCCACCAGTCCGTTGACGCCGTCATCAGCTCGACCAGGTCGGCCTTGACCGCGTCGAGGTCGAGGCTCTCGAACGCCTCCGCGTAATCGAAGTCCTCATCCAGGGGGCTCGATGCGGGGTGATTTTGGCGCAACGGCTCGAGGTTCAGGCGGTTCGGCCACCAGTAGTCGTTGGTGGGCATCTGATCCTGCGCAGGCGCGATCCTGAACGAGATCAGCGGCGATAAGCCGACCGCGATCATTGTCATTGCCGAGACTATTCTTCTGATCATTCGAATTGCTCCTGTCGGTTCAGCCTTCGCTGCGCACCGGACTCGATTTTAGAAGGAGTCTAATTATCGCGGAAATGAATAATTTCGATCGTCTTGATCGGAAATTTCGAACAGCAGCAAACGATCGGCCGGGAATGTTCCCTGTCAGTGGCAGTGACCGTGCTCGGGAGACCAGACCTGCCCGAGCGGGCAGCCCTCGCCGAGCTCGCCGAGCGACGTGAGCATGACGATGGCACCAATTAGCAGCATCAGCGCGATCAACGACATCGCGATCCGGCTCGTCCAAGAGGCCTTCTGCGACTTGAGCAGGCAGCAACGCTTGTATTTCTTACCGCTGCCGCAGGGGCAAGGCTCGTTGCGTCCGATCGCGGCCATGCTGTTCGACTCTCCTCGTTCCAGATGCGACCCGCTGGCGGCACATATGTTACTGAATCAGGCTCGATTTCGGGGAGCTCGAACCGAGGCTGAATCGGCCGCTTTCGGACTTCGCTCGCAGATCGCGGCGCTGAGCTCTTGACGGCGAGATGCCGTAAGTCGGATATGATCGCGCGCTACGGCGGGGAAGAGTTTCTGATCTTTTTTCCCGAGGTGACCGCGGCCGAGGCAAACGCGAAGTGCGAGGAATTGCGTCTGGCGATCGCGCGCTACGATTGGCAGTCTCTCCGGCTCCACGCGCCGGTGACGATCAGCTTCGGCATCGCCGAGAGCCGCGGCGGCATGCCCCCGCGCTCGCTGATGGACGAGGCCGATGTCAGGCTCTACGAGGCGAAAAAGGGCGGCCGAAATCTCGTCGTTGCCTGACGGTCCTCCGCGCCCGCAAAATCGCGCGCCTGCACGCGCATGCTATCTTCGGCTTCCTGCCAATCGTCTCGAGAGGAAGCCAGTGAACCGCAACACACGTCGAATTATCTTCCGACCCGCCCTTGCGGCTGCGTGCATCGTCACCGCGCTGTCGGCCGGCGCCCAGGATGGGCCCTCTCCCGTTCGCATGGACCCCGACAGGATGGCCGGCATCGGCCTGACTGAAGTTCGGAACGACGGCTTCATCGATATCCTCGTCGAGGGCGAGCTCGAGTTCAGGGTCGCGAACCTGTTCGAGGGCAGCGAATTGCGGGCCGTGGTGTTCGAGTCGACACCGGCCAAGACCGATCATCGCAGCCGGCCGCTCGAGTACGACGAGTTCGTCCTCGTCCTGAGCGGCAAGCTGATTCTCACCGAACAAAACGGCCGCGTGCAGGAGTTTGCGCCGGGCGACGCGGTAGTGCTGCCGAAGGGCTATGCCGGAACCTGGGAGATGCAGGGCAATTACCGGGAGCTTGCGATCATCGCTCAACAGCCCGGGCAGTAGCGGCGCTCCCGCCATGATCGTTTAGGGGCAATCGGCCCGAAATGAGCATCGTAATCGCCGCGGCCCTGCTCGGGCTTCTGTTCGGCGGCTTCCGCGGCCTTCTGATCGGCGCACTGGTCGGCTACAGCATTCAGTTCCTGCTCGCCGCAGTCGTCAGAAGCGGATTGCAGCGCGCCCAGGGCAGTTTTCTCGATGCGACCTTTGCCGTGATGGGCGCGTTGTCGAAGGCCGACGGCGTCGTGACGCGGGACGAGATCGAGGCCACGCAGCGCATCTTCGATATGCTGCGACTGTCGGGCGAGCAGCGCGAGCAGGGGAAGGCGGCCTTCACGCGCGGAAAGGCGCCCGGCTACGATCTCGACGCCGAGGTCGATCGTCTCAAAGGCGCGATCGGATTCGGCCGCGGGCCGCTGCTGCGACTCTTCCTCCAGCTGCAATGCATGGCCGTTGCCGCCGACGGGCGCGTGCACGAAGCCGAGCACGCGATGCTCGTTCGCATCGCCCGGCGGCTCGGCCTGACCGAGCGCGACGTGGCGCAGTTCGAGGCACTGCTGCGGGCGGCGGGCGCGGGCCCGGCGGGCGCGGGCCCCGGAGGCGCCGGCGCGCCGCCGGCGCGGGCCCGGCTCGACGATGCCTACACGGCGCTCGGGCTGACGCCGGAGGCCAGCGACGCGGAGGTCAAGCGCGCGTATCGGCGCCTGGTCAGCGAGAACCACCCCGACAAACTCGCCTCGAAGGGGCTGCCCGAGAGCATGCGCCAGGTCGCCGAGGAGCGCACGCGCGAGATCAATCTCGCCTACGAGCTCATCAAGGGGTCGCGCAACTTCAAGTAGCACAGGCATACGAATCAACGGCCGTGCCCTTGCGTTCAGGCCGTGGATGACCCGAAGCTTGGCACGTGAGAGTAGGCGTTCCGAGAGAGGTCAAGGACAACGAGAATCGCGTCGGGCTGACACCCGACGGCGCGGCGGCCCTTGTCATGGAAGGCCATGAGGTCGTCATCGAGCGCGGCGCGGGAGCCGGTTGCGGCTTCGCCGATTCGGCGTATGAAGCAGCGGGCGCGGCGATCGGGAGCGCAAAGGAGGCCTGGGCCTCAACGCTTGTGATCAAAGTCAAAGAGCCGCTCGAGTCGGAATACACGTTTCTCGGCGGCCAGATCCTGCTCACCTATCTGCACCTCGCAGGCGCCGAGGGATCGCTGACGCATGCGCTGCTCGATGCCGGCACGACGGCAATCGCTTACGAGACCGTCGAGGATGAGAACGGGCGGCTGCCGCTGCTTGCGCCGATGAGCGCCGTAGCGGGCTCGATGGCACCGCTCATGGGCAGCTATTACCTTGCGAAATTCAACGGCGGCCGCGGCACGCTGATCGGAGAGATCCTCGGCGAGCCCCACGGCAAGGTCGTCATCGTCGGCGACGGCATCGTCGGCCGGCACGCCGCGAAGGTTGCCGGCGCCATGGGCGCCAGAAGCGTCGTACTGTTCGGTCTCAATCCCGAGCGCGCCGGCGAATTCGAGCGCAGTATTCCGCGACTGAGGTATGAGTTCTCGACGCCGGAAGCTCTAGCGCCCGAGCTGTCGGATACGGATCTTCTCGTCGGCGCTGTACTGATCCTCGGCGCGCGGGCACCGCGCGTCGTGACGGCAGACATGGTGCGCAGCATGCCCGAGGGGTCGGTCATCGTCGACGTCAGCATCGATCAGGGCGGCTGCATCGAAACGTCGCGCCCGACGTCACATTCGGATCCCGTCTTCGTTGAGCACGGCGTCACGCACTACTGCGTCACCAACATGCCGGGCGCGTTCCCGCGAACCTCGACATTGGCATTGACTGCCGCGACCTTGCCCTATGTGCTTCGAATCGCGAACGGCGGAATCGATGCCGTGCTCGAGGATCCGGGCTTCGTGAAAGGGATCAACATGCGCGGCGGCAGGATCACCTGCAAGCCCGTGGCCGAAGCGCTCGGGCTCGAGCGGCTCTACGCCGACGTACGAGGCAGGTAGGAGCAGTCGGGCTGCCCCGTCGCGTCGCTCGTCGGCATCTCTATCTCGCGGCAAGCCGCCATTGAGTGATCTAATCCGCTTATGACGAGCGCATTTCGCATCGAGCGCTTCGGTGGGCCCGAAGTTATGACATTCGTCCCGGTCGAGGTCGGCGGGCCCGGTGCCGGCCAAGTCCGGATCGAGCACGAGGCCATCGGCGTCAACATGATCGACACCTATGTGCGCAAGGGGCTTTATCCCGTCGAGCTGCCGAGCGGGGTCGGCGCAGAGGCTACCGGCCGGATCGCGGCTGTCGGCCAGGGCGTTCACGGGCTCGAGCCCGGGCAGCGTGTCGCCTATGTCGCGCCCGCGCCCTTCGATGCCTACTCCGAGGCCCGTCTCGTCGATGCGAGCTGCGTCGTGGCGCTGCCCGATGAGATCGATGCCGCTACGGCGGCGGCCGTCATGCTCAAAGGCCTGACATGCTGGTTTCTGCTGCGCCGAAGCTTTCGGGTCGGGAACGGCGACTGGCTTCTGATCTACGCCGCGGCCGGCGGCGTCGGCTCCCTGCTCGTGCAATGGGCGGCCGATCTCGGGGCGCGCGTCATCGGCATCGTCGGCAGCGAAGAGAAACGCGAAATCGCGGCCGCGCGCGGCTGCGAGGCCGTTATGCTTGCATCCGACGACGTCGTCGGCCGCGTTCGGGCATTGACCGACGGCAAGGGCGTCGCCGCCGTTTACGATTCGATCGGCCGCGACACCTTCATGCAGTCGCTCGACTGCCTCGCGCCGCACGGCGTCATGGTCAGCTACGGCAACGCCTCCGGTCCCGTCGATCCCGTCTCGCCGCTCGAGCTGATGCGGCGCGGCTCGCTCTACCTGACGCGCCCGTCGCTGTTCGACTTCATCGCAGAGCGTGGCGAGCTCGAAGCCGGGGTCCGCGAGGTCTTCGCGCGAGTGGTCTCCGGCGCGCTCCGTGTCGATATCAATCAGCGGTTCGCGCTGGCCGATGCGGCCGAAGCGCACCACGCGCTCGAGGGCCGGCGTACGACCGGCGCGACCGTGCTCATGCCGTGAGAACAACGAACGAAACTGTCCAGAAGAAGGAAAAACGATGAATCCGGAACTGCCCGCCGTCGACGACACCTCGGTCTGGGATGCCTGGCTCGGCCTCTATCAGACGCCCGCGATCAGCGTCGCGCTCGAGCTCGATATCTTCGAGTCATTGAAGCAGCCGGCCGATACGCCGGCGCTCGCCGCGCGAACGGGCTATACGTCGCGCGGGTTGAACGCGTTGCTCGGCATGCTCAAATGCCTTCGCTTCGTCGATCGGCGCGAAGGCAAGTGGCAGCTCAATCATGTTTCGCGCGCCTACATGCTCGAGGAGAGCCCGTTCTTCTGGGGCCCGTTTTTCAGTTACATGGCGGCCCAGCTACCGTTTCACGACCTGCTGCGCGACAACCTGCGCGGCGTCGCGACGGGCGAGGGGCGGCCGGTCGAGGGCTGGGAGCAAGGCGGGATCGACGAGTCGCTGGCACGCCAGCTCACCGACTTCATGCACTGTCACTCGATTGCGCCGGCCGTCGGTCTCGCCAAGACCTGCGACTTCTCGGGCGTCGAGCGCCTGCTCGACGTCGGCGGCGGCTCGGGCTGCTATGCGTTCTCGATCGCGCTCGAGAATCCGAGTCTACGGGCGACGGTCATGGACCTGCCGACGATCTGCAAGGTCGCCGCCGACTACATCGCGGCCGCAGGCGTCGCCGAACGCGTCGATACGACGGTCGTCGACATGTTCCGCGAGGACTGGCCGGCCGGCTACGACTGCCATTTCTTCGCCAACGTTTTTCACGACTGGAGCTTAGAGACGTGCGCCGGGCTCGCTGGATCGAGTTTCGACGCGCTCGAGCCGGGCGGGCGCATCTGTCTTCAGGAGATGCTGCTCGACGACGCGGGCGACGGGCCGATTCAGCCGGTGGCGTTTTCGCTCCTCATGTGCCTCGGCACGAAAGGCCAGCAGTTCACGCTGGCCGAGCTGCGCGAGATTCTCGAGGCCGCCGGCTTCAGGGACATCGGTGCGCAGCGATCCTACGGCTACTACTCGCTCGTGACGGGAACGAAGCCCGATTGAAAAGACGGCTCGAGTTCACGACTGAGGTTGCAGCCGCGCTCAGGCGAGGTTATCCATCATGCTCAGGAATTCCGGGGAATGGTTCCTGCCCCCATAGGAATGGCGCCACTGGTCGTAGGTCGGGACTGGCGGCCGCGAAGAATGACAGTTCGTTAATCTTCAGGCGATCGGCCTTGAAAAACTGAGCCTCGACCGTTATCAAATCGCCGAAGCGCGTATTTTTGCCGTTGAAAGGAGGAGGTGTAACCATGGCATTGGTACGACAGGAGCCCTGGAGTCTCATGGCTCGACTTCATGACGAGATCAACCGAACGTTCAGCGACTGGGCGGGCAGCGAATCGAGCAGCGCAACGGCCGACTGGGTGCCGGCCGCCGACGTCGAGGAGTACGAGGATCGGTTCGAGCTCTTCGTCGATCTGCCCGGCGTTGCGGCCAAGGACGTCGAGATCACGCTCGAATCCGGCATTCTGACGCTGGCCGGCGAGAGGACGGCCGTCCGCTCAGCCGATTCCGTGATCAAGGCGCGCCGCCAGCGCGGCACGGGACGTTTCCATCGCCGATTCATTCTGCCGGATACCGTTGACGCCGAGCGCGTCAACGCCAGCGAACGCGATGGCGTGCTCGAGATCACGATTCCGAAGCAGGCGAAAGCGCTGCCACGGCGAATAAAAGTGGCCGCCTGACGACTTCGACTACTCAAAGAGTTGTAGGAATCCTGATTCCACTATTCGATCTGAAAAGAGAGGAGAAGTGAAATGAGAATTTCAGATCCAACCCCCGCCGGACCTTTCGCGCTGGCCGCCGCGGCGTTGCTGTCGCTGGGCCTCGCAGGCACGGCGTCTGCAAACGCGGCCGACGAAGGCAACTACGACTGGTCGGCCAAGCTCGTGTCCTACGACGAAGCGACGAATACGGCCGTGGTGCAGGCACGTGTGGAGAGCTATGTCGAGATCGAAGGTCTCGACGAGTTTTCGGAAGGCGATCGCCTGGTCCTGAGCTGGACGGGGCGATCCTGGGCTGCCGGCATTCGCGGCCTGGCCAGGGATCCGGAACTGACGCCGTCGACGCTGTCGTTGCCGGTCGAGTTCGTCTCGACCGAGCTCGACGGGCGCTACATCGACTTCCGTATCCCGGTTCCGGAAAGCGCGAGCGAGATCATCGCCGACATGGAAGCCGGCACGCGCGTGACCGGCACGTCGCCGAGGAGGGCGACGGACTGGGCAACGAGCGTCATCTCGCTGCGTCATTACAACGACGTCGGCTGATGCCGGTTGTCTCGGACGTGCGTCCGGCCCCGCGATGGGCCGGACGCGCTGTCCCCGAAAAACCCGAGGAGCATGAAAAGTGAACGAAAAAGCCCGTGGCGCGGCAAGCGCGCTGGTCATCATTCTCGGCATCCCGGCGCTGGTGGCGCCGGCACAGGCTCAGGAGCAGCCGGTGCCCGATACCTTTCTCGCGATCACGACCAACATGACGCCGGCCGATGCGGAGCTGAAGGCCGATGTGATCCGTTGGTCCACGGACGAAGAGCGCGCGGCCGTCATCGCCGCCCTGCAAAGCGAGGAGGATCGGGCCGCGGCGCTGCGGGAGCTGCCGACGGTCGGAGTCGTCTGGCGCAGCGGCAGCGCAGTCGGGCACTCGATCAAGTACGCGCACCGCAGCGAAGGCGAGAACGGCGGCGAGCGGATCACGCTCGTAACGGACAGGCCGATCGGCTTCACGAGCTTCCGTCCCTGGGAGGCCGATGATCCGGCCACCGATGCAGCCCTCGATTACTCCGTCGTCGAGATGACGATCGGCGATGGCGATGCGGGGCAGGGCATGATGTCGCTGTCCGCGCCCGTCACGATCGACGCCGACGCAGGCGTCGTATCGCTCGAGCCCGTCGACGCCCCGGCGCTCCTGACGAACGTCCGCGAAGCCCCGAAGCCGTACTGGGCCAGTCAGTGACGAATTTTGTGACGAATTTGGGGTCAGACCCCAATTCCCCACAGACCCCTTTGGGGTCAGACCCCAATTCCCAGACCCCAATTCCCAGACCCCAATTCCCCACCGCAACGTCCACCGGCTTACCGCATAATGGCCGTGCCTTTCCGTGGCGGCTCGATCAGAGGGAGAGCATGAGAAAAGCACTCTGGCATCGTCGCTCGCTAGCACTCTACGTTGTTCTGATCGCATGCCGGGCCGGGGCTCAGAGTGTGATGCCTCTGAGCGCAGAGGATCGGCTCGAGATTCGCGAGCTGTTCGATGCCTACGCCCAGATTCTCGACAACTGCACCAATGGCGGTAAAGACTATGCGGATCTCTTCACCGAGGACGGCACCTTCGGTGTCTCATCGGAGTGGGGCGGCGGCGCGAAGATCTGGTTTCGCGGGCGCGACGAGCTCGTCCGCGCCGGCGGCGGCGGTCCGAACGGCTGCCGGCCGCAGACGAATCCGCGCCCGAGTTATCACCTCAACATCAATCCCCTGATCCGGGCGACACCGGAAGGCGCCTGGGCGCGCTCGACATTGCTGACGATCACGAACGACACCGACGACCGCGGCGACATCGTTCACTACGAAGGCGGCTACGAAGATACCTTCGAGAAGACGCCGGATGGCTGGCGGTTCAAGTCACGCGTGCACGTCTGGCCCGAGATCGAGTGGACCGACCGACCCGAGGACATGCCTCCACGAAACCTCGCCGATGAGTAGACCTGAATTGGGGTCAGACCCCAAAATCGGAATGGGGTCTGACCCGTTCAGGTTGAGACTCCAAAGGGGTCTGACCCCGAATACTAGTTCGGCACGTATTTCTGGACGCGCCGGTTGACGACGTCGGCGACGTAGATCTCACCGGCGTCACTGACGGCAAGGAAGTGCGCCTCGCCGAATTCGCCGAGACCGTCGCCCGGCCTGCCGGTCACGCCGAGCACCGAGCCATCGGTCCTGTCGATCCGGACGATCTGACCGTCGAAGCCCGTCGTCATGTAGATGTCGTCCCCGTGGAGCTCGAGGCTGCAGGCCATTCCGTAATAGAGCCAACCCTTGATGAACCTGCCGTCCGTGTCGAAGACCTGGATCCGCCGGTTCTCGCGGTCCGCGACGTAGATCAGGTCGTTCTCGTCGATGACGAGCGAATGCGGCACTGCGAAGTCACCGGGCAGCGTTCCTCTTTGGCCCCAGGACATGACGAAGTTCGCATCGCGATCGAACTTCAGCACGCGCGGCTCGCCTCGCCCGTGCCCCTGCGAGATAAAGATATTGCCTTCGGAGTCGAAAGCGACGTCGTTCGGCTCGTCGAAGAGCCTGATGCCGGCTGCTTCGTCCCAGGTCCCGCTCTCGCCAACCGTGCCGAGCGTCAGCAAGACCTCGCCCGACGGCGACAGCTTCATGACGACGTGCGTCCCGAAATCCGTCGTCCAGTAGTTGCCATCTCCATCGATGTCCAGGCTGTGCGAGCGCCGGAAGAGCCCTTCGCCAATGGCGCGAATGAACCTGCCGTCGGCTTCGAACTCCATGATTGCCTGCGGCCCGCGGTGCAGGACGATGACATGTCCGTCGGCATCGATATCGACGTCGGCCGCCGATTCGATCGCGACACCGTCCGGCATCGAAAAGGCCGCCTCGATCGCGACCGGCGTGACGTCGAGCGCGGGGCCGTCGATGGCGCGCGGCGGAATGGACGGGCGCTGGGCGAAGGCCGGATACGCCGCCGCTAGCAAACCGGCAACGGCCACAATGATCCTGTTCATCGATAATCCCCCCATGGCAGCGTGCTTCTCTCGCTACCACTCCCCCGTATTTTCGTACCACTTGAGACTGTTCGGCGCCCGGCTGTCGATGCAGGCGACATCGGTCAGGCCGTCGCCGTCGATGTCGGCCGCCGCGCAGCTGTTGGCCGAGATCGCATCGTCGATGATCGAGCGCTCCCAGCGGTTGCCCGCGCCATCGACCGCGCGATAGAGATAGAGGTTCTGCGGGCCGCGCGTGCCGGCGGCGACGATCTCGCCGTCGCCGTCGCCGCTCAAGTCGGCGACGAGCAGCGAATGGCCGTTGACGAGCTCGGTGTCGATGACGAGACGGCTGTAAGCGCCGTCGGCCGTCGGCTGGTAGACGACGACCTGGTTCCCATGAAACGGCTCGATCGCGGCAAAAAACGGCTGCCCGGCGAAAATGCCGGCGCCGAGATCGCTCGAGCCGCCGTCGGGATAAGGCTCCGGCACACCGACCGAAAGCTGGGAGCGCAGCCAGCGGCCGTCGTCGAGCCGATGCGCATGAATGCCGAGCCGGCCGGCAGTCAACACCTCGTCCTGCCCGTCGCCGTCGCGATCCCACGGCAAAAGACCATGCACGGCGCCCTGATTCTCTTCCGTGATCGACTCGCGGGCCCACTCACCGGGCCGATAGAAGACGAGCGGCGTCGGCAGGCGGTCGGGATCGGCCTGGTTCTCGGCGTCCCGGTGCAGGATCGGCGCCACGACGAGAGCGGGCTCGCCGCTGCCGTCGACGTCCGCCCAGCGGATGCGATGCGCGGTCGGGATCGCGTCGATCTCCGTCAATGTCCAGGGCTCGGTCGGGTCGCCGTCATGACGCAGAATCGCGATATCGCCCGTGCTGCGCGAGCCGACCGTGCTGAAGCCGTAAGCGAGCGCGATTTCGGGTATGCCGTCGCCGTCGATATCGGCCGCGTCCATGTTGATCATGCCGGCGACGTCGCCGACGAGCACATGACGTTCCCAGCTCGGGTTCTCGAACCAGACGAGCTCCGTCATCTGTGCGCCGAGGCCGACGAGATCGAGCCGGCCGTCGTCGTTCAAGTCGGCGATCATAGTCTGATAGCCGAAGCGAAGCTCCGTTGCGACCGTGTGAGTTTCGAACTGGCCCCGCGCGAGCGTCGGGAGCATCAGGACCAGCAGCGATAAAGCGAATTGGATCTGAGCACGCATCGGATTCCCCTCGATCTATTTCTTGTTCAGGACTGCCCCTTCGTGAACCGGGCTTACCGTCCGCTGATAGACGCCGAGCCATCCCGTTTGATTCTGCGCGCCGAAAGGGCGCAGCTCTTTGCGGCGCTCCTCGAGCACGGCCTCGTCGACCTCGAGGTCGACGCATTTCCGGTTGACGTCGATAGAGATAGTATCGCCATTTTCGAGCAGCGCCAGCGGCCCGCCGGCCGCGGCCTCGGGCGAGGCCTCGCCGACGACGAGCCCTTCGTTGACGAGCCCCGACAGCTGGCCTTCCGTGATGACGGCGACGTCGTTGATGAGCCCCGCGCCATCGAGCGCAAAGACGACGGCGGACGTCAGCGCCATGCCCGGCCCGCCGATGACGCCGAGCCCGCGCAATACGAGCACCTGGCCCGGCTCGACCTCGCCGGCCGTGATGGCGTCGAGCGCCTCGTCGCGCGAGTGATAGATGTTTGCGGGCCCGCGAAACGTCATTTTGCGGTCGCCGACGCCGCCGAGCCGGACGATGCCGCCGCCCGGCAACAGGCTCCCGCGCACGATGTTGATCGACGGCCGCCTCGAGAGCGGGTTATCCATCGTCCGCACGACGCGCTCGTCCGTGACGATGACGGAAGCGAGCAGCTCGCGCATGGACTGACCCGTGACGGTCAGCGCGTCGAGGTCGAGCAGGCGCTCGAGTCGCTTCAGCACGGCGCGCGCGCCGCCGGCGCGCTCGAAGTCCTCGATCAGCTGCTCGCCGTTCGGACGGATCGCGGTCAGAAGCGGCACCTTGTCGGCGAGATCCGCGAAGAGCTTGTACACGTCGATATCGAGACCCGCCTCGCTCGCGATCGCTGCGAGATGCTTGACGCAGTTGATCGAGCCCGAGACCGCAAGCACGAGCGCGACGGCGTTTCGGATCGATCCCGCCGTCAGGATGTCGCGCGGCTTGCGGTCCTGCCAGACCATCTCGACGATGCGCGCGCCCGAGGCTTTCGCGTTCTCGATCATCTTCGGGCTCATCGCGGCGACGGGCGCCGCCCCGGGCAGCGTCATGCCGAGCGCTTCGGCGACCGAGTGCATCGAGTTCGCCGTGCCCATGCCGGCGCAGACCCCGGGGCTTTGCACCGCGACGTCGGCCATCTCGCCGAGCTCCTCGAGCGTGATTCTCCCCGAGGCGAGGTAGCCCGATTTCAGGAACACGTCCTCGATATCGACGTGCTCGCCGCGATACTCGCCGCTCGCCTGGTAGCCGCAGATGACGGCGATCGTCGGAATGTTGAGCCGCCCGGCCGCCATCAGCTGCCCCGGCGTTGTCTTGTCGCACGAGCAAAGCGCAATCATGCCGTCGAGCATGGCGCCCTCGACCTGGACCTCGATATCGGCCGCGATCAGGTCGCGGCTCGGCAGGATGTAGGCGCCGTGTCTTCCTGCGCTCGTGACGAAATCGCTCGGTGCCGCCGTCCTGACCTCGAACGGCAGGCCGCCCGCGTCGCGGATCGACTCCTTGACCGCGTCGGCGACGCCGTCGAGATGGCTGAAGCAGCTCGAGAGCTCGCTCGAGGAGTTGATGATCGCGATCTTCGGCTTCTTCATGTCCTCGTCGGAGATGCCGAGCGCCTTCCATTGCGCGCGCCGACCGGCCCATTGCGGCGTCCCGGGGGCGAGAATGCTGCGGAGCTTGCGGGTCATGCGCGGTCGGGGCGAGCCCATCCTTGCTCATCGGGCCAGAGGTCGAATTCGCCTCGGCTCTTTTTGTCGACAAGCTCGAGGAGCCGGTCGTCGATCGCTATCCGAATGGTCTTCATGACAGTGTAAGAAGATACTGTGCGAGCGCGACGATCACCACCCGCCGCGCGGCGGCCCGTAGTCCGGTTAACGCCGGTCCCAGAGATTGCGTGCCGCGAACCGGCCCTGATCGAAGCCTTCCGACGTGGATACGTACTGGCCGTTCCGCACGAGTCCCGTCATCTCCAGTCCGTTCTCGTAACGTCGTGAGTCGGGGAAAAGGTCGGCCGGATGGTAGAGCTCGGTGCCGTTGGTCTGAAACGCGCGCCAGTAACCCTCGGCGGCCGCGATCAGGCCGTAGTACGAATCCTGATCGGCTTCGCGGATCGTGAGCGTCAGAAACGGCGAGACTTCGGTCAGTGTGTCGGGGCCCCAGAGCCCGTCGGCGTCACCCTCGTTGGCCCTGATGATCTCGACCTCGGTGACGGCGCCTTCCTGCACCTTGAGGCGCAGCATCATGATCGTCTTGCTGCCGTCGTCGTTGAGAACGACGGCTTCGGTACCCGTGTCGCCGAGCCGCTCGTTGACGATGTCCCAGCGATAGACGGTCTCGCCTGCACCGTCCCAGAAGGTCTGCGCGATACTCGTCTCGCGCCCGTTGAGTGTGATCTTTGGATTGCGCGCAAACGGGAACGATCGCGCGTTGCCGGCCGCGAGCGCGTCGAAGTAGGCATCGACGTGTCCCGTCAGGCAGGCCCGGCCGCAGTCCTGCGCCGCGGCGCCGGCGGCGAAGGTGAAGAGCAGGAGGAACAAGGCAGTCAGTCTCGTCGTACTCATGGATCGAAGCCCCCGAGGTATTCGTTTAACTTGATTCTAGCTCGATGAGTTCAGCGGATTCGGCCGTGCCGCCGATCGACGCAGTGTCTCGGCCGGCGACTGCTTGAAGAATGCGCTGAGCTCGGAATAGACGGCCGGATATCTGTCGGCGAGCTCATCCGGCGTATCGAAGAAGAGCTCCGTGCAGACGGCAAAAAACTCGGCCGGCTCCTCGGCCGCATAAGGATCTAGCCACGTCTCCTCGCCGCGATCGAGCGCGAAGTGCAGACCGTCGTACGCCGCCTGGAATGTCGCGCTCCATCGCTCGGCGTTCATGCCGCGGTGCAGCGGCGGCATGCCGTCGACGGCGCCGGACAGAAGATCGAGCTTGTGCGCGAACTCGTGAGCGACGACGTTGTATCCGTCGCCCTGGCCGCTGGCCTCGATATCGGTCCAGGCAAGCACGACGGGCCCCTGATCCCAGGCTTCACCGCTCAGCACGTCGTCGCCGATGTGCACGACGCCGGCATCGTCCACGACCTCGCGGTCGCGAACGACGAACTCGTCCGGATAGACGATGATCGTGACGATGTGGTCATACCAGTCGAAGCCCAGCTCGAGCACGAGCAGGGACGCGAGCGCGCCAATGCGCGCTCGCATGTAGGGCTCGAGCTCGAGACCGCCGGCGCCGACGATCTGCTTCTCCTCGACGAACAGCAAGGTCAGATCGCGCAGGCGGGCGAGGGTGGAATCGTCGAGGCCTGCAAGCACGGGCAGATCGGCAACCGCTTCGTTCCATACGTCGTCGGCGATTGTGTTCCGCGCCAGTATGCGGCGACGGCGGCGGTTGCGAAGCAGGCCGAACATACGGGCGCAGCTTGCGACCTAGCGATTGCGCCCGAGGTACGCGCCGTTCGCCTCGAGCCTGTCCTGCAGCTTCGCCACGTCGAGTGTCCGCGGCGTCGACCCGTCCCCGAGCACGAGATCAGCCGCCGTGCCGGCGGCCTGGCCCATGACGAAGCACGATCCGCTCACGCGGGCCGACGACTGCCCTTCGTGCGTCATCGAGGCGCAGCGCCCGGCGACGAACAGGTTTTCCACCTGCCGTGGCACGATGATCCGATACGGAATCTGATTGAAGCCGCGCGAGCCCCATTCGGCAAAGAGAAAATTGACGTCGCCCGCGACGTGCGCCTCGACGGGCCAGCCGTTGACGCCGATCGTGTCGTCGAAGTCGCGGCAGCTCAGGATGTCGTCCTTGCTGAGCTGGTACTCGCCGACGATGCGTCTGGTTTCACGGATCCCGATCTGCGGCGCGATCTCGACGATGTAGGCCTCTTCGAAGCCGGGCGTGACCTCCTTGATGAACGAGAAGACGTCCCAGCATTGACGGCGTCCCTCGATCTCTCCATAGCTGAACTCGCGCGCGTCGATGCCGTTGACGGCGCGCCCTTCCGGCGTCTTGATCTGCGTCAGGTTCGCGCGCCATTCGATCGGGTTTCTCTGCGGGCGGACGATCGGCTTCTTGCGCGGGAAGCGCCGGCCCGCGCGCTCGGCTTCCTCCATCAGCTTCGGTATCAGCTTCCAGGCATCCCCGGCCTTTTCGTGATCGACGCCGTTGATGCGGAACATCGTCGTCGGGTAGAGCATGTTGCCGGCGCCGTCGCCGAGCTCGTGCGGAACGCCCGACCATGCGGCGAGATCGCCGTCGCCCGATGCATCGATGAAGATTTCGCCGCGAATCGCGAAGCGGCCGGACTTGGTCTCGACGAGCAGTGTCTCGATGTGATCGTCGTTCGCCATCGTGCAGCCGCAGCCGACGGCGTGAAACAGAATCTCGACGCCTGCTGCGCCGAGGAGCTCATCGGCGGCGATCTTGTAGGCCGAGATGTCGTAGGCCTGCGCCTGGATCCGGTCCTGCACGCTCAGGTGCGGATCGTTGAGCCCGTCCATCGCGCGAAGCCGGTCGAGGATGTCGTCGCAAAGCCCGTGCACGACCTGCTCGTGCTCGCTGAAGACGGCCGCATGCAGGCCGCAGAACGTGCTCAAGCCCGCCGCCGTGCCGGCGCCGCCGAGAAACCCGTAGCCCTCGATCAGGATCGTCCTGCGGCCGCTTCGGCCCGCCGCGAGCGCGGCCGTCATGCCGGCCGGCCCGCCGCCGAGCACGACGACCTCGTAGTCGCCCCAGACGGGCGTTCTGCGCAACGGCTCGGTGACGGTCGAATCGGTCATTCGCTCGGTTTCCGGGGGCGGGCGGCCACTTTAGGAAGACCGCGGGCGGGTTGCAAGGCGGTGCCCGCGTACCGGGTATTCCGCCAGGATGCGAATGACCCTTGAAGGGAGTTAGCATGGCACACCAACTGGAACCACTCGTAGCCTTGAACCTCGAACCGCGCGCCTCCCTGGTGATTCCGTCGCTGAACCCGGAGCAGGCGCTCGTCGGACTCGTGCAGGAGCTCGTGCAGCGCGGATTCGGGCATATCGTCGTGGTCGACGACGGCTCGGCGCCGCGACATCGCGAGATATTCGACGCAGTGGCCGGGATCGCGGGCGTGGATATCATTCGGCATCAGCGAAACCTCGGCAAGGGTTCGGCGCTCAAGACCGGCATCCGCCACATTCGCGAGAATCACCCCAACCGCCGGACGCTGATCACCGTCGATGCCGACGGCCAGCACCTGCCCGAGGACGTCGAAAGGATCGCGCAAGCGCTCGTCGACTGTCCCGACGGCCAGGATGTCGTGCTGGGTGTACGCGCGTTCGATCGTAGCGTCCCGCTGCGCAGCCGGATCGGCAACTGGGCGACGCGGCATCTCTTCCGCCTCTTCACGGGCACGTCCGTGATCGACACGCAGACGGGGCTGCGCGGCCTGCCGGTCGATCATGCCGACGAGCTGCTCAACATCCCCCTTGCCCGCTACGAGTTCGAGCTGGAAGCCCTCGTCCGCGCGGCTCGTACGCGACGCATCGTTCAGTTACCGATCCGCACCGTGTATCTTGAAGGTAACGCCAGCTCGCATTTTCGGCCTGTCGTGGACTCGTTCAGGGTCTATCTCGTCTTCCTGCGGATGTCGGTCGTCTTCGTGCGATTTTCGGCCGTCGGCGCACTGTCGTTTTTTCTGGATCTTTTCCTGTTTTGGCTTCTGGTTCAGTCGAGCATGACCGTGGCCGGCGCCGTTGTCGCGGCGAGGGCCGTGTCAGGCGTTTTCAACTTCACGGCGAACAAGCTAGGCGTGTTCGGCTCGCGCGGTTGGCAGCAGCTCCCACGCGAGCTCGTCGGCTATCTCGGCCTCTTCACCGCCGTCATGGTGCTGAGCGCCGTCGGCACGACGCTTGCCGTAGAGCTCTTCGCACTGCCGACGTTGGCTGCCAAGATTGCGGTGGACTTAGGGTTGTTCGTCGCCGCTTACTTCGTTCAGCGCCGCTGGATCTTCGGCCGCCCCCGTCGCTTTCCGCGGGCCCCGGTCCCCGGGGGCTGAATCCCGCGCGGCGCTTGCACTTCGCTCAGACGGTGCCAGACTGCGCGACCTATGGGTAAGCATCCCGCCACTCGAAACGCCGCACGCGCCTTCGAGGACATTGTCGCCGCAAGAACCAGCCGCCGGACCGTGCTTCGCGGCGGCCTGGCGACGGCCGTCACGGGCTTCCTCGGCGGTACCCTCACGGCCTGCGACACCGAGGCTCCGGCGCCGCCGAATGCAACGACGGGCCCGGCCTCGCAGCCCCGGCTCGGCTTCGCCGCCGTGCCGATTGGCACGGCCGATGAGATCGTCGTGCCGCCCGGCTACCGCTATCAGGTACTGCTGCCCTGGGGCGAGCCGATCCTGGGCGACTATCCCGAGTTCCGGCTCGAGAACACGGGCGCCGAGCAGGCCATGCAGATCGGCATGCACCACGACGGCATGCACTTCTTTCCGATCGAGGGCGAGCACCCCTACGAGGGCAGCTCCGATGACGGCCTGCTCGTGATGAATCACGAGTACGTCGAGCCTCGGCTGCTGCACGCCGTTGCCGCGGGCACGGAGATCGGCTCCTTCGTTTCGCCGGTCGACGAGGACGGCTCGCGCGATCCCGATCAGGTGCTGAAGGAGATCAACGCGCATGGCGTCAGCGTTACGCGGATCCGGCGCGGCGAGGACGGGCGCTGGGCCGCGGTCCGCGACCCGCGCAACCGGCGGGTCACGGCGCAAACGCCGATGGCGATCGCGGGTCCCGTTCGCGGGCATGACAGCGTGCGAACGCAATACAGCCCCGAGGGCCTGATGACGCGCGGCACGATGGCGAACTGCGCCCACGGCGTCACGCCGTGGAACACGTATCTGACCTGCGAGGAGAACTGGTGGTACTACTTCGCCGCGGCCGAGAACGAGGAGCGGCCGAGCTTCACTCGTTACCGTGTCGGCTCGATCCTGCCCTGGAACTGGCACCTGGCTCGCGGCGGCGCTGACGAGCACATCCGCTTCAACGCGGTGCCGACTGGCGCCACCGCCGCCGAGGACTACCGCAACGAGCCGCACTGCGTCGGCTGGATCGTCGAGATCGATCCGTTCGACCCGGACAGCACGCCCGTCAAGCGCACGCACCTCGGCCGCTGCTCGCACGAGGCCGTGGTGTTCGCGCCGGTTCGCGAGGGCGAGCCCGTCGTCGTCTATACCGGTGACGATGCCGGCGGCCAGTTCATCTACAAGTTCGTCTCGGCCCGCCCTTACCGCGCCGCAACGGCCGACGGCTCCTTGCTCGACGAAGGCACGCTGTACGCGGCCCGCTTCGACGAGGACGGCAGCGGCGAGTGGCTTGCGCTCGTGCCGGGCGAGAACGCGATCACGGCGGAAGCCGGCTACCCGGATCTCGCCTCGGTGCTGATCGATCCGCGCGGTGCGGCCGAGCTCGCCGGCGCTACGCGGATGGACCGGCCGGAGTGGGGCGCCGTCGATCCGGTCACCGGCGATGTCTACTTCACGCTGACGAACAACGCCGGACGTACCGAGACGCATGCCGCGAATCCGCGCGAGCGTAACGTCTACGGGCACATCATCCGCTGGCGCGAGGCCGGCGGCGATCCCGCCGGCACTCGCTTCGACTGGGATCTGTTCGCGCTCGGCGGCGACGAAGCAAACGGCCGCGATGCGAACGGCGAGCCGCTGACCGCGGATAGCATGTTCGGCTGCCCGGACGGCCTCTGGATCGATCCCGACCGCCGTCTCTGGATCCAGACCGATGCGCCGGATGCGAGCGGCGACGCCTATGCCGCGCTCGGCAACAACATGATGCTCGCCGCCGACCCCGACACGGGCGAGATTCGCCGCTTCCTGACCGGCCCGATCGGCCAGGAGATCACGGGCGTCATCGCGACGCCGGACCAGACGACGATGTTCGTCAACGTCCAGCACCCCGGCGCCGGCGCGACGTCGGCCGAAGCCTTCGCCCGTGGCGAGCACGCGAGCCGCTGGCCCGACGGCGGAACGTCGTATCCGCGCTCGGCGACGGTCGCGATCACGAAGGACGACGGCGGCAGGATCGGTAGCTGACCCGTCCGCGTGCCGGGAGGTCCGGCGCGGAGCGCGCGAGCAGGCCGCCGGCGATGCGGCGCGCTTGAAATCGGCCTCGCGAGCCGCCATTTCACGTAGTCAGGTGTGGCAACAGGTGACGGAATGAAACGGGTACTGCTCTTCGTCGCGACGAACGTCGCCGTGCTGGTCGTGCTGTCGATCGTCCTGCGGCTGCTCGGCATCGAGTCGATCCTGAACGAGCAGGGCACGCAGCTCGACCTGCAGGCGCTGCTGATATTCTCGGCCGTCATCGGCTTCGCGGGCTCCTTCATCTCGCTCGCGATGTCGAAGTGGATCGCCAAGCGCAGCACCGGCGCGCACGTCATCGAGTCGCCGCGCAACGAGACCGAGAGCTGGCTCCTCGCCACCGTTCAGCGCCAGGCGAGGGAGGCGGGCATCGGCAGCCCCGAGGTCGCGATCTACGAGTCGCCCGCCGTCAACGCGTTTGCGACCGGCGCGAGCCGCAACAACGCGCTCGTCGCGGTCAGCACGGGGCTTCTGAGCTCGATGGACCGCAATGCGGTCGAGGCCGTGCTCGGCCACGAGGTCAGCCACGTCGCGAACGGCGACATGGTGACGCTGACGTTGATCCAGGGCGTCGTCAACACCTTCGTCATCTTCCTGTCGCGCGTCGTCGGCTTTTTCGTCGATCGCATGCTGTTCAAGAACGAGCGCGGCTACGGGCCCGGCTTCTTCATTGCGAGCATCGTCGCTCAGATCGTGCTCGGCGTGTTCGCGAGCATGATCGTCATGTGGTTCTCGAGGCGGCGCGAGTTTCGTGCCGACGAAGGCGGCGCGAAGCTGGCCGGACGCGGCAGCATGATCAGCGCGCTCAAGAGCCTGCAGCGCGCGCACGAGCCGCACGATCTGCCGGAGTCGATCGAGGCTTTCGGCATTTCCGGCCGGCAGAAAGCCGGCGGTTGGAAGCGGCTCTTCATGTCGCACCCGCCGCTCGGCGAGCGCATTGCGGCGCTGGAGGCGGGGCTCGAGGGACGAGGCGTCTGACGGTCCGGGGCCGTTACCGCGCACCCGGGACGGGCACCGGCTGATCCCGCCCGCTCGGCGCTTCGTGCTTACGGAGGCGGCGGCGCCGTTCGGCAGGGCCTGGGATCCCAGCCGTCGTCGTCGGGCTCGAGCCTGAAGTGCGTGCTCGTATAGAACGGCTGGCTCAGATAGACGGGATCCTCGACTATCGTCGTGACGAGCAGCCACACGTCCCCGTTCGGATGCTCGGGCAGCCGATGCAGGTATTCGGTGATCGTCGCGTCTTCGCCGTACGGCACGCCGTTCTTGCGCAGATAACCCGCGCGGAAATTCGTCGTCGTGACCTTGAGCGAGCCGCCCTGGAAAAGCGACTCCGCGAGCGGCGGACCGCCGCGCTGTCCGCGGCCGCCGCCGCCCGGCGCGACCGGGCCCTCGATGTTGCCGATCTGGGCGCGAACGTTGCCGCGGCCGCCGCCCCCGGGCGGGCGTTCCCACTCGGCGATCGAATGGCCCTGCCAGGTCGGCTCGCCGGACGGCCGTGCCGTCGGATCGAAGTGCAAGAGCCTCGTCTGCCTGCCCGCGTCGAAGTCGATACTCAAGGTGTCTTCGTCTTCCCACGCGATGTTCAGGCGGCCGGGCTGGCGCATGATGCCGCCGATGCCGAAAGCCCTGCATTCGAGACCCGCGGCGTTGTCCGCATCGAGATCCCAGGCGTCGGCCGCGGCCCGGCCGGCCTGGTTCAGCGGCAGGCTCTCGTAGTCGCCCCGGCGCGGTGTCGCCATGCGGTGGCGCCAGTCCTCGCTGACGACCGAGACCCAGTAGCCCGTCAGGTCGACCGGCGCCGAGTCGCGCGCGCTGGCCGGCGCTTGACCGCCGCGCTGGGCCGATGCGGCGCCTGCGAAACAGAACGCGATCAGAAAGCTCATCGACAGGGTCTGAAAACGCATGTCACCCCTTCTCAATAGTCTGGTCATCGCGTGAGTGACTCCTCATCGCGCGAGGTCCCGATAGACGGCTTCGATGAACATCTCGGTCGTCCATGGGATGTCGTCGTCGCTGTAACGGGGATCGTAATCGAGCGAAGGCTTCGCCTCGAGCACGTCGTCGAGCGACATGCCCTGATCGATCATGTGCCGGACGCGGTCGCGCACGAAGAGCACCATGTCCCGATAGGAAACCACGTCCGCCTCGTCGCTGACGCGCCCGTGACCCGGGATCACGTAGGTGCCGCCCTCCTGCAGGTAGGCCGGCACCGTGATGTCGAGCGCCAGGTTCAGGCCCTCGAGGAATCCTTCGATCCCGCCGCCCGCATCGCGATTGACGATCGGAAAATGCGTCGTCACGAAGATGTCGCCCGTCACGAGCACGTCGGAGCCGCGGAAGTGGACCATGACGTCCCCGTCCGTGTGCGCCGATGGAATATGGTACAGGAACACGGCTTCGCCGTTGAAATAGAAATCGCGCTGCGACTCGAAGAACGAGTTGAGCGGCCACTCGGTCACGGGCCGGTCCTCGGCCGACATCCGCGCCAGCACGTTCTCGTGCGCGATGATCGCGGCCGGGTTGCCGTTGACCGTGATGCCGGCCTGCGAGATCGTCTCGTTGCCGCCCGTGTGGCTCGGATCCGCGTGCGTGTTGACGATCCAGCGGATCGGCTTGTCGGGCGAAAGCGCGCGTATCGCCCCGAGCACGTCCTCGCGCGTCTCGCGGCTGCCCGTGTCGACGACGAGGATGCCGTCGTCTCCGATCTGAACGGCGACGTTGGCGCCGGCGCCGGCGAGCATGTAAACCTTGCCCTGAACGTGAAACGTCTCGATGCGGTCTTGTGCCCTGGCGGCGCCGAGCTGCAGCGACGACCCAACGATCAGTGCGATGGCAAGCTTGGCTCCAGTGGGCGTCTCAGTCATCGCGTTGCTCGTCGATCAGCGCCTCGATTCGCGGCAGGTATTCCGGGTACGTCGTCTCGGCACCGCCGAAGACGGCCTCGAACGGCAGGCCGAACTTGTCGGAATAGTCCTCTATGAACGGATTCTCGCCCGGCAGGTAGTGCGGCACGTCGCCCTTGTCCATCGGCACTTCCATGACGTACTCGCAGTTGTAGAGCCAGTTCTGGTTGCCGCGCTCCATCAGCACGAACTCCTGGCTCTGGATGTAGGGCTCGCTCAGGTAGACGGGGTCCGTGATGATCATGACGTGCGAGAGCAGATTGCCGTGACGGATGTAGTGCTCGACGACCGTGGTCTCGTCGCTGCTCGGGATTCCGCTGCGCCGGTAGAACTCCTTCTTTATATGCGTCGACGTGACGGTCAGGATGTCGCCGTTCCAGCGCCCGGTCGAGAACCCCATGTGCGTGTGCGGCGCGTACTCGGGCGGATGCTCGCGCCCGTCCATCCAGATCGTGCGCCACTGCATGTACGTGCCGCTGAACTGCCGGTACGCGATGATCTCCTGGTTCGCGGGGTCTTTCTCCTCCCAGAACCTGAACTGTATCGGGCCGCGGTAGATATGCGGGAGGTTGTAGGGCTGGCATTGATGCTCGAGCACGGCGACGCGCGTGACGTCGAACGCGTCTGCATAACGCCGCGCCGCGTCGTTCAGCGGCACGCCGGTGAAATCGCCCTGGACGTCGCCGGGTACCCGGTCCTCCTGGTCTTCGTGATAGCGACCGGTCCATTCGCCGGTGAGGCTGAGTTGGGCGAACGCAGAGCTCGTCCACAGAAGCAAAAGAGAAGCTCCGAGGCCGAAAGCGGCGGGGCGGTGCATTAGCATTGGCCGCGGTCTAGTCGAAAGTCTCGCCGGGCTCGTTGCCCCAGTCGAAACCGTCCACGGGCCTGAGCAGATAGCGCATGCGCACCCGGTGATCGGACGCATCGCGTCCCGGATTGCCGGTGATCTGCACGACGTCGCCCGGCCGCAGCGTCGAGCCGGCCAGTCCCTGGTTCGACAGCTGGCTCGAGCCGCCCCATTCGACGGCCCAGCGATGCATCTCGCCGTTCTCGTCCGGCGCGCTGACGTGCAGGAACGAATGCGGATTGCGGAACTGGAATTGCAGCACCGTGCCTTCGATCGTCACGACGCGATCCTCGAAGTAGGTGGCCGTGAACGAATGATGGGCCCAGGCCGCGCCAGCCGTGACAATGAGCATCACGGCGACCGGGACGAGCAGTAGTTTGGCGCTGGCAGCCAGGACCCTCCGGTACCGGGGCCTGGCGAAGGCTTCGGAGCAGACTGACATCGGCGTTCCCCTCGCTGTTCTTCAGCCAATTGTAGCGGTTTGCGACCGAATCGGCGCGCCTTCGGCGTCAGGATTGCTGCAATGCCTTGGCGAGTATCGAATCGAGATGGCCGCCGAATCGCTTCCTGTCGCCCTGGCTCAGAACCGAAGGCCCGCCCGTGACGATGCCGCTGCCCCGGAGCGTGTCCATGAAGTCCCGCATCGTCAGCCGGGCCTTGATGTCGTCGGTTGAATAGAGCTCACCGCGCGGGCTGAGCGCAATTGCGCCTTTGCCGAGAACGTCCGCGGCCAGCGGAATATCGCCGGTGATAACCAGGTCGCCCGCCCGACACCGCTTGACGATTTCCTGGTCGGCGACATCGAAACCGGAGCCAACCTGAATCGTTCGGATCGACGGGGCATTCGGAATGCGGACGGCCTGATTGGCGACGAGCGTCAGCGCAATTCCGGTTCGCATCGCGGCCCGAAACAGAATCTCCTTGATAACGGCGGGACAGGCGTCTGCGTCTACCCAGATATGCACGGCCGGCCGTCAGTCGCGGCGATTCTTCTCTGCGTTCTTCTTTGCCTTTTTGGCGGCCTTGCGTTCCTTCGGAGTCATCGTCGGAAGCTTCTTCGCTTCCCTGGTCGGTTTGCGTTCCTTGGGCATGACGTCTGGCCTCTGTTTGGTTGTCCGGATCCATTATTCTACGGCGTGAGGGTCGCGCTACAGCAACCCGATCAGCGGGCCGATCAGCACCATCAGCGCGGTCATCAGGACGACCCAGGCCGCGCTGATCGGAATGCCGGGCTTGAGCATGTCAAACATCTTGTAATAGCCCTTGCCGTAGGTGACGAGCGGCACGGCGTCGAGCGGCAGCAGGAATGCGCACGAAGCCGTGAATATCACGGGCAGGGCAAAGAGCTCCGGGCTGAACCCGGCCGCCGTGCCGAGCGCCATGATCGGCGGGATCATCACGACGTTGATGACGGGGTTGATCGGCAGCATCAGGTGGATCACCACCGTGAACAGGCTGATCGCGAGCAGGATGACGACGAAGTGCCAGGTCGCGACGCCGCCCAGCGTCGCCTCGACGAGCCACGGCGCGAGCCCGGTCGACGACGAGAGCCCGCCGAGCGAAACGACCGCGAACAGCAGCAAGAGCACGTCCCAGCCGACGTTGTCCTGAGCCTCCTTCCAGCCAATCAGATTGATGCCGGGCAGAAACATTGCAATGCCGCCGAGCATGGAGACCAGAAAGATGTTCGACAGCGGCGCGAGCGCAGCTGGATAGAGCTCGGGCCAGCTCGTCAGCACCCAAAGAACGAACATGACGCTCATGATGCCGATCAGCTTCCACTCGTCTCGGCTAACCTGCCCCATGCGGCGGCGTTCCTCCTCGAGGTCGGCCAGCGCCCCAATCGTCTCGAACTCGGGCGGAAACATGCGCACGAGCACCCAGGCCGTCAGCGGCACGAGCACGATCACCATCGGGATGCCGATGGCCATCCATTCGACGAAAGCGATTCTCTCGCCACCCTGCTGGACGATGATCTCGAGACCGAGCAGATTGATCGAGCTGCCGGCGGGCGTGCCGACGCCGCCGATCAGCGCCGCGATGGGGATGCCGAGCATGATGGCCTTGCCGAAATTGGAGCCCTTTTCGGCCGTGATGCCGAGCTTGGCGAAGATTGGCAGCGCGATGGCGAGGAAGATTGCCGCGGCCGGCACGTCGGACACGATCATCGAGATCGCGGCCGCGCCGAAGCAGAAGACGTAAACTGCGCGTTTCGCGTCGGTGCCGGCCTTGGCGAGCATCCAGAGCGCGAAGCGGTGCGCGAGCCCGGTTTTCGTGAAGGCCAGCGCGATCAGGAACATGACGAGCACGAAGAAGAACACGGGCGTCATCGCGTTCTGCATCGCGCCGCCCAAGTCGATCAGGCCGAACAGGGGCTGGATCGCGATGACGAGCAGCGCGGTCGCGGAGATCGGGATGGCCTCGGTCGCCCACAGGATCAGCGCGCCGACGAAGAGCGCCATGAGCCTGTGGCCTTCCGGCGAGAGGCCCTCGGGCGTCGGCATGATGAGCACGAGCGCCGTCGCGACGATCGCGCCGCCGAGCGCGGGCAGTTTCGGCTTCGGGAACCCGCGTTGTACGGCCGTCGCCTGATGGTCCTGATTCATGTCGCAGTTCTCCCCCCGGTGCGTGCAGGCGGACACTACCACGAGTCGCGGTGTTCGATGGCAGCTTCGTCTCTCGGGCGCCGCACGTAAATCGAGTATCTTAAAGTCCGCGGATTGCCCGCGACTGGGGCGCGGGCCGCTGTAGTGCGCGCGGTCGGACAAGCGGTCGGACAAAGAGGACATCAAACGAACAGCAACCAGCGAACGCGCGAAGGCCTGCTCGCGGCGCTGATCTCCTATACGCTCTGGGGCTTCCTGCCGATCTACTTCAAGATCGTCGCAACAGTGCCCGCGGCCGAGGTTCTCGCGCATCGCGTGCTCTGGGCCGTGCCCTTCGGACTGCCGATCGTCCTTCTGCGGCGCCAGTGGCCCGAGGTGACGCGCGCCCTCCGCACGCCGCGCATGCTCGGCCTGCTCGCGCTCGCGGCCGCCCTCATCGCCGTGAACTGGCTCGTCTACATCTGGGCCGTGCAGAACGCGCTGATCTTCCAGGCGAGCCTCGGCTACTACATCAACCCGATCATGTACGTGCTCGTCGGCGTTATCTTCTTCAGCGAGCGGTTGCACCGGATGCAGACGGCCGCCGTGCTGCTCGCGGCGGCGGGCGTCGCGGTGCTGACGATCAGCGGCGGCGAGTTCCCGCTGATCTCGCTGACGCTCGCGACCTCGTTCACGATCTACGGCACGATCCGCAGCCGCGTCGTCATCGACGGCATGCCGGGGCTCTTCGTCGAGACGCTCGTGCTCTTGCCCGCCGCGGTTGCATATCTGTTCTGGCTCGCCGCCCGAGACGCGATCGTATTCGCTTCCGGCGACTGGGCGATGTCCGGCCTGCTGATGCTGGCGGGGCCGTTCACCGTCATTCCGCTGCTCTGCTTCGCGCTCGCCGCGCGAAGGCTCAGGCTTTCGACGATCGGCGTCATGCAGTTCATCGCGCCGACGCTTCAGTTTCTCGTCGGGCTCGCTTACGGCGAGGTGCTGACCGGGCCGCATGTCGTCTGCTTCGTGCTGATCTGGACGGCCGTGACGCTCTTCAGCTGGGACGCGTGGCGGCAGTCGAGGGCCGAGGCCGTGCCGGCCGCGGCATTGTCGCCTCGCGGATAACATGACCCAGCGCTCAGACTGAGATCGTGGATGGATCCCGGACGTATGGTACGATGTATGGCATGCAGAAGACCACAGTTTACCTGCCGGACGAGCTCAAGCTCGCTCTCTCCCGGGTTGCGGCGCGGCGTGGTGTGAGCGAAGCGGAGCTCATTCGCGAGGCGCTGCGGGCGATTACCCGTGACGCGGAGCCGCCGAAGCCGCGCCTGCCTCTGTTCAAGAGCGGGCTGCCCGAGCTTGCCGAGAGGGTCGACGAAGCGCTCGAGGGCTTCGGCCAAGGGTGATTCTGCTCGACACCAGCGGCGTGCTGGCGGCGATCGACGCATCCCAGCGCCATCATGCCGAGTGCAGGGGATCCCTCGGCAGCGCCGCGCCGCCTTTTCTGCTCTCGCCGTTTGTGCTGGCCGAGCTCGATTATCTTCTGATGCGCTACGTCGGGTCCGCTGCCCAGCGTTCCCTTCTCGAGGAAGTCGCGAAAGGCGCGTTTCAACTCGAGCCTTTCCGTGCAGGAGACGTCGAACGTGCGAGCGCGGTCATCGAGAAGTTCGGCGATCTTGCGCTCGGCCTAGCCGATGCCTCGATCGTCGTTCTCGCCGAGCGGCACTCCGCAGGCAAAGTGCTGACGCTCGATCAGAGGCACTTCCGGGCGCTGCGCTTTTCAGGGCGCCGCCGTTTCACGCTGCTGCCGTTCGACTGAGATCGCCTGTGGCTCGGACCGGTGGGAAGCCGTAAGATGGGCCGGTCTCGGGAAGGCGAAAAAAATCATGACATCGCATAGCCCCCGCCGAACGGACTTCTTCCTGGCCACCGTCGTTATCGCATTCACCGTGCCCGCCACGGCGCACCACGGCATCGGTCGCTTCGATCCATCGGGCGAGCTGACGGTGGAGGGCACGCTGACGGGACTCGACTTCGTTAATCCGCATTCGTATGTCTATTTCGATACCGTCGACGCCGATGGCGCGGTCGTCGAGATGCAGTGCGAGATGCGCGCGGCCACGGTGCTGCGACGCTCGGGCTGGTCGCCGGACATGTTCGTGCCGGGCGTTGCGATTCGGATCGTCGGCCGGCCGCATCGCGATGATCCGCACTATTGCCATGCGGATGCGCTGACGATCGGTGACACGCCGACGCTCGAACGTTATCAGCAGCTCGGCGACGAGGCCCCGATCGATCGAAGCGACCGACCGTATCGACTGCCTTCGGGCGTGCCGAATCTTGCGGGCGACTGGGCGCAGGAGCAGTACATCATGGCGCGGCCGCCGGAAGGCCCGGCCAACCTCGTGCCGAAGAGCCTGCTCGAAGCCGTGGAATCCGGCGAAGTGTCCATGGAAGACGTGCCCGACCACGGCTGGTTCCCGCCTCCGGTGACGCTGACGGAGGCAGGACAGGCAGCCTCCGAGGCGCTGCGTGACCTGTCGCCCGAGCAGAATCCGAGACTGAGCTGCCAGATCACGAGCATCCTGTTCGACTGGGTGTTCGACGGCACGATCAACCGGATCACGCAGGGCGAGGACGTCATCACAATGGCGTACGGCCGCGGCCTCGAGCGGACCGTATATATGAATATCAACGAGCATTCCGCGGGCATCGCGCCGAGCCGCGCAGGCCATTCGATCGGCAGATGGGACGGCGATACACTCGTCGTCGACACGGTCGGCTTCGAGCCGGGCAGCCTCGCGGGCGCCGTGCCTCACAGCGGCGAGCTGCGCGTCGTCGAGCGGTTCACGCTGGATCCCGCGACGCTCGCGCTCAGGCGCGACTATGTCGCGACCGATCCGGTTTCCTTCATGGACGAGTATGTCGGTTCCGATACCGTCCTGCCGGCCGACGCGCCGTTCGCCGTCGATGCGTGCAAGGAGCTCGCGTACGAGTACCAGCCGGAGGAGACGAACTGATGCGGGCTTTGTTGATCCGCACGTCCCTGGCCTGTATGGCCGTGATCCGCATGGCTACGATCGGAATCGCGCTGGCAATCGTATTGGCGCTGCCGGCTACGGGCGTCGCTCACCACAGCTTTGCCGCGAGCTTCGACGTCGATACCGATGTCGAGCTCGAGGGCGTGGTCGTCGCGGTGCGCTGGCGCAATCCGCACGTCGAGTTCGACATCCGCACGGTCGACGAATCGGGCAACGAGCAGATCTGGACGGCCGAGAGCCTCGCGCCGAGCGGTCTCAGGCGCCGGGACGTCGTGGAGCCCTTCGTCGCCGTCGGCGATCGGGTCAGGGTCGCCGGCAATCCGGGTCGGCGCCAGGCTCGGAACGTTTATGTCAGCAATTTGCTGACCGCGACCGGCGAGGAGCTGATTCTTCGCGGCGCCGGAGAAGGCGGGCCGCGCTTCAGCGACCGCGTGCTCGAGGCGACGGGCGCGCAGCTCGCCGCCGAAGGCGACGGCTCGCGTCCCGAGCTCGGCCTCTTTCGCGTCTGGAGCACGCCGTCGGCGAGCCCGTTTCCATTCCCGGAGGACGTCAATCCCGAGCTTGCGCACACAGACTTTCCGCTGACCGGCGCGGCGCGCGCCATTCTCGAGCGCTTCGACGCGATCGACGACAACCCGATCAACGACTGCGCGCTGAAGGGCATGCCGACGATTATGGAGCAGCCCTACCCGATGCGGTTCATCGAGCGCGACAACGACGCCATCGTCATGCACATGGAAGAGTTCGACACGATGCGCGTCTTCCATATGAACGGCGATGACGTCGAGCCCGTGCCCGGCATCCTCGGTCATTCGATCGGCCGCTGGGAGGGCAACACGCTGATCGTCGAGACGACGCACCTGACCTGGGGCTGGTACGACACGGTCGGGATTCCGCTGAGCGTGGACGCGACGATCGTCGAGCGCTTCACGCTGGCCGAGGACGGCAGCCGGCTCGACTGGACGATGCGCGTGACGGATCCGGCGACGTTTACCGAGCCCGTCGAGGTCGAGAAGTTCTGGTTCTACGTGCCCGGCGTCGAGGTGCGGCCCTACGAGTGCACCGTCGGCGATTGACCGCAACGGGGCGGAACGAAGTCGCTCCGGCCGGGCCTGCCGCTTCGTCCAGTCCGGCGTGCTGGCCGTCATAACGTCAATACGCATGTATTGACACTGCGCAGGCGATTGCTTACCGTCGCCCGATGACCGCCAAGTCGCAGCAGCTTCAGATCCGCGTGACGCCCGCTCAAAAGGCCGCTCTCAAACGCCTCGCCCGCCGCGCCGGCGTCGACGTGTCGAGCTACGTACTATTGCGCGCGCTGCCGTCCGTGCGCGCGCAAATCGTATCGCTCGTTTCCGCGCTGCGCCGGGACGAGGACCGCCGTTATGCGCTCGCCGAGCTCAACGACCTGTTGTCGGGTCTCGCGCCGGCCGAGTTTCAGGATGCCGTGGCCGACCTCGGCCTCGACAGGCTCGACCCGCTCGTTCAGAACTACGTCGCCGCGATGGTCGAGGAGGCGGCGGGCCGGAAGGGCGAAGCGCCTCCGCGGTGGGCGCGCGATATCGAGCCGCTCGACGAGCCGTACTTCGCGATTCCCTTCCCGGGTCTGCGCCCGCATCTGCTGCGGGCATCGCCGGTCGCGTTCAAGCGGCGCAACATCTTTGTCGATTCGACGGTCGGCGATCGTGTCTGATCGAAGCTGTTTTCGAAATCGATGCCGTCCTGGAAATCGATGCCATCTTCGAAACTGACGAGGGTCGACATTCTGCGCCTGTTCGAGCTCCTCGATGCGGAGCTCGCCGAGAAAGACGTTGAAGGGGAGCTCTACCTCGTAGGCGGCGCCGTCATGTGCCTGGCATTCGATGCTCGCGCCGCGACCAGGGACGTCGATGCGCTGTTCAAGCCCGTCGACGTCATCCGCGAGGCAGCCGGCCGGGTTGCGGCGAAGGCCGGCGTCGGCGAGAGCTGGCTCAACGATGCCGTCAAGGGCTATCTGAGCCCGCGCGGTGAGTTCGATGCATTTCTCGAGCTTCCGCATCTGAAGGTATTCATCGCGCAGCCCGGCTATCTACTTGCGATGAAATGCGCCGCGATGCGGATCGGTGAGGAGTTTCACGATCTCGATGACGTCCGCTATCTGCTGCGCTATCTCAATATCTCGACGCGAGAGGAAGCGCTCGCCATCGTCACTCGTTACTTCGACGAGAAGCAGCTTCTGCCAAAGACGCGGTTGATTCTGGAAGAGCTGGTGGCTGGCTGAGGCGCCGGCGAGGCCGAACGCGCCGCGTGGGCTCGCCGGAATTTAGTCGCGGGAATGAGGGACCGGATTCTGGTCGGGTCAACCGGATTTTTGGTCGGGCAACCGGATTCTGGCCGCGGCAACCGGATTCGCGGCCGGCCGCCGCGTGACGAATGTGGCACCATCTGCCGTGTGCAGCAGAGGCCGGCGAACTCGACGACAGACCGCACCGCGGAGCGACATCGCACCGAATCGGTGCAAGATCCCTCCATGGAGGGCTCGCGATTCCGCGGAATCGCCCCCGAGGCCGGCGCCGACGACCGCCCGCTAGGCATTCTGCGCGACATCTTCGGTTACGCCGACTTCCGCGGCCACCAGCGCGCCGTCATTGACTCGGCGCTCGCTGGCCGCGATTCGCTCGTGCTGATGCCGACGGGCGGCGGCAAGTCGCTGTGTTTCCAGATTCCCGCGCTGATCCGCGACGGCACCGGGCTCGTTGTCTCGCCGCTGATCGCGCTGATGGCAGACCAGGTCGATGCGCTGGGCGAGCTCGAGCTTGACGCCGCGTATCTGAACTCGACGCTGACCCCGGCCGAGCAGCGCGCCGTGATCGCGCGGCTCGAATCCGGCGAGCTCGATCTGCTTTATGCCGCGCCCGAGCGTGTCATGCAGCCGCAGACGCTCGCGATCCTGCGCGCGGCACGGCTCTCGTTGATCGCCATCGACGAGGCGCACTGCGTTTCGCAATGGGGCCACGATTTCAGACCCGAGTATCTTGCGCTCGGCGAGCTGGCCGAGGCGTTCCCCGGCGTGCCACGCATGGCGCTGACGGCGACGGCGACGCCCGCGACACGCAGGGAGATCGTCGAGCGGCTGGCGTTGAGCGATGCGGAAACCTTCGTCGCCGGCTTTGACCGCCCGAACATCCGCTATTCGGTCGGGATCAAGACCGATCCGAAGCGCCAGCTCAAGCGCTTTCTCAACAACCACCGCGGCGAGGCCGGGATCGTCTATTGCCTGACACGCAAGCGTGTCGAGCAGACGGCCGAATGGCTCTGCCGCGAGGGCTTCGACGCGCTGCCCTATCACGCGGGACTTTCGGGCGACGTGCGCGCCGCGAACCAGCGCCGCTTCGTCATCGACGACGGCGTCGTCATCGTCGCGACAATCGCTTTCGGCATGGGCATCGACAAGCCCGACGTTCGCTTCGTCGCGCATCTCGACCTGCCGAAGAGCATGGAGTCGTATTACCAGGAGACGGGTCGCGCCGGCCGCGACGGCGAGCCGGCCGAGGCCTGGATGGTCTACGGTCTCGCCGACGTCGTGCAGCTGCGGCAAATCGTCGAGTCGTCCGAGGCCGCCGAGGAATACAAGTGGCACGAGCGGCGCAAGCTCGATGCCCTGCTCGGCTGGTGCGAGGTCACCGAATGCCGGCGCCGGCCGCTGCTCGACTACTTCGGCGACGTGCTCGATGCCGATTGCGGCAACTGCGACAACTGCATCGCGCCGCCCGTGACCTGGGATGCGACCGAAGCCGCGCAAAAGCTCTTGTCGGCTGTCTACCGCACGGGACAGCGTTTCGGCGCCGCGCACGTAGTCGACGTCCTGCTCGGCAACGCGACGGAGAAGGTGGTTCGGAACCGGCACGATGAGCTGTCGGTGTTCGATATCGGCGCTGAGCTCTCGCAGCAGACGTGGCGCTCGGTCATTCGACAGCTCGTCGTGCGCGGATATCTGCGCGTCGATCAGGAGCGCTACGGCGCGCTGGTCCTGACGGGGCAGAGCCGCTCGCTGTTGCGCGGCGAAACCCGGCTCGGGCTGCGCGAGGATCCAAAGACGGCCGTCGTGGCGAAGAAGAAGGCGAAGGCTTCGACGACGGCCGAGGCTCTGAGTGAAGGCAATCGAGAGCTGTTCGAGGAGTTGCGCGAGCTCAGGAAGCGGATTGCGGCGGAGCAGGGCGTGCCGCCCTACGTGATCTTTCACGATTCCACACTGATTCAGATGACCGAAGCGCGGCCCGAGTCGCCCGGGGAGATACTGGCGATCAGCGGGGTAGGCAAGACGAAGCTCGAGAAGTACGGCGACGCGTTCTTGCGGCTGCTGGCCCAGCACGGTCCGGTTCATAGGCATGATGGCCCTTCTTGATCCGATACTGGGCTGGCCGGCGCGCGACCGGCGCCGAACGATTTGCCTTATGTCAACATATTCATTATAGATGCTGGGAAGCTGACGATAGCTCAGCCGACGTTGCGTCTGTCCAGCGAGAGGGGGAGTCCATGAACGCCAATTCAACGGGGATCGGCCCGTCGT
>DATKCK010000051.1:0-82534 GCA_035513215.1 Gammaproteobacteria bacterium | reverse complement strand
AGCAAGAAATGAAACGCCGACCGGATGCCGCCGAGCGCCGCCTTCGCCGACACGTCAAGAGGCTCAACTTCTTTATCACCGTCGAACGGATAGATGCCGCCATTCAACGCGCCCTCGACTTCCCGAATGACGGTCAATATTACGACCGCGTCATCGATACCGCCGAAGACCTGCTAGAGCGACCGCCGAAGATGTTCGAGCGCGAGCCGGAGATGTTGCAGGGAATCGTGGGCCGTTTTTACGACAGTGACGGCCGCATTAGGCCGAGCACGAAGCAGGAACAATGGATTCGCAAAATCGCTGCTCGTCGTAGAGGGGGGCCAGGACAATGATGATGAGGCGCAGAAAGAGGCCAACCGCCGAGGAAGAAGCTGGACCTTACATACCCCGACGAATCTGCATTGGCTGGATCGTTAGCACCGAATTTATCGAGCGCGTCCAACCTTTCTGGCGGCCCGAATTGCTCAGCACGGATTTGGCTCGCGTGGTCTGCGGTTGGTGCTACGACCACTACCAGAAGTACAAGGCGGCGCCTCTGTCTGATATTGAGGCCGTCTTTCGAGACCATAAAGATCACCTCGACCCGGTCTCGGTGGACCAGATCGAGCTGATGTTGGAGTCCTTGTCCGATCAGTACGAGCAAACAGGCGAGACACTCAACGTCGAGTACCTCGTCGATCAGACCAAGAAGTACCTCCGCGAGCAGGCCCACCGGCAGCGCTCGGAGGAATACAGCACGCTCATCGAACGCGGCGAGATCGACAAGGCCGAAGCGCTGATTGAGACGCCTCTACCTAGCTTCGATGGCGACGCGGTAAAGGAAGTCCGCACACTCTCGGAGTACGAGCACCGGGCCATCGAGTGGCTGGCCAAAGATATGATCCCACGCGGCTACCTGACGCTGCTCGCCGGACCCAAGAACGCAGGCAAGACCCTATTCGTTGAGTGGGTTGCAGCGCGCTGCTCGCGTTCTGCGAAATGGGGTTTCCTAAAGGGCCGCGCTCGCGGCCACACGATGCTGATGACAGTTGAGGACGATGCGGGCGATATGATCGGGCCGCGGGTCCGTGCTGCCGGAGGCGATGATCAACGAATCCATATCGTCGAGGGCATCGCGACAGTCGACGACGACGGGAGCCCGGTCGTCGATCTATGGAATGTCAAGAATCTGACTAAGCTTGAACGATGGCTCGATCAATACCCGCGCGTGCGGCTCGTCGTGGTCGATCCTGTTGGGGATTTCATGCCAGACCAAAAGCGCGGCATGACGAGTGCCTACCAACACGTGCGACGATCCCTCTCGCCGCTTGCGAAGCTAGCGGCCCGGCGTCGGATCGCGATCGTCCTCACGACTCACCTACGTAAAGGCCACGAGGGCTCGATGCTCGATAAGATCATCGATTCCACAGGCTTCACTACGTTGTGCCGCATGGTTCTCGCGATGGCGCCGCATCCAGATTACGATCCCGCGATGCCTTACAAGGGCGTGCTCGCAGTCGCTGCTACCAACCTCGTGCGCCGACCGTGGCCATCGTTTGAGTATCGGATCGATTCGCTCGAAGTTGACCCGAAGATCGGTGAGCAGCCTCTGATTGTCATCGAGGGCGCATCGACTGTGACAGCGGAAGAACTTATGAGCCGACCGAAAAGTTCGGAGGAACGCTCGGCGCAGGAGGAACTTCGGGAGTGGCTTCTCGAAGAACTCGAGAGTGGGCCTGTACCATCGAGAGAGCTTTTCGAACGCGGTAAACGCTTCGGTGGCTACTCCGAGGACCAGATTCGCCGGGCGGCTCACAAACTTTCGGCCAAGGCTAAGCCGCAGGGGCAAGGCGAACCGTGGGCCTGGACACTACCGGCGGGCAAGGGGAAATCGCGGAAATCCTAGATTTTGCGCAGTATTTCTAGGTACCCAGAAATCCCAAAGTCCCAAATACCCAAGGGGCGGTGATGCTCTCTCAGATTTTTCAGTATTTGGGTATTTGGGATTTATTACCTTTAGAGAATCTAGAAGAAATCTGCCCTTCACCGATGACAGGCCCCTGCGCCGCCATGCAAATGAAATCTCAACGAGAGTAGGAGACCCGCGATGATTACGAACGTCGATCCATACGATGGTCTAGTGGACAGGGGCCAGTGGAGAATTGTGACCGCCATATCGGGGGGACGGCCGGTTGTGGCCTTCTGTGCGGAGGCTGAACGTGCTGACGATGAATCGTTCTTGGCTAATGAGGCTGATACCCATTGCCAGCCCTTTGTCGACTCTGCGACGAGAATGCCGCTGGCAAGCCGCAATATGACAGTCCGTGAAGCGACGCTCGAGGAGCGAATCAGGTGGCGCCCACGAGGGCGGTACGCAAAGCATCCCGAGAGCTGGGTTGAATATCTCGTCGATTGTCGTTACCCCGACTGAGGCCCCTGCCCGTCCCAACAGCGTCAGAACGGAATATCATCGAAGTCGGGATCAGGAATAGGAACCTCCGGAGCAACGTTCTGATTCACGATAAAGTAGGCACGCTTATACAGCTCGTCGTATGTCACGATCTCAATGTTTCTGGAATCTCGCCTAAATAGCTCGAACGTCCGATGCTTGATCTCTCTTTCACGATCCGAACCGACAAACTGATCGTCGCTCCCAATAATCAAAAAACATTTCGGGTCAAATGTCTTTTGCTGGATCCGGTTTCCGCTCGAATCATGGTAGTCCCCCGTAGCACTCTTGATCTGCCACTTTGACTTCTGAGCAAGGATTTGCGACATAGCATAGAAAAGGTCGTTCGACAGTTTCCAAGAGTTCGACCGGCCCTGCACAGAGCCGAGTAGCTGAGTGCCTGGGAGTTTCAATTCGACGAGCACCGTAAAGTCTGACGTACCTAGTAGAAAGTCGCTGAATGCAGTCCCGCGCCCATCCACATCGACATCAGATACGGCAGCTTCCTTTTGTATGATCGAGAGGAACCGATAGTCGAGCCCGTATCCGAATATCCACGGGTTTCTCTCAAAGAACGCTTGCCACTCAGGTTCAGTCCAATCTTTTTCCTCGTACAACTTTCGACGAAACAGCTCCAATCCTTCCTTGCGGCCAGACAGGATGTCGAGGTCTTCCTTTGTGAGGTTTGCCTCCTTGATCTTCTCTAAGAGATGGAACCTGTCCGTACCATGAAGCTCCCTAAAAGCATCGATCAATTCCTGCTCGCTTCTCTTAACGAGCACCATGCTTTTCACGTCGTCGAGCTTTAGCTGGAAGCGTTCACGATTCGTTAGGTCGATAAATCTAGTCAAGTACAGAAAGTCAAGCAGTTCTTGAAATTCGTTCTTCCAGAACTTGAAGCTAACCGCTTCTACCGACCGCCGGCCGTGGGTCGTGAATTTTTGAAGTACTAGCCCGCCCCTATCATGGTCATCATAGACAACGACCTTGACTTGATCCCGACCCGCAGGAGAGCAGCGCAACATGTACTCCCCCTTTACAGAGACAATGTGTCCCTCTTCTTCTTTGTCGAATAGCTTACGTATCGTTCGTTTGCTAGTGACTTCGCCGGTTATATGATTCTTGAAGTCCGTCACCTTCGACAGCCAGACCATGTTTGGTCCGTGGCGATCCCGCATCTTGAAATACTTTACTTCCTCATCTTCAACGTAGAAGGAATCCGCGTCGTCCATCTCACCGTCCGAGCTATTCAGTTTCTATGGTGGAGCCTACCGATTGTGCCACGGGATGCGCCTCGCTGAAGTCGTCGATGCGCGATTCGATGCGTTGGGCAAGGACTCTCGCTGCCATCCCCGATTTTTCCCGATCAGCGCTCGCAATCGCGCTGCATTCCGCGTGATTTGCCTTGCTAATGCAGAGGTCTGTCGTTCTATTGTCGGCTGAGAACCGCATGCCTGCTAGGCTTGATGGCGCTATGCTGCCCGCCCTATTCGCGGAAAGTGCCGCTCGAAGTGCCTCGATATGCGTAGAAGCAGGCAAAAGAATCATAGCGACGCCATAAATCGCTCGCTGACAAACCGCAGTCGCATCACCAACGGCACGGAGCTTCTACCCTACGTCGATGGGCGCTCGACCTGGGTACGCAGGCTGCGCGATCTGATGGACCTGCATATCGATGATGCGGGAGGACACGACAACACGAGCGAAGCGCAGCGCTCGCTGATTCGCAGAGTATCGGTGCTCGAAACAGAGCTTGAGTTCCAAGAAACGCGCCTCGCAGAGATGCGCCTATCGGGTCAGGAGCCGACAGAAAAGCAACTCGATCTCTACAACAGGCTAGCGGGCAATCTGCGCCGCTTGCTCGAATCGATCGGCATCGAACGCAAAGCTCGCAAGGTGCCGAGCTTGCATGATGTCTTGAGCAAGAGTCGATGATCATGCAATCCCGCTCTCAGAACCGCTCAGCGGTCGAATCCGGTGCGATCCCCGGAAACCGCTATGCAGCAGCGCGCTCGACCCCGATCTCGACGGAGAACCTCGGAGAATCGCAGATAGCTACGCGATGATGCGACGGCGAGCCCCGATCCCCAAGCCGAAGCAACCAACGATCCCTTCCCCGACAGAGTTCTACTCACACTTGCTGTGGATCGACGGCAGGCCCCTATCAACAGTGATCGAGCCTTACCGCGCAAAGCTGCTGGACACGGCGCTGTATACGTTCGGTGCAAAGGGCATCCCGCGATTCAACCTAGTGTTGTCAGGCAGAGCCAAGAAGAATTGGAAGACGACTGATTTACTTCTGGCGAGCCTATGGCGCTTTCTTGTGTGGAAGTCTCCGGGAGGCCAAGACAGCTACATTCTCGCCAACGACATGGGGCAGGCCCGTGATGATCTAGACCTAACAAAGAAGCTCATCCGTCGAAATGCCCTGCTCGATGCCGAAGTCACAATCAAGACCAATGAGATCGAGCGCCGTGATGGCAAAGGCTCGTTGCGCATCCTGCCCGCCAAAGATATCGAAGGCGCACACGGCATCACATACAACTTCGTTGGGTTCGACGAAATACACGGCTATCGTAATTGGGACTTGCTCGAAGCATTGGCCCTTGATCCGCATCGGCCAGACAGCATGCAATGGATCACGTCGTATGCATCGCTGTACAACTCAGAGGGTGCCCCGCTCCACGACCTGATCAAGCAAGGCCGGGCCGACGATGATCCCCGTATGTTCTTCTCATGGTACTCAGCGGATTACTGTACGGACCCGGCCCATGACAAAGCTTCTGCGACCGCTGAAGCAAGGGCGAATCCTTCTATGGCTTCATTCGGTAAGGCCTATCTCAAACAGCAGAAGCGCCGATTGCCGACGCATAAGTTCAGGCGGCTCCATTTGAATCTGCCCGGGGCTCCTTCTGGCGCAGCTTACGCCGCTGATCTGATCGAAGATGCTGTTGTGCCACGCCGCAAACG
This sequence comes from Gammaproteobacteria bacterium, assembly GCA_035513215.1. Classification (GTDB taxonomy): domain Bacteria; phylum Pseudomonadota; class Gammaproteobacteria; order Steroidobacterales; family Rariloculaceae; genus DATCZB01. Next base: position 77,136 of record DATKCK010000051.1, on the reverse strand, counting down.
GTTGCGTCGGCAGGATGGCACTGACTATGTTGCGTTCGTCGATATGAGCGGCGGGAGCTCCGACGATGCATGCTTGGCCGTTGCTCACAAGACAGACGACGGTAAGCGCATTCTTGATTGCATCCGATCACAAGGGCAGAAGGCCCCCTTCGATCCCCGCATGGCCGTGAAGCGCTTTGCCGCAGTTCTGAAGTCCTACGGCCTAACTCGGGTCACTGGCGACAGGTACGCCGGTGAAACATTCCGGGCCGACTTCAAAGAGCATGGAATTACTTACGTCGTGTCGCGACTATCGAAGCATGAGCTTTACGAATCGTTCGAAGTGTCGCTCAATGCGGGTGAGGTCGAGCTGCTAGATCATCCAAAGCTCACCGAGCAATTGCAAACGCTCGTATGGCGCGGCCGTAAGATCGATCACCAGCCAGGGGATCACGACGACTTCGCCAATGCAGCAGCCGGTGCGATTGTTTACTTGGAAGGCGGTGCTGTAGTCGATTGGAACCTCTATCCAATGGACCATGAAGGCGACGAAGAACTGCCCGAGCATATACGCGCCGATCCATACTGGACACACGGCGAGGGCGCGTGGGGGGAGTAAAAGATTTGCCGCTCGTCGTCGAATCCGCCTAGCCTTCCACAGAGTCATCGGGGCAAAACGCGCGTCCATTGGGTGCCCCCTGAAGACAAATTGCGAATTTTCGTTTTTTGTTTGAAGGGAGACAAAGTCATGGCACTCACCAAACGACAAAGAGAACAGTTGCTCGCAATCATGCGTCCACTCATCACCGACACCGTCCAATCGGCGGTTTCTCGCGAGATAGAACAGCAGCACCGATCGGCCGAGTCGACCGGCTACCTCGGCAAGATCCTCGGCGCGAGAGATCCCGGGCAGCAGGTGCGCTCAAAAGAATTGCCATACGCGGCCCGCGTGTTCGCAAGGCTTGGTCTCATTCAAGCCGCAAGCCAAGGCGATCGATCCACGGCATTCGAGCTTGCGCAAACGCTCGACGTGTCCGACGAATACAAAAAGGCCATGAGTGCTGGCAGCGCCGAAGGTGGAGGTCTGTTGATCGCCGATGACATGGCGGATGACCTCATCGAGCTGCTGCGTCCGTTCAGTGTCATGAGACGGATCGGGGCTATCGAGGTTCCGATCCCGAAAGGTACGAAACGCACACCGCGCATCGATACCGGGACCGTAAGCGGCTACGTCGGCGAGGGCGAGGCCATCCCCACATCCGACATGAAGACCGGTGCAGTCGTTCTGGTCGCGAGGAAATGTGCAACACTAGTTGTATTCAGCAACGAACTATCGACGTTCACGCTCGATGAGCGAGTGTTCAATGCCGATCAAATCATCGTCAACGACATGCTTGCGGCGATGGGGCAGGCGGAAGATGTCGCCTTCCTCCTTGGCTCTGGCAGCGAGGCCGAGCCGCTCGGCATCGTCTTGCAGACAGCACCGGCCAACAAATTCGACGCAACGCAGGCAGGCGCATCGGCAACGCTGACAGAGGTTCAGGGCGATCTGCGCAAGGCCGAGCAAGCGCTGCTCAGCGCCAACGTTCCAATGTTGCGGCCTGTCTGGATCATGAGTCCGCGCAGTCGTCTATTCCTGCGCGATATTCGCGACACCGACGACCGAGGCGTATTCGGCGCCGAGATGGCCGCAAGCAAAACAATCAACGGCATTCCGTACTTCGAGACGAACAACGTGCCGAACAATCTCGGCAGCGGAGACGATGAAAGTTTCATCATCCTCGTCGATGCGGCGCAAGTGATGCTCGGTGACGTGCAGCAAGTCAGCGTCGATCGCTCCAATCAGGCCACCGTCAAAATCGATGGCGTCGATACGAATCTTTTCAGTACTGACCGCTCTGCAATTAGGGTCCGCCAATTTAATGACATCAGACTTCGCCATTCTGTCGGCGCGGCTGTCATCGAAGCGGTGAAGTGGGGCGCGTAACACATTAGTTTTGCGGACGTGGTTGAAACGGCTCTGTGGCCAGCCGTGAGCGCTCGTGAGGTCGTCCGCATTTTTTGCCACCTGCGAGCGCGTGGCCTCAGGTCGGTCGGGTCGCTTGCACACCTCTGGCGGCTCGACCGATCTACCTTTTATCAATCATTTTTGCCGGTCGGGTCGCCCTTCATCACGGCGTTGTCAGCGTTCTTCCCTCTCGCTCGACAATGACCCGACCGGCTTTTTCTCTAGCTCTCGCTGAATCTCCCGTTCGCTGAGCGCTTCGAGCGCTCAAAAGCGTCAGCTAGCTGCTCTGCATGATCTCGACGCTCAGGCGATCTCAGCGACCCTTAGCGCTGATCTGATTGGCGGTGACGTCGCTGGTAATTCAACTGGCAGTCTTCCCGCTTCGTGTTGATTCGTATAGCGCATCGATGCGGTTGATCACTGCTAATCCCAATGCGCCGCAAAGCAGAACAATAGCAAACTGCCAGCTCAGCGGATATCGTGGTTGCGCCCAGATGTACCACACGCTGGCAGTGGGAATCAGCACGATGAGTGTCAACGCGATCAGCGACGCGGCGATTCCTCTATACGTTCCGACCCAAGCGAAGCTCTCCAGTTCTGTGCGCTTGATTCGGCCTCTTGCGGTAGCCGCGTGGAGCAGCATCAGCCCTTGCCACAGCGCGATCAGCAATGGAAATACCTGTATCGCGAGCCCACGAAAGTTCGAAAGGCCAAACGCGTTGGGAGTTACGCCCGAAAGTTCGAGACGGCGTAGGAGTTCTCGCTTCGCTTCCGAAACAGTTAAGTCTGCGACAATTTCCCACAGCGGGATGTACGTTGGGATGATGGGCGATACAACAAGCCCACTAACCCCTCCCGTCTGAAGTGTGCGAAGAACCCAGCTTTGCGCCGGGATCCACGAAAGGCGAGAAGCAAAGTAATGCCGCGAGAATAGATCGCCAGAGGGAACACAGTCTGTGCCGGGTACTTCGACACGCACCTCGGGCACGTAATCGTAGTAGGGCTCGCCCGGGAAGGGGAAATCCGCCAGTGGCTCGGGGTACACAACCGTTATCCTGGTCTGGCTAGTACCATCTGAGCCGGCAATGCATTCCCGGAACTGCTGTAGGAAGCTTCCCGCCGGAACTGGCATGCGAAAGTTCAGTTCGAACGCCTTGTTTATTTGAGACAAAGTCGCAGTCTCGAACGTCAAACCTTCGCCGGGAAAGGCCGCTTCGAGTAGTCTTGAAATCGTGCGATAGCCCGTCGTTCTGATCTGCCGCTCGAGTTCCAGCGAGTATCCGGCCTGAGGACGTAAGTACAGCCCGACCGAATCATTCATGTTGGTTCTATCAGATCTATTAGTGTCAAACCCGAAGAGCCGTTGCAGCGATGGCGCCAAAACGTCCCGGAAGGACTGGGACTCTATGCGCTCCAACCTTCTCAGATCGTCGAATGCGCTCGTCAAGTCGATAACAGCAGGCGACACCGAGACTATTAGAAGTCCGGATAAACAGAGGAGCAGGCAAGCTGTGTGCGCTCTGCGAAGTGCCCTTAGGTAGTCCACGATAACCTGCTGCTAAGGTGACTCGGATGACCGAGTGTATCGGACGGCGCTTTCAGACTATACTTCGCGGACCGCTTGAGCGACCAGATCCGCTCGATTTTGAGGCATGGATTCAGGGCACGCGTGGCAACCAGTCGCCGCCCGCTCTACCGCCCTCCCGCACTAGGTCTGAACACACATGTAGAGCACCGGAGAAGCGACCTTGGAACATTACGTTCATGTCCGGCAGAGTTTCAGTAGGCAGTCTAAGATAAGCCCATCTCTCAACCTCTAACTGCGTTAACACTTCCCATATGAGCGCACGAATCTCTGGAGTCAGCACGTCCTGATACGCCAATTCGGTCGTACGTAAGCGCTCGATTGTTTGCACAACTTTCTCATCAAATAGGGGTCGGAAATGCTGCCATGTCGCTTCACTGTAGTTAGGCTTAACGCCGTTTATGAGTCTGTCCCAAACATCGCCATCACGGGAACTTGGTTGGTACATCTCCTGCCACGCCGGCTGAAACAGAGACGCATAATATTCAACCCAAGAACCGCAAGGCCGTCCCAGTTCGAAGTAGGCCCTGTTCGCTAGTACGACCTCCGCCCGAGACGGCCCCTTTAAGCGAGCAGCCAAAAAGTCGACACCTTGCACCGTACCGAGCACCCAAGGAACAACCACAAACGGGATAAGGAGCCATTGCGTCCGATGCTCCTTGCAAACGAGTCGCCATTTTCCTATCCGGCCGCACCTACTCAGTAGAAACGGCCCGACACGACCAAAGCATCGACGCCCCTCTTTTTCGGTCATTGGAAGCATATAGCTGAACTACCAGCAGCTTATTGGGGCAAAGCAATCGAGCGTAGAACGCTCGGAACCTTGTATCAAGCAAAACAGCTCGGGGGGCCGCAAGGGGGGTCGCCGCAAGGACGATCCAGCGGGCTGCTCATCGAGTAGCGCTTGGCACTTCTGATCGAGCAAAAGATCGCCCCTGAGCCGCCCGAATGCACTTACGCTGCACTTACGAGCGAGATTGGCGCGAGCAGGATTTCGCGCTCGGCTTCTAATCGATTGATTTTATTCTAGAAACCTGGTCGGGGTGAGAGGATTCGAACCTCCGGCCCCTGCCTCCCGAAGACAGTGCTCTACCAGGCTGAGCTACACCCCGAACGTGCAAATTTTGCAGGTAATTCAGTCGTTTCACAACCAGCTTCGGGAGGCCGGCTTCCCTATCGACTGCGTCTGCGTGACTTTCTCGTCACCCTCAGCGGAATATGGTTAAAGGACCCGACTCGAGACCCGCCTCGCAACCGCGATCAGCCGTCTGGCCCCCGACGCCGGGTTGCGCGGCCTTATACGCTCCGAGCAGCGCCGGGGCAAGGCGCAATCGGGACTCATCGCGGCCGGTCGGCTCGGGCTGCGCGGCGGAAACGCTGCTGTACGGGCTGTCGGGCCGGGATCCGGCCGTGCTCGGCGCCTCGGCCGCGGTCCTCGTAGCGGTCGTGCTCGCGGCGAGCTCCTGGCCGGCGCGACGCGCGTCGAGAATCGCGCCGATGGAAGCGCTGCGATACGAGTGATCGAAGCCGTAGTGCTTCGCTTTCAAAAGTTCACGTCGATTGCAATCTGAAAGCCTTCCGTGTCGTCCCTGAGAAATGGATTCGTATGCTCATCGTCCGCATGCAAGGGGACGCCGTAGCTGAGCCGGACCAGGCCGATGGGCATCAACACCCGTGCCGATATGCCGGCTGATTGACGAAGCCCCGAAAGCTCGAATCCATAGTCCAGGCTTCCGCCCGCCCCGTCCAGAAAGGCGACATCCTCGGTAGAGAATACGCTTCCGATGTCATAGAAAATCCCAAGCCGCATTCGCCCTCTCCACTTCTCCGGCAGCGGCATCATCAGCTCGAACTGACCCGAAACGAATCGATTGCCACCGTAAGGATTGCCCAGGCTATCCCGCGGACCGATCCCACCCTCACGATAGCCCCTTACCGAATTCGGCCCGCCGGCAAACCAGTTGAGATAGGGCGGCAGCGAGGACGCCGCCAAACCGTATGCGGCGCCGTATCCGAGCTTCGCGTCCAGCCGGGCTTCCCACCGACCCGTGAGCGGCCAATGCTTCGTCAACTCGTAGTCGATCGCGTAGTACTCGACCTCACTTCCTGGAATCGCGGATCGTAATATCACGGATTGCTCCAGACCGCGATCGGGAAATACGCCTGCGTCGCGAGTGTCCTGGCGCCAGCGAAACAGAAACTCGGCAGACCGGAAATCCGTGACGAACGCCGACCCTTCCATGGTCGGATTGCCGTTGCTTTGCACCCAGTCGAGCCATTGGTCGCTTACGCGCGATCCCGTCGCCAGATCGACATCGTTCAGCGTGAGACCGAGCGCAATCGCTTGATGCTCGCCCGTTCGATAGCCGAATTCGAGCCGCACGGAGGCCAGGTCAGCCTCCACTTCAGTCGTATCGGCCGTCAGTCGATCGACCTGGCGAGACCCGAGAGAAAGCGTACGGCTTACGCGAGCGGAACCGAGGAAGGGATTGGTATAGGACAGCTCGGCAAGCGTCCGGAACTCGCTGACATTCGCCGAGGCCGAGAAGCGCTGGCCTGTTCCGAAAATGTTCTCGTGGGTGAAAAATCCGTGGACACTGACGCGCTGAGATTCCGAGTAGCCGCCGCCGCCTCCATAGGTTCGCGCCGGCGCCTGAGTGATCACCATGCGGACGTCCACCTGGTTCAGCGCCCCGTCGACCGGCTGCAGGAAGACCTGCGCGCTTTCGACGTAGGGGAGGCGCTCGAGCTGCAAGCGGGATTGCTCCAACGCCACGGTGTTGAGGAACGTCCCCTCGAGCAGTAGCAGCTCGCGCCTCAGAACCTCGTCGGCGATACCCTCGGTGCCCTGAAACTCGATACGGCGAACGTAGACCCTCGCCGACTCCGACTGTCCCTCACCGACACCGGGCACCAGTATCGAGAGAAGTACCAGCAGAATCAGATAGTAGCTGCGCACTGGCCGACGCCGTCACTCACCGTCCTGAGTGTAACGGACGAGTCGATCCGAGTTCGTTACGGCTGATTCGAGGTCTTCACGGCTCGCCCGGCAGACCCACCCGTATCTCGCACGAAAACTCTCTATGGCTCGCCGCCTCGGCACGCGCGTTGATACTCGAGACCTCGCGCAGCTCGTCGAAGGGCAGCGAGCGGTCGAGGCGACTCTCGTCGTAGAGCAGGCCCGGAAGATAGCCGTTCGCGAGCAGCCGCCAGCTCCAGGGATAGCGACCCGGACTCAGGTGATGCACGTGTGTTCGAATCGTCGTCGTGCAATTGTCGGTCAGCGCGTTGTACCAGGCAGGCCGCTCCGCAAGCCGGTTGACGGTCTCGATATACTCGAGCAACAGCGAGCGAGGCACGCCCGCGGGCACCTCCAGACGGTACAGCCACACGCGCTCACGCCGGTGATTGGTGCGCAGCAGAATCACGTCGCGTTCATCGGCGACGACGTAATAGATCGGAAACTGACGAAAGAAGCCGGCTATGGACGAGTAACGCTGCCCGGCACGGTTGCGTGTCTCGACCGAGATCGCGAGGTGCCGGCCGTCGGAGAACGGCCATGACACGATCGTGTGCGCAATCGCCGGGCTCGACCAGTGCGAGAAGAACATGTCGAGACCCACCAGCTTCGAGAGATCGTAGGTGCGCGTTTCCCAGCGAGGCGTGTAATCGGATTTGCTGCGGTACTCGAAGTTGCGCACGTTGTGGATCGTCAGGATATCGCCCACCAATTCGGCTTGCGGCAGCTCGGCGACGTTGGGCTGCCAATCGGCATGTTGCGGCGGCCTGATCGAAAGAAACCGCGTCAACGCGAGCGCGAACACGAGCGCGGCTGCAACCATCGCATGTACGAACGATTGCAGGGCGAGACCCGCCGCTAGAGGGCCGAGGAGCGAGAGGACGGCCAGCGTGTCTCGCACCGCGCGCGGGCCGGGCCCCGTGTAGTGCAGCGCCAACGCAGACCAGCTCAGCGCACCGAGCGCAAGCAGCATCAGCAGCGCATATCCGACCATATTCGCCTCGGACGCCGCGCTCGTCGTCACGGTCTCGTCAGAGCCGATCGAACCCTCTCGTCTCGAATTCCCAATCCGGATTCGCGCACAGGCCGCAGCTCGCCCCGAGGAACGCATTGCCGGCTTCTTCGCTTCCTCGCAGTTGATTCATGATCACGGCCGTGCCGATGCGCGGGTCGACGGCAATCATCAGCGCCTGCACGCGTCCGCAACTGAATCCGAAGACGGCGATCGCCGCCGGATCGATGCGGCCGTAATACCGGCTGCCCGATCGCTGGTTTTCCTCGAGAATCCAGTCGGTCGCCTCGCTCAGTTGCTCCGCGCGAGTCGCCGGCGGGCCGGATGGACCAGAGGGCCCGGGTCCCGTCCTTTCGGACTTGCCCGGTCCGTTATAGATAGCCCCTGGTGAAATCGCGACATAGCCGTGCGATGCGATCTCGAGCAGGTGCAGGCGTGAGCTCGCGGCATCGTCCGAGCAGCCGCCGTTGCCGAACACATAGACGCCGAGCCTGGTCTCGCCGAGGCCCGCGAGGTCGACCGGCCGATAGATCACGTGCCCCGCCAGGCCCGGATCGATCTCCTTCAGCGCAGGATGCGCGCCCGTGCCCGGCGTATCCGGCACGCCGTCCCGGTCCGGGCCCTGGCTCGTTGCGGTCCCCGAAGCGATCGTCAGAATCGACGCAACCAGGGCTATAAGAAGATGCTTGATCATGACTGCTCCTTCTTGAGAATCGTGTTAGTTGGACCGGATTGATTCCGACATGAGATCGAGAACGCCATCGACGATGGCAGACTCCGCGCAGCCTGGCTGCACGCGCGATGACAAAACCTCGAAGGTGTACATCCCGTAGGCCGCGTCGTTCGGGATGTATCCGGAGCGCGCCGAGCCGTTGGTCAGCGTCGCCATCATCGTCGCGGCGTAAGGCGATTCGTCCTTGAGCCGCTGCGCGATCAGATTGAATACTTCGGCATTCACGGCGCCGATCATGATGTCGCCGATCCGCAGCAGGCCGAGCCGGATATCCACCGGGCCGGCTTCCTCGTACTCGCCGGGCGAACCCGCGCGCCCCGAATCGAGCCTGTTGCGCCCCGGGCAGCTGACGATTCGGTGTCGGCCGTCGATCTCCACGTCCGATTCCATCCGCTGCATGCCCCGCATGACATGCATGACCTCCTCGCCGAGGAACTGCCCCATCGACAGAATCATCTGCTTCTGCTGGTTCATGAGCCTGATCACCGCCGGATCGGTTCGATCGAGCCCCTGGCCACCCGGGGGCATCGAGTTGCTGATGTCGATCCCGCGCTCGGCGTAGTCGCGAATCCGGATCTCTCTCAGGTCGTAGGTCTGCTGGTAATAGACCGGGTTCTGGTCGCCGGCCGCGCCGCTCGACCATAGCGCGACGATCGCGTCGTCGAACGAATCCTCGATGTACTTCGACGTGGTCCCGGGCGCGTCGCCGCTGACCATATCGAGCTGGCCGGCAGCGACGGCATGCATCGCATAGTTGTAATAGACGGCGATCGGCTCGCCGCCAAGGGTCTCGAACTCGATAACGGCAACGGTCTTGTCCGACGGGCCGTCGTAGTTTGGACCCTCCCACCAGCGCCGGGTCTCGGGATCGATGATGTTGCGATTGACATTGATGTACGAGACGCCGGTACCGAAGCCGACGCGGGCCGGAACGAGCCGCTGCCGGGCGAGACGAACCGATTCGACGATCCTGTCGACATAATCGTCGGCCGGCTGTCTCGGCACGCTATGCGTATGAGTGGCTGTAATCAGCACGTTCTCGATCGGGACACCGAGCTCACGATCGAGCGCTTCGGTCACGGCCTGCCAGATATCGTCGGGGACGGCGCCGGCATCGACGCTGATCAGGACCGCCGACGTCGCGCCGTCATCGATGACGATCGCGCGCGAGTGAATTCGGTCGAGGACGCCTACGTAGTTTTGCGGAAGCTCGTCGACCGCAGGCGTGAGATCGACTTTGGCGGCGCCGACACGAAGGCCGATGCCTTGAGCCGATGTCGCAGCCGGCATCCCGACAGCCAGGACGACGAGCGACATAAAAAACGAAGCTTTCATCATTACCGTTCCCGCGCGAAAACCCCCGAATCGACCACCCAATAGCCAGGTCATGGTGTCACGACGACCGTGACACGTCGACTCTGCCAGTCATCGACCCCGTCTGCCTCCGATTTGCCGTCCGCCCAATCGATTTCGACTACCGCATCGAGGCCCGCACCTTCGAGCAGTCGAGCGACCTCCTGCGCGCGGCGTTCACCGATGCCGTCCGATTCCTCGAGCAGCGTCCCGTTGCTGAGAAGATGCGCGCCGCGCACGCCGGTGACGCGCACCGATGTCGGCCGCGACCGTGCCGCCGTCTCGAGTACCGAGACGAGCGCGCCGGGATGACGAAACGAGATTCCCCTGTCGAAATCGAAATACAGGTCGAGGACCCGGGGGCCTGCCGGCGGCGACGCCGGCTCGACCGGCACAGACGGATCGGGCGCGAACGCGAGCCGCCCCGGCCATGTCTTCCGAGGGCTGAGCGCGCAGGACGATCATCGCGAAACCGACCAGCGAGAATACGAGCCAACGATGGATTCGGATCCCTACCACAACTGGCAGAATAACTCGGAATACAATCGACATTCATCTGCAAGAGGGGATCGAGCGTGTACCAGATCAAGTAGCCGTTCCGGCTCTGGCGCCGGGCAGGATAATCGGCGGAGCCGTATTGAGCCTTTCTTTCGCGAACCCTGCCGCGGCTTTGTAACGGCTCATGAACTCCTCGCGTTCCGCAGCGGGAATCACGTCGTCGATGTCGTCGAAGACACCGCCGCATCGCTCGTCGAGAAGGTTGAGGAGTCCGAACGGGCCGGCGCCGCGATTGCGCAGCACGACGGCGGAGATTTCCTCGCAGAGCTCGGCGTCGTAGGCGCGAAGCGCGTCGGCCGTGACGCCGTGCTCGATCAGGGCTGCGCCGAGCACGCGGGCGTCGACGATCGCCTGGCTGGCCCCATTGGATCCCGTTGGATACATGACGTGCGCCGCGTCGCCGAGCAGCGCGACATGTCCGTCCACCCAGGTCGGCACGGGATCACGATCGATCATCGGATACTCGTAGACGTCATCCGCGCCGCGCAGCATGGCCGGCACGTCGATCCAGTCGTAGCTCCAGTTTTCGAAGTGATGAATGAAGGCGTCGATCGCAACCTTTCTGTTCCAGTCGCCGCTGGTCCAGCCGCCTGCATTGTCCACGGTGATCTCGGCGATCCAGTTGATCGTCGCAAGCCCCGTCCGCTCGTCCGGCGGCGAGATCGGATAGAACACGACGCGGTGGCGGTGCGTGCCGAGACCGATGAAGGAAGCGCCGGTCCGTATCGGGACTCCGGGCGTCATGCCGCGCCACATGATGGCGCCGCCCCACTGGATCGGCGGCTGATTCGGATGCATCTGGGCGCGGACGGCCGAATTCAGGCCGTCTGCACCGATGAGTAGCGAACCTCGGATCTCGAGCTCGTCGCCCGTGTGCGAGCGAACGAGTGCCGTGACGCCGTCGTCGCGATTGCGATAGCCCGTGACCTGCATGCCAGTCCGAATCGCGCCCTCACCGAGACGCTCGAAAGCGGTCCGGTAGAGCAGCATTTGCAGCTCTCCGCGGTGCACCGCGTACTGCGGCCAGTGGTACCCCGCGAGACGGCCGCGCAGCTCGGAATAGACATCGTTGCCGTTCAATCCGACGAGCGCCCACTCCCTGGCCGGCAGCCCGATGAGATCGAGCTGCCCAGGTCCGATCCCGAGCTCGTAGAGCTCGCGCACGGCGTTGGGCTGGAGGTTGATGCCGACACCGAGCGGCTTGAGGTTCGCGACGGACTCGAGCACGACCGAGCGCACACCGATCTGCTCGAGCGTCAGCGCAACGCTCAATCCTCCGATGCCGCCACCGGCGATGAGAACAGGAAGTTCAGCCACTCGAGTCGTCTTGATTTTCTTGCAGGCCGGCTCTGCCAGGCGTGAGCCACGCGGAGTATAAGCCAGGCCGGGCCCGAGCGGGCGGGCCCATCCGTCGGGCTAGAATGCCTGTTGTCCCGACGAGCGGAGCTTTCGCATGACCGGCCCTTTCCCGAAATCACCGACGTTCATGACGATCGACGAGCCGTTCCGCTTCGAAGGCGAGCTGTTCGACCTCGAGATCGAGGGCGAGCTGCCCGCTACGCTAGACGGCACGTTCTTCCGCATCGGGCCGGACCAGCAGTTCCCGCCGAAGATGGGCGACGCAAACCCGTTCAACGGCGACGGCATCGTCACGGCATTCAGGTTCAAGGACGGCCGCGTCGACATGCAGCACCGCTACGTGCGCACGGATCGATTCAAGGCGGAACGCGCGGCCCGGCGAGGGCTCTTCGGCGACTATCGCAATCCCTTCACCGACGATCCGTCGGTCAACGGCGTTCAGCGCACCGTCTCGAATACCAACGTCGTCGTTCACAACGGCAACCTGCTCGCCTTCAAGGAAGACGGGCCTCCGTATGCCATGGACCCGGATACGCTCGAGACGAAATCGCTCTGGGATTGGGAAGGTCAGATGACGGCGGCCACGTTCACGGCGCATCCCAAGATCGAGCCGGGCACGGGGGATCTCGTCGGCTATTCCTACGCTGCGAAGGGCGAGGGAACCTCGGATGTCGCGTTCTATACCTTTGACAAGGACGGGAAGAAGACGCGCGAGATCTGGTTTCAGGGACCGCATCCCTCGATGATTCACGATTGCGGCCTGACCGAGAACTACCTCGTTCTCGCCCTGATTCCGCAAATCATGGACCTCGAGAGAATCAGGAAAGGCGGCATCCTGTTCCAATGGGACCCGAACGTCGACCAGATCTACGCCTTGATTCCTCGCGACGGGGAAGCGAAGGACGTTCGGTTGTTCCGCGCGCCGAACGCTTTTCCGGGCCACACCATCAACGCGTTCGAGGAAGGCGGCAAGATCGTTCTCGATTTACCCATCGGCAACGACAACGTGTTCTGGTTCTTTCCCGACGCCAAGGGCCAGGCACCGCGGCCGGAAACGCTGCGCACGGAGATCGTCCGCTGGACCTTCGACATGAATTCAAAGAGCGACAAGCCGGAGGGAAAGGTCATCTCGAACTTCGCCGGCGAGTTTCCCCACGTCGACGACCGCTAAGTCGGCCGCCCCTATCGTCACGCCTTCATGCAGGGCACGGATTCGACCAGGCCGTACAACGCGGAGAAGGCAGGCCCGATCATGGGCTTCTTCTTCAACACGTTCGCGCATCTCGACATGTCGACCGGCGAGATGAAGTCCTGGTTCGCCGGCGACACCTCGAGCACGCAGGAGCCGATCTTCGTGCCGAAGAGCGCGCATGCCGCCGAAGGAGAAGGTTACGTCTTGGGTATCGTGAACCGCCGCGCCGAGAATCGCGCCGACCTCGTCGTGTTCGATTCCCAGCACCTCGACGAGGGCCCGATCGCGACGGTCAGGATCCCGGTCAGACTAAAGTACGCAATTCACGGCAACTGGGTGCCGGCCTAGCGCAACCACGGCGTCGGCATCAGGTACGGCTGAAACGACGTCACGCCTTCTACGCGCGTAATCGCGCCGCCCTCGATCTTGAAGAGCTCGAGCACGCCGTGCGTGTTCGGATACTCGAGCGGAATGCTGCGCGCCCGACCGTCGAGCGTTTCGTACTCGACATAGCGGGTCGCGTGATCGAGAAATGCGAGCGCGACGACGATGCCGCGCTCCTCGTCGACGATGGGAAAACGCCTCGACCGGACGCGATCAACCGGACGGTACCAACCGGCCTCGAACTGCTGCCGGCAGCCTTCGATATCGATGTCTTCGCCGTGTGTCGTCGACTGGCCGTTCGTCACGCGGCTGCAGTCGTCAGCGATCTCGGTGAAGATCTTGCCGTCGTTGAGCTGCATCGTGTTGTAGTAGCCCTCGACGAGCGCGATCATGCGCTCGCGCGGCAGCCTCTGGTCGGCCGGCAACGCTTCGGTGAAGCTCCGGTGCACACGGTAGCCGTCGGTCGGCGCGAAAGGCGCCGGCGGGCCGTCGCGCCCCGCGACGACCTCGACCTCGCTGATCTCGGTGCCGTCGACGGCGAGCCTGATTGCGATATAGGCCGCCTGCCCGTGCTCCTCGACGATGCCGAGCCAAACCACGTTGCCGGTCGATGGGTCGGCAACCGTGAACCCCTCGCCTATCGCCGTCGCGGTGCCCCAGAGACCCTCGCCGATCATCAGGCCGACGTCGTTCTCGGTGTGGCCGACCCGATTGGCCCACGGTAGGCCCGACCAGTCCTGCGCGAGCAGCGCTTCGAGGTAACGCTCGGTCAGGTTGTTGTTGAGACAGGTCTCATCGCAGGCCGGCGACTGCGCCGACGCTGCCACGGCGAATACGGCCGCGCCAAGGGCCGTGGTCGCGCCAAGCTGCTTCATGATTCGCTTCATCTCGCGGACTCCGTTCACCGTGTCTGAAATTCGATGTTCTCGTCGGTGAACGGCGAGTGCATGAAGTAAGGGACGTAGGTAAATACAGCCTCGATCCGGTAGATCTTGCCGTCCCGGATCTTGAACGCTTCGAGCAGGGAAATCGTATTCGGAAACTTCAGAACAGTCATCATTTCCCGGCCGTCGGTCAGCGTGTAGCGGTCGAACTCGTTCGCGTGATCGAAGAAGCCCGACGCGACGACGACGCCGCGCTCGACATCGACGATCGGGTAACGGCGCTCGCGGATGCGCTTGTTGATGCGATACATGCCGAGCCGCAGCTGCGGCTCGCAGCCTTCGGCCATCGAGCCCGCATTCGACGGCCCGCTGCCCCCGCCCGTCGTCAGAATCCCGTTCTCGAGCCGGCCGCATTCGGGGTGAAACTGCGTGAAGATGTCGCCGTCGTTGAGCTCGACGGTATTGAAATAGCCGTCGGCGACGGCGACGAGCCGCGCGCGTGAGCGCCTTTCTTCCGGTGGGAGAATCTCGTTGAACGCCGGGTCGTGCACGACGGCCTCGGGATCGCCGAATGGTTTCGGCATGTCGGGCAGCCGGTTGACGACGGTCTCGACCTCGATGATCTCGCGGTCTCTGACCTTGATCCGCGCCGCGAGATAGGCCGGGTTGCCGTGCTCCTCGACGATACCGAACCAGGCGACGTTGCCGGTCTCGGTGTCGGCCACCTCGAGCGCCTCGTCCCAGACGGCATTGACCGTGCCCCAGAGCCCGTCGTTGCCGAGCGGCATCTCGACGTTGTTCTCGGTGAAGCGGACGTTGCGCGAGATCGCGACACGCGTCGGGTCTCTGGCTTCGAGCGAGTCAACGTAGCCGCGCGCAAACCCGATCAGGCAGTCGCGATCGCAGCCGAGATCGATAACGGCGCTCGGCTCGCCCGGCGCCTGGCCCAGCGTGCTGCCGCCGCCGAGCACGCCGATCGAGACCAGCAGGACGAGCTCTCTTCTCATATCGATTTGCCCCCGTCACTCGCCCGGTAGCGGGCGTGCGTAGATCATAAAGGATTCCGGCTGCAGTCCCTGAAGCTCGGGATTCAGCAGATATCGAATATTGCTTTCGATGACATAGGCCGTATCCCCGACCGGCGTAGCGCCGGGCGAGGACTCGAGCGCATCGTCGAGGATCGTCAGCGTCGCATTGTCGCCTTCGATGTCGACAATCGAAAGCCGTCCGATCGTGCCCTCGGCCTGCAGGAAACGATTGCCCTCGATCAGGCGAAAGCCGTCCGGCCGCCGAGCTCGTGCGACAGCGTGAGCTCGGTCAGCCCCGTCATCGCTCCGGAGCCGTCGGTCTCGATTCGCAGGATCTGATTGCTTCGCACGTTATTGACGTAAAGCGTTCCGTCACCGGAGAACGCGAGCCCGTCGATGCCGACGAGCGTCTCGTCCTCGCCATAGAGCGCGAGCGATTCGGCGCCGGGCGCGAGCGCGAAAATGCGCCCGTTGCTCGTGTCGGACGCGTAGGCCGTGCGGTCGGGCCCGATCGTGATGTCGTTGCAGACCGATGCCGGCGCCGGAAACGGATAGACACCCCTCTGCTCGCCAGTCGCGAGATCGAAAGCCATGAGGCTCGACTCGCCCTCGGAACGGTTCGGTCCGAACAGGTTCGGCACCGAGCAAAGCCAGAGCGTATTGCTCGCATCGTCGGCGAGCACGCCGAAAATGGTCAGTATTCCATTGTCGGGCGACGTTTCGATCCATGCCGTCGCCTCGCCGGAACCGGGTTCCGCGCGATAGACGTTCCCTTTGATGCTACCAATGAAGACCGTTCCGTCGGCCGACGCCGTGACACTTTCGGCGTACACCTCGGTGTCGAGAATCTCGATGTCCGGCAACGAAGCCTGCGCGCCATATGCCCTCCAGGCCAGATCGATCAGATACGCATGAATCGCGGTGCTCTGTGCCTCGTTCAGTACGTCGTCCCATTGCGGCATGCCGCGGGTGCGGCGGGCGCCCTCAAGCACGATCGCATTGAAGGCCGCGTGAGTATCGGCGCTCATGCGCCTCAAATCGGGCGTCAGGCCGATATCGCTGTTCGCATGACACAGCGAGCAGCTGCGCGCGAAGAGCTGCCGGCCTTCCTCGATCTGCTCCGGCGTGCCGAACTGCGCCGGCGGCTCGGGCATAGGCCCGGTATCGCTGACGAGCTCAGGCAGCGGCACGTCGCCGCCGCCGAGCTTGAACGCGAGAATGCGCCCGTCATTGCCGTACTTGACGACGGCGCTGGTGTCGTGCGGCGCGAACCAGCCGCCACCGCCCCAGCCTGCCATGACGGCGATGTATTGCTCGCCGTCGATCGCATAGGTCATCGGCGCCGCGATGATCGAGGTGCCGACCTCGAGGTTCACCACCTCTTCGCCCGTCTCGGCGTTGAAGGCCTTGAGATATCCCGTGTCGGTCCCCTGAAACACGAGGCCGCCCGAGGTCGCAAGCACGCCGGCGCGATCCCAGAAGCCGACGGCTTCCTGCTCCCAGCGGACCTCGCCCGTTTGCGGGTCGAAGGCCTTCAGCACGGCGCGCTGCCGCGCCGCGCCGCTCTGCTGCACCGCCCGCAGCAGATCGCGCATCGGCGGCGGTGCGAGATCGGGATCCATCAGCATGCTGTCGCCGAAGAGCGTGCTGTTCCCCGAGTTCGCCTGCTTCGGCCGGTAGACGTGACCGTCGGTCGGGTCGTAAGTGATCGCGCCGCCCTCGATCGCCGGAATATAGACGAGGCCGTTCTCGGCGTTGTGCGCCATCGCATTCCAGGCATGCCCGCCCATGCCCGAAGGCTCGACGAAGACGGGACCGTCGCGGTAATCGACCTGCTCGAGATCGATCGCGGGACGACCGGTCTCGAGATCGACGTGCGTCGCCCAATTGACGGGCACGTACTTGTCGGCCGACAGCAGCTCGCCCGTCGCACGGTCGAGGATATAGAAGAAGCCGGCCTTCGGCGCCTGCATCAGCACCTGGCGGACCTCGCCGTCGAGCTCGAGATCCGCGAGAATCATCGGCTGCGTCGCCGTGTAGTCCCAGCCCTCGCGCGGCACTTGCTGGTAGTACCAGACGAGCCGGCCCGTGTCGGGGTCGATGGCGAGAATCGAGCAGAGAAACAGGTTGTCGCCGCCCGACGGGCTGCGCTCGTACCAGTTGAAGAGCGCCGCGTTGCCGGTACCGACATAGAGCAGGTTCAGCTCGGGGTCGTAGACCATCGAGTTCCAAACGGTGCCGCCGCCGCCAACGTCCCAGCGGCTCTCCGGATCCCAGGTCTCCGCCGCCATCTCGAGCTCGGGATGCTCGAAGCCGTTGGCCGGATCGCCGGGCACGGTGAAGAAGCGCCAGGCGAGCTCGCCGGTCTTCAGGTCGTAGGCCGTGATGTAGCCGCGTGCGTCGTAGTCGGCGCCGGCATTGCCAATCACGACGACGTCGCCGGCGACCTCGGGCGCGCCGCTGACCGTATAGCCACGGCCCTTGTCGATGATCGTGTCGACTTCCCAGACGATGTCGCCGGTCGCGGCATCGAGGCCAAACAGCCGGCCATCGAACGAGCCGACATAAACCATGCCTTCCCAGACCGCCACACCGCGATTGACCTCGTCACAGCAAGCCCAGCGGTTGAATTGCCCGTCGCTTTGCGGATCGAACGCCCAGATCTCCTCGCCGGTCGCCGCGTCGATCGCGTAGGCGCGGCCCGTCGTGCCCGACGTGTAGAGCACGCCGTCGACGACGATCGGTGTCGCTTCGAGGCCGCGGCTCGTGCCGGTCTGATATTCCCAGGCGAAGCCGAGTTCGCCGATCGTCTCGAGGTTGATCTGCTCGAGCGTGGAAAAGTGACTCTTGCCGAAATCGCGGCCCTCGGTCAGCCAGTTCTCGGGCTCCGAGTCGGCGTTCAGGAGCCGTTCGCGATCGATGTTCCCGAATTGCGCAGATTCGCCCGAACCGCTGCACCCGGCCATAAACGCCGCAGCGAGAGCGAATGGCAGGAAGAAACGACCCCGGCGGATCGCCCCGGATACCTCCGACTCTACGGCCACGAATCTTTTTCGAATACGTCGAGCGCGACTAATCGCCGACCACGGCCTGCATGACCATGTTCTCGAAGTCGCTCAGGAACTCGCGGTTCGAGGTCTGCGTCATCGCGATGGCGACGAGACCCTCCTTCGGGTCGACCCAGAAGTGCGTGCCGAAAGCGCCGCTCCAGCCGAAGCTACCCTCGGACAGGAAGGTGTTGCGCGCCACGGGATCGGTGACGACGCGCACGCTGAGCCCATAGGGCTCGCCTTGGGGCCGTCCCGGCAACGTGTCAGGCGCGAACACCGAGCCCATCAGCTCGACGAGCCGGGGGCTCAGAATGCGCTCGCCGTCGAGCTCGCCGCCGCCCGCGAGCATCATCGCAAACCGCGCGTAATCGCTCGCCGTGCTGAAGAGTCCGCCACCACCCGAGAAATAGATACCGTTCATGAACCCAAGATCGGATTGCGGCTCGAGGCCGTTCGCCGAGCGCGAGTAACGTGTCACGAGCCGCGGGTCATCGTTCGGCGGGACATAGGTCGTGTCGATCATGCCGAGCGGATCGAACAGGCGCTCCTCGAGGAACTCGTCGATCGGCATGCCCGATGCCACCTCGACGATCCGCGACAGCACATCGAAACCGGCCGCGGCGCTATAGGCCCAACGCGTGCCCGGCTGGAACTCGAGCGGCACGTCGCCGAGCCTCGGAATGTAATCCGCAAGCGTTTCCTGCGGCGACGCCGCAACGGCGCGGTTCGCGAAGTTGCTGATTGTGCCGCTGACGACACCGGACGTATGCGTAAGCAGGTCGCGGACGGTGACTTCGCGCTCGACCGGCACACTGTAGTACTCGGGTGCCGCTTGCCCGCCGCCGGCGCCCCTGCCGCCGACCGGAAACGCCGGCCCCGAGTCGACCGCCATGCCGACGACCATGTCTTCCCACTCGGGAATGAACTTGGACACGGGATCGTTCAGCCGTACCTTGCCCTCCTCCATCATCATCAGCGTCGCCACGCCGATGACGGGCTTGGTCATCGACATGATGCGGAAGATGCCGTCCTCGGCCATCGGCTTACTCTCTTCGAGGTCCATCAGCCCGTGCGCTTCGAGATGAGCGACCTGGCCGTTGCGGGCTACGAGCGTCACGGCGCCCGTGAAGCTGCCGGCGTCGATATGCCGCTGCGCGAGCTCGCCGATGCGCTCGAGGCGCTCGCTCGAGAGGCCGACCTGCTCGGGGCGGGCCGTCTGCGCGCTTGCGGTCAGGGCGCCCGCCAACGTCAGCATGCCAATCGCGATCCAGGCCATCGGTGATCGAATCGTCTTCAACATCTTCGCGGTCCCCCTGCTCATGGTTCCGGCTCGAGAGGTCCGGACCACGGAGTATAGACCCGGCCGGCCCTTGAAAGTCGCCGGTCGCGATGCCATTTTGAGCTGACATTCCACGCATCGACAGGCGCCCCGATGACAAAGGATAGCCAGCAGCCCGAGAACGACCGCGACCGTAACGACGAGGCATCACGCCTGCCAGACGACATTCTGCTCGTGCTTCCGGTGCGAAACCTCGTTGTCTTCCCGGGTGCCGTGACCTCGGTGTCGCTCGGCCGCGAGGTCTCGATCGCCGCCGCGAAAGAGGCCGTTGCCAACGACCGCAAGCTCGGCATCCTGCTCCAAAAGGATCCCTCCGTCGATGCGCCCGGTCCCGGGGAGCTTCACGACGTCGGCACGATCGTCAGCGTCGTCCGGTTCATCACGGCTCCGAACGGCATGCACCATCTGATTTGTCAGGGAGAGCATCGATTCAGGGTCCTCGACTTCGTTCCGGGACTGAAGTTTCTCGCGGCGCGGTTCGACGAGATCCATGAGCCCGACAGCACGCGGCCGGAGATCGAGGCGCTCGCCTCGAATATCCGGGCAAGGGCTATCGAGGCGCTCGAGTTCCTGGCGCAAGCGCCGCCGGAGGTGGCCGCGTCGCTGAGAACGCTCGAGTCGCCGGCCGCGCTGGCCGATTTCGTGGGCGGCCTGATCGACTTCAAGCCGTCCGAAAAGCAGGAGCTGCTCGAAACCATCGACATCAGGCCGCGCCTCGAGCGGCTGCTCGAGCTCATGGCGCACCGGCTCGAGGTCCTGAAGCTTTCCCGGGAGATCGGCGAGCAAACGCAAGAGAAGATGGACGAGCGTCACCGCGAGTACCTGCTTCGCGAGCAGCTCAAGACGATCCAGAAGGAGCTCGGTGAGGATCAGGGCAGCCCGGAAATCGAGGCGATCGGAAAGGCGATCGACGAGGCTCGCATGCCTGCGGAAGCCGAAGCGCAGGCCAGGAAGGAGCTGAAGCGGCTCGAGCACATGCCCGAAGCGGCAGCCGAGCACTCGATGGTGCGCACCTATCTCGATTGGCTGACGGACTTGCCCTGGTCGGCCCTCGACGAGGAATCGATCGACATCGGCCGGGCGCGCGAGATTCTCGACGAGGACCATTACGGCCTCGACAAGGTCAAGCGCCGGATACTCGAGTACCTCGCCGTGCGCAAGCTCAACCCCGAGGGACGGAGCCCGATTCTGTGCTTCGTCGGCCCGCCCGGCGTCGGCAAGACGTCTCTGGGCCAGAGCATCGCGCGCGCGCTTGGGCTCAAGTTCGTGCGCGCGAGCCTCGGCGGCATCCACGACGAGGCGGAGATCCGCGGCCACCGGAGAACCTATATCGGCTCGATGCCGGGCACGATCATTCAGAGCATACGCAAGGCGAAGACGCGCAATCCCGTGTTCATGCTCGACGAGATGGACAAGCTCGGCGTCGGCTTCCACGGCGATCCGTCGTCGGCCCTGCTCGAGGTGCTCGATCCGGAGCAGAACTCGACGTTCCGCGACCACTATCTGGACCTGCCGTTCGACTTGAGCAAGGTGCTCTTCATCAGCACGGCCAACGTGCTCGATGCGATTCCGGGCCCCTTGAGGGACCGGATGGAGGTCATCGAGCTGCCGGGCTACACGCAGGAGGAGAAGCTCGAGATCGCACGGCGATACCTCGTTGCGCGGCAGCTCAAGGCCAACGGCCTCGCGCCGGAGCAGGCGGTCATCGAGGACGAGGCACTCGATGCGCTGATCGCGGGCTACACGCGCGAGTCCGGCGTTCGGAATCTCGAGCGTGAGATCGGTGCCGTCCTGCGTCACGCGGCCATGAAGATCAGCGAAGGCACGGCTGATCGTGTCGACGTGAAGGCCGGGGATCTCGAGAGCATCCTCGGGCCGAGGAAATTCGAGAGCGAGGTCAGGCTCCGAACGAGCATCCCGGGCGTCGCCACGGGCCTCGCCTGGACGCCGGTCGGCGGCGACATCCTGTTCGTCGAGGCGAGCCGGATTCCGGGCAAGGACAAGCTGATCCTGACGGGCCAGCTCGGCGAAGTCATGAAGGAAAGCGCGCAGGCCGCGCTGACACTCGCCAAGTCGCGGCTCGACCGGCTCGGCGTCACGCGTTCGGAGCTCGAGGACAGCGACATCCACATCCACGTTCCGGCCGGCGCCATTCCGAAGGACGGACCGAGCGCGGGCGTAACGATGTTCGTCGCGATCTCGTCGCTGCTCAGCGGACGCACGGTTCGCAACGACATCGCAATGACCGGCGAGATCAGCCTGCGCGGCCTCGTCCTGCCCATCGGCGGCATCAAGGAAAAGGTGCTCGCAGCGCTCAGGGCCGGCATCGGGCAGGTCATACTGCCGGAGCGAAACCGCAAGGACCTGCACGAGGTGCCGGAATCCGCGCGCGCAGCGCTCGACTTCGTCTTCGTCCAGAATGTCGACGAAGCCCTGGCCGCCGCGCTCGAGCCGAACGGCCGCTCCTCTCAGGAGACGGAAGCCGCCTAACGCCGCTTCCTCAGCGTTTCGATTTCCTCGAGCAGCTCAAGCGCCAACGCGGCGCCTGCCATGTTGACCTCAAGATCGCGTCTCAGGCGATACGCGATTCTGATGCGCGCAACGGACCTGCCTGTAAACTGCCATTCAGTCGAAGCGTCATCGATCGGCTCGGCAATGCCTTCCCGGACCATCTCGATCACGACCGACTCCTCGACCCCGCAGTATTCGCAAAGCTCGTGCAGGGTCAGCGTCAACGACTCGTCGAGCAGGACTCCGATCAAGGGATTGTCCCGGCTCACGACTCTCGCTCCAGGGATTCTCGAGGATTCATCGGCATGATCTTCGCCATCTCGCGATAGAGCTCCTCCTGCGCTTCGTTTTGCGCCGCGGGCGTGACGACCTTCAAGACGACGTGCTGGTCACCCGGCGGCTTGCCCGCCAGTCCCTTGCCCTTGAGACGAAGCTGCTGACCGGACTGCGAACCCTTCGGGATTCTGAGGTCGACCTTGCCCACCAACGTCGGGACCCTGACCGTCGCGCCGAGCGCGGCCTCCCATGGGGTGACCGGCAGCTCGAGCTCGACGTCCTTGCCGTTGACCTTGAAAAGACCATGGGGCAGCAGGCGAACGCGCAGGAACAGGTCGCCGGAAGGTCCGCCGCCGATACCCGGATCGCCCTGACCGGCGAGCCTGATCTGCTGCCCTTCCGTGACGCCGGCCGGAATCCGGACGTTGAGCTGTCGCGTTCGGCTTTGCGGCCGGCCGTCCGCGCCACTGACGACCTGCTCGAGCGACAGCGTACGCTCGGCGCCCCTGAAGGCTTCCTCGAGCGTAATGCCGACATCGGCCTGTCGGTCGAATCCCTTGCCGCGAAACGTCGAACGACGCCCGCCCGCGTGACCTGAGGCACCGCCGAACAGATTCTCGAAAAAATCGCTGAATGCGCCGGCATCGCGCACGCCCTCGGACTGAAAATCCCAGTCCGGCGGCGGGCGAAACTCCTGCCCCTCCTTCCAGCGACTGCCGAGCTCATCGTAGGCAGCCCGTTTCTCGGGATCCCTGAGCACCTCGTAGGCCTCGCCGATTTCCTTGAACCGCTCCTCGGCATCGTCCTCCTTGCTGACGTCGGGATGGTACTTGCGCGCGAGCCGGCGATAGGCGCGCTTGATGTCGTCCTGCGTCGCGTCGCGCGCAACGCCCATCAGCTCATAGTAATCTTTGAACTTCATCCGGCCCCGCGCCAGGTGAAGACGAATCGAGCACCCACGGCGCAGCACAATACCAGAATTGCCAGGGCCGCTCCGTGCCACGCGAACGTTGCTTCGGCATTGCCATGCGGCAAGGAAATGCAAGCACTGAAGTTGGCCAGGAGGCCAACGGCAATCGCGACCAGCACGCCGGTCAGCATCGGGTGCAAGGGGGCGCCTTTTCTGAGCATGATCGCCAGTGTCGCGGCGAGCGGAGCACCGCCCGCTAAAATCATTGCCACGCAAACCCATTCGTGCCGGGATGCGGCGATCGCCTGAGCGTCGTCAGCACTGACGACAACCACGGCAAACCAGGCCAGCCATGCGAGCGTTGCGAGCGCAGTGACGATCAGCGCTCGCCGCGAATCGCCGGGGACGACCGACGAAAAGGCCGCGAAGACCGCGAGCGCGCCGGCCAGAACGCCGATCGACTGCGACAACAGAAGGCCCGGGGCCATACCGCCCGTCGTGGTATCGAATCCCGAGACCCCCAGAATCATCGCCCCGAGGTACAGGGCCGAGCCCATGAGCCACAGCGCGGCCCTCTTGCCGGGAGGCGCCAATGGCCTGACAGGCGTGAGCCGCGCCGCAAGTCGCTCGATCAGATCGTCGGTTTTCACGTGTCCCTTACACCCAGGGTCTTTCGAAGATTCACCAGCGCTCGATGCGTCGCAACCTTCAGAGAGCTCTGGCTGGCGCCTGTGATCGCTGCCGCCTCTTTCAACGAAAGCTCCTTGAGCTTCAATAGCTCGATCGCCCGCCGTTGTCCCTCCGGCAAATCGCGAACGGCCCGATGCAAAGCCGCGACGTCGTTCGGTTCTTCAGATTCAGAATTCGCCGCAAACTCTGAAAAGGTTACGTCCTCATCATCCATGCTCACTTCTCTCTTCGCCGAGCGGGAGTAACGCCGGGCACCGTCGGCCAGGCGGTTGCGCACGATCGCCTGTAGCCAGGGCGCAAAAGGCCGCGACGGATCGTAGCTGGCACGAACCTTGTGCAGCGATAGCAGAACCTCCTGCACGAGGTCCTCCACCTCCTCGGCGCCGGCGAACCCCCGCTGATGGTGGATGAGCTGACGAATTCTCGGCGTAACGGCGCGCAGGAGCTCCACGTAAGCCGTCGAGTCTCCGTGCTGTGCTGCCCGCATCAGCTCCCCGAGGGCATTCGTATTCGAGTCCTGAGACGACATCGGAGGGATTCTATCGACGAACGTAACCTTTTTCCGAGCCGACCGAATTACTCAATGACCCTACCAATCCCTAAGGAGCCATCAATGAACAAACGTCTCGTTATCGCCTCAGCCATCGCTGCAGCCGTCGCCGGACCGGCGCTCGTCGGCGCTCAGGGCCCGGCCGAAGTACCCGATTTCCAGGCCGAAAAATGCTACGGCATTGCCAAGGCCGGCGCGAATGACTGTGCCTCGACGGGCAACAATTCCTGCGCCGGCACGTCTCGGATCGACGGCGACCCGAACGCCTGGATCTACGTCCCCGACGGTTACTGCAACCGCATCGTCAACGGCAGTCTCGAGCCGAGAGCCTGAGCATGAGGAACGCGGTCGCCCCTCGGCCGGTTAGATCCCCCACGCAAGCACCTGGCGCGGGCATCGGCCTGCGCCTGCCCCACCTCGCCGAGGTGGCGACCGACGCTCCCCCCGTCTCCTGGCTCGAGATCCATCCCGAGAATTTCCTCGCTAACCCCCACTCTCGCGAGTTGCTGGCGCAGATCGCGATGAATTATCCGATTTCGTTGCACACCGTTGGAATCTCGATCGGCAGTGCCGACGGCATCGACCGGATCCATCTCAGGCGCCTCAAGGTCCTCGCCGACGACCTCGATCCGTTTCTGGTCTCCGGCCACCTGGCCTGGTCATCTGTCGGCGGGAGGTATCTCAACGACCTTCTGCCAATCCCTTACGACGCAGCGTCGCTACAACTCGTAGCCTCTCATCTGGATGAGGTCCAGCAAGTTCTCGGCAGAGCATATCTTGTCGAAAACCCCGCGAGCTACGTTGGGTTCGGGCACTCGACGATGAGCGAGATCGAATTCCTGTCCGAGCTTGTGGACAGGACCGCATGCAAGCTGCTATGCGACATCAGCAACCTATACATCAGCGGCGTCAATATGGGGTTCGACCCGTACGATTACGTTGACGCCTTTCCCGCCGACGCCGTGGCGGCACTGCACCTGGGCGGATTCACGGCCGAAGCCGACGCCGGACACGGCGGCGAGATTCTGATCGACACCCATGACAACGCGATTTCAGACGCCGTTTGGTCATTGTACGAGCATGCGCTCGGGAAGTTTGGGCCGAAACCGACGCTCATCGAGTGGGACCAGGCGCTGCCCGACCTCTCGACGCTCTTGAGCGAGGCCGAGCATGCCGACCGCATCGCCGGCAGGATCGACGAAGAACGCGAGCTTCATGCCGTCGCTGGCTGAAACGCAATCCGCCATCGCCGACGCTGTGCTCGCCGGCGATCCTCGGCTGGCTCCGCCAGCACTAATCGGCGGCCACGACCCAAGAGCGAGGTTCGGGATCCACATCCGGCACTACCAGACGAGCTTGCGCAGGGCGCTCTGCGAGAAGTTTCCGGCCACCGCCTGGTTGCTCGGCAGCAACTTCGTCTCGGCCGCCGCCGCTGCGTATGCGCGCGAATGTCCGCCGGCCGCGCCCTGCATTGCCGAGTATGGAAGCACCTTCCCCGCCTTCGTCGCTCGGCTCGAGAGCGCGAGGCTCATGCCCTACGTAGAGTCGTTTGCCCTGCTCGAATGGGCACTGGGCCATGCTGCCATCGCAGTGGATGAATCGGCTGTCGGCTGGGAAGAATTCGCCGGCATGGAACCGGCGCGCTTGCTCGACACCCATCTCGAGCTGCAGGCGGGCGTGGATTATCTGAGGGCGACGCACCCCGTCGACGATTTAGTCCGGGTGTTCTTGAGCGGAGAGGAACCGGTCTCGCTCGAGCTGCCGCGCACCGACACGCTCATCGAAGTCAGAGGATCACGTGGATCCTTCAGCATGAATCGTCTCGACGCCGGAACGTTTGCGTTTCGCACTGCCCTGGCGTCAGGAAAAGCGATAGGTGCTGCAGCTGGCGGCGCTCTCGACGTCGATCATGCCTTCGATGCCGGTCGCGCTCTGCGCGATCTCATCGGCCGGAAGCTCGTCGTCTCGATTCGGATA
Source organism: Gammaproteobacteria bacterium (assembly GCA_035513215.1). Classification (GTDB taxonomy): domain Bacteria; phylum Pseudomonadota; class Gammaproteobacteria; order Steroidobacterales; family Rariloculaceae; genus DATCZB01. The sequence continues at coordinate 50,739 of DATKCK010000051.1, read as the reverse complement.
GACGAAAGGTAGCTCCATGTTGAATCGTTTCCTGGCCATTCGTGCTCAGCTCGAGCGCTTTCCCGCGTCGGTCTTGCAGCTGGCGCTGCGGATCGGCATCGCGGCGATGTTCTTTCGCTCGGGCCTTTTGAAGATCAATTCCTGGGAGTTTACGGTGCTCCTGTTTCGCAACGAGTATCAGGTCCCGCTCATCGATCCCGTGCTTGCGGCTCAGCTTGCGACAGCGCTCGAGCTGGCGTTGCCAGTGCTGCTCGTCATCGGCCTCGGGACTCGGCTCGCAACCCTGCCGCTGCTCGGAATGGTTGCGGTGATACAGCTCTTCGTATTCCCGAACGCCTGGAGCGACCACCTGATGTGGGGAGCGATTCTCCTGTTCCTCCTGACGCGGGGACCGGGGACTTTCTCGATCGACTATCTGATCGATCGCAAGGCAGGACGCAGCGGCTAAGACCGATTCTCCCGTCGCCGAAAGCGGCGGGAGAATGCTCGAAATCAGGTCAGTTGGACCGAGTGATGGGGTAACCGTAGAAATCCCGCGTCCACTCGATGGTCCAGATCGCGGGCTCGACGTAGACGTTCTTGTCGACGCCGAGCACCATGCCTTCCCTGATCTCGGCCATCGCCGAAAGGAAGATGCGGCGATCGTTCTCGAGCACGGCGCGCATGTCCTTCGACGGCGGATAGAGCTCGCGAACGCGTGCGACCGCCTCGGGATCGTCGATCCAGGCATCGACGCCGTTCTCGCCGCCCGGCAGGTTGCGGCGGTCGTCCTCGTCGAGCCAGTCCCTCAGATCGTTGTTGACGCGGTTCATGCCGTCGATGTGGCAGCCGATGCAGGAGCTCGAGGTATTCAGCCGGTGATCCGAGATGCCGGCCGAGCGGCCGAATCCGGTCAAGTTGTCGGGCACCGTGTCGCCCTCGACTTCACGCAAGATTCGCGGATCGCGGACGATGTTGGTGAAGGCATCGACGCGGCGCTGATTCCAGGCGCCGAAGAGCACCGTGCCCTGAAGGCCGTTCGGCAGGCTGAAGATGACCTCCTCGGCCGACTGCTGCGGCCCGTTGGCGCCCGTGTATTCGCCGACCGTCCCGCTCGTGTCGAACGAGTAGCTGCCGAGCGGCAGCGTCGCGACGTAGCTCAGGTCCTCCGGCGTTAGGTCAGCTGTCCCGCTTCGGCGTAAACGAGATTTTCGGGCCTGACGATCTCCTGGCCATGCGGCCCAAGCTCCTTCGGCCCGATGAAGCCGTCGATGTTCGGCGGCAGCGTCTGGCCGTCGGCCGCGCCTTCGGCATTGCCCTTGAGAACCCGGGCCCAGACCAGGCGCGCGAATTTCTCGTCGGGCGTGACCTCGTCCTTGAGCTCGTGAACCATCGTCGCGAGCACGCCGTACTCGATCGGGTTGCCGTTCAGGTCCACCTTGCTTTCGGCAAAGGCGAGATCGTCGTCGGATCCGCCGTACCAGAGCTGGAAGTCAGGGTCCGAGGTGTCGATCAGCGTGTGCCCCCAGTAATCGCGAATATCGAACCGGTAGACGATGCCCATCCCGTTGACGTCGACCGGATTGACGATCTCGGACGCCCACCGGGCCGTGCTGTTCAGCGCCTTGGACAGGCCGACGCGCGCGTGATTGAGGTTCTGCGCGCTGACGCCGGCATTGTGGAGCTCGTGGAACGACGTGTACTTGACGAATTCGTGATCCGTCTCCGGAATCGTCGCCCGATCGGCTTCGATCCACGCCAGCACCTGATCTTCCGTGATCCCGGTGCCTTCCGGCACGCCCCGCGGCACCTCGGGCAGCATGTCGGCGACGGCGTCACGCCAGGCCGTCACGGCCTCGAGCATTAGCATGGCCGCGCGGTTGCAGTCGCCGCCGGCGCAGTTATGACGATCGACGGCCATGCGGACGACGAGCTTGGATTCCTCGGGCTTGCGGAAGTTGACGCGGGTCAGCGCATACTCATGGGCGAGTCTGACGTCGACATCGGCGTGCAGCGGGGCCTGGGCGCTGCTGCCGGCTGTGTTCTCGGTGCTGTGGCAGCCGTCGCAGTAGGCGCGCGTCACGGGATAGACGGTCTCTTCGAAGGCTTCGAGCGAGCGCTGCTTGTCGAAACCCATGGCCTCGGTGTAGGCGATGGCCTCGACGTTGATGCCGCCGCGCCCGTCCGGGAGCTCGGAGTAACCGAGGTCGGTCTTGACGATCGGTGCGCTCCGGTCCTGCGCAAGTGTCAGCGCCGCTGCGGCCAGGAGAACGAGGCCGCCTCCGGTGCCCAGTAAGAAGGCATTTCGCTTTGTCGCCATTTGACCCCCTGCGTCGCGGCTAACTCACTGATTCATCAGGCTTGCGCCTGATATAAACTTGTTACTGGTACTATGAATCCGGGCACCTGTATTCGATTCGGTTATGGTATTTTGGCTATAAGTCGGCTGGAATAGCGAATGTCATGGCCATGCGCCAATTGATTCGGAAGCTGTGTCGTCGAAGCGGCTTGCTGGCCGCGGCGGCGGTCGCACTGCTCGCCGCGCAGGCGATCACCGTCTCGCATGAGCTCGATGCCGCGGATCATGAGCCGGGCCGGGCCTGTGAAGTCTGCCTCGCGGCCTCGGTTTTCGGCGGCGCCAACGTCGCCACTCCCGCGCTTCCTCCGACAGTCAGGCTGACCCAGCCCGTCGATACCGATTTCCCGCCGCTGCCGCTTTCATACGCGCCGCACTATTTCCGCGCACGCGCGCCGCCTCTCTCCTCCTGACTCGTTTTCTGGTTTGGACGCGTCGCCAGGGCATATCGCCCGCAGCGATGCCCGGAGGAACAGTGAGGCAAGGGAATGAAATCAACGAACATCAAAGGCGCGCTTTACGGCGCCCTGTCGGTCTGTGCGTACGCACCCGTGCTGGCGCAGGAGACGATCGAGCACGTCATAGTCACGGGAGTCCCGATCGAGCAATCGGCTGACGACCTGGCCCAGTCGGTTACGGTCATCGGCGGCGAAGCGCTGGATCGCATCCGTGCCGCCAATCTCGGCGAGACGCTGGCGGGCGAGCTCGGTGTCAGCGCATCGTATTTCGGCGCGGGCGCCTCGCGCCCGATCATCCGGGGCCTGGCCGGCCCGCGCGTGCGGATGATGGAGGACGGCATCGACTCGCTCGATGTGTCGACCGTCAGCGACGATCACGCGGTCAGCATCGACCCGGTTGCGGCCGAGCAAATCGAGATCTTTCGCGGGCCGACGACGCTGCTCTACGGCAGTGGCGCCGTCGGCGGCGTCATCAATACCGTCACCAACCGGATTCCGGAAGGCGCTCCCGCAGACGGGTTCGACGGCACGGTCGAGGTTCGCGGCGACACGGTGGCCGATGACAGGACGCTGTCGCTCGCACTCGACGGCGGCGGCGACAGGGTAGCGTGGCACGTCGATGCGTTGACGAGAGAGACCGGGAACTACGAGATTCCGGGCTTCGCCGAAGAAGAAGAGGAACACGAGGAGATCTTCGGCATCCTCGAGAACAGCAATATCGAAGCCGACAGCGTCGCGGGCGGCCTGAGCTGGCTCGGCGACAGCGCGTTCTTCGGCGTATCGCTCGGCACCTTCGACACGAACTACGGCTTGCCGGGGCACCACGAGCACCATGACGAGGAAGAGCCGGGAGCCGAAGAAGAGGAGGAACTGCCCGTTCGGCTCGACCTCGAGCAGACGCGCTACGACATCAAGGGCGGCTGGCTCGGGCTCGACGGTCCGATCGAGGCCATCAACCTGCGCCTCGGAGTCGTCGACTACGAGCATCTCGAGCTCGAGGGCTCCGAAGTCGGCACGCGCTTCGACAATGACGCCTGGGAAGCCCGGCTCGAGTTCCTGCTCTCGGACCTCGGCCAATGGCGGGGCGCCTTCGGCCTTCAGCATACCGAGCGCGAGTTTTCCGCGATCGGCGAAGAGGCGTTCGTTCCGCCCGTCGATACGTCGAGCTTGGGCCTCTTTCTGATCGAGCAGCGCGAGACGGAGCGCTGGCAGCTTTCGCTCGGCGCCCGGCTCGAGAGTCAGGAGCACGACCCTTCGGGCGGCCTCCCGCGTGCCGACGACTCAGCGGCGTCGGTTTCGTTCGCCGCGATTCGCGATCTCGGGAACGGCTTTTCGCTGGCCATGAATCTCGCGAACGCCGAGAGGTTACCGGTCGCCGACGAGCTCTATGCCAACGGACCGCATCTCGCCACGGGCAACATCGAGATCGGCGATCCGGCTCTCGGCTCCGAGACCTCGCGGCATCTGGATTTCGGCATTCGCAAGACCGAAGGCGATCTGACCTGGACCGTCACGACATTCGTCACCGATTACGACGACTACATCTATCTGCGCGACACCGGCGTCATCGATCCGGACGAAGAGCTGCCCGTCTTTGCATTCTCGCAAGCCAACGCGGACTTCGTCGGCGTCGAGGCCGAGCTCTTCATGCCGATTGCGAACCTCGGCAACGGCGAGATCGATCTCAGGCTCTTTGGCGACCTCGTCCGTGCCGAGCTCGCCTCGGGCGAGCGCCTGCCGAGGATTCCGCCCCGGCGATTCGGCGCCCGTTTGCAGTATCACGACGAGCGTCTCGTCGCGGGCATCGAGGCGACGCGGCACGATCGCCAGGACAAGACTGCCACTTACGAGACGCCGACGCCAGGCTATACGATGCTCAATGCCGATCTGCGCCTGACCGTCGGCGATACCATGGCGGCGACCTACGAGATATTCCTGCGCGGCACGAACCTGCTCGACGAGGATGCCAGACGCCACACGTCCTTTCTGAAGGACATCGCCCCCTTGCCGGGCAGAAACTATGCGCTAGGATTCAGAGTGAGTTTCTGACGGCAGGGCGAGCATGATCAAATCGGCCAGGGCAGCCGCCGTTGCGGCGGCGGCTGCCGTCACGGCGGGCTGCACGGCTTCCGATAGCGGCACGGCATGCGACCGGGCATGCCTCATGGATCTCGCGGACGGCTATCTGGCGGCGCTTGCCGCTCACGATCCCGCCGCCGTGCCGCTCGCGGACGACCTGGCCTTCGTCGAGAACGTCAGGCCCATGCGCCCCGGGGAAGGCCTCTGGGCGTCGGCGGGCGAAACGATGGGATTTCGCATCTATGTGCCCGACCCGGCCGCGGGCGCCGTCGGCATGATCGTCGTCATCGACCGCCAGGGGCCCGCCGGCATCGTCCCGGCGCTGCTCGCGGCGCGGCTTGAAGTCGAGGACGGCGAGATCACCGAAGCCGAGCATCTCGTGGCCGACGTGCCGGCCGAAGCCGACCTCGCGCGGCTCGAGTCGCCGCGCCCGAACCTGACCGCCGACGTACCGGAAAGCGAGCGGATGCCGCGCGCCGAGCTCGCCGCGATCGCCGCTTCCTACTACGAGGCGCTGAACCTGAGCGACGGCAACCTCGCGCCGTTCGCCGAAGACTGCGAGCGACAGGAGAACGGCATGATCGCGGCAGGCCCGGGTCTTGAGCCTGCGCCTTTCGACGGCGTCGATGTCGACGGCCGCGCACCGCCCCCCGTCGCGCGCGATTGCGTCGGACAGATGAGCTCGCGCCGTTTCGCCTATATCGACAGCATCGACAACCGCCGCGTTTTCGCCGTCGATCCCGCCCGGGGGCTCGTGATGGGTCTTTCGCACTTTCGACAGTCCATGGCACGCGGACCGCACCTCATGATCGCGGCGGACGGATCCGAGCTCATGTGGGAGGAGCAGCGGGAACCTTACGACCTGCCGGCTGCCCACATCTTCAGGATCACGGACGGTAGAATCCACGAAGTCGAGGCTGTCGGCATTTTCTTGCCGTACGGGTCGCCCACGGGATCGGAGTCACTTCAATGACGATGAGAAATGTTCTATTGAGCTTGTCGCTTGCGCTGCTCGTGCCGGCGATGACCGGGCCCGCGGCCGCACAGGATGACGCAGCCGAAGTCGATCCCCGCTACGTCTGGGACCTGACCGATCTTTGGCCCGACCTCGAATCCTGGAACCGCTCGAGGCTCGACGTCATCGAGCGGGCGCCTCGGATCGAGGCGCGCAAGGGCACACTCGGCGACAGCGCCGAGGCGCTTTACGAGGCGCTGCAACTCGTGTCCGACACGATCCGGCAGGCGGACCGTGTCACCGCATACGCCTATCTCGAGCTCGACGAGGACCTGCGTGACAGCGAGGCGCAGGAGCGCTATCAGCTTGCCGATGCGATGAACGCGCGCGTCGTCGAGGCGATGTCGTGGATCGACCCCGAGCTCATCGAGGTCGACCGCGAGCGCATCGAGCGCTTTCTCAGCGCGGAGCCCCGGCTCGAACCCTATGCGCACGGCCTCGACGACGTGCTGCGCAGCGCCGAGTACACGCTCAGCGCCGAGGCCGAAGCGACGCTGTCCTACTTCGCCCGCACGATCAGCGCGCCGTCGGACGTCTATAGCCTGCTTTCGAACTCCGATATTCCGTTCCCGACGATCCGTCTTTCCGACGGGTCCGAGCACCGTATCGACAACCAGGCCTACGGCGCGCTTCGAAGCAGCAGTAACCGCGACGACCGGAAGGCCGTGTTTGACGCCTACTGGGGGACCTGGGAGGAATTTCAGAGCTCGGTCGGAGCGGTCCTCGGCACGCACATTCAAACGCAGATCGCGCTGTCGCGGGCGCGCGGCTACGGCAGCGTGCTCGAGCGCGAGCTGTTCGAGGACAACCTGCCGCCCGAGGTCTATCGGACGCTGGTCAGGGAGGTGAACGCGGCGCTGCCGACGCTGCATCGCTACTTCCGGCTGCGCGCCCGCATGCTCGGCGTTGATCAGATGCACTACTACGACATCTATCCGCCGCTCGTCGAGCTCGACCGCGAGTTCGATATCGAGACGACGAAGCGGATCACGCTCGACGCGATGGAGATCCTCGGCGACGACTGGGTCGACATGCAGCGAGACGCGATCGAGCAGCGCTGGATGCACGTCTATCCGCAGCGCGGCAAGAGCTCTGGCGCCTACATGCTAGGCGCGATCTACGACGTGCATCCTTATCTGTTGCTCAACCACCAGGACAACTACGACTCGCTATCGACGTTCGCGCACGAGTGGGGTCATGCGATGCACACACTCTACGCCAGGCAGACGCAGCCCTACCAGACGGCCGACTACGCCACTTTCATCGCCGAGATTCCGTCTACGTCGCTCGAGCTGATTCTCGAGGAATACATGGTCGAGCGTGCGGAATCGGTCGACGAGAAGCTCTTCTATCTCGGCTCGGGCCTCGAGAGCCTGCGCGGCACCTTCTACCGCCAGACGATGTTCGCCGAGTTCGAGCTCGCCCTCTACGAGACGGCCGAGCGCGGCGAAGCGCTGACCGGCGCCAGGATCAGCGAGATCTACAGCGATCTGGTCCGCCGCTACCACGCCCACGACGACGGCGTCGTGATCGTCGACGACCTCTACACCAATGAATGGATGTTCGTGCCGCACTTCTACCGCAACATGTACGTCTTCCAGTACTCGACGTCGCTGACGGCGGGCACCGCGCTCTACGCGAACATCGTCGACGAAGGCGAGTCCGGCGTCGAGAACTACAAGAACCTGCTCCGCGCCGGCGGCTCCGACTACCCCTACAACCTCCTCGTGGACGCCGGCGTCGACCTCGCCACCCCCGGTCCATACCGGGCCGTCGTCGACCGCATGAACGCCATCATGGACGAGATGGAGTCGTTGCTGGCACAAAAGGAAGGCGGCACCTCCGACTAGCGCAGGGATTGCCCGGCCATCGCTACTGACGTTCGAGCGCGGTAGGTTCCGAAAACTTGGCCGCCGCCGCTGTTCCTCAAGGGAACAATTCCCGCGATCCGCCGGGAACTCGTCCCGATAGTGTCGCGGGACGTTTTCTTCGCGACCGAATCCGCTTCTTATCGTCATGTCCTTCGCCGGCTACACCAAGGAAGACGATCATATGAGGAAGCCCATCTTTCTGCTCCCGTTCGTCGCAGCATTCTCCTCCGGCTATGCGCCTTCAGCCGGCGCGCAGGGGGACGACGAGGTGCCGACTATCTACGTGCGCGAGATCATGCCACGGGACGTCGGCCTCGTTCCCGGCGCCGCAGCGAGGCTCACGGACGAGCAGATACGCGCGATGCGCCCCTACACGCTGCACGACGCACTCGACTTCGTGCCCGGCGTGCGCACGATCGACGACGACGCTGCCGCGCGCCGCAGCGGGATCGGCATACGCGGGGCGCCGCCGCGCCGTTCGCGTAAGACCTTGCTGCTCGAGGACGGAACGCCGATCAACGCATCGACATACCTCGACTCGAGCGCGCACTACACGCCGCCGATGGAGCGGCTCGAATCGATCGACGTCCTGAAGGCGTCCGGCCAGATCGTTCACGGCCCGCTGAACAACCACGGCATCGTGAATTTCCGCAACAAACGCGCGACGGCCGTGCCCGAGACCGTGGTCGAACTCACGGCCGGCACGCTGGATACGCTGAGGCGGCATGTCATGCATCGCCGCACGGTCGGCTCGGTCGGTCTGGTCGGCGCATACACGGGCATGGACGCCGACGGCAGCTTCGATATCGAGGAAACGCGCTTCGACGACATCTACGGCAGCCTCGCCTGGCAGATCGACGATGCGCGGAGTCTCGACTTCTCGTTCACGTACTTCAGAGAGCGCTCCGACTATGACGAAAGCAACCTGACGCCGGCCGAGTTCGCCGTCGCGCCGCGCACGAAGGGCGGCCGCTTCGGGCAGGAGCACAACACGTTCGCCTTGAACTATCGCAAAGCGGACATCGCGTACGAGGTGGACATCGGAGCAAATCTCTCCATCTCGACGAAACTGTTCGCCACCGACGTCGACCGGCCGCGCTTCACCGTCGTGCCAGGCGACTCGCCGATCGCGGCGCTGCCGGACATCGTGCCGGAAAACCCGTTCGAGCCCGGCGTAACGGGGCGCATGGAGAGCCGCAACAGGCACTACCGCACGTACGGCATCGAGACGCGAATGGAGCTCGCCACGAGCGGTCCGCATACTCTTCAATGGGGTCTGCGCGCCGAGGATCACGTGTTCGACGATATGCGCAACCGGGCTGACGGCGGCTATGTGATCTCCGAGAACGATCGCGGCGCGCTGATTCGGCTCGAGCATTACGAGGCGCAGGCCGTGTCGGTCTTCGTGCAGGACGTCATCGATCTCGGCGACTGGGTCGTAACTCCCGGGTTGCGGGCCGAGGAGTTCACGCAAAGCAAGATTCGCCTGGCGTTACCGCTCGATCCCGGCCCGCACGGCCCCAAGGAGCGGGACCGAAACTCGATTCTGCTCCCCGGGGTTACGGTCCTGTATACCGGTATTTCGGCCGCGCAGGTCTTCGGCGGGCTGCAGCGCGGCTATTCACCGGCACTCGCGCGCACGGCTGAAGACTTCCCGCTGCTGCCCGAGGTCGGCGTGAACGCCCAACTGGGCGTCCGCTCGACGCTCGGCTCCCGGGTCCGCTACGAGGCCGCGGTCTTCTCTAACTGGCTCGAGAACACGCTGGTCCGCCAGGCCTTCACGATCGACGGCCTGAACGTGACGCTGAACTCCGGCGACTCGACCGCCCGGGGCCTCGATCTGGGGCTCCGTCTCGACTCGGCCGAGGATCCGGCCGCGGCAGGCAACATGTTTCTCGAGCTCGCGTACAATTATACGAACGCGGAGTTTGATGGCGGGCCGCTGAACGGCAGGAACGTGCCGGAAATTCCGCGGCAGTCGGGGAGCATGACGCTCGGGTACGAGCATCCGTCGGGTTGGCACTTCAGCGGCACCGTGAGTCATCTCGGGGCTTTTTACACCGACGTGACGAACACGGAGACGCTGACGCTGGTCGACGAGGACGACCTCGCGCCGCTCGCGCGGGACGACGACTTCAGCGTTCGCGAGCCGATCGTCGTCGGACGCGTGCCGAGCCGCACGCTGTTGTCGGCGCGCGTCAGCTACCGACTGCCGGGGGGCAACACGACGGTCTGGCTGCAAGGCCGCAACCTGACGGACAAGTTGTATATCACCGATGTGGAGAACGGATTGCGGCCGGGCGCCGAGCGAACGATCGTCGCAGGCGCCAGAATACAGTTCTAACGCGTCACGGCGCCCGAGGCCGAAAGCTCCGGGCGTCGATCCGCGGCTCGATGGCGAGCGCCGATGAGCCTGCGGTTCCGGCTGAATCTGCTCGTCTCGTTGCTGTCGCTGGCGATCCTTTCGCTCGGCACGGTCCTCGTGATCCACAACGCCCGGCGGGCCGTATTCGACGAGATCCAGTCCGCCGCGAATCTGACCATGCAGCTGCTCGACGTGGCCGCGACCGAGGCGGATGGGGCTGCCCAGTCCGCCGCGCGCGCGCGCCTGCTCGCGCGGCTCGAAGGGCTCGAAGGGATTCGCCATTTGCGCATCGTGCTGGCCGAAGGCGGCTCGCAAACGCCGCTCGCGGGAGTCGAGCCCGACCCGGACCGAGCCGCGCCCGGATGGTTCACGCGTCTCGTCGAGCCGCCCCTAATGGAGTCCCGCCTGCCGGTGCTCGGTGCCGCGCACGACGTGCCGGGAGGCGCCGAGATCATCCTGCGCACGGATCCGGCCGACGAGATCGACGAGGCCTGGAACGATGCCCGCGGCGTGCTCGGTCTCGTGCTCGCTTTCGCAGTGATCGCAAACGCCGTGTTTTTCGTCGCCGTCGGGCACTGGCTGCGTCCGCTCGAGCGGGTCGCCTCGGCGCTCGAAGGCATCGAGCACGGCAATTACTCCGCGCGGCTGCCGTCGTTCCAGCTGCCGGAGCTCACCGTGCTGTCGAGGCAGTTCAATCACATGGCCGAGGCGCTCGAGCGCAGCCGTGACGAGAATCGCGAGCTCGCGCAACGCTCACTCGCGATACAAGAGAGCGAGCGTAGACACCTCGCACAGGAGTTGCACGACGAGCTCGGCCAGTCGATCAGCGCGATCAAGGCCGTTGCCGTTTCGATCGGCAAACGGCGCAACGATCACGACGACGAGGTAAACCGGGCGGCTGCGAAGATCGCCGACGTCGCCACGCACGTCTATGCCGCCGTGAACGGGCTGATTCGCAGGCTCCGTCCGGTTCGGCTCGACGAGTTCGGGCTCGTTGCCGCGCTCGAGGAGCTGGTCGACGGCTGGAACGAGCGCCAGCCAGACTCGTTTTGCCACTTTTCGTCGAAGGGGCGGTTCGACGATCTCGGCGAAGGGGTCGAGATCAACGTGTATCGGATCGTGCAGGAGAGCCTCACGAACGCGGCGAAGCACAGCAGTGCGAGCGAGGTTCGCATCTCGCTCGAGCGCGAGGATCGCCCCTCGGCCGGCAGCCTGCGTCTTGACATCTGCGACGACGGCGCCGGGTTCGAGCCGGAGCGCGCGCGGCTCGGGCTCGGTTTGCTCGGGATGCGCGAGCGCACCGACGCGCTCGGCGGCAAGCTCGATCTGCAGGCAGCGCCCGGCAAGGGCGTCGCGATCCACATCGACGTGCCGCTGCCGGCGCGGCGGCCTGCGACATGACGCAAGACGGCGCCCGAATCCGAGCCCTGCTCGTCGACGACCACCCCGTGGTCCGCGCGGGCTACAAGCTGCTGCTCGAGCAAGGCGACGAGATCGAGGTCGTCGCCGAAGCCGAAAGCGGGGAGGTCGCATGCCGTCACTACATCGACCGCGCGCCCGACGTCGTGATCATGGACTTGTCCTTGCGCGGAATGAGCGGCCTCGAGGCGATTCGCCGGATCGTCTCGCGTGACGAGCACGCAAAGATCCTCGTGTTCTCGATGCACGAGGACACGATGTTCGTTGAGCGCGCGCTCGCCGCTGGCGCCAAAGGCTATCTGACCAAGAGCAGCGCGCCGGACGCTCTCGTCGACGCGGCGAAGCAGGTCGCGGCCGGCAAGCTCTATCTCGATGCAGACATCGCCCGCCGCCTCGCGTTTCAGAAAGCCGGCGGCCGTTCGGCCACGCTGCAGGCGCTGTCGACGCGCGAGTTCGAGATCTTTTGCCTCCTCGCGAGCGGCGAGACGAGCGCCGACATCGGCAGGCAGCTTTCGCTGAGCGCAAAGACGGTCGCGAACTATGCGAGCCAGATCAAGAGCAAGCTCGGCACGAGCACGACGGCCGAGTTGACCCGCCTTGCGATTCGTCAGGGCATCATCGAGGCGTAAGGGCGAACTTTCCTGCGGTTCCCGGGTCCGATTGCGGAAGAACACTTCGCCAATACCCACGGCCAATTCGCCGAAGGAGAAAAACAATGTTGACTCGACGTGAATGCCTTACGCGTACGGCACAGTCCTGCGCGGCGCTTGCGCTGGCCCCACGCCTCGTGGCCTCGCAGGAAAGCGGCGCCGTCATCGGTAAAGCCATCCCGTCGACAGACGAGATGCTCCCGGTCATCGGGCTCGGCAGCTCGGCGAGTTTTCAGGATCTCGCGGACAATGGGGACACGGCCGCCGTGCGCGCCGTGCTCGAAGCCATGCTCGAGCACGGGGCGGCCGTATTCGACACGGCGCCAAGCTACGGCTCGTCCGAGGAAGTCGCAGGCAGAGTCGTGCAGGAAATGGGTGCCACGGACCGCGTCTTCTGGGCCACCAAGCTCAATGTCGTGCGCGGCTTCGGCGGCGGTGGGACAGCCGATCCCGCAGCGGCAAGAGCTCAGGTCGAGCAGTCGCTCGAGCGCTATCCCGAGCCGATAGACCTGATTCAGGTGCACAACATCGCCGACATGGACACGCAGTTTCCGATCCTGCAGGAGCACAAGGCAGTGGGCCGCGTGCGCTACATCGGCACCACCTCGACGTTCAAGCCTCAATACGAGGCGCTCGCCGGGTACATGCGCGAGCTGCCGCTCGACTTCATCGGCATCGACTATGCCGTCGACAACACGAGCGCCGCGGATGAGCTCTTTCCGATCGCGCGCGATCGCGGCATCGCGATCATGGTCTACATGCCTTTCGGCCGCACGAGGCTCTGGGACCGCGTCGCGGGTCACGAAGTGCCAGACTGGGCACGGGAGTTTGGCGCCGAGACATGGGCGCAGTTCTTCCTCAAGTTCGCGGCGGCGCATCCCGATGTCACGGTCGTGACGCCGGCCACCAGCGATCCCGGGCACATGGCCGACAACGCGAACGCGGCACGCGGGCGCTTGCCCGACGCCGACGAGCAGCGGCGCATGATCGAGCATATCGAATCGCTGCCGGAAGCCTGAGCCAGGCGCCCGGCCGGCCGACTGCCGGACCGGTGTAGGTCCCGAAAACTCACATGACCGCGGGCGTGATCGCCTGCGCCTGCGCCGGGCGCGTGCCGACGCGGGTGAGGATCAGCACGGGCACGAGGCCGACGGCGACGATCGCGAGCGCCGCGATCGCCGCGTCCTCGTAAGTCCCGCGAATCGCCTCGCCGTAGAGATGCGTCGCGAGCGTCTCGAACCCGAGCGGCCGCAGGAGCAGCGTGGCGGGCAGCTCCTTCATGCAGTCGACGAAGACGAGCAGCGCGCCCGTCACGAGCGCGGGTCGGAGCAAGGGCAGATGCACGCGCAATAGCGTTCCTCCGGTGCTTGCGCCGAGCGTGCGTGCCGCGGCGTCGATCGACGGCGAGACGCGGCTGAAGCCGGACTCGACCGCGCCGGCGGAGATCGTGAGAAAACGCGCGACATAGGCATAGACGACGGCTGCGCCCGAGCCGAGCAGAAAGAGCCCGGTCGAGACGCCGACGAGACCGGTCGCGGCCCTGTCGACGGCGGCCTCGATGCCGGTCACGATCGGCAGCAGGCCGATCGCGAGCACGGTGCCCGGCAGCGCATAGCCGAGCGATGCCGTGCGCAGAAAGAGGCGCGGTAGAACGCCGGTCCCGGCGCGCGCGGCCTGCACGACGAGAAGCGCGAGCACGACGGCGATCAGTGTCGCGGTCGCCGACAGAGCGACCGTGTTGACGATCTCGCCCAGAATCCGCGTCGGGATGCCGGCGAAACGCACGCGCTCGACCGTCGCATCGACGAGGTACCAGGCCGGCACGACGAAGCCCGCGAAGATCGGCAGCGCGCAGGCTATCGACGCGAACGCGCCGCCCGCGCCGCGCAGCCGCCCGCGCGGTAGCGGCCGCGGATGCTGGGCGTCGTTGGCGTAACGGCGCCGCCGTCGCGCCCAGCGCTCGAGCGCGACGACACAGACGACGACGGCGAGCATCGCGAGCGCGAGCTGGGCCGCGCCCGGCAGGTCCGACCGCGTGATCCACGTCGTGTAGACCGAGACCGTCAGCGTGCGAACGCCGAGAAACTCCGCCGCGCCGATGTCGTTCAGCGTCTCGAGCAGCACGAGACTGACACCGACGGCGACGGCCGGACGCGCCAGCGGCAGCGCGACGCGGAAAAAGACCCTGCGCCGCCCATGACCGAGCGTGCGCGCGACATCGATGAGGTTCGCGGCCTGCATCATGAACATAGCGCGCGTCGTCAGGTAGACGTAGGGGTAGAGGACGCAGCTGAGCACGAAGATGCAGCCGCCCATCGAGCGGATGTCCGGCAGCTGGAGGTCGCGCGGGCTGTCGACGCCGATGAGCGCCCGCAGCGCGGTCTGCACGGGACCGACCGGGTGCAGCACGTCGAGATAGGCATAGGCGACGATGTAGGTCGGCACGGCCAGCGGCAGCAACAGCGCCCAGTCGAAGATGCGGCGTCCCGGAAACTCGTGCGCGGCGACGAGCCAGGCTGTGCCTGCGCCGATCAGGGCCGTCGCGATCCCGACGCCCGCGAGCAGCACGGCCGTGTCGCGCGCGGCGACCGGCAGCACGTAGGCGACGAGGTCGCTCCAGAGCTCCTCGGTACCGCCCGCGGCCGTGACGACGAGCGCCGCGATCGGCGCCGCGACGGCGAGCGCGGCGATACCGGCGATGAGGATCCAGGACGCTTGGCGCGCCGGCCGCTTGGTCACGGCGGCCGCGCTCACGCCCGCAGGGTCAGGGCCGACTGGCGGCGCCGGCGCCCGTCACTGGTCGAAGCCGGCGCGGTCGACGAGCCGGCTCGCCGCATCGCGTTGGCGTGCAATCGCCTCGAGCGGCGTGCGGTCGACGCGCAGATCGCCGAGCGCCGCGATGATCGGGTCGATCGTCGCGCCTTGCGTGACGGGATACTCGTAGTTTGCCTCGGCATAAATCTTCTGCGCCGCGTCGGAGACGAGATACTCTAGCAGGCGGACAGCCTCGTTGCGGTTCGGCGCGTAGCGGGCCACGGCCGCGCCCGAGATGTTGACGTGCGTGCCGCCGTCCTCGAAAGTCGGCAGCAGGACCTTGATCGCCGCGCCCCAGCGCTCCTGATCGGGACCGCCTCTGCCGCTACGCATCAGGCCGACGTAGTACGAGTTGCCGACGCCGATTTCGCAGATGCCGCCCATGATGTCGCGCGCGACGTCGCGGTCGCCACCCGTCGCGGCGCGGGCGAGATTGGCTTTGAGCCTGCCGAGCCAGGTCGCGGTCGCGGCCTCGCCATGATGCGCCAGGTGCGCGGCGATCATCGCCGTGTTGTACGGATGCTGACCCGAGCGAATGCAGAGCGAGCCCCTGAAGCGCTCGTCGGCGAGCGCTTCGTAGGTGATGCTGTCGAGATCGAGGTCCGGGTCGGCGTAGACGACGCGCGCGCGCATCGACAGCGCGAACCACTGGCCGTCCTCGCCGCGCAGGTTGGCCGGCACGGCGGCGTTCAGCGCGCCCGATTCGACGGGCTGAGTCAGGCCGCGCTCGACGAGGTCGATCAGATTGCCGAAGTCGACGGTCATCAGCAGGTCGGCCGGCGAGCGCTCGCCTTCCGCCGCGACGCGCTCGGCGAGACCGTCGCGGACGAAAATGCTGTTGACCTCGATGCCGGTCTCGGCCGTGAAGGCCTCGAGCAGCGGGTCGATCAGACCCGGCTCCCGCGTCGTGTAGAGATTGACTTCCTGGGCCGCCGCCGCGCCGGCGGCAAGTCCCGTGGCGATCAGGGCGGCGAGCAGGCCGCAGCGGGCTTTATTTTCGTTCATTGGATGGCTCCCTTGCCGGTGACGACGGGCACGTCGGGGCTGCGGACCGCGAGATGGACGACCGAGCCCGGTTCGGCGACGGCGCGAACCTCGTCCTCGGGTTCCACGCAGACGGCGACGGGCTCCTCGATGCCGCGAACGGCGACGAGCACATGGCTGCAGTCGCCGAGATACTCGGTGCCGACGACGCGGCCCTCGACGCCGTCTGCGCCCGCGACGAGCTTGAGCTGCCTCGGACGCAAGCAGGCGAACGCCGGCTCGTCTTGCGCGAGCCCTGGTGCCGCGAAACGGCCGAGTCGCGTCTCGACGAAGCCGCCGCCGCAGGTTCCCGGCAGCGCCGCGACATCGCTGAAGAAGCGCGCCGCGAACAGCGTGGCCGGCCGCCTGTAGAGCGACTCGGGCGTGTCGCACTGGACGAGGCGTCCACGGTCGAGCAGCGCGATCCGGTCGGCGATGCGCATGGCCTCGTCGGGATCATGAGTGACGATGACCGTGGTTGTGCCGGAATCGCGCACGAGATCGAGCGTGTGTCGCCTGACATCGTCGCGCAGGCGGCTGTCGAGGCTCGAGAACGGCTCGTCCATCAGCAGCAGCGACGGGTTCGGCGCCATCGCGCGCGCCAGCGCGACGCGCTGGCGCTCCCCGCCCGAGAGCTCGTGCGGGTAACTCCGCGCGAGAGGCCTCAGGCCCAGACGCTCGATCAGCGGCGCGGCGCTGCGGTCACCGCGGCGAAGCCCGAATGCGACGTTGGCCTCGACGTTCAGGTGCGGGAACAACGCGTAGTCCTGAAAGACCATGCCGACGCGTCGCTGCTCGGGCTCGACAAAGCTCGAAGGTCCCGCGACCTCGGCGCCGTCGATCAGAATCCGCCCGCTCGTCTGCCGCTCGACGCCGGCGACGGCACGCAGCAGCGCAGACTTGCCCGAGCCCGACGGACCGAGCAGGCAGACGATCTCGCCGCGGCGGACCTCGAGCGAGACCGCGTCGACGGCCATCGTGGCGCCGAAACGGACCGTGAGCTGCTCGATCTCCAGCATCGGGGGCGTAATATGAATCGGTCTCATTTGCGTTTAGTGTTACTGGAAATCATCGCCGACGCAAGGCCGCTGTGACCGGTCGCGGCGGGGCACGCGACAGAGCCCGCGCGGACCGGCTCCGTGTCGGTTTCCCGGCGTTTGGCCGAAAAACGGGCCAACGCTCGCCCGCCGGGCGCAGCAGCGCCGTCGCGCTGCCAGGAAACCTGCGGCGGGGCGAACACGGGCGGAAGTCAAAGAGCGGGACTGATCAGGGGTGCGCGCGCGGCGAACGGTGAGCGCGGCTGCTCAGTCTCCGACCGCTGCCTGAGATGCTCGAGGATGCGCTCGATGAGGATGGGATCCTCGATGCTCGCGATTACTCGCAGCCGCCCGCCGCAGTGCTGGCAGGTCTCGATCTCGGCAGCAGGGCCGCAAAGGCGGTTTGGAGCAGAAAACGTGTGGACAATGAACTAGATTGCGGCTCCGAGCTTGCGCCGCAGCTCGATGAATTCCGGCCGCTCCAGAATCGGATCGGCGAAGACGTTGCCGCGGATGTGCCCTAGGTTCCAAAACCCTTCGTCGGGCTCGTTGGCCTCGACCTTCCCCACCGCGCGCTGCAGCCATTGTAGCGCCTGCTCCGCGTCGCCGATCGCGAGATACGTCATCGCCCAATCGCCGGCGCCTGCCGGATTGCTCTCTGCCCAGGTTCGAAACTCTTCGACGACTCTGCGTGCGTCGTCCTCGAGCCCGAGCTGCCGGTACGAGTACGCGCGCTGCGGGATAGTCATGGCCCCGCCGATGCCGCCGGCGTTCGCGAGCTCCTCCGCGAGACGGACCAGCCTTTCCCCTTCGACGGGATCACCGAAGCGGGCCTCCAAGCCGCCGAAATACCCGAGCCGCTCGACCGCCGCGGTTTCGTTTTGTTCGAGTGCCTGGCGATACGCCGCGAGCGCGGCGGGGCCGTCTCCGGAGAACAAGGATGCGAGCCCGAAGTAGAAGTAAGCCTCGTAGTTGCGAGGATCGAGCGATATCGAGCGCCGGCTCTGCTCGATTGCACCGGCCGGATCGCCGGCGTAGGCCTGGACTAACCCGTAATCGCGCAGCACCACGGGATCGTTCGGGCTAGCGCGAATCGCTTGCTCGAGGTCGGCGAGCGCTTCGGCGAAACGCCACGTGTAGGCATGGATGCGGGCGCGAGCTACGTGCGCCAATCCGTTCGCGGGCTCGAGCGTCAACGCGCGCTCGGCGTCGGCGAACGCCCGGTCCAATGCGCTATCGCGTTCCGCTGCGTCGAAGGCGGTACCGATCGACGTATTGACAATGCTTCGGCCGAGCGTGCGCGCCCGGTGCGCATACGCGAGCGCGAACTCGGCATCGAGCTCGATGGCTCTGTCGAGGTCAGCGAGCGCGGCGAGACTGCCCTGGCCGGAGAGCGCGTTCATTGCTTGAAGGTAGTACGCATACGCTTCCGCGGAATCCGTCGGCGCTTGCTCGATGCTGCGGCGTTCGGCCGGTAGGAGCTCCGTCTCGAGGCCGACCCCAAGCTCCGTTGCGATGTCGGTGGCCGGGCGCCCCGCATACTGCAGCATGGTTATCCTGGCTATCACGTTGAGCTCGTGGATCTTGCCGAGCTGATTCAGGATCTCCTCGTGGATGCCCTGAGCGAACCAGGCGTTCTCGGGGTTGGGGCTGAAATCGTCGCAGGGCAGGACTGCCACCCGGTGTGGCGAGATCTCGGCGCTTCCCGCGCTCGCTGCGCTCGTTCCCGGGCTCATGTCTCGATAGACGAGCCACACGACGGCGATCGCCAAGAGGCCGATGAGCGCAAACTCGATCCTGCGCCCGCCGCGCTCGCGGGCCTCGCCTTGGTCGTGCACGATGCCTTTTGGCGTTACGTTGAACGCCCAGGACAGCAAGAGAGTGACGGGGAAGCCGATCGCCAGCACGGTAATGATGAACGTGTCCATCCATTCCGGCAGATTCAACGGGTCTTCGATCGCAACGACGACCTGAACGAGCAGCCACGCGACCACGGCGTACACCGCAGCGACCTGAAACGCCTTGCGCCGCTTGATCTCCCCCAGGAACGACATCGTGGCCTCCGGCCTTGGCCGTCGGATTTTACTCCGCCGCGATGCCGGCGGCTTGCCTACTTGAACACGCCGAGCACCTTCGCGCTTTCGGCCGTCTTCGTCGAAGCAGCGCCATTTCCGGTCGGAAAGCGGACATTCGCATCGGCCGGCCCCGCGAGGTCGGCGTCGGGCTCCGATTGGTATTCGATTGAACGCCGCGCCGGCTACGGCACGGGCACGCGCTGCTCGAGCTCCGCGAGCCAGTTGACGACGATGTTGATGCTCGTCACCGGCTCGAGCTCGGGCTCGCCTTCGCGAACCGCGACGATGCGGTCGCCCGTGGGCGACGCGTCGTAGCAGCGAACCGGAACGCAGCCCACGTAGGGACCCTCGAACAGGAGCCGCGGCCGGCCGCGCGTGAACGCCGGCGTCGCCTCCACATCGACGGCCATGAGGCTGAACCCCTGAGGGCCGCTGACCTCGTAGAAGAGTTGCCGGCCGTCGAGCGACCACAGCGGGAAGGCGCCGCCGTCGGTCGAGATGCGGTGCACGGGCCCGGCATCCGGAAATTAGCGGACGTAGACCTCGGGTCCGCCGGTCTCGAGCGACCCGTACGCGAGCCATTTGCCGTCCGGCGAGAAGGCGGGTCGACTCCGTCGGCCCGAAGCGTTGCGGCTCGCCCGCGCCGTCTGCCGGCATGATCCACACGCCCAGAATGCCACCGCTGCCGCGGACCAGAGCGAGCCGATCGTCGATCGACCACGATGACGCTTGCGCCGCGAGCTCCGCGATACGCTCGACCTCGCCGCGGCCGTCGGCCGGGATCCGGTACAAGCCGAGCTCCGCCGCGCCCGCCAAGCGCGAGAAGACCACGTGCCCGCCGTCAAGGCTCCAGACGGGCGCAAAATGCTCTTCCGCAGCCGCGCGCGTCAATGGCTGCGCAGCTTCGAGGGCGATGTCGTACACCCAGAGGCGAAGATCCCCGAAGCCGCCGACGCCGTAGACGAGCTTCCCGCCGTCGGGCGAGAGGCGCGGCCACAGGTAGCGGTCCGGCTCGTCGAGGCGAGAACATTCGATTGATTTCCGTCAGGAGGTCGCGGCTCGAAGAGGTAGAAGTTTATGAAAGCGAGCGCTAGCTCGATCAGCTCCGTGATGCGCAGGAGGCTGGCGCACGCAGCAGCGCCGTCGCGCCGCCGGGAAACCCGGCGCGGACGGCGTGAAGAAGGGCAAAAGTCAGAAGGGCAGGGGCTGCTCAGGCGGTGCGCGGAGAACCCGTTCTTGGCGCGAGGCGCTGGTCGTCGTCAAGCCGGCGACCTTGATTCGTTGGCCTCGCGAAACGTGCGCCCGTGCGCCGCTGAATCGCGCGATCACTGCCCGATTCGCAGCGTGCCCGCTTCGATCAGCTGACCACCGGCCACGGCCGAGTCCATTCGCGCGTTGTAGGTGACGGTGCCCGCGTTCGCGAAGCACAGGCTCGCGGTGCTGTTTGGCGCGATGGTCGCGGACTCTCGGAGCTCGCCTCGCAGATTAGTTAGCCCTCGCGCGGAGAAGCCGGTTTCGCAGGTGACTGCGTCCAGCGCGCCTGCCAGGAACTCGACCGTTACCGGCGTCGTGCGCTGGTTCACCCAGCGTATTTCGTCGCCCGGTTGAGCGCGCAGGTTAGCCGGCGTCATTCGCTCCTCGAACTTGACATCGTAAATGTTCCCGGTTCGCGTGGTGGTCGCCAAGCTGGAGCAGCCGGCTACCGCCAACAGCGAGGCAAAAAGCGTGAGTGTGCGTGTGCTGGACATGGCGATTCTCCTTTCCTTGGCCCTCGCGATCATCGAGAGAGCATAGGCACATCCTACTGGAGCGATGCCGCAGCGTCCGTACGGCAGCGCACCGAGCAGGCCGTCGCAACCACTCAAACGAGACTCATTCCCGTTGTATCTCCCTGTCGCTATTGCACTTTTTCAGTAGGCTCGCCGCATTACTCCGCGCGCTCGATGAACGCCTCGTCACCACTCTCGAGCAGCTCTCTGAAGCGAACGATGTCCTCGTTGCTTTCGATACACTCGTACTCGCGAATGCGCTCGTCTGGCCGCAGCCGGAATGTCTCGTACATTCGCCACGGCTTCGTGAACACGGCCGGGTCTTCCATCATGACCTCGTAGGCGAGCATGTCGCTGGAGATTCGCGTCCAGCGCTCAGTCACGCGCAGCTCTTCGCTGTGCCAGGTGCCGGTGCCGGCGAGCCAGGTGTCGTCATTGAAGCCGATGACCTCGACGACGAGCGTGTCGCCTTCCCAATGGCCGACGGGCTCGCCGAGATAGGTCGGCTCGATGTAGTCCGGGTGCGGGCGGCCGTCGGTCGGGATGATGCGAAACGCATGGTGGATCTCGTACAGCATGATGATCCGGTTCGCCAGCTGCACGATCTCGAACGGCAGCGGCCGAAAATTGATGCGCGGCACGCCCGTTAGCAGACATTGTGCCATCGGATCGTCGATGCCTTGCCGATCGAGATACTCCTGGCGCTTCGCCTCGGCCTCCGGTGTGTACGGCGGCGGCTCGGTCGCGGGTTCCTCGTAGCCTGCGGCCTCGTCGGCCTCGAGAGCCGCGCGCAGCGCGTCGGGGCCTTCCATGAGCGCGAGCGCGCCCGTCGCGACCCAGATGCCGGACAGGTCGGGCCTGTCTTCAGCCGTTCGCGGGACGGCGGCGCTCGTGGCCCGCGCAGCGTCGCTCACCGAACGCGCGGCGTCGGCCTGCGCCCACACGCTGCCGGCGCCGAGCGCAGCGCAGACCGCGATCGCGCAAGCTCCTGACAGCGCGACGACCTTCGTTCCGGCTTTGGTGCCCTTTGCCACGTTCAGCGTCCGCCGATGCTGGCAGGCGGTCCCGCAATGAGCTTGCGGCCGTCGGCAAACGTGACCTGGCGCGCCGCGCCGAGCGTCGGCTCCGTTCGCGCGCGCCACCCGGACACCGTCACCTCGTCGCCTGCGTTTAGCGTCTCGTCTCGCCGCCAACCCTGCCGCACGAGCATGTTCGGCGGGAAACCTTCGAAGCGCCACTCGGTGACGGCGCCGCTGTCGTCCTCAACCTTGACCGAGAAGTGGATATGGGGATTCGTCCACTCGACGCTCGTGACTCTGCCGGTCAGCTCGATCGGCTGATCGATGTCGAAGATCGCGGCGAACGAGTGATGTGCCTGGGCCGAGCCGACCCCGAGCAGCGCTGCCAACAGCAAACAGATTCGACGCACTTATTGATCCTCCACCCTCGACGGCTCCCGCCAACGCTCTGGACGTCGCCGGGGAAAGCACGGGCACGCGGCTACGCGGTTCGCAGCCGCGTCGTTCCCGTGACCGACAAGTTAGCAAAAGCGCAGGCGTTGCGTAAGGCACAAGAGGTTTACGACTGTGCCGACGCCGAAGAGAAGTTCGTTCAGGACCGTCGCTGCCTGGACTGGGCGACCAGCCTCGGATTGGATTCGATGAACTTCCTCGGATCGGCGAGGACATTCGTCCAACAGGTCGTCGGCCTGGTTCTTGACCGCAAGCTTGGTCATGCGCTCACGGGCCGCCAAGGATGCTTGCATCAGCACGGCTGACGCGACACGCGCCGCCAGCGAGTTGGCCGTAGTCTCCACTCGCGATGCCGCCCTCGTGGCCGCTGAATATCACGAGTGAGGAATGTCGAGGGCAGCTTCCCGGTCCGCGAAAACGACCGCCGCGTCGTGGCGTACGCGACTGCCGACGCAGACCGGGTCGCCGGCGAACATGGCCGCGAGCGCAGCGCGCTTGGCATGGCCCGTGACCAGCCACAGAATGTGGCGGGCGCGATTGATCGCCGCCAGCGTCAGGGTCATTCGCAGCCGGCCGAGATGCGGTCCGACGACGGCCACGTCGCGATCGTCGGCGACGCTTACTCCCGGGAAGATTGACGCGGTGTGCCCATCCTTGCCGAGCCCCAGATGGACCACGTCGAGATGGACCGGATGGCCAGCATACCGCTCCAACTCGGCCGCATAATCGGCCGCCGCGGCGGCCAGGTCCGCGGCCGTCACCGGCATCGCATGGAAGTCGGCCGCCGGCAGCGCAATGGCCTGCCGGGTGGCGTTGCGGTCGGCGTGACCATCCGGCGCGACGCGCTCGTCGACCTGGAATACGTCGAGACGCTGCCAGGCGATCGGCGCCACGGCCAGGCGTTCGAGCATCCGCGATGGCGTGCGGCCGCCGCTGACGGCGAGCGTCGCGCGGCCGCGTGCGGCCACCGCGGCCTGCAACTGTTCGGCAGCCCAGCGCGCAGCCGCCGCGGCAGCGCCTTCGGCATCCGCGAGCACCACCAGTTGGGCAGACGGCATCTCAGCCCGACTGCGGCAGGTGCCAGACGTCGTCCGGCGCAAGCTGCGCGTCGGCCGCTGCCGGACCGTAGGTGCCGGCCGCATAGGGCTCCGGTGGCGCGTCAGTGGCGAGCACCGGATCCACGATGCGCCAGGCCTCGAGAACGCCATCATCACGGGCGAACAAGGTGGTATCGCCATCCAGGGCAGCACCGATCAATCGTTCGTAGGCACTGACCTCCTCGGTGGCCGCATTGCACACGAACAGCTCGAGCGCCTGACCGACCATCGCGACGCCGGGCTTCTTCGCCACCGCGCCAAGCGCGATTGCGATGCGGTCCGGCCCCAACCGAAAGCGCAAGTAGTTGCGCGCACCGAGCGGCAACGGCCCGAACACCTGTTGGGGCGGTTCCTTCAGGGTGGCGACGACCTCGGTAGTGGTTGTAGCCAGCTTCTTGCCGGCCCGCAGATAGAACGGCACGCCAGCCCAGCGCCAGGAGTCGATGTGCAGGCGCAGCGCGGCGAAGGTCTCGACCCGCGAATCCGCCGCCACGCCCTGCTCGTCGCGGTAGCCGTCGTACTGGCCGCGGATTACATCGGCCGGCGTGAGCACGCGAATCGCCTTGAAGATCTTGGCCTTCTCGTCGAGGAGACCGCTGTCGCCGTCGACCGGCGGCTCCATCGCGAGCTGTGCCACGACCTGCAGCAGATGATTCTGGACGACATCGCGGATTGCACCGACCTCCTCGTAGAACCTGCCCCGGCCTTCGACGCCGAAGGTCTCGGCCATCGTGATCTGCACGTTGTCGACGTAGTTGCGATTCCAGATCGGCTCGAGAAACGCATTGGCGAAGCGGAAGTACAACAGGTTCTGTACCGATTCCTTTCCCAGGTAGTGATCGATCCGATAAACGTCCGGCTCCGCAAACGTGCGATGCAGCGACTCGTTAAGGGCCCGCGCCGACTTAAGATCGCGACCGAAAGGCTTCTCGACGACCACCCGCGCACCGTCAGCGCAGCCCGACGTGCGCAGATGATCGGCGACGGTAGCGAACAGGTTCGGCGGCAAGGCGAGATAGTGCAAGGGGTGCGCCGCCGTGCCGAGCTCGCCCCGCAAGGCGGCAAAGGTGGCCGGATCGCGGTAGTCCCCGTCGACGTAGCGCAGCAGACTTTCGATCCGCGCATAGGCATCGGCGTTGAGGCCGTCGTTGCTGGCAACGAGACTCTCTCGGATGCGCTGCCGGAGTCGCGCGAGATTCCAACCTGAACGGGCGACGCCTATGATCGGCACCGTCAATGTTCCGCGCCGAACCAGCGCCTGCAATGCCGGAAACAGTTTCCTGAAGGCTAGATCGCCGGTTGCACCGAAGAGGACAAGCGCATCGACTGTCCGCCGCGCCACGGCTGATCAGCCCTTCCCGCCCGGCGCAGCTCCGGCGTGCCCGCCGAACTCGAAGCGCATGGCCGCCAGAACCCGATTGGCGAAGTCCTCGCCGCCGCGCGAGCCGAAGCGAGCAAATAAGGCCGTCGCCAGAGTCGGCACGGGCACGCCTGCTTCGATCGCGGCCTGCACCGTCCAGCGTCCCTCACCGGAGTCGGCGACCGCGGTCCCGAAGCTCTCGAGTGACGGGTCGCGACGCAGAGCGGCAGCGGTGAGATCGAGCAGCCAGGAGCGAATCACGCTGCCATGCCGCCACAGCTCGGCAATCGCCGCGACATCGAGCTCAAAGGCGAAATGCTCCGGTGACTTGAGCGGCGAGGTCTCGGCATCGACCCGCCGATCTTCCAGACCGATGCCGGCGTGGCGGAGCAGATTGAATCCCTCGGCGTAGGCCGCCATCAAGCCGTACTCGATGCCGTTGTGGACCATCTTGACGAAGTGGCCCGCCCCGCTCGGCCCGCAGTGAAGATAGCCGCGAACCTCGCCCGCACTGACCGACTGCGCGGGCGCCAGAGACATGAACAGCGGCACGAGCCGCGCGACGACGTCGCGCTCGCCGCCGATCATCTGGCAATAGCCGTTCTCGAGTCCGTGCACCCCACCGCTGACACCAACGTCAACGTAGTGAATTCCGGCCGCTGCGAGATCGCGAGCGCGGCGAATATCGTCCACGTAATTCGAGTTGCCGCCGTCGATGATGACGTCGCCCGACGCAAGCAGTGGTGCGAGCTCGGCAATCACAGCATCCACCGCGCCGGCCGGAATCATGATCCAGACGACCCGCGGCCGCGCGAGGCGGGCGACAAAGTCCGCGAGGCTGTCGCTCGGCACGGCGCCGAGTGCCGCGAATTCCTGCTGCGGCGCCAGACTGGAAGCGGAAACCACGCACCGATGTCCGCCCGCGAGCAGGCGGCGCACCATGTTGCCGCCCATTCGACCCAAGCCAATCATTCCGATCTGCATGCCGATCGTCCCTGCAAGTCCCGACCTACAGCTGTTCGTGGAACTGATACGCCAGCGCGCTGAACCACCGCTCATGCCAGGGTATCGCAGCCAAGTCCTGCGCCCCGATGCGTCGACAACCCTCGAGATCGCGTTCGAAAGCACGTTTCAGGTTCGCCGCAACCTCCAGCGAGTCGATGCCGACGCTTACCTCGGCGTTCAGTGCAAGCGATCGAGAATCCATGTTCGTCGAGCCGACCAGCGACCAGCATTCATCGATGACGACGATCTTCTGATGACACAGCGTCGGTTGATATTCGTACAGTTCCACGCCGCCCTCCACCAGTTCGCTGTAAAGGTGACGCCCGGCGCTCGAGACGAACGGGCTGTCGGTGCGCTCACCGGGCAGCATAAGTTTCACGGACACGCCACGAGCGGCTGCCTCCTTTATGCACGTCACCATGCCGGCATCGGGAACAAAGTATGGATTCTGCAGCAATATCTCCTTCCTCGCTGCCGCCATCGCGAGCATGAAGATAAGCGCGACGTCTGAGAAACTGTCGCCCGCCGCGCTGCTGATTACATGAACGCCGGCATCACCGGGTTCTTCCGGCAGCGGGAAGATCGATGAGCTCACAGGGACAGCATGGGTGGTATCCAGCCAGTTCTGAAGGAATACCTGCTGCAATCCGTGCACCCCGGGGCCTCGCATCCGCACTCCGGTGTCACGCCAGCGGTAACCGCGGCTGTCGGGACAGTACCATTCGTCGCCGATACCGTGACCAAAGCAATAGCCGGTTGCGCCGTCGACGATCAACAGTTTGCGATGGGTGCGGTGATTCATCTTGAGGACGTTCCACGGACGCAATCGTCGATAAACCGCCAGACTAACGCCGCATTTCCTCAGTTTGTCGAGACTCTCCGGAGTCGAGGATCCCGCGCCAACCGCGTCGATCAACAGCCGGACCGCAACCCGCTCCGCTGCTTTTGCGCAGAGTCGCTCGGAAAACTTCCGGGTCAGTTCTCCTTCCGACCAGACGAAGGTTTCCAGGTGCACGCTGTCTTTCGCGGCATCGATATCGTCGAGCATCGAGTCGAAGATGGCCGCATCCTGCAAGATCGAAACTTCGTTTCGGCGGAACAGGACGCTCCGCGTCAGCCCGGCGATAACAGGCAGCAGGTCGCTGATTCCCGCATCGTCGGGACTGGAGATATTGAAGTTCGGCGTGGCCCTGCGTTTCAGCAGGATGAAAGTAACGAATGCCAGGAAGGCAGTGATTGCGATGCTGATCAGTACGGCCATGTCGTCGCGTTTTTAGTCTTGGTCCCCCGGCGCGCTGAGTACGCGATTGCCGCTGAAGGTGCCGACCCATAGCCGCCCACCCGCCGGCAAAACCATCGTCGCGTTGCTGAACTCGGCGAATGCCGGCGTCTCGAACAGGATGCGGTGCTCCATCGTGGCCGGATCGACCGCAATCGCAATCGTCCCCCGCGGGCACGACGCAAGAATCTCGATGCTGTGCTCGGGCCCCGGCGGTCCGCCGCACTCGGGCACGTCGTTCTTCATCCCGGCCGTCAGCAGCTGCCCGTCCGGGCCCATGTGCACGTTGTCCGGCGTGATCGGCAGCTGCCCGGTCGTGCGAAGCTCAAGCGCCGGATTCGTGTTCGAGAACGCGACGATCGTCTGAAATCCCGAGGACGCCACATAGATCTCGCGGCCATCGGCCGATACTTCGATGCCGTTATTGGCCGGCAGCTCCGTGCCCTCGACCTGCGTAAATCCCGAATCGCCGGGCGACCATTCGAAGACGGCCCCGGTCGGCCGCATCGCGACCGAGTCGGCGAACGTCGTGCCGCCGAGGAAAAGCACCGTGGCGACGATCGAGCCGTCGGCCAACGCCGCGACGCTGTTCGCGGCGAGGCCGTCCGGCATCGGCACGCAACCCTTCCACGTCAGCGTGGGACGCGCGCCGCGGGCATCGACTTCGAAGACTTCGATGGCCTCGCGCGCGCCGTGACCCACGACATGAAGCGTCGAGCGCCCTTGGCCCGCGGGGCGAATGTGCAGCCCGTGCGACTCGAACTCGCCAGGCGCGGGCGCCGCGGAGCATTGCGGATACATCGAAGCGTCGTGCCGCACCTCGGTCTCGAGCGGACTGAAGGCGCCGCTTGCCGCATCGATCAGATAGAACCCGGCGCCCGTCGCCATTCCGCTCGCGATGATCCAGTCGGTGCCCGGCACGAGGACGAGGTCCTCGGCATTGACCGGGCCGCAAACGAACTCGACGCCGCCTGCCGGCTCGCAGGACTCCTGTGCCAAAGTAGCCGGCCCGACGAACGACAACACGCAAAGCGAAAGAACATACCGGATAGCGTCCATTGGGTCCTCCAAAGTGTTCCTCTTTCGAGTATACGCAATGCGACGCGGGCAGGCGCTTCGCATCGCCGGGCTCACGCCGGCTCGGCATCCCGGAGTTTGCGTGCGCGCATCGCGAGCAACAGGCTTCCGAGAATGCCCGCATCCGCTCCCAGAGCAGGTGCGCAGATGTAAGCCGTTGCCCGCTCGACATTTTGCAACGGCGCAAGATAGCCGTTCAGATACTCGAGCGCCGCGGCGCGGGCGCGCGGCAGCAGATCGGTGCTCGACATCACGCCGCCGCCGAACACGATGCGCTCGACCGAGGTCATCAGCGCGATCGACGCTGCGAGCTGTCCGAGGTAACCCGCGATCACCGCGCTGCCGACGTGATCCGTCCCGAGCGCATCGAGAGTCGAGCCCCAGCGCGCGCGAATGGCCGGCCCGCTCGCGAGACCCTCGAGGCAATCGCCGTGAAACGGGCAGACACCGGCGAACTCGAGATCGCGCGGGTCGCGCCGTACGGGCAGATGCCCCATTTCCGCGTGCATCAGGCGTGTTGCCGACGGATCGAGCGGCACGACCGCACCGCCGATGCCGGTGCCGACAGTCACGTAGGCAAGCGAGCCGACGCCGGTGCCGGCACCGAGGCGCCATTCGGCGAGCGCCGCGGCGCCGACGTCCGTATCAAGCCCGACCGGCGCATCGAAGGCCGAGCGCAACGGCTCGAGCAAATCCGCGCCCGACCAGCCCTGCTTGGGCGTCGCCAGCATCCGCCCGAAATCGGCGGCATCGGGCTTGAGCTCGATGGGGCCGAAGCAAGCGAAACCGAAAGCGTCGATGGGCCCGTGTCTTTGCTCGGCCGCCTTGAAGAATTGCACGCACTCGGCGAGCGTCGTCCCGACATCCCGCGTCGGCACGGTCGCAGACTCGAGCAATCCATCGGGCGAGGTCGCAACGGCGCAAACGAATTTGCTTCCGCCGCCCTCGATCCCGCCATAGAGCCGCGCTTCGCTGCCTCGACGCATGGGAATCGGACTACCCGGAATGGATGCCCGAACGGTAGACTCGCGTCACTTGGATTGCAACGGCCCGCCGAGACCGAACCCGACCGATGCCTGCCCACGAGCACGACGCAGCGCACGACGTTCGCCTGATCCGCTGGCTCGTTTGCCTGATGTTCTTCACGTTCGCGATGACGACGGACGCCGTCGGCAGCGTCATTCCCGAGGTCATTCGGGAATTCGGCTTGAGCATGACGGCGGCCGCCGCCTTCCAGTACGCGCCGATGGCGGGAATCGCGGGCGGCGCCTTGCTGCTCGGCTTTCTCGCCGACCGGTTCGGGAGAAAAGCGACGATCGTCGCGGGGCTCGCGCTTTACGGCGCGACGTCCTTGTTGTTCGCCGGAAGCAACGCGTTCCTCGCTTTCGTCATCCTGCTCGGAGCGGCCGGCCTCGGAATCAGTATCTTCAAGATCGGGGCCCTGGCCCTGATCGGCGATATCTCGTCCTCGACGACGTCGCATACGCGATTCATGAACACCGCCGAAGGTTTCTTCGCTGTCGGCGCAATCGCGGGCCCTGCGATCGTCGCCACGTTGATCTCTGCGGGGCTGTCCTGGAAGTGGTTGTATGTCATCGCAGCGATGATCTGCGTCGTCCTCGTCGTCATCGCCAGCCGCGTGCGCTACCCGCAGACGATGCGCGGCACCGAAAGGGCGGATCTACGGCAGATGGTCGCCGTGATGAAGGATCCTCTGGCGCTCGGCTTCTGCACGATCGTAATGCTCTACGTGGCCGTCGAGGTCGCCATCTACGTCTGGATGCCGACTTACCTCCTCGACTACGAGGGCTCGATCGCCTGGCTGCCGGCCTACGCGCTCACGTTCTTCTTCGTGCTGCGGGCGGCAGGCCGATTTCTCGGAGCCTGGTTTCTGTCCCGCGTGGCGTGGACCGTCGCTCTCGCGCTGTTCAGTCTGGCGATATTGCTGTGTTTCCTCGGCGCGCTCGTCTTCGGCGTCGAAAGCGGGGCCTGGCTGCTGCCGCTTTCGGGCCTTTTCATGTCCATCGTCTACCCGACCCTGAATTCGAAGGGCATCAGCTGCTTCCCGAAGTCGCAACACGGGGCCGCCGCCGGCGTGATCCTGTTCTTCACGGCGCTCGCGGCCGCGCTCGGACCGCTCGCGATGGGAGCCGTCAGCGATGCTTACGGGACGACCCGCGCCGGCTTCGTCCTTGCCACGGCGTTCGCCTGCCTGCTGTTCGCGGGCCTCGTCGCCAACTGGATACTCGATCCTGCGAAGCGCCGCTTGCTGGAATCGGACCGACAGGAATACGGCACGGCCGGTTGATTCTCGCGCGGTGAAAAATCAGGTCCAGCTCATCGCCTACACCGACCGGCTCGGCGGCACACTGCCCGGGTTGCGCGACCTGCTCGAAGGGCCGTTCGCCGGGCTCTTCGGCGGCGTGCATCTGCTGCCGTTCTTCGATCCCATCGACGGCGCGGATGCGGGCTTCGACCCGATAGACCATACGCGCGTGGACGAGCGCCTGGGCTCGTGGGACGATATCGCGGCGCTCGCGCGCGAATCGGACGTCATGGCCGACGTCATCGTGAATCACATCTCCCGCCGCTCGCCGCAGTTCGTCGATTATCTCGCGCAAGGCGACCGGAGCGAGTACGCCGGCATGTTTCTGACGGTCGACAGCGTCTTTCCCGAAGGCGCGACCGAGGCCGACCTGCTTGCGATTTACCGGCCGCGGCCCGGCCTCCCGTTCACGCCGATCGAGCTTGCGGACGGCACGACGCGAGAATTCTGGACGACCTTCACCGCCGACCAGATCGATATCGACGTGACACACCCGCTGGGCCGGGCCTATCTCGAGAACGTCCTTCGCGCGTTCACAGAGAACGGTATCTCGATGATTCGTCTCGATGCCGTCGGCTATGCGATCAAGCGAGCCGGAACCAGTTGCTTCATGACCGACGAGACGTTCGATTTCATCGGCCGCTTCGGCGAGATCGCCGGCCGTTACCGGCTCGAGGTGCTGATCGAAGTGCATTCCCACTTCCGGCGCCAGGTCGAGATAGCGCGCCATGTCTCGTGGGTCTACGACTTCGCGCTGCCGCCGCTCGTGCTCCACGCGTTTTTCAACCAGACGAGCCGATATCTGAAGCAGTGGATACGCCTGCGCCCGACGAATGCCGTCACCGTGCTCGATACGCACGACGGCATCGGCGTGATCGACATCGGCGCCGCCGCCGACGGCGACTCCACCGGACTGGTACCCGATGACGAGCTGAGCCGGCTCGTCGATCGGATCCATAGCAACAGCAAGGGCGAGAGTCAGGCTGCAACCGGCACTGCGGCCGATAACCTCGATGTCTATCAGGTGAATTGCACTTTCTATGAC
The DNA here is from genome assembly GCA_035513215.1 of Gammaproteobacteria bacterium. Classification (GTDB taxonomy): domain Bacteria; phylum Pseudomonadota; class Gammaproteobacteria; order Steroidobacterales; family Rariloculaceae; genus DATCZB01. Next base: position 19,168 of record DATKCK010000051.1, on the reverse strand, counting down.
GCGCTCGCTCGCGACGACCTGAGCTACCTGCTGTGTCGGGCGATCCAGTTCTTTCTTCCCGGCGTGCCTCAGGTCTACTACGTCGGGCTTCTCGCAGGGACGAACGACATGGAGTTGCTCGCAAAGACGCAAGTCGGGCGCGACATCAATCGTCACTACTACACGCGCGCCGAGGTCGATCTTGACCTACGCCGCCCGGTCGTCGTGCGGCTCTTCGAGCTCATTCGCCTGCGCAATACGCATCCGGCTTTCGGCGGCGAGTTCGAGATTGCCGAGTCGGCCGACGATGCGATCGATGTTCGCTGGCGAGACGCCGGCGAATTCGCTCGCTTGCATGTCGACTTCAAGACGCTGAGCCACCGACTCGAGTACTCCGCGAATGGCCGGACGGCGCGCCTGGCGCTCCATGCCTCCTTCAGTCGGACAGGCGGGCGATGAAATCGTGAACGAGGCAGACCCACCTCCAGATGGTCTTCAGCTTTCTGCGGAGGATGTCAACGACGAAAGAACCGCCTACCTGATCAGCGAGGAGGACGCCGACGGCAAGGCGGTCGACCGGTGGCTGCGAGCAGCGCGAGCCTGTCTGGTGTTCTGTCAGTTCGGCAGTCGAGGCCGATACGTTGTCATAGCTCCTCGAGTCCATTCGATGGCCACGTGCTATGTCAAATAGCCGCTCGTCGAGGGTGGCACACTGGCAACATGCCCGTTGCGAGTACTATCCATACCGTATCGACACCTCTTGCCCATGCTCGTTGATTTCGGAAGCGCTGGAAATGACGCAAGGTATTAGACGGCTGGTGAGGAGCGTTCTTCTACTCTTCAACCGAGTCCGTTTCCATCTCTTTTTCCCGAAAGTGCTGGCAGCCGGCAGGTACGGCAATTCAAAGCTTATTTCCGTCTCGAAGGGACTCTCGCTTGGATCGCCGGCGCGGACGTTCCTGGTGTTCATTCGTAGCGGCGGAGAGTGCCGGCTCATAGACGACGGCGACAGGAACTTCGACATCGCATTGAACCTCTATGCGTGCGCGAACAATGAGTCGCTCACACGGTGCGAGTACCTGATCGCGGGCGGATTGAACAAGTACAAGGCCGCGTTTCAGTTCCTCGACAGCGTCGTGCTTGGTCGATATCAAGGGATCATGTTCCTCGACGACGATCTCGAGATGACCTGTTCCGAGCTGTCCAGGTTCCTGACTTTTTGCAGGCAGAGCGATCTCCAGTTGGCCCAGCCGAGCCTGTCGCACGATTCTTACTACAGCCATGGTCATCTGCTGAACGTGCGGGGCGCACGCATCCGCCGTGTGCATTTCGTTGAAGTGATGTGCCCCTACTTTTCGGCGGAAGCGCTGAAGAAAGCGTGCTTCACGTTCGATCTCAGCTATTCGACTTGGGGTCTGGATTACTTGTGGCCCAAACTTCCCGGGATCGAGCCGGTAGTAGTCGATGCGTTTACGATCAGGCATACGCGACCGAGAGACGCCAAGGGCGCGTTCTACAGATACATGAGAAGGATCGGTGTGTCGCCATGGCACGAAGAAACCAGGTTGAGAAGAATTGCGCTGAGCGCAAGGCCAGCGGACAAACCGACTTGGGCATCGGACTTGGGCATCGGCAGGAATGCCGGAACGGGTAAGGATCTATGAGTAGAGAGCTATCGGCATCCTCCCGCAAGATTCCGGTCGTGTTTTGCATCGATATCGAGCCGGATGAGTTTTTCGTCGACCGAGTCAACCCGAAGCCATGGGCGGGGTTCGAGTTCAGTCATGGCTATCTACAGAAAGCACGGACGCGGTTCGAAGCGGTGACCGGACAACCTGTCCGCTTCAACTGGTTCTTGCGCATGGACCCCCAGGTGGCGATTGCGTACGGCGATGCTGCTTGGCCCGCGCAGCGATACGCCGAGTTTTTTCAGGAGTACCGGGGCGCCGGCGACGAAATCGGACTGCATGTCCATACCTACCGATGGTTGGACGATGACAATGCGTGGCTCGACGACTGTGGTAATCCCGAGTGGATCACGCAGTGTCTCAGAAGCTCCAGCGACAGTTTCAAAGCGGCATTCGGTACGCAGGCGCGGTCGATACGCTTCGGGAACTACTGGTTGAGCACAGCGGCCGTCAACGAGGCGGAAGCATTGGGTTTCGAAATCGACCTCACTATCGAGCCGGGCTTGAATGCTTCGAAGTGGCAGGGAGGCAAGAAGCCGCGGCAAACCGCTGCGGTCCCGGATTACTACCGTGTCCCCAGATTTCCATACGTGCCTTCACGTATCAACTTCAAGAAGGTGGGCGACCAAGGGGATGCCAGGAGCATCATGATGATGCCGCTCACCTCGGCTTATCTTGATTTCGGCTGGGGGTTGCGCGGCATCAAAAGGCGGCTGGGCAGACTCAAGAGAAACGGACTGTCGGGTCATCGGCAGCACCAGCCGCTCTCGATGTGGAAAACGTGGGCAGAGCCCGACAGCTTTGCCGACATGCTGGATCGCGCACTATCGGTGCAGAGCCGGCCTTACCTTGCGTTTGCAGTGCGGAGCGATATGCACACGGATTATCGCGTGTACGACCGATGTCTCGAAGCGTTGCTCAACCATCCCGCGGCATCCAGATTCGTCTTCTGCACTCCATACGATGCGATGCGGTACTTATCTCCCGTGTATACGTCTGGGTCCGCGGCTACGGCCTAGATGCCCCGACCTTTGCAGCTGAACGCGGAGAATGGCGGCGATGCTGCTCATTCGAAGCTGAAGATATCGTCCTCCTGCGGGCGCGCCATGCCGTCCTCGTGATGGCGCTCCCAGATCTCGGCCCAGGGTCGGTCGTAGATGTCCGGTTGCGTGATCTCGAACGTCTGCCCTGGCGTGACGGGCGTCGCCTGCCCGTCGATCGGATAAATCGTCGCGAAGCACTCGATGATCTGGAACGGATCGCCTTCGTTGAGGTCGGCGCGACGGTCGAGGTAATGGACGATGCGGACCGGATCGGCGAGCGCCTCGTCGTCGTAGAGCACGATCTCGTGCTTCAGGCCGATCAGCGCGCCGCCGTCGTCCTCGCGCGGCGTATAGATCTCGATCGACTGCAGCCCGTTGCTGTACTCGAAGCCGCCGTGCGAGATCCAGCCCTGGATGTTCGAGGTCCAGGTGACGAGCGCGTCGCCGTCCCAGAATCCGATCGTTTCGCCGAACCACTGCGGAATGTCGGCGCCGAGCCGCGGGACGGCGCCGGTCTCGTCGAACTCACGGCCGACGTGGATCTGCGTGATCAGCGTCTTCGCGGCGATGCGCATGTCGAGGATCAGGTCGGGTGTCATGACGATATTGACGTTGGCGCCGCCGTATTGCGCGAGACGCCGCATGAAGCCCTCGGGCCAGCAGTACGAGCCCGGCCATTGCGCCGAGTTGCTGCCCGAGTAGTGGTACATCTGCTGGACGAAACGCTGCTGATACTCCGGCGTCAGCAGCGAAAGATAGGTCGGGATCTGGAGGATCGCCCCGTTGAACCAGCTCGATGTTTTCTCGCGCTGCCGGACATAGCGTCCGTTCCAGTCGGGCAGCGTCGCCTGCGTATGGACGGTCGGTCCGCGCTCGCGCGCCTCGTCGAGCAACGCGGCGTAATGCGCCCTGGCCGAGGCGAACCGGTAGGGGCTGACGATCTGCTCGCGCGGATAGTCGCGGTCGCAAAAGCCCCAGGCGGCCGTGCGCGGCGGATCGTCGCCGATCAGCGGCACCTCGTAGGCGCCCCAGATCTGCTCGAGACCGACGGCCGAGTTGCAGCGGTAATAGCGCGGGTCGAACCAGAGCTCGCGATCCCGGTAGAAGTCGGTCGTCGAGAAGATATCGACCGGCAAGGGCTCGACGCCGGGCGGCGCCGCGCCGTCGCGCGCGGCATAGATCGGCATGTTGTCCTCGGGGATGCCGGCGCCCGTGTAATAGCCCTTTCCCTCGGAACCGACGATCTCGGACGGACGCAGTGGGTCCGGCGCCCCTCGGCCAACGCTCGATTGCGCGCGGCTGTCCGCCGCGGCGAGCGTCCATACGACCGTCGCCATGACGCCGGTGATCCTTCGGCTCCAGTTCTCAAAGCGGTCGAATCGAGCGCGTGGCACGCACCTCTCCTTCAGTCGAATCCGATCATGACGATCGCCTTGGCAGGCAGGCGCAGCGTAAGGCGGGCTCCGTCGATCTCGAAATCCTCGAACCGCTCCGGCACGATGGCATTCGTTGCTTCGAAGGTGTTATGGGCATCGATCTCTTCGGCCGTCAGGATTTCCGCGGCAGGATTCCGCAGTGCGACGCCTGGGACCCGAATCGTGACTTCGGCCGCCTCGCGCGGGTCGAGATTGGCGACACTCGCGTAGAGCCTGCCGTCGGTCCCTCTGGCGGCCGTGGCACTGACGGCAGGCACGCTGTAGTCGGCATGCTCGTACATCGGCGTCTCGTCGAAGACGAGCGGAAGAAACGTCGCATCTTGAAACGGGATGTACATTTCGAAGACATGGTAGGTCGGCGTCAGCAGCATCGCGTCGCCGCTCGTCAGGATCATGGCCTGGAGCACGTTGACGGTCTGCGCGATGTTCGCCATGTGCACGCGCTCGGCGTGCCGGTGGAACACATGAAAGTGCAAAGCCGCGACGAGCGCGTCACGCAGCGTGTTCTGCTGATAGAGCGCGCTCGCGCCGGGCGTCGGGTCGTACCAGGTGCCCCATTCGTCGAGGTAGATACCGATGTTACCTTCCGGATCGTTGACCTCGAGCACGGCTTCCTGAGCCTCGATGTGACTCTCGACGCGCAGCGCGCGCCAGAGCGTCGAGATCCACTCGTCCTCGCCGAACCCGGTGGCGCTGCCTTTTCTCTCCCAGATGCCGCTCGGCGTCGTGTAGTAGTGATGACTGATGCCTTCGATGTTGGACTCGATCTGCGACAGGGCCTCCGTCCAGTCAGTTCGCGCGTCGTAGCCGCCGCTCGCGACCCTGACGAGGCGCTGACCTGAAGCGCCGAGAAACTCGGCCGCCTGTTTGTACAGATCGACGTAATACGCGGGCCGCATCTGCCCTCCGCAGCCCCAGGACTCGTTGCCGACGCCGAAAAACGGCACCTGCCACGGCTCATCGCGGCCGTTGGCGCGTCGCAGCTCCGCGAGCGTGGAATTCGTCGGCGACGTCATATACTCGAGCCACTCGACCATTTCCTGCGCCGAGCCCGTGCCGAGGTTGCCCGCGATATAGGCATCGGCGCCGAGCGCCTCGGCGAGCGCGAAAAACTCGTGCGTGCCGAAGGCATTGCTTTCCTCGACGCCGCCCCAGCTCATGTTGATCGTCACGGGCCGCGCTTCGGGCACGCCGATGCCGGTTCGCCAGTGATATTCGTCGGCGTAGCACCCGCCCGGCCAGCGGATGACGGGAATTTCGAGCGCGCTGAGCGCATCGACCACGTCCGCTCTGAGCCCGCTTCGGTTCGGGATGTCGGAGTCCGGGCCGACCCAGACGCCGTCGTAAACGGCGCGGCCGAGATGCTCGAGAAAATGGCCGTAAATGTAGCGGCTGATGACGGGGCCGGGCTCGTCTGCCTGGATCCGGATCTCGACCTCGGCGGCACGCGTCGAAACGCATACGAAGAGCGCCGACAGGAATTGCAGCGTCCGCGGTATTCGTTTTGCCGTCATGCGCGAGACCCCCCCGCGCGCCGTACGCAGGCGCGTCGGTGCAAGGCGTGAGTTTTGCACGATCGTGGCCCGGGCACCATGCCAGGCTCGTGCCTGCCTGGGCTCGCTTGCATTCCCGGCACGCATGACGAATATTCGGTATCAGCATCGATTGACAGGGTCCGGCCCAGCGAGGATGCTCCGGACTGAGGGGGCGACGACTTGCACAAGCGCTTACGGCCATTTCTTCTCGTCGCGGTCGCGGTCATCGCGGGGCTGAGTATCGGTTCGGCCCAAGCCCAGCCGGCCGCCGACACTCAAGCGGCGAAACCGGTCGCCGACACCCTCCAGCCGGGCTCGACGTTCACGGAGTGCCGGAACTGCCCCGACATGACCGTTCTGCCGCCGGGCGAGTTCACGATGGGATCGCCGCCAGACGAACCGTTGCGGCGCGAGAGCGAGCCTCAACAGGAAATAGCGATCCCGCGTTCGTTCGCGATGTCGACGACCGCCGTTACGTGGGATCAATGGGAGGCCTGCGTCCGTGACGGCCGCTGCGACGGGGCCGGCGTCGACGAGGCGCTTCGCACCGGATTCGACGGCCAGCCGAATCCCGACTACCGCGACTGGGGCCGCGGCAATCGGCCGGTCGTCGGCGTGAGCTGGTACGACGCGCAGACCTTCGTCGGCTGGCTCAACGCCAAGACTGGCGAGGACGACGCGTATCGCCTGCCGTCCGAAGCCGAATGGGAGTACGGAGCGCGCGCCGGCACGACGACGGCCTTCCCCTGGGGCCCCGACATCGATCACGACTACGGGAATTTCGGTACCGATGGCGAGGGACTCGGCGGCAAGACCGAAGGCCGCGATACCTGGCTCGACGAGACGTCTCCCGTGGCGTCCTTTCCTCCAAACGCCTTCGGCCTCTACGACATGCACGGCAACATCTTCGAGTGGACCGAGGATTGCTACGAGGCCGATCGCGCCCACGCGCCATCCGACGGCTCGGCCAGCACGGAAGGCAACTGCGCCAACCGCGTTTTCCGCAGCGGCACCTTTCTCAGCAACCCCTACATGCAGCGCTCGGCCAGACGCGGCGCGCCCTATCCAGCGACGCAAAGAGGACGAAACTATCTGGGCTTCCGGGTTGCGAAGACACTGGACTGACGCTCGTCCCCGGCCGGAGCGCCGTCGAAATCGCTGATGAACGTTCTCGGAAGCTCGAGCAAGCCGCTATTCTTCAAGGTGGCTAACGGCGCCTCGATCGGCACCGACGCGCCGGCGAACCGACGCGGCGAGGCCGTTCGCGCCTTCGCGCGATCTCTGAGCGCAATGCAGAAGGAAGCGCTCGTCGTGTCGCGCCGAACCGGGGCGGTCTGGCGTCTGGCGAGCGACGAGGGCGCTTATCTCAACGGGGACGACGAGGCGCCCTGCCCGCTCTCGTTCCTGACGACCGGCATGGTCTCATCTTATATGGAGGAGATTCTTGCGCTGGCGAAGTCTCGACGCATCGCGATCGACGGGATTCGGCTGATACAGGACAACTATTACACGATGCGGGGTTCAGCGCTTAAGGGCACGATGACCAGCGGCGCCAGAGACGTCGAGCTCGAGGCGCAGATCGAAAGCCCCGCCGATCGCGACACGCTGACAAAGCTCGTCCATGACGCGACCGCCGCCTCGCCGCTCAACGGGCTCACGCGCCGGCAGCACGAGAGTCTCTTCACGCTGACGCACAACGGACGCGCGATCCCGTGCGGGCGCGTGGCCACGGTCGACTCGGCTTCGCCGCCGCCGCTGCCCGACGACGTGTTCGACGAAGCTTTGCCCGCCGCTGGCGACTGGGGCACCCTGATCGTTCGCAACGGCATGTCGCCGAAGACCGAGGAGACGACGGGCGTCGCAGGATCGAGTCTCGCCGAGCACCAGGACCGCGTGCTGCACGTTCGCGGCATCTGCACGCTGCGGCCGGACGGCATCAAACAGATCGAGCAGCAACTCTTCAACCCGCACGGTTCGATCTTTCATTTCCTGAGCGACGAGGCGCCTGAGAACGGCGGCCGCGGGCTCGCGCCAGACGCCTGCACCTATATATCCGCAGGCATAGCGTTTTGCTTCATGACCCAGACCGGCCGCTACGCGAAGATTGCGAGAAAGAATCTGCGCGACTATCGGATCGTTCAGGACACGCACTTCTCGCGGGGCGGCGCGTCGGGCGACACGGGAGAAACGGGCGAGGCCGACCCCGTCGAGACTCACGTCCACCTTGCCACCGGCGAAGACGACGAGTTCGCGCGAACGGCGCTCGACATGTCAGAGCAAACCTGCTTCCTGCACGCGCTCTGCCGTACTGCCCTCAGGACGAAGATTCGGATCCGTTCGCTAGAGGAAGCCGCAGCCTAGCCGATGCAAACTCAGGTCGGCATTGTCGGATCGGGACCGGCGGGGCTGCTCCTGTCCCAGATCCTGCACGGCAACGGCATCGATTCCGTCATCCTCGAGCGGCGCACACGCGCCTACATCGAAGGAAGAATTCGCGCCGGCGTGCTCGAGCAGGGAACGGTCGATCTTTTGAACGATGCCGGCGTCGGCGCGCGCATGGCCGCCGAGGGTCTGCGGCACGAGGGCTTCGACATCGCGCTCGACGGCGAGCGAACGCGTGTCGATCTCGCCGCGCTGGCAGGTGGTGAGGCCGTGACGGTTTACGGGCAGACCGAGATCACGAAGGATCTGATCGAAGCGAGGCTCGCTGCCGGCGGAACGATCCTGTTCGAAGCCGAAGATGTGACGCCGCGAAACTTCGATAGCGAGAGCCCCGTTCTGCGCTTCACTCACGAAGGCACTTCCGGCGAACTTCGCTGCGACTTCATCGCCGGATGCGACGGTTATCACGGCGTTTGCCGGGCGAGCTTTCCGCAGGGCAGGATCAGAACGTACGAGCATGTCTACCCGTTTGCCTGGCTCGGCGTTCTCGTCGAAGCCCCGCCGCCCTCGGATGAGCTGATCTATTGCCGCAGCGTCCGCGGGTTTGCGTTGTTCAGCATGCGCTCGAAAGCTGTATCGCGCAGCTACCTGCAGTGCTCTCCCGACGAAGACCTCAGCGAATGGCCGGACGACCGCGTGTTCGATGAGCTTCAAAAGCGACTCGGCGAGAGCGCCGTGGTCAGGGACGGCAAGGTGCTCGAGAAGAGCGTCACGCCGATGCGCAGCTTCGTCGCCGAGCCGCTCAGGTGCGGACGAATGTTCCTCGCCGGCGACGCGGGACACATCGTGCCGCCGACGGGCGCCAAGGGACTCAATCTCGCGGCCGCCGACGTTCGCTACCTCGCGAACGCGCTCGTCGCCTGGTACGAGTCGGACAGCCGGGATCTTCTCGATGCCTATTCGGCAACGGCGCTTAAGCGCGTCTGGAACGCGCAGCGGTTCTCGGCCTGGATGACGACGCTGCTGCACCAGGTCGGCGGCGACGGATTCGAGGACCGGCTTCGCCTGGCCGAGCTCGAGTATGTGCTGTCCTCGAAAGCGGCGCTGACGTCGCTGGCCGAGAACTACGTCGGCCTCCCCTTCTGAAACGGTGAGTCGAGGCCGGCTGACCCTGATCCGATAACCGTCAGAGTCGAACGAATGCCAATGCGTTATTCGGGTTGAGCGGAATCACCAGCTGATTCTGCACCGAGTCGTAACACATGGATGCGGCACTGGGAATTCCCGTAGCGATGACTTCTGCTTCCTCGCCAGGAACGATTTTCGAAACGCTTCCGAAACGAACACTGCTGACATATTTCGTGCCATCGGGCGTCACTACCACGCCGTCGTTGCCGGACTCGGCCGCATATTCCGTTCGTACGACTTCTCCCGCGGGGCTGTAGGTAATAACCGCGTTGTTACCGATATTCACGACCACGATGTTGCCGTCATTATCCATCGCGACGCCATTTGGCAATGCCAGCGGTTCCCCTTCGGCAAAAACCGAGCTTTCGCCATCCGGCATGACTTTGTATATCAGCTGCCCGGGTTGAGTATCGGAGACATAAGCCGTGCCGTCATCGGCAACGGCAATACCGTTCAGGAAGCCTGCGCCGGGCACCTCGATGGAGCGCAGGGGCTGACCACTCTCCAGGTCGAAAGAACGCACGAAACCGGAATCTACAGTGTACAGAGCGCCGTTACTGATGGCGCTGCCTATGGGATCGATCAGCTCCAGGCCGTCTCTCGTGTTTCCGATCCACTTGGCCGTATGGACACTGCCATCGGGATTGATCAGAGAGACAAAACCGTCTTCTGTAGCCCCCTCCCCGCGATTACCCGCATTCATGGCCAGTATCAGATTCTTTTCGGGATCGAACGTGCAGCTTTCGCTGAAGTGAAAACTGCCGAAAACTTTGACATTGTCCGACATCTCCATTCTGGTGCCGGCTTCGTTCACTGATCCAAGCGGTTCTCCAGCCTGAAATTCCTGAGCTGCCGCCGCAACAGAAAACACGGACAAGAGTGCTCCTGCCATTCTTCGTCTATTCACTATTCTTCCTCCGAGAGTCAACATCGAAGCATTATGCCAGTTTCGCGCTGTACTCGAGTGCGAGCTCGACGCCGAAATAGGCCGACAGCGGCTCGCCGGGATTCAGGATCGGGCAGGACCTCGAGGCCGGCATGGACCGTGCTGTCGATGTTCGTGACGAGGCTCCGGCAGGTCAGAAATAGACGTGAGCCTCGACAAAGAGCTCCGTTCGATTCGTGTGCGGCAGACTCGGAACGCCATTGTACGAAGTGAACCCGGCACGCGTCTGAAACAGCTGGAACGGCGAGAACTCCCAGACCACGCGATACCGTTCCTCTTCGTCGTCGCCGACGAGATCGCTCGGATCGAGGAACTCGTAGCTGAACTTGAGGTTGTGACCGGGCCGGATACGCCAGTTGCCCTCGAACAGGGTCGCCTCGATGTCGCGGCTGCCTCCCGTGCCGAGATCGTCGGAGATCCTGTCGACCTCGGCAAGCCACGATACGGGCCCTGTCCTGAGGCCGGCGAAGACCGCCAGCATCTCGCGGTCGCCGAGCGGGTCCTCGTTGATGTTGACGCTCGTCCCGACGCGCCAGCGCGACAGCACGTAGCTCATCGACAGGCTCGTCTGATCCTTGCCGGGCCGGCTGCCGGCGCCGGCCGTGCCGTTGCTGAACGCCGCCTGGGCCGACCATCGCGGCAGCTCGAGGCCGAACTCGACGCCGTCGTCGGGCGTATCGAAATTGATGCCGGAACGCTGCCGGACGAAAGTGGAATCGTCCTCGAGCCTGAGCCCGTATGGCAGGAACATCTGCCCGGCCTTGACCGTGTATCTGCCCTCCTTCGGTGTCAGCAACAGGTAGGCCTCTCGATCGAACGAATCGTCCGGCGCCATGTGGCGGTCGGCGTAGAGCGTCACGAGGCCAGGGAGCGGTCGAATCTCGAGATAAGCGGTAGCTCGTCTCGTCATCCAGTCGGTCCGCTCGGACGAGCCCGGAACGTCGACGCTCGAGTAGCCGCCGCGATAGTCGCCGCCGATGCCGAGCCAGCGATTGATCTCGCTGTTCCAGCCCTGCGTATCCTCGCCTTGCAGCAGACGCGTCACTGCGATGTTGCTTCGGGCATAAGTCATGCCGAACAGGTTGCGCTTGCCGCCGCCCGTCGGGTTCGTGTGGCAAGTGTTGCACTTGAGCCCGCTCTCGACGGCCAGATAGGGCTCGGCAAGCGAGCGGTCCCACGGCGCCAGCATCGCCGCGGCAAGGACGAGAACGCCGGCCGTGATGCCGGCCGAACGCAAACTCACATCATGGCCCCGTCGGTAATCCACTGGCGAATCGCGTCGATCGTGGCCTGATCGAGCGGCGTGCCGAAAAGAGGCATCCGCGTGTTGTTCGGCGCCGCCGCCGTGCCCTCGAGCTTGTGAATCAGGTAGCTGTCATCCGGATCGCCCGGCTCGACGAGATCGATCGTAGCGTTCTGAACGCTCGGCACACCGACGAGGGCCGCGAAGCTCATCGCGACGCTCGTCAGATCCATGCCGCCCGGGAGCGGGCTGCCCTGCGGTCCGGTATGACAGGCCGAGCAGATCGGCGTGAAGACGTTGTCCTGTATCGAGCTTAGCGTCGGCTCGACGCCGGCGACCTCGAAGTCGGCGGCGAAATTGCCGCCGGCCGTGCCGTTGCCGGACGGGAAGGATCCCGAGAACTCGCCGTCGAGACTGTTGCCGTCCAGGTCCTGGATCGTGGCCGGCCCCGTGCCGACGAGCGTCACGCGGTAGGTGTCGTTGACACTCGTTGTCGTGCTCATGTCGAACACGGCCGTCATCGGATTGGCAGCGGGAACGTCTACCGACACCGGGTTGATCGCGACCTCGTTGCCGTCGCCGAACGTGCCGTCGCCGCCGCTGCGCTCCACGAGAAACGTCGTCTGATCGACCGTCGTGGCGGCGAGCTCGCGATCGAATATCGCGGTGACCGACATCGGCAACGTCGGTCCCGTCGCGCCCGGCAGCGGCTGGAACGATGTCACGCGTACCGGGTCGAGCGGCGCCTGGCCTCCGGCCGGCTGCGCGCCGTCGGTGATCCATTGGCGGATCACGGCGATATCCGCGGCCGGCAGTGCCGGCAGACCGAGCGGCATCCGCCCGCCGGTCGTCGCCGTGCCGTCGAGCTTGCGAATCAGGTAGCTGTCGTCGGGGTCGCCGGGATCGACCCGCTGCAGTGCCGGTTGCTGAGCGCTCGCAACGCCGACGAGCAACGCATACGAGTTCACGTCATCGAGGCGCAGGCCGAGCGGCGCCGACGCGCCGATATGACAGCTAATGCAAAGCTGATCGAATACCTGCTCCTGGATCGACTCGAACGTCGGCATCAGCGCCGGGCCGGTGCCACCGCCACCGCCACCGCCGCCACCCGCCGGCGCGCCACCGCCGCCACCGCCGGAGCCGCAGGCGACGAGGGTCAGCAACAGGGGCGGCAGCAGGATTCCCTCGAAACGTGCGAGCTTTTTCATAAATTCCCCCGGTTGCGCAGGCGGAGCCGTTAACACCGGCGAGTGGGTTCCTGCCGCGCATCGAAAGGTTCATCGGACGAATTCGCGCCGCGCGTTTTTGCGTTAGACTGAATTCGTACGGCTCAAGGCGGGATCCGATGGCCGAAAGTCTCGACAACCAACCGGAACGACGCAGCGCGTCCGAGGACGAGCTCGACAGCGACCTGCTCGCGCGCGTCGCGAAGCGGGACCGACACGCCCTGACGCTGCTTTACGGCCGCTATCACGGGCCGTTGCTGCGCTTCACTCAGCGTTTGACGGGCGATATCGAGACGGCTCAGGAGGCCGTCAACGACACAATGCTCGTCGTCTGGCAGCGCGCCTCGGCCTTCGCCGGCCGATCGAGGGTCAGCACGTGGATCATGGGCATCGCTTATCGCAAGGCCATGAAGCTGCGCACCCGTCTCCAGCGCTGGACCGTTCGCTTCAAGGCCGCCGATTGGTCGAATGTCGTTGAACGCACGGCCGGGATCGAGGGACATACGGGCCTCGTGGAGAGAGACCTGATGTATCGCGCTATCCAGCTATTACCGCCGAAGCAGCGCGCCGTCGTCGAATTGACATATTACTTCGGCTACTCCTACGACGAGATCGCCGAGATCGTCGACTGTCCGACCAACACGGTTAAGACGCGGATGTTTCACGCTCGAGCCAGACTGAAGCAACTGCTGCCGCAGCTCGGCCACGGTGGCGAGACCTAGACCCATGGAAGCCGATCACAGGGAAGTCGTCGAGCTGATGCCGTGGTACGTCAACGGCAGCTTGACGGCCCGGGAGCGCGCCGGAATCGAGAAGCACGTCAAGGAATGCCTGCCTTGCCGCGCCGCGCTGCGCGACGAGCAAAGGATCCGCGGTCTCGTCAGCGCTCAGGACGACATGCCGGTCGGCGTCGGGCACGGCGTCTCCGATCTGCTCAGGAAGATAGACGGCAGCGGCACGCGAACGACGCCGCTGTGGCTTCGGCCGCAACTCGGCCTCGGTGCGGCCGTCGTCTGCGTCGCGGTCGCCGGCTGGCTCGTGCTGACGAGCACCGCACCCGACGCGAACGCGCCGGCGGCCGACGCGTCGTCCGCGCCGTTTGCGACGCTGACCGACGGAGCGGGCGTCGCGGCCAACCGAATCGATATCGTGTTCGCCGACGGTGTCACCGACGCCGAGATCCGGGCGCTGATCGAGTCCGTCGATGCGCGGCTGATCGGCGGGCCGAGCGAGGTCGGCCGCTATACGGTCGCCGTAGCGCCTGCGTCCGATGCCGAGCTGTCCGCGCTGATCGATCGTCTCGCGCAGGATCCGCGGGTGCGATTCGCCGGGCGCAGCTACTCGGCGTTGCCGTCACCAGCCCCGGACAGCCGATGAAACCGTTGCGATTCCTGATCGCCCTGACCTGCGTCGCCGCAGGCTGCGCCAGTCTCGACGGCGTGGATACGAGGCTCGTCGATTCCGAGGCCACGCTGTCGCGACAACTTTTGATCACGACGCGGCAGGAATCTGGCGCCGCCGTTTCCCTGCTCGGCAGCCCCGGCGATTTCTACTTCAGGCGCCGCGCGTACGGCCCGACGCCGGTCGTCGATCGAACACTCGACCAGTTCGCGGAAGACTACGACATCCGCCGCGTCGAAGGCTGGTATGTCGCGTCGATCGGCGAGTACTGCGAGGTCTACGAGGTCGGGCCCGGGCAGGCCGTCGAGGAGGTCATCGAACGCATCAGCGCCGACCCGCGCGTCGAGCTCGTGCAGGCGATGAACGTCTTCGAGACTCAGGGCGTGACCTACAACGATCCGCTCGCGTCGATGCAAACGGCTCTTTCGTCGCTTGCAATCGAAAGCGCGCATGAAGCTGCGACGGGGCGCGGCGTGACCGTGGCAGTCATCGATTCGACCGTCGACAGCCGTCATCGCGAGCTGCGCGGGCGGATTCACCCCCAGCGAAATCTCGTCGACGCGCAATTCTCCCGCCGACCCGAGCTGCACGGCACGGCCGTGGCGGGCGTGATCGGATCGACCGCGAACAACGGCGAGGGCATCGTCGGCGTCGCGCCCGAGTCGACCATCGCTTCGCTGCGCGCCTGCTGGACGGTCGATCCGGCGACGGGGCGCGCACAGTGCTCGAGCTTCTCGGTCGCCCGCGCGCTCGAAGCTGCGATCGAGCTCGACGCGGACGTCGTCAATCTCAGCCTTTCCGGCCCTTTCGATCCGCTCCTGAGCGTGCTGATCGATGCCGCAATCGCGCAAGGGATCATCGTCGTTGCCGCGCTTCCAGTGCCGCCGGTTGCCGGCGACAATGCTTTCCCGTCTTCGCACCGGCTAGTCATCGCCGCCGAGTCTTCCCAGTCACCCGCGATGCCCAACGCATCGAATCTGCTCAGGGCGCCCGGCGTCGAGGTCATGTCGACGGCGCCGAACAACAGCTACGCGTTCTTCTCGGGCAACTCTATGTCCGCCGCCTACGTCAGCGGCGTTTCCGCCCTGATCCGGGAGCTTCGTCCGGACATCGCTCCCGCCGAGCTCATCGAGCTTCTGGTCGGCACCGCCACCGAGCGATCCGTCAACGCCTGTCGCGCGGTCGCGCAGGTCGAGGGCAGCGAACTCTGTGCCGACTGAGACTAGCGATCCCGTCCCGCGATCGGCAGGAACGGATAGGTCAGACTGAGAACCCACAGATTGCTCGCGTCGTTGCCGAGGAGACTCGAGAAGCCGTAGGTGTTGTCGTGATACCTGAGATCCAGCGCAAACCTGCCTATCGATCGGGAAAGACCCGCATCCCAGAATGTATAGGACGTGTCGAAGGAACCATCCGCGCTGAATCTTCCGGCATTGACGCCGAACTCGATGTTTCGCAGCCAGGGCAAGGCGACGCCGGCACGATACACCTCGGCGCTGTCGTAGATCGAGAGATAGTCGCCGGTTCTGGAAACGGTGAAAAAGTAGCGGTCGCGAAACGCGACGTTGGCGGTCGCCTGCGTGTAATCGTAGCTGCGCTCGATGTCGGGGTATTGATAGCGCGCGACGCTCGAATTGACCATCCATTGGTTGCGGCGCCACAGATAACCGGCATAAACGTTCGCGGCGGTGTCGCGCGGCTTGCCGAACTGCGATTCGGCGATGTAGTCGACGTTGGCGACAGCACCGCCGACGAAGAACCCGGACTGGTGCTCGAAATCGAGCGACACGCTGAGCGACGGCTCATCGTGAGTGTGCGCAAGGCCGTTCTGCATATATTCCGACGACAGCGTGACGGAACCATGCAGAGAGCTCGGCGCCCGCTGCGCCTGCGCGGACGCGTTCGCAAGCGCGACGCCGATTGCGGCGACGCCCGCAAGCAGGCCGCGCCTGATTCGAAAATCGTTCATTTCAGTCAGTATAGACGACGCATCAGCCTGCAACTTCGCTGCATCTCGCTGCTCGCGATCCTGATGGCGCTCGCAACATCGTTCGCGCATCACGCGCCGGTCATGTACGACACTTCCAGAGAAGAGATCGTTACCGGAACGGTTGCCGCCTTTGAGTGGATCGAGCCGCACACGCGGGTCGACGTCATCGTCACCGGTGACGACGGCACGGAAGTCGTCTGGTCGCTCGAAGGCATGACCCCGAGCTATCTCGGACGGCGCGGCTGGAGCCGCGACACGCTCGAGCCAGGCGATCGAATCGAGGTCGTCTTCTTCGCGCGCAAGGACGGAACGAACGGCGGCATGTTCATTCGGGCGACTCTGCCCGACGGCAGCCTCAAGGTGATGGCCGACGTCAGGCGTTGAGCGCATCGTCTCGACCGTGCACCCGTCACCGACCGCGTCGTGGCCGCGTGCTATGATTTTGCGAGTTGTTCTACGGTAGCGGGAATGGGACATCGATCTATCTCGTCTGTCGTGATTGTGGCGGCCTGCGCTTTTGCTGCCGTCCCGGTCCACGCGCAAAGCGAGATCCAGCAGCGTTTGAGGCATCGAGTCGAAGCGGGCCTCGTGACCGAAAGCTTCGACGTCATGGACGAGCGGATCTTCGCCAGGGAGACGCTGAGGCGTCTGTATCCCGGCCGCGACTTCGAGCCGCTCTGGGTGTCCGAGGATGGCCTGTCGGCGCAGGCTAAAGCGTTCATCGAGTGGCTCGAAACGGAGCCGGCCCGTAACGGCCTGCGGCCGGAGCATTACCATCTCGAAGCCATCGAATCGATCGATGGCGACCGGATGGGCGAGCTGGTCGATCTGGAGCTTGCGCTCAGCGACTCGTTTCTCATTCTCGGTTCGCATTTTCTCGCCGGGAGGCTGAATCCCGAGACTCTCAACTCGGAGTGGATTGCGAACCGGCGGCATCGGGATCTCGTTCCCGTGCTCGAGGCCATAGGCACAGGCGCCGATCCCGGTGCCCTGCTGGAGGAGCTGCTGCCGCGACATCCCGAGTATCAACAGCTGGCCACGAGACTCACCGAGCTGCGCCGAATTCGCGACAACGGGGGCTGGCCCGAGATCGATGCCGGGCCGACACTGCGCCCCGGCGACTCCGATCCCCGCATCGAACAGCTTCGCGGCCGTCTGCGGCTCTCCGGCGACCTGATCGGCGACGGCGCGGCCGGCCAGGTCTACGACGAGGCGCTCGAGGCGGCAGTCATTCGATTCCAGAGCCGCCACGGCCTCACGGCCGACGGCCTCGTCGGCCGCGCGACGCTCGCGGCGCTGAATGTGCCGATACAGCAGCGCATCAATCAGATCATCGTCAATCTCGAGCGCTGGCGCTGGCTGCCCGAATCGCTCGGCGAGCGCTATGTGATCGTCAATATCGCGGGCTTCAGGCTCGACGTCGTCGAGCAGGGCGATTCCGTGATGTCGATGCGCGTCGTCGTCGGCCGCCCGTTTCGGCGCACGCCGGTCTTCTCGGACAACATTCGCTACCTGGTTCTGAACCCGAGTTGGGAGGTCCCGTCGCGCATCGCGATTCAGGATAAGCTGCCGCTGATCCGGCAGTACCCGGACTATCTCGCAGAACAGGGCTACGATCTGCTCGAGGGCTGGGGCAGCGACGAGCGGCGCGTGGACCCCGCAAGCATCGACTGGTCGACCATGAGCGGCCAGAGCTTTCGCTACCGGCTCCGCCAGCGGCCCGGCGAGCTCAACGCGCTCGGCCGCGTCAAGTTCATGTTCCCGAATCAGTTCTCGGTCTACTTGCACGACACGCCGGCGCGCGAGCTATTTGGCGAGGACGTGCGCGCATTCAGCTCAGGCTGCATCCGCCTGCACGAGCCGCTGGCACTGGCCGAGCTCTTGCTGCGCGACAATCCGCGCTGGACGGCGGAAGCGATCGAACGCGCCGTCGCCGAAGGTCGCGAGCAAACGGTGACGCTGCCCCGGCCGATACCGGTGCATCTGCTGTACTGGACGGTCTGGGTCGACCCCGACGGCGTGCTCCAGTTCCGCGACGATATTTACGAACGCGACGTGCCCGTGCTGCGAGAGCTGCGTGAAGATCCGCCGACCTAAACTTCTCCGCACGCTGCTCGTCTGCCTGGGCACATTCCCGGCATTTCACCCATCGACCGCCGCGGCTTTCGAATCCGGCAGGGCGAGCTTCAGCGTGACGGTCAACGGCGACCTCGTGATTCCGTATCGCGTCTTCGCGGTCTACGTTCTGCCGGGAGAGCGATTCAGGCTGACCGCAGCGGGCGCAACGGCGACGGCCAACCGCGGTAGCCTGACGGCAACCGGCCCGGGCGAGTGGCAGTGGACAGCACCCGCGGACCCGGGCGTCGCGGAGCTCGTTCTCGAGACCCCGGACGACAGGATTCAGCTCAATGCCCTGATCCTCCATCCGGCAGGCCAAATCGCGAACGGCCGACTGAACGGCTATTCGATCGGGTCGTATCCCGCGCCCCTGCGCGGCAACCCCTTCTACAACGCCCCGGACGGCTTTTTCGAGCTCAACGAGGACACGGCCGATATTGCGCTCTCCCCGAACTTCCGCCTGGCCCAGTTTCCTTCCAAGCAATCCATGGATCTGCCGAGGTATCTCGTCCTCAGGGAGGATCTCCTGCTCAAGCTCGAGCTCCTGCTCGAGCACGTAAACAACCGCGGGATCGCGACCGATTCGTTCACCGTGATGAGCGGCTACCGCACGCCGAACTACAACCGCGCGATCGGCAACGGCCAACACAGCCGCCACATCTACGGCGGCGCGGCCGACATCTACATCGATGTCTCGCCGTGTGACGACATCATGGACGACCTCAATCGCGACGGCGCGTTCGACTACCGGGACGCGCAATTCCTGTACCGCCTCGCGGACGAACTCTTCTCGCGGCCCGAGAATGCTCACTTTCGCGGAGGTCTCGGCGTTTATCGCAGCACCTCGGCGCACGGGCCGTTCCTGCACGTCGACGCGCGAGGTTTCCGCGCGAGATGGGGCCTGCTCCCCTGACCGGGATGAGGTTGCTGCCCTGAAGCGACAGGCCGTCTAGATCGACAGCGGCTCCGTGCCGTCGCCGAAGCTCTGCTGCT
>DATKCK010000050.1:0-51733 GCA_035513215.1 Gammaproteobacteria bacterium | reverse complement strand
GACGAGCGTCTCGCCGTCCCAGAAGCCGACCGTCTCGCCGTACCACTGCGAGATCAGCGTCGCGTGCCGCTGGCCGATCAGAATCTGACGCAGAAAGTTGAGCGCGGTGCCCGAGACGAGCTGCACCTGCCAGGGCGTGACGGACACCTGAATGTCTCGAATCCCCTGGGCCCACCAGCGAATCATGCCTTCCGGGTAGCAGGTCGAGGACATCCACTGCGGCGAGTTGCTGACCCCGACGTGATAAAGCGCCTGAGCAAACCGCTGCTGATACTCCGGCGTCAGCATCTGCATCAACGTGCCGGCCTGCACGTTGTTGCCGAAGGTCCACTGCTCGGGCTGCAAGGTGCGCGAATCGTAGTAGCCATCCCAGTCCGGCGGCGGGCGGTTGCGGTCGTAGATCGTCGGCCCGCCACGCGCCTCGACCTCGGCGAGCAGTGCGTTGTAGTGCGCCTCGGCCGTCGTATACGGATACCGGCTCTTGAGCTCATCGACCGAGAGTCCGTGCTCGCAGTCCCCCCACTCGCCAACGACATTGTCGACCCACATCTCGCCGACCTGCCACGGCGTGTTGCACCGCGTATAGCGCGGGTCCTGCCAATACTCGGAATCCCGGTAGAAGTCATGCGTCGTGAAAAGATCCACCGGCAGCGGCTCGACATCGGGCGGCGGCTCGTGCGCCTCGATGCTCGCGCGGATCTCGGCAGTCACCTGCGCGTGCACAGCCGCATCGGCGAGGAGCGTCGCCGCCAGCGCAAGTGCACGAACGATACGTCGCTGCGCACTGTTGGTAAGGCACTCACCCATGACGCGCTCCGTTCACCAAGTCTTCAGCTGACAAGAATACATGACTTGTTATGAGCTGCGGCCACTGCGCCGCGCACAGCATCGCGCCTGTTACGCGGTGCTACACTTGCGTGTCGCCGGAAACGCGTACCCTCGAGTGCCAAAAGAACGTGTGAACGAATTCCAGGGCGTAGTCCCCCGTGGCGCGCTCGTGCTGGCGGCGCTCTTCGCCTGTGCGCAGGCGCAGGCGCAGACTCAGGCGCAGGCGCAGGCGCAGGCGCGGCCTGGCACACCGATACCCAGCGCGCCGGCGTTTTCTTCGGACGAGCTCGCCGCGTTGCCGACGCGCGACTGGCCGACGATGGGCGGCAACATCTTCAATCAGCGCTACTCCCCGCTAACGGCAATCGGTCGTGACAACGTGGCGGAGCTCGCGGGCGTCTGGCGCACGCACCTGCGCGGCTCCGGTTTGGAGCCCAGGTACTCGGGCGAGGCGGCGCCGGTCATCTACGACGGCGTGATCTTCATCGCGACCGGCGCCGACGACGTCTTTGCCGTCAGCGTCGAGACGGGCGAGATTCTCTGGGAGTACTACGCCGAGCTCGATCCCGACATGACCGCGGTCTGCTGCGGCTGGGCCAATCGCGGTGTCGTCGTCGGTGACGGCAAGGTCTTCGTCGGTCAGCTCGACGGCAGGCTCGTCGCACTCGATCAGGCCACGGGCGAGCCGGTCTGGGTGACGCAGGCCGAGCGCTGGCAGGAAGGCTTCACGATCACGGCCGCGCCGCTCTATTTCGACGGCATGGTCATCACCGGCTTTGCCGGCGCGGACCTCGGCACGCGAGGCCGGATCAAGGCGTACGATGCCAGGGACGGATCCGTGATCTGGACGTTCTATACGATCCCGGGGCCAGGCGACATCGGGCACGAGACGTGGCCTGCCGACAGCGATGCCTGGGAACATGGCGGCGCCGCGATCTGGCAGACGCCCGCCGTCGATCCCGAGCTCGGGCTCCTCTATTTCGCGACGGCGAATGCCGGCCCCGATTACACGGGCTCAGTCCGTCCGGGCGACAATCTCTTCTCCGCCTCGATCGTCGCCGTCGATGTCAGAACCGGTGAATACCGCTGGCATTTCCAGCAAGTGCACCACGACATCTGGGACTACGATGCGAGCAATCCCGTCGTGCTCTTCGATGCCGATGGGCGCATGCGCCGCGGTATCGTCGAGGTCGGCAAGACCGGCTTCGCGTACATCCTGGACCGAGAGACGGGGGAGCCTCTGATCGGTATCGAGGAGCGGCCGGTGCCGCAGGAGCCGCGCCAGGCGACGGCGGCGACGCAGCCGTTTCCGCTCGGCGAGCCGGTCGTGCCGCAGCATGTCGAGGTGCCGCTGCTCGGCTACGAGCTCGTCAACGAGGGCCGGATCTTTACGCCGTTCTATGGGCCCGAGCCCGTCATCGCGCGCCCGAGTATCTGGGGCGGCGCGAGCTGGCCGCCAAGCTCCTACGATCCGGCGCGGGAGACTTTGTTCGTCTGCGCCTCCGATTTCCCGGGCACGTTCACCGGCGGCCACATCGAGCTCGGCGAGCCGACGTACAGCGAATCCTACACCGGCGGACGGGTCGGCATCCCGAGCGGCGTGCCGCGGCTCGGTCTGTTCGTCGCGATGGATGTCACGACCAACACGGCGCGCTGGCGCGTGCAGTGGCCCGATCAGTGCTACAGCGGTTCCGTGGCAACGGCCGGCGGGGTCGTGTTCACGGGGCGCAACGACGGGCGCTTCATCGCGCTCGACTCGGATTCGGGCCGATTGCTCTGGGAGTTTCAAACCGGCGCCGGTGTGAATTCACCGGCGAGCGCCTTCGAGCACGACGGGCAGCAGTACGTCGCGGTCTTGTCGGGCGGCAATGCGCTGATCGGCTCGGCGCGCGGCGACAGCCTCTGGCTGTTCGGTCTCAACGGCATGCTCGGCGAGGCGTCACCGGGCGATACGCCGCTCGTGCTGGCGGTCTCGATGGCGGCGGAAGCAGTCGGTGAACCCGATCTTGCGAGCGGTGCGGAGCTCTATCGGCAGACCTGCTTGCCTTGCCATGGCGACGATGGGCAGGGCGGGCATGGCGGCGGTGCGCCGCTCGGGGCGCTCGACGATCTCGAGCGCGTGCAGGCCGTCGTGCGTGAGGGTCAGAACGCCATGCCGCCATTCGGGGCGGCGCTGACGGCGCAGCAGATCCTCGATGTCAGTGCGTATGTGATCGAGGCGTTCGCCGAGGCGGTGAGGTGAGCGGGTTGAGCGTCACGAATCTCCTTGAATTGTGTGGAATCTGCAGTTGCTACATGCCGATATCGCACTGATGATCCCGACAACCTTCAACGACAGACAGCGCGTGGCAAGAATCGATCGCCTCAAGGAAGAGATTGGATGGCTGAAGGTCCCGTTCGGCCTTCTGGTCGTGGTCGACGCATCCCTGCTTGGCTGGCTCGCCCAATCCTACTCCACAGCTAGCGCCGTGGTCGTGTTTGCCGCAAGCATCGCTTCAATTGCTGTCACCGCTGCGGTATTCTGGATGAACCGCGTCGCATATCGGCGCATAGCCGATCTCGAGGAAACCTGACATGGAATGGCTTGTCGTCTTTTCTTTGGCCGTATTCGTGATCGGTATGTTACTCGTCGTTCGCGATGCATCTGTTTATCGACCACCCAAAAAGCGATAGTCCCTGGTCTCGAGGCTGATTATCGCCTCGCGGGCGAGGTCTCCCCTCAAGACTGGGCGATGACACACTCCCCACGGCGCCAAGGCTTATTCAGGCTGAACCACTGAGCTGCCACAAAGAGCCCGACGGCGAGCAGCAACTCGAGCCGGAAACCCGACACGACCGCGAGCGGAAACCACCACCATATCGGATCCGCTGCCCCAACGCGCATCGGGTCACCGGGCAAGCTGGCCACGAGCAGGCCCACCGCTACGGCCAAGGTCAGAAACGTGTGCGTCACGAGGACGACGATTCGAGAAAGGGTCTGGGATGGTTGCCGCATGAACGCGGCATACGGCAACAGGATGAGACCCAGCACGATCACGGAGTAGAAGCCGATCGTCAACCACTCGGCGCGGCCGAGACCCGCATACCGGTAGATCCCTTCGACCGGCCCTCGAATCGCATCCTGGCTGATGACGACCATCACCGGATTGCGCCGCATGTTGTGCACATAGACGGCCAGCTGACCGTCCTCGACCATCACCACTCCGGGCTCGTTCGTCGCGATCTCGAATCCCTGCGGCGCCACCTCGATTCGCTCGCCGTTGCGAACGATCGAGTTTCCGTCGAGGCCCAGCACGATCTCATCACCGGGCAGACCGATGACTCGCGCCACGTAATCGACCCAGTCGAGCCGATAGATAATCAGGTCATCGAGCGCGACGTCGCCGCCGGGCTCGATCCGCAACAGATCGTTGCGCTGAACATAGGGGTCGAACCGGATGTCGCTTTGAACCAGTACGGGATTCAGGGCCGACAGCACCACCGAGCCCCAAAGCAGAAGGATCGGAATGTAGAACTTTGCGTGATAAGACCGCATCGCCTGGTTACCGGGCGCCAAGGCGGGCGAGCATCGTCGAGAGCTCGTCGGGACTGATATAGAAGTGCTCGCAAACGCGCCCCCAGAGCATCGTGGTCGGAACGTACCGACCGCCGCGCTCGCGTTGAGTCTCGTGCAGCACATGCAGGACAATGCGCTCCTTGCGAGTGAGCCCGTCGCGGGCATCTGGAACAATTTCGCGAACATCTTTCATGAGACTCTTTGGAAGACTACCTTAAAGTGAAGCGCAGATGGACGTGCTCCGTGCCGGGCTGCCGATGGAGAAGGAAAGCTTTTCGTTGAGAACGTTTCGTGCCAGGGCCGCCAGCGTCTGCTCGATCCTCCTCTGCCTCGCCGCGGCCACCGCCGTCGGCCAGGAAGCCGTGATTCGTGGCGCGCAGGAGAAATCCGTTGCGGTAATGCGCGCCTCGGCACCGCCGGTCATCGACGGCGTGCTCGACGAGGCCGTCTGGCAGACGGCCGCCGCCATCGACGACATGCACGAGATCGAGCCGGTCGAATACGACGAGCCCTCGGAACGCACGGTCATCTACCTTCTCTACGACGACGACTCGCTCTACATCGGCGCGCGGATGTTCGACAGCGATCCGTCTCAGATCACCTCCAGAATCATGCGCCAGGGCGAGCAGGTCTTCGGCGACGACTTCATCGCCATCAACATCGATCCCTTCTACGACAGGCGCAGCGGCTATCGATTCCTGACCAACCCGAACGGCGTCCGTCAGGAGGGCATCTTCCAGAATGTCACCGAGACCGAATGGGAGTGGCAGGGCATCTGGTACGTCGCCTCCTCCGTCGACGACGAGGGCTGGATCGCCGAGATGCAAATCCCGCTGAAGTCGATCTCGTTCGATCCGACAGGCGACACCTGGGGCATCAACTTCCGCCGCGGCATCGCGCGGCGCGACGAGCGTATCGGCTGGGTCTCGCGGAACCGCCAGACAGATCCGAGCACGTCCGGCATCGCGGTGGGCTTCGAGGGCTTACGGCAGGGCGTCGGGCTCGACATCGTCCCGTCGGTCGCGGTGACTCGGAGCAAGACCTTCGCCGCGGAGCCCGGCGAGCTCTCGGTCTCGGCAACCGACACCGAGCCCTCGCTCGACGTCTTCTACAAGATCACGCCGAGCTTAACGAGCGCGCTGACGATCAACACGGACTTCTCGGCCACCGAGGTCGACGACCGGCAGGTGAATCTGACGCGATTCGGCCTCTTTTTCCCCGAGAAGCGCGATTTCTTTCTGCAGGACGCCGACATCTTTGAGTTCGGCGCGCTCGAGGAGAACGGCCGGCCGTTCTTCTCGCGCAGCATCGGGCTCTCGGCCGGCGGCGAGCCCGTCGATCTCGAGATCGGCGGCAAGGTGACGGGCCGCGTCGGACGCTTCAACATCGGCGCGCTCGCCGTGCGCCAGGATTCCTCGGCTGGCTCCGTGAACGGCCAGCCGACGATCTTTGCCCCGGACAATGCGGTTGTCGCGCGAGTCTCCGCCAACATCCTCGGAGAATCGGCCGTCGGCTTCATCGCGACCGAAGGCGACCCGAGATCGAACGCCGACAATTCGCTCGAAGGCGTCGATTTCGCCTACCGCAACACGCGCCTGCCGGGCGGCCGCTCGATCGCGGCCAATGCCTGGGCGCAGCAGAGTGAAACGCAAGGCCTCGCGGGCGAGGACCGCGCCTGGGGCATTCGGGTCGACTCGCCGAACGAGGAAGGCTGGCGCGGCGACCTGCACTTCAGCCGCATCGAGGAGAATTTCAATCCGGGGCTCGGCTTCGTCAACAACGCGGGTATCGAGCTGATCGACTTCGGCACCGAGTACACCTGGCGACGCAGCGGCGGCTTCCTGCGCTCGATCCTGACCGGCGTCAACTTCGAGAAGTCGGATTACCTCGCCGATGGCGGATTGCAGTCGAAGCGGCGGACCTGGCGCCTGCTCGAGCTCCAAAGCCAGCGCGGCGACGAGCTGCAAACCCGCCATCACTGGCGCGACGAGGTGCTGATCGAGCCGTTCGAGATTTCCGAAGGCGTCGTGATTCCGGTCGGCGCCTACTCGTTTCGCGACATCGAGCTCATGCTCGAGACGGCCGACAACCGCCAGGTCTGGGGTAATCTCAACTACCGCATCGGGCCGTTCTACGGCGGCGACCGCGTGGAGACCGGGATCGGCGTCTCGTGGCGGCCCGCCCGCCGTTTCTTCACCTCACTGAGCTACGAGACGAACGACATCCATCTGCCGCAAGGCGACTTCATCACGCGGCTCGCCCAGTATCGCGCCGAGGTTGCGTTCTCGCCGAGGCTGAGCTGGGTCACGCTGATCCAATACGACAACCAATCGGAGGTCGTCGGCCTGAACAGCCGCATCCACTGGTTCCCGGAGCCCGGGCGCGAGGCTTTCCTCGTGATCAATCACAACGTCCAGGACTTCGATCGAGACAACAGCTTCGAATCGCTCGGGGCAGATGTCTCGATCAAGTACAGCTATACGTTTCGGTTCTGACGGCACGCGGCGTTCGGAAGCGGCCGGCCGGCATGGCGCGATTGAAGCTGTTACGGAGCGTTTCTCAATGTTGACTGCACGTCTTCAACGCAAATGCGTGCCGGCAATACAGATTCGAAAACACGAATTCGCCGCTTTGCGCAGATCGAACGCAAAGCGTGGCGGCGAACTTGCGAAACGACGTGAAGAAAACAATGGAAGTATCCGGACGCTCGTTTGCACGCGTTGGCGCGTTGGATCGAACCTTGTGATGCGAAGCTCACCGATTAGAATCGATCGTGAGGCTTCGGCCTCACGTCAGCGGCTTCGGCTACTGACGCCGCCCTGCAGAAGAGGAGGTCCGAGCCTCCCCTCGGTGTTGGGGGCGGTTGGACGCTAAGGCAGAGCCCATGATCTGACCGATTGGCGAAAGTCGATCGAGGGGACTTGGGAGCACTTGGGTGACCCTCGGAAGCGCCCAGGTACTATGCCGGGACAGGCCCGATACCAACAACGGCGACGGGTTCCTGAAGCGGGAAGCAGGTCGAAAGATCGGCGGAACGTAAAAGGACCTAAAGCCGGATCGAAGCAGAACTGTCCTTGCGTCCATCTAATACGAAAGCGACTCGGGTCCACCGAAGTCGCTTTCGTGCGTCACGATGCCGTGCGCTTCATGACTCCCCCGACGGCGACCGCTTCATTTGCGGGCGATGGCGCCGAATCCCTATACTCCGAGCCGACCAGGCAGGCCGTCATGAATACGCGCTCCGTCACCTTCGCCGCTGTTCTCACGATCGCCGTTTCAACGCCGGCGGCAGCGCATCATTCGGTGGCAGAGTACGACGACGGCACGATCGTCGAAGCCGTCGGCACCGTCGTCGATGTGCTCTGGCGCAATCCACACGTCAGGCTCACGATCAGCACGGAAGACTTCGACGGTGAGACGACGGTCTGGGAGCTCGAGGGCATGGGCGTCATGCGTCTCGATCGGGCCGGCATCCCGCGCGATCTCGTCGGCGTCGGCACGACAGTGCGTTTCGCGGGCAACCCTTCGCGGCGGCGCGACCGTCATATGTACGTGACGAACGTGCTGATGCCGGACGGAAAGGAGATTCTGCTGCGCACGACGGCCGAGCCCAGGTGGTCCGACACCGATGACGTCATCAGCATTCGCCGCTCCGCGCTCACACCGGAGCAGGCCGCCCCCGACGCCGCGGAGGGGATTTTCCGCGTCTGGGTGCCGGCCGGGAATCGTCCGCCCGACTGGGCCGAGGACCCGCCGCTGACGGACGCCGCCGGGGCGGCGCGCGCAGCCTACGATCCGATCACCGACGATCCCCTGCTCCGCTGCACGCCGCCCGGCATGCCGCGCGTGATTTCCCGCAGCGGCGGGCACCCGATTCGATTCGTCGCGCGCGGCGGCGATATCGTTTTGATGAACGAATACTTCGCGCTCGACCGCGTCGTTCACATGGACCCCGAAATCGACGTCAGCGGCCTCGCGCCAACGCCGCTCGGCCATTCAACCGGCCGCTGGGAAGGCGAAAGCCTCGTGGTCACGACGACGGGCATCGACTGGCCATGGTTTCAGCTCTACGGGCTCGAGGGCGTGCCGCAGAGTCTCGCGATGCGGATCGTCGAGCGCTTCACACCGAACGCGGCGTTCGACGAGCTGCGCTACGACCTGAGCGCGACCGACCCTGCGACGTTCACGCGCACCGTCGTTGCCGAGAGCTACGTGACTTTTCGCTGGGACCCGGGGCTCGAATTTCTGCCGTACGAGTGCGTCACGCGGCCCTGAGCGGCCGGCCCGCGGCAAGTACGGGGCAAGCTATTCCGGATTGATGCCGGCCCGGCCGCTGTAGTACTCCCAGGCCCGATCGGCGCCGAGCGGCGAGAACTGTGTCTCGCGCGCGAGCTCGATTTCGCGATCGCTCAACGTGATCGGCGAGTCGCTGAGCGTAAGCGTCTGAACCAGAATTCGCGCATTGACCTCGAGGTAGACGGCCGAGAGCACGGCCTCTTTGATCGAGGCGCCGACGACGACGGCGCCGTGCCCGCGCATCAGGAGACATGTGTTGTCGGCGAGCGTCGCAGCAAGGCTCCGGCCCATTTCCATTGATCTGACGAGCGTATCGGTGTCGCCGAACTCCCGCGCGATGTCCCAGACAGGGATGTGCGCGCCGATGACAGAGGCCGTATGCGTCAACGGCACGAGCGGCGTCGACGTCACGCTGAATGGAATCACGGAGTAGGCATGATGATGGACGATGGCGTTGACACCCGGGCGCGCTTCGTAGATCGCGCCGTGGATCATGCGCTCACCATAAGGCCCGCGGCCGCTCGAATCGAGCGGCGTGCCGTCCTGCGCGAACACCATGAGGTCGCCGATCTCGACGAGGGCGGGACTGCGCGCATGCGACATGACGTAGCGGTCGGGATTGCGAGGGTCGCGAACGCTGACGTGGCCGAAAGCATCGACGACGCCTTCGTTCGCGAGAATGCGGTTCGCGGCAACCACGCGGCGGAACTCGACGCGATCGTCGACAACGACATCGCCTTGCCCGAGCGCCATGCCCCACGACATGAACGCACCGCTGCCGGCGACGCAGATGCCTGCATGAACCACGGCCCTGCGGCGCAGATCGGTTGCGACAATCATTGGCGCACCCCGCCTCTTGCGCATACCCGAAATCCCCCGTTGGTCGCTGTACGCAATATAGCACCGTGCCGATCGAGTTCGGGCAGTGCCAGCCGGCTCCGCACGCGATTGCGCGGTGACAATGCGGCATCGACAGCTTGTGATGTCCGATTTTTGCTGCGAGCATAGACTGTCGAGTGTTGTCCTACCGGGCCACCAGGGAATCGGCGCCGTGCGCTTACGTATCTTCAGACTGATTATTGGTTTCGCCTTCCTCGCGCAGCAGGGCGTACTGCATGCCCATCATTCTTTTGCAGCCGAGTTCGACTACGACCGTCTCGCTGATGTCGAGGGCGAAGTCATCGAGGTGCTCTACGTGAATCCGCATGCGCGCTACTTCATCGCCGTGACGGATGCAAACGGCAACGAGGTCATCTGGGATGCACAG
This sequence comes from Gammaproteobacteria bacterium, assembly GCA_035513215.1. Lineage (GTDB taxonomy): Bacteria > Pseudomonadota > Gammaproteobacteria > Steroidobacterales > Rariloculaceae > DATCZB01. The sequence goes on along the minus strand of DATKCK010000050.1, from coordinate 41,786 downwards.
ACGCGAAGCCCGAACGCGCTGACACGGATCGGCTGGTCGCGTGACACGATCAAGCTCGGCGACAAGATCACTCTGCACGGCAACCTCGGAATTGGCGATACGCGCAAGATCTGGATTCAGGAAGTCCGCTTCGAGTCGGGCGAAGTCGTGTATCCAACAGGGGAGCCGAACGATTGATGCGGAGTTTTCGGCTTGCTCTACTCTTCGTAGCTTGCCTCGGCGGCAATGCCTTCTCGCAGCCGACGGACCCGCTGACCCTCGACTCTCTGGGCGGGGACTGGTTCCTGACTCTCGATGTCGGCAATACGGATCATACGGGTGTGTTGCAGTTCGAATATTCCGGAAACGGCATCACCGCGTTCGTCGACGGCGGGCCGGTTGCCACTGAAATCGATGACAGACGTCTCGAGCTCGACATCGACACGCGCGATGGCGGCGGCCGGCTGCTGAGCTACCACCTCTCAGGCTCCCTGGCAGATGGCACGCTGAGCGGCGTGCTTCAGCCGCCGCTCGACGCCCCCGCAGGCACGTGGCACGCGGAGCGCATCCGTGCTCGTCCCGAGCAGCCGCCGCAACCGGTCGACTTCAGTGGCATCTGGTCGCGCACGTCGTCCGGCATCGCGAAGGTGCATCTGGATTACAGGCCGGCGGCACAGGAAAGTGTCGATAACTATCACTATCTCGACGATCCGGCGCTGCGCTGCGTATCGCCCGGCGTCGTGCGCGTGTCGGGCTGGCCTTATCCGCTCGAGATTCTGCAGAACGAAGCCCAGCTCACGATTCTTTATGAGAGCTTTCACGAGGTCCGCCGGATTCACCTCGACGGGCGCAGCTTTCCGACCGATCTTCCTCACCGGTCGATGGGCTACTCGATCGGCCACTGGGATGGCTCGACGCTCGTCGTAGAGACGAGGCAACTGACTGCCGCATTCGTCGACCTCAACGGCCAGCCGCTGTCCGAGCAGGCCCGCATCATCGAGCGCATGTCGCTCAGCGACGACGGGCGGCAGATGCAGAGCGAAATGACGATCTACGATCCTCAGAACTACCGGCGCCCGATCACGCGTCATCGCCAGTGGCGGAAGACACCGGATACCATCATCCTCGAATACGACTGCGACCCGTATCCGTTCTTCCGGGGGCTCGAGCTCGAAGGCACGCTGCAGGAATACTGGGACCGGATGCGGCAGCGGCGCTGACGCGCGCGCATCGGGGTGGGATTCCAGCTTTGAGCGGGTCCGGAGACAGCTGCGTGCAGCCGCCCGCCCCTACCGCCGCTGAATGAACTCGAACGCATTCCCCGAGTTGTCGTTGACGAAGAAAAAGTTCGTGCGGTTCTCGGTCAGCGGCATGACGATCTCGACGCCCTTCGCCTCGAGCTCGGCCTGAACGGCCGCAACGTCATCGACCTGGAACGCGAAGTGCGCAAGGCCGTGCACACGTAAGTCGGCCGAAGGATCCCGCCGGTATTCGGGCAGCGGCGCAGCGCCTTCGATCTCGAAGAGCTCGATGTTGAAGTCCCCGCGCCTGAGCCGCGCGATCGTCATCGCCGAGTCCGGGTTGCGGTTGATCGGGCTCACGAGCTCGAAACCGAGCATCTCGACATACCAGTCGACCGACTCCTCGAGGTTGGCGACGCTGATGCCGACGTGATCGATCCTGAAGTCGAATCCGGCGCTCTCGGATTGCGCCGCCGCCGGCAGCGCAGTCAATTGCGCCAGCAGCAGCGCGGTCAGTGGCCCAACAGCGAACCTGGTTCCATGATGCTTCATACGTATCTGCATGTTCCCCCTCCTGCCGGAGTGTGTTCGGCGCGACTTCGGCCATACATTGTCATTCTGGCCATACCGTCCCCTGGAACTCGGCCTCGACCGGCGTGAGCCCGCGGTAGACGAATTTCTGCAGCCGCTTGCCCTCGTAGGTCTCGGTCGTATAGATGTTGCCGGCCGAGTCCGTCGCGATGTTGTGCACGCCGAAGAACTGGCCGGGCTGGCGGCCGCCTTCGCCGAAGGCCGTCAGCACCTCTAGCGTCTCGCGCTCGATCATGTAGATCTTCTCGTTCAGGCCGTCGGCGAGATAGATGTAAGTCTGTGCCTCGTCGGGCGAGAACGCGATGTCCCAAACCGAGCCTGCGCCGAGCGTCAGCGGCGCAATGATGAGCTCGTCGACGAAGGTCCCGTCCTTCTCGAAAATCTGGATCCGATTGTTGACGCGGTCGCAGACGTAGATGAGCCCGTCGTTCGACGGCTGGGCGCAATGCACGGGGTTACGAAACTGCTGCACCGGCGGCGCTTCGGGATCGTAGTTGCCGAGATCGGTGTCGTCGGGCCGGTTGCCGTAGGCACCCCAGTAACGCTTGAGCTCGCCCGTGCTCATGTCGATGACGGCGACGCGCCTGTTCAGATAGCCGTCGGCGACGTAGGCCTCGTTCTCCTCCGCATCGATCGAGATCTCGGCCACGCGGCCGTAGTTGTCCGGGTCGTTGCTGCCGTTGTTGGCGCCGGGGCTGCCGACCTGCAGCAGGAACTCGCCTGAGCGCGTGAACTTGAGCAGGTGCGCATCGTTTTGGCCATTGCCGCCGATCCAGACATTGTCGAGATGATCGACCGTGATGCCGTGGTCGGACTCGGGCCAGTCATACCCCTCGCCCGGCCCGCCCCAGTAGCTGACGAGATTGCCTTCCTGGTCGAACTCGAGAACGGGCGGGGCTGCTGCGCAGCATGAGCCTTCGGGCGCGTTGATGCCGGCGCTCGCCTCGATCTGATCGTTGAGCGAGCCCGGCCGGTGCACGATCCAGATGTGGTCGCGCGAATCGACCGACACACCGACGGTCTGGCCGAGCAGCCAGTTGTTCGGCAGCGGCTTCGGCCAGAAGGGATCCACCTCGAAGCGCGGCGCCATGCGCTCGCCGCTGGCTCCCGTGGCCTGACCGGCCGACTCGCCGCCGCAGCCGGCGAGCAGCAAGCACGCAGTTGAAACGCTCAAGGCCCATGCGCACGACAGAGAATTGGCTCGATTCATGGCGTTCCCCCCTCTTGTTTCCAAATTGTAGCGAACTTGAGTAGGCTCGGTGAGGTTGACTGCGACAGGAACGGAAGAAGTCGTGCGCAGAACCGGGGGGCCTGCCGGGCCCGTCATCGTGCTCGCCTGCCTGGCCATGATCGCGGCATGGCCTGCTGCCGTCTCGAGTCACGAGATTCCGAGCGACGTCACGGTCCGCATCGTCGTCAAGCCCACCGGCGACCGGCTCGAGCTCCTCGTCCGAGCGCCGCTCGAATCGATGCAGGACATCACGTTTCCGACCACGGGACCCGGGTACCTCGACGTCGGGCGGGCCGATCGGACGCTACGCGATGCCGCGATGCGGTGGCTCAGTAACGATATCGAGCTCTTCGAGAACGGCAGCCGTTTGTCCCCGCCGGAATTGATCGCCGTGCGCGCCTCGATCCCGAGCGATCGGTCGTTCACGGAGCATGCGCTCGCGCGGGAGCATGTGCTCGGCCCGCCGCTGCCGGCGTCGATCGAGCTCCCGTGGCAACAGGCCCTGCTCGACGCGCTGTTCGAGCTGCCGATCGAGTCCGAGGATTCGGCATTCGCGATCCTGCCGGGGCTCGAGCGGCTCGGTTTGGCCGTCACGACCGTGATTCGCTTCGAGGCGCCCGGCGGGGTGACACGCATGTACCAGGTCGAAGGCGCGCCCGAGATCGTCGAGCTCGATCCGCGCTGGCACCAAGCCGCGTTTCGCTTCGTCGTTCAGGGATTCGAGCACATTCTCGACGGGGCCGACCACTTGCTGTTTCTGTTTTGCCTCGTGCTGCCGTTTCGCCGGAGCCTGCGCTCGCTCGTCGTCATCGTCACGGCATTCACGGTGGCTCACTCATTGACCTTGATCGGCTCGGCTTACGGCCTCGCGCCCGACGTGCTCTGGTTCACGCCGCTGATCGAGACGCTGATCGCGGCATCGATCTTCTACATGGCAATCGAGAACATTGTCGCGCCCAATGTCCGCATGCGCTGGGCCGTCGCCTTCGGTTTCGGGCTCGTCCACGGCTTCGGCTTTTCGTTCGCGCTGCGCGACACATTGCAGTTCGCCGGCGATCACGTGCTGACCTCGCTCCTGTCGTTCAATGTCGGCGTCGAGCTCGGCCAGCTCTTCGTTCTGCTGCTACTCGTGCCGCTGCTGAATCTCGTTTTCCGCTACGTGCGTCGCGAGCAACTGATTACCGTCGTTATCTCCGTCGTCATCGCGCATACGGCCTGGCACTGGATGGGCGATCGCTACGCCGTGCTGCGTCAATATCCGATCGACCCGAGCAATCTCTTCAGCGCCGTCGAACCCGTTTCATCAGACCGTCCTCAGGGAGGCGAACCATGGTTGAGCTGACTCGCATCCGTCTTTCGATGACCTGCTCCGTGCTGCTCGTACTGCTTGTGCTCCTGGTGCTGCTCTTGCTCGGGGCCGGCGCCGCGCAGTCCCAGAGCCTGCCGAACCCGTATCGTCTCGTCGACGACTGGGCGAAGCTGCCAGATGGGCGCGAAATGGGCGCCGTTGGCGATACCATCGTCGATCCCGACGGTGAGCACATCTGGGCCGTGATCCGCTGCGATGCCGGACCCGAGCGCTTCGGCTGGGAATGCCTCGAATCCGATCTCGACCCCGTCATCAAATTCAGCGGCGACGGCAACGTCGTCGAAAGCTTCGGCGGTGGCATGTTCATCTGGCCGCACGGCATCGATGTCGACGACGACGGCAACGTCTGGGTCACGGATGCGGCGAGCCCGGAGCGCACCGACGGGCGGCGCGGTCATCAGGTCGTCAAGTTCAGCCCGACGGGCGAAGTGCTGATGGTGCTCGGCACGCCGGGGGAGCCGGGCGCGGACGCCGAGCACTTCAACGCGCCGGCCGATGTCGCCGTCGCCGACAACGGTGACATTTTTGTTGCCGACGGCCATGCCGAGAACGGCAACAACCGCGTCGTGAAGTTTTCCGGCGACGGCCGTTTCATCGAGGCCTGGGGCCGTACCGGCTACGGGCCCGGTGAGTTCCGGACGCTGCACACGATTGCGATCGACAACGAGGGACGCGTCTTCGTCGGCGACCGGACGAACAACCGGGTTCAGATCTTCGACCAGCAGGGCGAGCACCTCGCGACCTGGACACAGTTCGGCCGCCCGAGCGGCATCGCGTTCGACGAGCACGGGCGGATCTACGTCGCGGACTCCGAATCCGACGATGTCCAGAACCCCGGCTGGGAGATGGGCATTCGGATCGGCGACGCGGCGACGGGCTGGGTCGACGAGCTCATTCTCTATCAGTGGGGAGACCCGCGCGAAACGGCCGGCAACGGCGCCGAGTTCGTCGCCGTCGACGCCGCCGGCAATCTCTACGGCGGCGAGCCGCGGCCGCGCAATTTGCAGAAGTACGTGCGCGTGCGGCCCTGAGGCTGGCGAGAACAAGTGACGCCCTCAGCCTTCGCCTCGGGCGTCAGGTTACCGCTACTTCCCATTCTTTCCGATGTCTCGGAGCTCGAAGCGACATCACTGTATCGGGCCAAAAAAAGAGGCCCCGGATGACTGAGTCAGCCGGGGCCTCGAGACCGGAAGGCTCAAGGGGGATTGGCCTTCCGAGGGGGGAACGAAACAGCCTTACATCGGGACATCCGCAACGGCAACGGACGCGCCTGCCGGCACAAAAAAAGCCCCGATTAGCTGAGCCGACCGGGGCTTTCTGTCTTCCGGAAGGCACAGTTCGGATGCCTTCCGCTAAATATGGAAGGCGTTACCGCATGACGTCCTCGTCGAGGACGACTACGAAAATGTCGCTACACGTATTCATGAGGGCGCGTACTCTACCATCGTTATGGCGCATGTCAACAGTCGCGATCCTACCGTTCGTCGTCTCGACATCGCCGCGCCTGCTTTCGATTCTCGGCATGCCGGCGCTCGTTGGCCGGACGTTCGCGCCAGACAAGGGCCGGGCGATCAGCCGCCGATGATCTCGTTCAAGCCATCGGCACTGCGCGCTTCGCAGGCATCCCGATGTCGAAGTTCAGAAGCTCGAGTTTCTGACGAATAGGGATCGCGCCCGGGAAGCCGGTGTGAAGTCGATTCCGGCCCTGGTCGCGGAAGGGCGCACGCTCACGGGAGCCTTTCTGACGCCCGGCGGAATCGAACGGTTTCTGAGCTCGCTCGACGGCGAGAAGGCTTGATACGGCGGCCCCGCCGAGCGAACACCGCCCCGGTAACACCCTATGCGGCGAGTTTGACGATCCCGGATGCGATGTTCGGACTTGCCGGATTCACGTCGACCGTTCGCTTGCGCGGATCGACGACGAGATCCATGTCTTCCATCGGGATGGCGCCGAGCGTGACTTCCCGCGGCTGTAGCACGTCGAGCTCGAGCTGAACGTAGACGTGCTCGGGGATGCAGAGGAAAACGGAGCCGGTATCGGCAAGTGCGGGCACTTCGATCGGCGCGATCGAAGCGTCTCTCGGGTTGCTCAGCTGTAGCCAAGATTTCACGCCGGCACGCGCCAGCGCTCGAAACCCGCCGCGACGAAATCGTCGTCGAAGCCAAGCACGTGCGTGCATGCCGCCCGCTGCATCACGGCAAAGCTCACGGCATCCGTGTAGGTGATCGGCTTCGGTGCGAGGCGCTCGAGCCATCGGCGCGCAGCGAGGTGATCTTCGCTGCTCGCATGATGCACCGTCACGCTGGGGCTCGCGTCGATACGGTCGAGCGCGCGCATGGCCGCGTCGGTCCCGACGCGGAACAAGGTCAGCCGATGGACCTCGGCGATGACGAGATTCGTGGTGACGAGCGGAATACGTCGTTCGACGGCCGCGCGAAACGCGCGATCCGCCTCGGCGTGATGCTGATCGCGCCGGCTGCGCAGCGCGATCCAGGCGCCGCTATCGACGAACAGCCTTGCGGCGGCTTCGCGTACGGTACGGCGGGCGCGGCTCGGCAACGAAGGTCTCGTTCAGATAGCGGTCGAGCTCACCGCTCAGAGTCGCCGGCAGGCCGTCGATGTCCCCGCTCAGCTCGAGCACCGGATCGTCGGCAGGCTGACGTGTCAACGCCCGAAGCGCGGCGCGGACAACCTGGGACTTGCTCCAGCCGCGATCCTGCGCGAAGGCCTCGAGGCGCTCGAGGTCGTCGTCGTCGAGATAGACTTGCAGCGGCGTGCTCATGAAATGGAACACTAACTTCTCATGATGTTCGTGTCAATCAGATCATGGCTCGGATTCCGCAGCAATCAGTCGGACGTGGATAGACCGGACAGGATCATCGACCGCGGCCCGGACCGCTGCCGACGAAAGCCTGGGGTACTTCGAGTAGACCGATTCCGAAACGGCTGCCACCCGTTGCCTGAACCGCTCCGGATCCACCATCCCGCTGGCGATGAACGCGCGGGCATCCGCCAGGTCGCGGGCGAAATCGCGCACGACCTTCGAAAGGAGCTGCGCGTAGGGATCGTAGTGATAAAAACTCAGTCGATCGACAGTCTCGACGAACACGTGCACGAAGGGGGTAAGCATTTCACGAGCATCCTCACGCCCCTGCCGCCGACGGAGACGCCGTCGGCGATCCCCGCGTGACGTCATTGCTCGCCGCCGTTGCGCGCATCTGCTATAGTCCGCCCGCCTTGGCGCACTTCGGTCTGCGCCACTGACCCGGATTCGCGATTCTGCGGCCGCCGGTGCCACCCAACCCTTCCCGCCCGGACCGAGAGATCGCAGCGCAAAGCGAAGCGATCGAGTCGGGCGAATCCGGAGCAAACCACACATGTCATTCGAACGATTCGGCCTGTCGGCCGCATTGCTGCGCGCCATTGCCGATCAGGGCTATCGCGAGGCGACCCCGATCCAGCAGCAAGCCATACCACTCATCCTCGAAGGCCGGGACGTCCTGGCCGGCGCGCAAACGGGGACCGGCAAAACGGCCGCGTTTACGCTGCCGCTGCTTCAGCGCCTGGACAAGACCCAACAGAGCGGACAGCGTAAACGCGTCCGCGCGCTGATCCTGACGCCGACGAGAGAGCTCGCCGCGCAGGTCGGCGAGAGCGTCGGCACCTACGGCCGCCACCTGCCCATAAAGGCCGCCATGATCTACGGCGGCGTCGGCATCAGTCCGCAGATCGAGAAGCTGCGACAGGGTGTCGACATCGTCATCGCGACCCCGGGGCGCCTGCTCGATCACCTCGGCCAGCGCAGCATCGATCTGTCCGCCGTCGAGATTCTCGTGCTCGACGAAGCTGACCGTATGCTCGACATGGGCTTCATCCGCGACATCCGCAGGATCATGGATCGCTTGCCGAAGCAGCGGCAGAACCTGCTGTTCTCGGCGACGTTCTCGAACGAGATCCGGCGCCTCGCGGCGGATCTCCTGAATGCGCCACAGGAAATCCAGGCGGCGGCACGAAATATACCAGCGGACGGGATCAGTCAGGTCGTCTGGCCCGTCGACAGCAAGCGCAAGCGGGAGATGCTGTCGCACCGCATCGGCGCGGAGAACTGGCGGCAGGTGCTCGTCTTCACGCGCACCAAGCACGGCGCGGATCGCCTCTGCAAGCAGCTCGTGCAGGACGGTCTCGCGGCAGCCGCGATTCACGGCAACAAATCGCAAAACGCAAGAACCCGCGCGCTGGCCGATTTCAAGGCCGGCAAGATTCGCGTGCTCGTCGCGACCGACGTCGCGGCCCGCGGGCTCGACATCGATCGCCTGCCGCACGTCGTCAACTACGAGCTGCCGCACGTGCCGGAGGACTATGTCCATCGCATCGGCCGCACGGCACGCGCCGGGCAGGAAGGGCACGCCGTGTCGCTCGTCTGCCCCGAAGAGATGAAGCAGCTCGGCGCGATAGAGCACCTGCTTAAGCGCAGGATCGACAGGGAAGTGATACCGGGATACGAGGCCCGTCCGAATACCGCGCATAGGCCGTCGGCCGATCGGGCGCACGGGAATCGGCCGCACGGGAATCGGTCGCACGGCGATCGGTCGCACGGCGATCGTGCGTCCGGCGATCGGCCGTCGCAACGACCCGCTAGGCGGCGACGGGCTCGCCCATCCGCCGCAACCACCTGAAGTGCGAGCGGATGCCAGCCCAGAACGACGGGTGCTCCTTGTAGGCGATGCCGAACTCGCCGCAGGTGGCCTTGACGACGCCCGAAAGCCCCGGATAGTTGCAATGGCTGACGTCCGGAAAGAGATGATGCTCGATCTGGTAATTGAGACCGCCGAGCAGCCAGGTCACGAGCCGGTTGCCGTGACAGAAATTGACCGCTGTTTGCACCTGGTGCACAGCCCAGGCGTTGTCGACCGAGCGGGCGCCATCGGGCACGCTCGGGAACTCGGCCTCCTCGACCGTGTGTGCGAGCTGAAACACGGTGCTGAGCACGAGTCCGGCCACGACGGCGAACAGCAGATAGTAAGGTAGAAACGTGGCAATCGGATGCAGTCGCAGCGGAATCACGAACGCGAGCACAAAAAATGCGAGCTTGCATGCGACGAGCATTGCGAGATCGGCGCCGCGGGGGCGCGGTATCCGGTGCGGCCCGATTTTCCCCCTGAGCAACGTTCTGAAGTCGTCGAAAAGCTGCCATTTGATCGCCATCAGGCCGTACAGCACCCAGACATACCAGTGCTGCCATCTCTGATGCGGGTAACGCGGCTGATGCGGCGTGAACCGGCCCAGCATGCCGATCGCCACGTCCGTGTCGTGGCCCGTGATGTTGGCGTAGTTGTGGTGTAGCACGTCGTGCTTCCAGTGCCACAGGTACGAGCTGCCGCCGACGATGTCGAGCGAATGCGCCATCAGGCGGTTGACGAAGCGATGACGCGACACCGCGCCGTGGCCGGCGTCGTGCATGATGTTGAAACCGATACCGACGACCGAGAACGCGAGTACGGCCGTCAGTGGCACCGCCTGCCACCAGGCCGAAGCAAAGAAGACGAGCAGCGTGTAGCTCGAGACGAAGGCCGCGAGAATCATCCCGGCCTTGAGATACCACGCGGCGACGTCCCTGCGCGGCGCTCCCGTCTCGCTGAAGTAGCCGTCGACACGACGCCTGAGCTCGCGCTGAAACGCCTTGCTGCCCGAGTAGCTGAGCCTGCGTCTCGATGCCGCGTCGTCGCGCCCGTCAAGGTGCTTTTCCGGGCGCGTGCCCGGGCGGGTGAAGTCGGTCATGAAGTGTCGATGCGCCCGGTCCCCGCGTCTGGGGAAAGTGCCGCATTATAGGCGTTCGAAGAGTGCGGCAACCGCGAACCAGCCACAAAATCAGGCCCGCATCCGCGCGTCCCGCCTCCGATCGCTCTCCTTGAGGAGCTTCTTCCTGAGCCGGATGCTCTTCGGCGTGACCTCGACGAGCTCGTCGTCGTCGATGAATTCGAGCGCCTCCTCGAGCGAGAACCGCACGGGACGCGTCAGCAGAATATTCTCGTCGGATCCTGCCGCCCGGATATTCGTGAGCTGCTTCGCCTTGGTCGGATTCACCGGCAGATCGTTGCCGCGGCTGTGGACGCCGACGATCATGCCCTCGTAGACCTGCTCGCCATGCCCGATGAAGAGCTTGCCGCGCTCCTGGAGATTGAACAGCGCATACGCCAGCGCCTTGCCGTCTACCATCGAGACGAGCGAGCCGCTGTGCCGCTGCCCGATCTCGGTTTTCACGCGCGGCGCGTAGCCGTCGAAGAGGTGATAGAGCAGCCCCGTGCCCGCCGTCACCGTCAGGTACTCGGTGCGAAAGCCGATCAGCCCGCGCGCCGGCATCCGGTACTCGAGCCGCGCTCGCCCCTTGCCGTCCGGCATCATGCTCCTGAGCTCGCCCTTGCGCTCGGCAAGCCGCATCATGACGGCGCCCTGGTATTCCTCGGCCATGTCGACGGTGACTAGCTCCCATGGCTCGTGGATCTCGCCGTCGACCTCGCGCTCGATCACGGTGGGCCGCGAGACCGCGAGCTCGTAGCCTTCGCGCCGCATCGTCTCGATCAGAATCGCAAGATGCAGCTCGCCACGGCCGGAAATCTTGAACCGGTCCGGGTCGTCCGTGGTTTCCATGCGCAGCGCCACGTTGTGCTTGAGCTCCTGCTCGAGCCGCGCCTTGATCTGGCGGCTCGTCAAAAACTTGCCTTCCTTGCCCGCGAACGGCGACTTGTTGACGAGAAAATTCATGCTGATCGTCGGCTCGTCGACCTTGAGCGCGGGCAGAGCTTCTGGCTTCTCGCGCGACGTGATCGTGTCCGAGATCCTGAGGTCGTCTATCCCCGAGAAGACGACGATGTCGCCGGCCCCGGCCTCCTCGACCGAGGTGCGCGTAAGACCGTGGAAGCCGAACAGCTCGCCGATGACGCCGTTGCGCTTCCCGCCGTCGCTGCCGACGACGGCAACGGGCGCGCCCGCCCTGACGACGCCCCGGCTCACGCGGCCGATGCCGAGCACGCCGACGTAGCTCGAGTAATCGAGGCTCGAGATCTGGAGCTGAAGCGGGCCTTCGGCCTCGACCTCGGGCGCCGGCACCTTCGCGACGATCGTCTCGAAGAGCGCTCGCATGTCGCCGTCGCGTGCCTTGCTGTCCAGGCTCGCGTAGCCTTTGAGCGCCGACGTGTAAACGACGGGAAAATCGAGCTGCTTATTCGTAGCGCCGAGCTTGTCGAAGAGATCGAAGGTCTGATCGAGCACCCAGTGCGGCCGCGCGCCGTCGCGGTCGATCTTGTTGATGACGACGAGCGGAGTGAAGCCGCGCGCGAACGCCTTCTGCGTGACGAAGCGCGTCTGCGGCATGGGCCCGTCGACGGCATCGACGAGCAGCAGCACGCCGTCGACCATCGAGAGCACGCGCTCGACCTCGCCGCCGAAATCGGCATGGCCCGGCGTATCGACGATGTTGATGCGCCAGCCTTCCCAGTCGATCGCCGTGTTCTTCGACAGGATCGTGATGCCGCGCTCGCGCTCGAGGTCGCTCGAATCCATGACGCGGTCCGGCACGACTGCGCGCGCGCCGAGCGTGCCGGACTGCTGTAGGAGCCGGTCGACGAGCGTCGTCTTGCCGTGATCGACGTGCGCGATGATCGCGATGTTGCGGAGTCTCTCGGTCGGGAACATTCCCTGGCTCCCGGAAAAGGTCGCGCATTATATCGGCAAATCATGACCCAGCGCCCGGCTCCACCGGCACGGCCAGCCATCAGTAGTTTCCGTGACTTACCGGCGCTCGTCGCCCGTGAGAAGCTATAGTCGGAGTTATCCTGGGATCGGGAGGAAGGCAATGAGACGGGAAGTATCGGGCTTTCTCGCTATCGCCCTGACGCTAGGAATCGCCAACCTTGCCGCGGCGCACCACCCGCCGAAAATGGAGCGATGTCAGAGCGTTACATTCACCGGCCAGATCGAGCGAATCGAGTGGCGCCGGCCGCACGTTGAGCTGTTCGTCCGGACGGAAGACGGCGTGACCCACCATTTGAGCTGGCTCGCCATCAACCAGCTCGGCCTGGCCGGCATCGACGAGTACACACTTCGAGTCGGCGATGAGGTGGATATCGTTGCAGGCATACGCCCGAACGAAGTCGTGGAAAGACCGCTGCTGCTTAGCTACGTAAACCGGGACAGCGACGGCTGGGGGTGGTCGCAAACGCCGCAGGGCTGCTAGCGCACTACGCATCGACCATTCCTTGTACGATCGCTCGCACCTGATTACATTCCGTCCATGGATGGCGGCTCGTAATTCAGCGCTCGGCCGTGTCGATGATGTCGCGACAAGCCCCGCGCCTCGTCCGGGCCGTCGTCATGTTTGCGTCGGTGCTCTGGCTGACGCCGGCACCGGCTCAGCAGCATGAAGCCTCCGCATCGGAGTTCCATTTCGCGCGCCTCGCCTTCGGCGCCTACGGCCGCCCCTACGGCGGGAGCCGCGGCGAGCCCTGGCTCAGGGACTGGCCCGAGGCCGACTACCACTTCATGATGGGCGTCGACCGGCTGACGCTGATCGACGCCACGAGCGACAGCCGTCAGGTGCGCCTCGAGGACGATTCGATCTTCGAATATCCTGCGATCTATGCCGTCAAGGTCGGCTTCATGCGCCTCAACGATCACGAGGCCGCGCGCCTGCGCGAGTATCTCTTGCGCGGCGGCTTTCTGATCGTCGACGACTTTCACGGACCCGCCGAGTGGGAGGAGTTCGCCGCCTCGATGCAGCGTGTCTTCCCCGAGAAGCCGATCGTTGAGCTGGCGACGAGCGACGAAGTCTTTCACGTGCTCTACGATCTCGACCAGCGCACGCAGATCCCGGGCATCCAGGCCGTCACGAGCGGGCGGACCTGGGAGCATCCGCAGGGCGTACCGGCGCACTGGCGCGGCATCCATGACGACGCCGGACGGCTCATGGTCGCGATCAACTTCAACATGGACCTCGGCGATGCATGGGAGCATGCCGACGATGTGGCGTACCCGGAGCCCCTGACGGCGCTTGCTTATCGGTTCGGCATCAACTATCTGATCTATACGATGACGCACTGAGACCGGTATGCCGACGCGAATTCGGATTCACGCTGCTGGAATCGTCCTTCTTGCGAGCGCGCTCGCCGTCACAGGCGGTGCCGGAGCGCAGGAGATCAGATTCGTCGCAGCCACGCCGGCGCTCGAGTACGCGGTGCGGGCGTATCAGGCTATCTGGGAGGACCATGGCGAGGATATCGTCGTCGCGCTCGAGGCCCGCACCTGCCTGCGTTTTCCTGAAACGAGCGTCTCGGCCATCGTCGCCGATGCCACCAGCAATTCCGGCGGGCCGGAATACCCGATGCGTCTGCGCGCGAGCTACGCGCCGGAGGCCAAGCAGTCGACGCTGGTCCACGAGCTCGGCCACCGGCATTTGTGGCAGCTCGAAGAGCGGCTCGACGAGGTCGACGGCCATAAGACGCTCTATCTCGTCCTCGACCTCGTCTGGCAAGACGTCTGGGGCGAGGAGTTCGCCAAAGACCGGGTCCGCGGTGAATCCGAATGGCGCTCGAACTACGACTACGCCGAAGCGTGGAGCTGGGCCCGATCACTCGATCTCGAAGAGCGCGCTCGCCTGTGGGATGAGCTCCTGGCTGCGAACGGCTTCTTTTACGGCTGCAACAACCCGATTGGTCTTGAAGAGTAGGTCGTCGCCCAGGCAAACGGTCTCATAGCGACCCTTGCGGCATGAGACGGACGAGCTCGGCCAGCGCCCGCGGCCGGTACTTGTCGATCAGCGCGAACAGAATGGCCGCCGTTTCCGCATCGGGCCGGCCGGACCAGTCGTCGGGCCGAAAGTGCATCTGAAACGCGCGCAGCGCGAATCGCGTCTCTGCATCGTCGGCGCCTGTCTCGTCGACCTCGTAGCCGTAGGCAGCGAGCGCGCGCTGCAGCAGCGAAACTGTCGGCGGGTCAGCCTCGAACAACACGCGGTACGCGGCAACGGTCTCGTCATCGAACCAGGCACCGATGCCTTGCTCATGCAGCTCACGCCACGGAAACGTAGGTCCGGGATCGGCCCGCCGACCGGGCGCGATATCGGCATGTCCGACGACGTCTTCGGGATCGATGCCCGGATGGCGCTCGAGAATGTCGCGCGCGAGCGCGACCGCGAGCGCGATCTGCTCAGGATCATATTCCTCGAACGCGCAGCGTTCGTTCTCCGGCGTTTTCGGCTCGAGATCGGAATCGATCTCGATGCAGCGCGATCGGTTCACGATCTCGATGCCGATCGAACGCGCGTTGAGAGACGTCACGCCGCGCCAGGCGCTGTCACCGGCATGCCAGGCGCTCGAGCCTTCGTCGACCAGGCGATACACGCGCAGACGCCGCCGCGGGTACGTCGGATCGCCGCTCTCGGGCACGAGGTAGTGCACGCTGACGGGCGTTTCCGTGCGCTCGGTCAGAAGCCGCATCGATTCGGCGAAGTCGAGGCTCGTGAAGTGGATCACGAGATGATCGACGCGGCCGGTCGCGATCTCCGCCGGCGCGTCGACGAGTGGCAACGAGCTGCAAGCTGCGAGCGCGGGCAGGGCCCAGGCTGGGAACAACAGTCTGCCGCCGTGCCTCATCCGCGCCGGGCCGCGCTGGTTTCACCGAACGAGTAATCCGTTGAGCTTCGTGTCACCGCTCGTGCTTCGGCCGGTAAGCCGTGCGCGCGCCCTCGGCATAGGGCACCGGGCCGACCGTGGCCCGAACTTCCATCTGCCGGTGCCGCTCGACGGTCGGCTTCGGAGAGCCCCCGTCCGGCTCGCCCCAGATGAGCGTCACTTCGGTGCCCGGCTCACTGTATTCGACGTCGATAGTCGACAACGACAAGACGCGCTTCTCGTTGAAGCTGTATCCCGTATACATCGCTAGCCCCACCGTTCGCCCGTCGGCGACGATCCTGTCGTAGGGCAGCGTCGAGTAGTTGGCCAGCGGCATGTCGATGTACTTCGCGGGCAGCTCGCTGCCGTCGAAGAATGTCGCGACGGCGCGCGCGACGTCCTCGCCGTTCCAGGCCAGCGTGACCTTCTTGTGCCCGGGATGGGCTCCGATCTTCTCGAGAGCCTCGCGGCCGATGAAGCCGTGATCGAAGCTGACGAACGGGCCGTAGCCGAGATCGTAAGGCGTCACGTAGTAGTCGCCGATATCTCCGGAATCGAAGCTGCCGCCAAGCGACGCCGAGCCCTCGTAGCCCTCGGCCGGCAACCATTCCCGGTAAGTCTTCATCTTCTCGCCCGTGTAAACGGCCGGTAGCGGCGACGGAATCCAGCCGGATTCGAGCGTGCTCGTCGGGTAGGTCCGCGCGCCCACCTGCTTCAGTCCGAATTCCCGTCCCGCCTCGACAATGGCTGCCCTGACTTTCTCGCCGTCCGCCCAGGGTCCGAACAGCTCGAAGCCGGGCATGCCGACCATGCCGTGGCGCAGCGCCCGCAACGCGCAGCCCGCGATCATCAGCGTATCCATATTAAAGAAGCGAATCTCGGGAATCGTGCCGCCCGTGACCCTTTCCATCACGGCGAGCGCCTCAGGTCCCTGCACCTGGAACCGATAGACCTTGCGCTCGCGCCGATTGACGGCGGAGCGTTCGTCTCTGACTGCGCTCACGTCATAGCCGCCCGTCTCGGCATGAAACTGAACCCAGTTGATGGCCGGCGGGCGTCCTACCAGGCTGACTTCATCCTCATCGAGATAGAACAGAATCGCGTCGCCGATCACGAAGCCGTCGTAATTGCAGGCAACGAACTGCTTCGCCTTGTTGACGGTGAATCCTTTGAACGAATTGATACCGAGATCGGACAGGAGGCGCAACACGTCACCACCGCTCACGTAAAGATCCGTCATGTGATGCGACTGGTCGAACAAGGCGCAGGTTTCGCGCCACGACCGTTGCTCGTCGCGCCAGTTCGTAAACTCGTGCCGCACCACGGGAAACGCGTACGGCCCGATCTGCGAGTTGCGCAGCAAATCGACGGGATTGCCGGTCGCCGTGATCAGATCCTCGAGGCTGCGGCTGCTCATTCGACCATCCCGATCGAGCAGCCGCGATCTGGCGCAAGCAGGGCCGTAGGCCCGAACGAGAACGTCACTGACCCTCGACGGAGAAGTCGATGTTCATCAGCTCCCGGCACGGATGCACGGCATGCGGCAAGTCGGCGACGTAGAGCGTGTCCGACCCCGTGTGCTGCCCGACGAAGTAGAGCGGATCCTCGGCCGTGTACTCGCGAGTCAGGGTGCTCATTTCGGCGTCGAGCGAGAATCGCTCGACGACGTGCAGCTCACCGCTGTGCAGGATCTGCCCCGTCAGCAGCCCCGGCAGGAATCCCACGGTGTCGACGACGAGGACGCCATCCTCCCAGCGGCCGATCGAATGGCCGGCCCGGCTCGGCTCGATATCGGCCGGATGCGCGTCGAGATGCATGTGGATCGTTCGCGTGAAGCCGTGCTGCCCGTATATCAGCGAAATCGTATCGCCGCGCTGGACGATTCGATTGGTCGAGCCGTCCCAGGGCCAGTCGAAGATGACGCTCGTCGTCTCGCAGCGAAACCGCGGATTGCCTTCCGGAGACCTGAAGTCGATGGCATCGACTGCCGCCTGGCCGGCCTCGGTCATCGCGACAGGCTCCGCCCGCGGTCCCCCGCCGCCGGGGCCTCTCGCGTTTTCCGGCTGTTCCTCGCGCGGGATGCCGCCGACGCGCGGATCCGTCAGCAGCATCTGCACGGGCGCCCAGTCGCCGGAGATATTGAGCTCGCCGTTGGCGAGCCTGAGCGGCCGCTCGCCTTCGTCGAACGTCAGCTCCTCAGGCTCCGTGCTCTCGTCGATCTGCGCATAGCGGTTGTAGCTCGTGCCGTCCTCGAACGTGATGTTACTGAGGTAGCACGACCGCGGATCGCTGCGGTCCGGCAGGGCGAGGACCGTGATCGTCTCCCCGTTGACGAACATCTCGGGCGTCCATCCCGAGCGCGTCAGCACGGTCGCGGCGCGCAGCTCGCAACGCCAGTGTTGCTCTTCAGCCGCCTCGTCCGTCACGGTGAAATACACCCACGAATGCGGGTTGATGAACTCGACGCCGGTCACGACGCCCGTGAGCGTCATCAGATCCGCCGAGCTGTCGAAGTTGCCGAAACCGTGATGTGCGTGGACGGCGCCGCCGATTGCGAATGCCCCGCAAAGAGCAACTGCGCGTCGTGCCGATCGAAACATGATCAATCCCCCTGAGCCCCTATCAGAGGCCCAAATGCGACTACTCGAGCGGCTCGATCCTGAGCAGCGCGCCGTCGGTTTCGTCCGTGATCACGTAGAGGAGCTCATCGGGACCCTGCCGCACGTCGCGTATCCGAACCCTGAGATCCTCGAGCAGCGACTCGCGGCGCAGCTCCTCCATGTTCTCGTTGAAGACGATGCGCTGCAGCCGGCCCGTGCCCGGTATCTCGCCGTAGCGCACGCCGCCGACGAACAGATTCCCGTTCCAGGCCGTGAGGCGATCGCCCGTGTAGAACGTCATGCCGGTCGCCGATATCGACGGCACCCAGGAGACGACCGGGTCGATCATGCCCTCGCGATGGAACTTGTCGGGCTGGAACGGCCCGGCATAGGAACGCCCGAGGCTGACGTAGGGCCAGCCGTAGTTGCCGCCGGCGACGATGACGTTGACCTCGTCGCCGCCGTTCGGCCCCATCTCGCTTTCCCAGATCTGGCCCGTCGGCTCGTGGATCACGAGGCTCTCGGGCGTGCGATGGCCGACCGTGTAGATCTCCGGATGCCAGCGCGTCCGGCCAACGAACGGATTGTCGTCGGGCGCGCTGCCGTCGTCGTTGAGCCGCAGGATCTTGCCGGCGTAGTTCATGCCGTCCTGCGCAATCTCGTCGCGCTCGCCGAAAGTGCTCATGTACAGCTTGCCGTCGGGTCCGAACAGCATCCGGGAAACGCTGGTCGCACCCTCGGCGACGAAGACGTCTTCCACGTCGGTCAGCGTCGTGCCGTCGAAAACGCCGCGGACCATGACTGTCACGGAGCCAGCGCCTTCGCGACCTCTGTTATAGGTCAGGTAGACGAGGCGGTTCTGCTCGAAGTCCGGATGCAGCTTGATGTCGAACAGGCCGCTGATGAAGTTGGCCTCGATGTCGTCGGGAAGCCCTGGGATCGGATCCGAGAGCTCGCCGTTACGGAAGAGCCGCAGCCGTCCGGGACGCTCCGTGATAAGAATCGAGTCGTCGGGCAGGAATGCCAGGCTCCACGGATTCTCAAGCCCGCGCGTCAGCACGACGACGCGAATGGCCATGCCGTCGCCGGTCCGGTATTCGATCGGTCCGGCCGGCAACGGCGGGACCGGGATGCCGCGGCCCCGCTGCGCTGCCGCGGGTGCGGCGGCCACGGTGACGGCAACGGCGACGATTGCGATTCGAAGAAGATTCGACTTCATGACTCAAGCCCTCGCGAGATTGTTGGCCAGGCTCGGACCTGGATGACTCTTTTTCGTAGGATACCCGAGCCGATTACTCCGATTCGAGATTTTCGCGTTCCGCCGCCTGGTCGGCGGGCTCGAGCCTAAGCAGCGCGCCGTCCTGCTCGTCGGTCAGCACGTAGAGCAGGTCGTCCGGACCCTGCTCGACGTCGCGGATGCGCTGCCTCAAGCCGACGAAAAACGCCTCGCGGCGAAGCTCCTGCCAGCTCTCGTTGAACAGAATCCGCTGCATCTGCCCCGTGCGCGCAATGCGCCCGAACTGAAGTCCGCCGACGAAAAGGTTGTTGCGCCAGGCCGGAAACGCTTCGCCCGTGTAGAACGTCATGCCCGAGATCGCGATCGAAGGGACCCAGAACAGCACGGGATCCTCGACGCCTTCCATCGTTCGCTTGTCCGAGACCGGCGCGCCGCTGTAGTCGCGGCCGTAGCTGACGAGCGGCCAGCCGTAGTTCGCGCCGGCTTTGAGGATATTGACCTCGTCGCCGCCGAGCGGCCCGTTCTCGTTCTGCCAGACGGCGCCGGTCTCCGGATGAATCGTCATGCCGACCATGTTGCGGTGACCGATCGTGTAGAGCTCGGGATGAAATCCCTCGCGGCCGGCGAACGGGTTCTCCGGCACGCTGCCGTCGTCGTTGAGCCTCAAGACCTTGCCGAAGTAAGAGTCGCCGCGCTGCGCGATCTCGTCATTGGCGCCGCCGATGCCGAAATAGAGATAGCCGTCGGGCCCAAAGACGAGCGGCAGGCCGGGTGCCGGGCCGCCGCCCGGTTCCTCGGCCGCGAAGATCTCGTGGACGTCGACCAGGGCCATGCCCTCGAGTCGCCCGCGCGAGAGCCCGACGGCGCGGTTCCCTTGCGCGGCTGACTTCGTATAGCTGACATAGACGACGTTGTTGTCAGCGAACTCGGGATGGATCGCGACCGACATCAGCCCGCCGCCACCGCCGCTCATCTCGGGCAGGCCCGCGATCGGCTCGGGATCGAGCACGCCGTCGCGCACGATCCGAAGCCGCCGCGCCGGGCGCTCCGTCACGAGCAGATCGCCGTTCGGCAGGAAGGCCATACCCCAGGGCAGCTCGAGCCCCTTCATGACGGTGACGCGCACCGGTCCCTGCTCGGCCGTGTCGATGACGAACGGGCCGTCCGGCAGCGGCATCGCTGGCACGCCGATCTGGGCGGGCAGCGCTGTGGGAGCCAGGCAGAGGATGGCGCTCGAAAACGCGATGCGGATGTTCATGATTCGGGTTCCGGAATGACCTGGTGCCGGAACTGTATCAGGACCCGATCGTTTGCGGACCGTTGCGGACGTCGCAGAGCGGCGGCCTCACTCCGGTAGCGCGAGCGCAACCAGCTCCGCCGTACCGGGCTGCCCGACCGAAACGACGATGTACTGCCTCCCGTCGAGCATATAGGTCATCGGCTTCGCGCCCGTCGCCCCGGGAAGCTCGATCTCGGCGATCGTCGCGCCGGTCGCCTTGTCGAGCGCGCGCATGACCGGCGCGCCATTCCAGCCCTCGCCCGCGAAGAGCAGCGTGCCCGTCACCATCAGCATCGCGCGCGTAAAGCCACCGGTCTGCGGCAGGTCGACGCCCTCGAGCGCGGGGTTCGCCGCGATCTCCTCGGGCGTCTCGCCGTTCGGCACCATGAAGGCGTGCTCGCCCGTGTTCATGTCGATCGCCGTGATCCGGCTCCAGGGCGGCTTGACCAGAGGCAGGCCGAGCGGTTGCGGCACCTGGCCGGCGACGAAGGTGTAGTTGACGTCGGTCCCCGGATCCTCGCGAACGGCCGCGACGGCCGGGTTCGTGTTCGACGGCACGTAGAGCATGCCGGTCTCGGGATCCGCCGCGCCGCCTTCCCAGTTCGTGCCGCCGCCGTAGTTCGGCAGCATCAATACGCCGCGCGTGCCGCCTGCCTCATCGAGCAGAGGCGCCGGCGTGAACATCGGTCCAAGTCTCAAACCCGCCGCCTCGACGGCGGCCAACGCCGCTACCCGAATCTCCGGCGTAAAGTCGATCAGGTCGTCCTCGAGGACGCCCTGGCGATCGTACGCCGCGGGCTTCGTCGGTTTCGGTTGCGTCGGCGACGTCCATTCGCCGGGCACGTCGGAGCGGGCGACCGGCACCTCGTCGATCGGCCAGATCGGCTCGCCCGTCTCGCGATCGAACGCATAGGCGAAGGCCTGTTTCGTGAGCTGAACGACAGCCTTGACCGGCCGCCCGTCGACCGTGACGTCGATCAGGATCGGCGCGGTCGGGTTGTCCCAGTCCCAGATGTCGTGATGAATGGGCTGGTAATGCCAGACGCGCTCGCCGTTCTCGATGTCGAGCGCGACGAGGCTGTTGCCGAAGAGATTGTTGCCGTGCCGCGGGCCGCCGTAGAAGTCGCCGGTCGGCGCCTCGACTGGAAGGTAGACCATGCCGAGCTCCGGATCTGCCGAGAGCGGCCCCCAGGCGCCGGCGTTGCCGGTGTACTCGGCCGAGCCGTCGAGCCAGGTGTCGTAGCCGAATTCGCCCGGCTCCGGAATCGTGTGAAAGGTCCACAGATGCCGCCCCGTGCGCGCGTCGAAGGCGTTGATGTCGCCCTTGGTCTGTTCCTTCGAGTTCGGGCGCGCGCCGACGCCGTGCGCGGGCCCGACGATGATGACGTCATTGACGACCATCGGCGGCGACGTCGAGCCGATGATCACGTTGTCCTCGGGACCGCGAATGAACCGGAGCATGTCGACGATGCCGTCGTCGCCGAACGATTCGATTGGCCGCCCCGTATCGGCATCGAGCGCGGCGAGATGGAAGCCCGGCGTCACGGTGATGATGCGGCGATCATCGCCGCCGTCCGTCCAGTAGGCGACGCCGCGTCCGGCCATCTTGCGCGGTGCCGCGTCGTAGCGTTCGCCTTCGTCGGGCCGCCAGACCCAGAGCGTCTCGCCGGTGCGCGCATCGATCGCGACAATGCTGCGCGTCGTGCCGGCCGGCGCGTAGAGAACGCCGTCGATCATCAACGGTGTGGACTGGTTTCTGGCTTCCGGCCGCGGACCGAAATTCGCGGCGTCCCAGCGCCAGACGACACGAAGATCGGCGGCGTTCGACGCATCGATCTGATCGAGCGGCGAGTAATGCTGCGCGTGAGCGTTCGCTCCGTAGTACGGCCACTCGACCATGCGGCCTTCGCCGGCCTGCGCGAACGCCTGCCCCGCAAAGAGCGCGAGCACTGCCGCGAAGCCGATTGTCGTGATTCGTTTCAAGCCCGATCCCCCTCCGTGACGTCCGAATGATATAGAAATGCCCGCCGAAGCGCCTCCGGAGCCTCGCCTTCGAGATCGAGATCTGCCGGCGCAGCGGCGGGCGGCTTCGCCTGACCGCCCCCTCAATTCTCTGCGATACCACCGAAGCTCACGCCGGACAACTCCGCCATGTCGCGCTTCCACGTAGTGAGGTCCGACTTCTCGAATCCCGACAGACTGTCATGACCGCAGGCACGGGCCATGACCTGCATCAGCTTCACGGAGGCGTCGAAAAACGTGGCCAGCCGCTTAGCGCCGGTGTCGACGTCGAGCCTGCGGCGTAGCTCCGGTTTTTGCGTCGCAACGCCGCTCGGGCAGTTGTTCGTGTTGCAGATCCGCGCCGCGACGCAGCCGATAGCCTGGATCGCCGCGTTGGCGAGCGCTATGCCGTCGGCGCCCAGCGCCATCGCCTTGATGAAATCCTCGGGCATTCGCAGGCCGCCGGTGATAATCAGTGTCACGTCCCGGCCCGCCTTGCTGTCGAGATGCACTCGCGCGCGCGCGAGCGCTGGTATCGTCGGCACGCTGATGTGGTCGCGAAACAACATGGGCGCCGCACCGGTCGCGCCGCCGCGCCCGTCCAGGATGATGTAGTCGGCGCCGGCTGCGAGAGCGAAGTCGATGTCGGCTTCGATGTGGTTTGCGGAGAGCTTGAAGCCCACGGGAATGCCCCCCGATCGCTCGCGGACCTCGTCCGCAAATCGGCGAAATTCCTTTATGGTCGACGGCGTGTCGAATGTGGGCGGTGAAATGGCATCCTCGCCTTCCTTGAGCCCTCGCGTTTCGGCAATCTTGCCGACAACCTTGGCGCCCGGAAGGTGCCCGCCGATGCCTGTCTTGGCGCCCTGGCCGCCTTTGAAATGAAGGGCCTGTATGTCGTCGATCAGATCCGGCGTCCAGCCGAACT
The DNA here is from genome assembly GCA_035513215.1 of Gammaproteobacteria bacterium. Taxonomy (GTDB): domain Bacteria; phylum Pseudomonadota; class Gammaproteobacteria; order Steroidobacterales; family Rariloculaceae; genus DATCZB01. The sequence goes on along the minus strand of DATKCK010000050.1, from coordinate 18,665 downwards.
TCGCCGACGCCAGCTCGTACAGATAACGGCTGTTGGCCTCGCGTTCCTCCTCGAGCGAGCCACCCTCTCCCGAGCAGATACCAGTGCCGGCCATCTCCGCGCCGCGCGCAAGCGCGATCTTCGCTTCCTCGGACAGCGCGCCGAAACTCATGTCGGAAACGAACAGCGGAATCTCGAGTGTCAGCGGCTTTTTCGCGCGCGGTCCTATCACGAGCTTCGTGGCGACGCTTGCTTCGCCTGCCAGCGGCTTCGTCGCGAGCTGGGCCGTCAGTATCTGGATGTCGTCCCAGTGCGGCAGATCCTTGCGCGGAACGCCCATTGCGACAATATCTCCGTGATGACCGCTCAGCCCTTTGCGGGCCAGGGCGTGGATACGCGCGACGGTGGGCTCTTCGGGCGTGGGGGCAGCCTCCGGCGCGCGGTTGCCGCGGACCGGCTCGGGAACGGGATCGCCGATATCCAGATCCGAAAGCCCCTTGTGCGTGCCGTCACAATAGGGCGCATTGCCCGTGCCCTTGCAGCGGCAAAGGTAAACGGTCTCCGTCTTCTCCGCAGAGAACTCGAGCGGCGTCAGGCTCGTTTCGCGGTGGGAGCCGTCGCAGAACGGTTGGTTCTGCGATTGGCCGCAGCGGCACCAGTGGTAGGACTTGCCTTTCTCGACGTCCACGCGGGCCGGCGACTTCGCCGCGATGATCGCAGAATCCTTGGGCATGCGAGCGGCCTATCTGAAAAGGAACAGACGAGACGTTATCACAGCCTGCTGCCGCGGCCGCGTCACAGCGCCTTCCGTGGATGACGAGCGCACAGATCCCGGTTAACCTGACTTCGGGAGCATGAAGCGCAATAGCCGAATGAGATGACGACAAACCTCATGTCTCGCGCGAAAACACTTGGGGCAACACCGGCCGCAGCGATTGCCTTGCTAATGCCGATGGCCGCGTTTGCTCAGCCGGCCGGCCTGCCGCGCGCGCCCCTGCCGCAAGAACCCGTGGTCGTCGCAACCGTCAACGGGCCGGTTCGGGTCGTGCCCATCGTCACCGGTCTTTCACACCCCTGGGGCATGGCCTTCTTACCGAACGGCGACATCCTCGTCACCGAGCGCGAGGGACGCGTTCGCCTCATCCGTGACGGCGTGCTCGATCCCGAGCCGATCGCAGGCGTACCCGCTGTGCACGCGGTGCGCCTGTCCGGCCTCATGGACATCGCGCTGCACCCGGAGTTCGAGCGGAACGGTCTCGTCTACCTGACGTATACGAAGAACGTTCAGCAGGAACCGCTCGAAGTATCGACGACGCTCGCACGCGGGCGGCTCGAGGGCCATGCCCTCGTCGGCATGCAGGACATTCTCAATGCCGACACCTGGCCCGGTAACGGCGGCTCGGCTTCCCGAATCGTTTTCGGCCCGGACGGCTATCTCTACATGACGACCGGTGCATCGAACGGTCCGTTCGCGCAGGAACCCGGCAACCTGCGCGGCAAGGTCCTGAGACTGCGGGACGACGGCACGCCGGCGCCCGGCAATCCCTTCGCCGGCCAGGAAGCCTACCGGCCCGAGATCTTCTCGCTCGGCCACCGCAATCAGCTCGGGCTCGCATTCAATCCCCAGACCGGCGACATCTGGAACAGCGAGATGGGCCCGAACGGGGGCGACGAAGTCAACATCATTCTGCCCGGGCGCAACTACGGCTGGCCGCTCGCGAGCCACGGGCGCACCTACGAAGGTCCCCCGGTCTCCGAAGTGCCGTGGCGCGAGGGGATCGAGCTGCCGTGGGCGCACTGGGTCCCGGGCATTTCGCCGTCGGGCCTTTCGTTCTATACGGGCGATCGGTACTTCCCGTCGTGGAACATGAGCGTCTTCATCGGGGCGCTGCGCATGGGACAGATCCAGGGCACGGGGCATCTGGCGCGCATCGAGTTCGACGAGAACGGTAACGAGCGCCGGCGCGAGCTACTACTGACGCCGCTCGGGCAGCGCATCCGCGACGTCCGGCAAGGACCTGACGGTTACCTGTATCTGCTCACCGACGAGGACGACGCGGCGTTGCTGCGGCTCGAACCGGCTGAGTAGCGCGCCGGGCCGCGCGCCGTTTTACCGGATCGGTCCGTGCGATCGCTGAGGCGAAATCACGCCTTAGCGCAAACCATCACCGCCCCGTCATCGTCCTCGATCTCCATCGTCGTTGCCGTGAGCGACGAAATATCCACGGTTTGCTCTTCCGAGCTTTCGGCATCGGCCGCCGCCTGCATCTGCTGCAACATCATCTGTTCCATCTGCGACGGCGTCTCGACCGCGCTCGAGAATTCGATATCGGTCGTCGTCTCGCCGACGACCATCGACTCCACCCAGCGCCAGGTGCCGGACTCCTCGATGCCGATGGCGATATCGACATCGAACGCCTCGATGACGATGTTCATCTCACCGGCACGCTCATAGGTGCCGTCGCCATCGTAGGTGTGCTCGAACTCGGCGTTCATCTGCGCCCCCGACTCCGGATCGTCGACCGTCAGATCGCAGGTCCAGGTGCCGATGATGTCGTCGTTTTGCGCGAAGGCGGTGGCGATCAGACAGCCGGTCATCGCCGCTGAGGCAAAAGTGAGCTGGCAGACGCGTGGTAATGTCTTCATGACAGGGGATCCTTTGAGGGCGACGGGCGCGGCCAGTGTACACGAGCGGGCCGGAAGCCTATTCGTCGGCAGCTTTGCGCTCGAGACCGTATATCCCCGTCGAAACGCGCCGGAACCAACCGTAGTGGTTGTCGGCCATGATGCGCCTGGCGTTCGTAACGCCCGTGCCCTCGGCCACTTTCGCCGCCTTCGTCGCGCCGTTCTCGGAGAGAAACTCGACGCATTTTATCGCGTCCTGACGATAGGCCGTGACGAGCTTGCGGCGCGCCGAGCCGCCCGTGTTCGGGTCGCCGGTTCGCCGCGCGAACTCGCGCAGCAATAGCCTCTTCCTGCGCTTCGACTGCCTCGGCCGGTAAGGCACGGGATCGGCCAGCACTTCAACGTGCGAATCGGCCGGCCGAACCGTGATCAGCCCGAGACCGAGGAGCCGGCAGAGCTTGAGATTCTTTTGCAATGCCTTCCATGCCTTGCGGCCCTTCCCTGCAGGCACGGCGATGTAGACGCTGTCCGTGATCGATTGCCGATCCGTCGCCTGATGGAACAGCGAGAGCGAGAACGACGTCTTGAGCTCCACGATGACGGGCGGCTCGTCGCCGCGCATGGCGACGACATCCGCAGGCCCGACCTCCGCCTTGACCTCGTAGCCCTGGGACTCGAGGAGTTGCTTGATGGGCTTGTAGAGATCCGTCTCGCGCATCGGCGATATGCTAACCGCGGTCCGCATCGCCGAAGCGCAGCGAATCAATCAGAAAATGGCGCCGAGCCGCAGCCCGGCGCCCCCGCGCATGCTCAAACCCGTTCGATCGTCACCGGGACGGGACGGCAGACCGTGTTGCAGGTCGGCGAATGCGTCCTCGCGAAGCCGATCAGATCATCGAGCTCCTCGTCCGTGCAGTCGGCCTCGATATCCATCTTAATCGTGATCGACTCGTAGCCGGCCGGAACGGACTCGTCGAGCCCGAGAAAGCCCTGCAGGTCGATGGTGCCGGAAAGCTCGGTCGACAAGCGCTCGATCCGGATGCCGCGTGCGGCCGCGTGCAGCGCCGTCGTCGTCGTGACGCAGCCGGCGATCGCGTGGAGCAGAAACTCGACCGGGTTCGCCCCCTCGTTGTTGCCGAGTAGCACGGGGGGCTCGCCGTTGGTGAACTCGAACGCCTCGGTCCGCGATTCGTCCTCGACGCCGGCGCCGTAGAAGTCCTTGATGCGCGAGCGGTTCTCGCCGCCCCCGATCCATCGGTTCCGCGCCCGGAACTGAAATTGCGCAAGCGTGGGATCGTCCTTCAGCGCCTGCACCGTGCCGGTCATGGCCTCGAGGTCGAATCCGTTCATCTCCATGCGGGTTTTTGCCTGTACCTGATTCATCGTCGTTCTCCTCGTATCGGGGGTTGAGTCGTCTCGCCGCCCGCCGACGCGGCGGTCTTTGCGGCTTGGGGAGAACGATAGATTCCGATTCGAAACCCGATAAGATTGGTTTCTGACCAAACCGGTTCATTCGTGCCACATTTTGGAGGCCGCCGATGAGCACCGCTCGCAAACCCATCGATACCGTCATCGTCGCCGTCCGCGAGACAGCAGGCTCGGCGCTCTACGGCATGCTCGACGTGCTGCTCGCGGCCGGGAACATCTGGCAGACGCTGGTCCGGGAGGACGATGCGGAACAGCTCTTCCGCGTGCGGGTCCTGTCGCCGACCACCGCGCCTTTCAGTTGCGGCAACGGCATTCCCGTCAGGCCCGATCTCGCGCTGGCCGACGATCCGCGGCCCGAGATCCTGATCCTGCCGGAGCTTTGGCTCGGCCCCGACGAGCACCTCAAAGGCCGGTACCCGGAGCTCATGGACTGGATCCGGCGCTGCCACGCGGCCGGCGCGCGGATCTACTCGGCCTGCTCCGGCGCCATCATGCTCGCCGAGACGGGCCTGCTCGACGGCTGCGAGGCTACCTCGCACTGGGCCTATCAGGATCTCTTTCGCAGATGCTATCCGTCGGTGCGATTCAGGCCCGAGCCGAACCTCGCCTTCGCCGACGTCAAAGGCCAGGTAGTCACGGCCGGCGGGACGACTTCGTGGCACGATCTCGCGATTCATATCATCGCGCGCCACGCAAGTCCGGGAGAGGCGCTTCGGATCACCAAGATCTATCTGCTGAAATGGCACGGCGAAGGGCAATTGCCCTATGCGAGTCTCGTCAGGCGTCAGCCGCATGCGGATGCCGTGGTGCGCCGCGTCGAGGACTGGCTCGCCGGGGAATTCCGGCGGCACCGCGCGCTCGGTGACGTGCTCGGAATCGCGAAGATCCCGGAGCGAACGCTCAAGCGCCGGTTCAAGAACGCGACGGGTTCGACGCTCATCGATTACCTGCAGAATCTCAGGGTCGAGGAGGCGAAGCGGCGGCTCGAGACCAGCGACAAGGCCGTCGACGAGATCAGTGCCGGCGTCGGTTACGAGGACCCGTCGTTCTTCCGGCGCGTGTTCAAGCGGCGGACGGGCCTGAGCCCAAGCCAGTATCGGCGGATGTTCGAGGCCGTCGCCGCGGCGTCCTAGGCTCTCCAGCGGGCGGTGCGAAAACGGGCTTATACTTTGGAGAGATTCTTTAGCGCCGATCGATCAGCAGTAACCGGGGAACATCGATCAATGAGAAGCCGATACGTATTCGCAGTTGTGCTGGTGCTCGCTGCCTCGACCGCAATGGGTCAGGGTCGCGGCGGCCGCGGAGGCGGGAGCCCGTTCGGCAACTTCGAGCTCGCGATCGAGCAGGTGCGCGACGGCATCTACATGATCCGAAGCTCGGCATCCGGCAACATCACGGTTTTCACCTCGGACGACGGCGTGCTTTTCGTCGACAACAAGTTCGAGAACGAGTACGACCGTTACATGGAGCTCTTGCGTACCGTCACAGATCAGCCGGTGCGCTACGTGATCAACACACACATGCATCCCGATCATACGGGCGGCAACGCGCGGCTCGAAGCGCTCGATGCTGCCATCATCGCGACCGAGAACGCGCGGCGGCGGCTGGCTGAGACCCAGTCGGGGGGGCTGCCGATCTTCACCTTCGACGACCATCTGCGCGTCTATTTTGGCGGCAGGCCGATGGACCTTTATTGGCTCGGCCGCGGACATACGGACGGCGACCTCGTGATCCATCTGCCGGAGGATGGCATGATCCTGACTGGCGACCTCTTCGCGGGCGGCGACCCGTATGTGCGCGCGATCGATCCCGCGGGCGGCGGCAGCCTCAAGGAGTGGTCGGCGACAGTGGAGCGCGTGCTCGAGCTCGACTTCGACACGGTCATCCCGGGGCACAGCGGGGTGACGGACCGTGCCACGCTCGAGGACTTCCAGGATGAGACGATCAGGATCCACGAGCTCATCACCGAGATGCTTCGCACCGGACGCTCGATCGAGGACATTCAGACCGCGCTCGGAACGGAGTTCGACCGGATGGCCTTCTTCGTCTTCGGGAGCGCAGCCGACGTGATTGCCGAGTTCGAGTAGCCCCATACGAACCACCTTGCCGGGCTGGTCGATGCCGCCGCACGAAATACGGCTGTCGCGCCCTCTTCTGGTTCGCGGGCTCGTCGTCGCTTCCCTTGCGCTGCTCGTCGCGGGTGCAGTCACGCCGCTTTTGACGACCGAGCGGTTCTACTTCTTCTCCAACACCTTCTCGCTCGCGTCGGGCTTGAGGCAGCTCGTCGCGAACGGTCAGTTTCTGCTTGCGGCCGTCCTCGCGCTCTTTTCCCTTTGCGTGCCGGTCGTGAAGGCCGCCGTGATCTGGGTGGCCGCATCGCCGAACGCGCCGCGCAGCGCCTGGCTCGTGCTCGCCGACCGTTTCGGAAAATGGTCCATGCTCGAGGTATTCGTCGCGGCGCTCGTGATCGTCGCGCTGAAGCTCGGGCCCGTCGTCGATGCCACGCTGCACTACGCCGCGTATCTGCTCGCGGCCTCGGTGCTGCTCGCAGGGCTCGCCTCTCAGATACTCGCGCACGACCCGGAGGCCAAGCCGATCTTCTCGAGCCCGGTCACGCTGACGATCGGCGCCGTGGGCGGCGCGGTTGCCGCGACGGTGCTGATCGGCTTGCTGAATCCGAATCTGCTGCGCTTCGAGGCGATCATCGGTACCCCCGAGGCGCGCTGCATCGAGCGAACGCTGAGACTCGACCGGCTCCATGCCGGGACGAGCGCCAACCAGACCGAGTACGTGACGAATCTGGCGGCGATCGAGCCAGCAAATTGTCCCGAAGCGTTTCGCAAGGCGTTCGACGATTACATCGACGCGTGGGAGGGGCTCGAAGCCCTAGACGCAAACGGTGAAGAGGAACCGAGCCTGCTCGATCGCGCGGCCGCGCGGCTGGGCCTCGTCGCAACGCGCGACGACCGACTCGAGGAAATCGAGGAAGCCTGGGCCGAGATCTCGCGCGTGGCGCTCGAGCATAGGGTGACGGCGCCGGCGAAGTGACGCGTTGCGACTGAAATGGGACTGAAATGGGGTCAGGCCCCATTCAGGTTAACCTGAATGAACCTGAATGGGGTCTGACCCCATTTCAGTCGGTCCGTTTCAGTCGATGCCGGCGCGGGTCGTCAGATAGACGGCGAAGCTGCCGAGCCAGTGGCCCCCTTCGTAGTGCTCGCCCGTCACGGCAGGCAGCGCCGCTTCGCGATGCGCGGCCGCGGCGGCGTTCAGCGTTTCGTAGCGAGCGTCGCTCTCGCCGAGCGCGTGCGCGATGCCTTCGAGCATCCAGGCGCGGCTCAGATTGAGGCCGTCGATGTGAGCGAGCTTGGGATCGGAGCGGTCCGTCACGACGGCGGGAGGAAGCCACTCAGCTCCCGGATTGGTTGGAATGCCCGGCAGGAAGTCCGAGAGCCACGGCGCGAAAGCTTCGGAGTCGAGCACGCGGCGCATAAAATCGGCTTCCGCGAGACACGGTGAAAGAAAGTCCTCGCCCGACGGCTCGTAGCCGAGCGGGCAGTCGCGGTCGTCCTGGTAGAACCGACCCGCCGCGTCCGCAAGCTGATCGCGAAGCTCCATGTCGCCCGAGACCTCGGTCCAGTCCCAGGCGAGACCGAATGAGAACGCGGTCTGATTGTGCTCGCCCGTGCGAATCGGGTAGTAGAGCCGCGGAAGCCAGCTCTTGAGCCTGGCCGCGGCTTCGGTCTCGAGCGGCGCGAGCGCGCTCGCCCAGGCTTTCGCGCCGGGATCGTCCCAGCTTCTGAGCTCGGCGGCGAGCTGCAGCAGCCAGGCAAGCCCATAGGGCCGCTCGAACGACGCGCGGCCATCGTGGCCGAGATACGCGACCTCGGCGGCGATGTTCCCGGGCGTCAAATTGGCGGCGAGCGCGTCGCGGGCCGCCGCCGCGAACGTCGCATCGGGGAAGATCCGCGCCAGGCGCGCGAGCAGCCAGTGACCGTGCACGGCCGAGTGCCAGTCATAGCAGCCGTAGAAGGCGGGCGTCAGCTCGCGCGGCGGGCGAACGTCGGCATCGCTGGCGAGGACGTGCGCGATCTTGTTCGGATACTCCTCGCGCGCGCAGGCGAGCGCGAGGGAGGCGAATCGCCCGGCGGCTTCGGCATCGACGGTCTGTGCGAGCGCCGTGCCGCGCTCGCCCGGGACCGTCGCGCCGGTCGCAGCCGACGCGAGGACGATCGCAGTGATTCGGGAGCTTCGACCCATATCACGCAGCATGCCACAAGTCTGCGCCGACGTTGGCGGCGCGGGATGGCCCTTACGAACGGATCCGAAGCGCTATACTCGTCGTCTATAGCTCGACCAATCCGGGGGAACCAGAATGAAAACTCTGCTGCGCGGCGTGACTGTCATCAGCTTGCTTGCAACGACCTCACTGGCACTGGCACAACCGCCGGGAGGCGGGCGCGGTGGACGCGGCGGGCCTCCGCCGGAGCCGAGCCTGATAACCTACGAGCTCGCCGAGGCCGCGATCGACGCGGCGGAAGCCTATGCGCGCGACAACGACTGGAACGTCACGATTCTCGTGACGGATCAGAACGCCAATCCCGTCATGATGCGCCGCCTCGACGGCGCCCCGCCGTTCACCTATACGATCGCGACGCGCAAGGCGCTGACGGTCACCGGCAGCGGCGTGACGTCGCGCGAATACGGCACGAAGCTCGAAGCCGGCGAGATCGACGAGATCGAGAACGCCGTGACGTTTGCCGGCGGCGTACCCGTCTATCGCGACGGCGAGCTGATCGGCGCGATCGCGACGAGCGGCGTCACGGCCGATCAGGACGAGGAGGTCTCGACGGCGGGCGCCGAGGTCATCGGCAGCGTCAGTCCCGATTAGCCGCGCGCGGCCAAATCCCAGCGGCCGCGCAGCAATAGATAGAGCAGCGCCCCGCTCGCGATGGTGAGCACCGCGGCCAGCATCTCCCAGGGGTTGACCGTCGCCGCCAGGCCCGCGAACAGTAAAGTGAGGACGACGAAGATCGCCGGCGCCCACGGATAACCCGGCAGGGGACCGGCAGAGGCCGTGTGGCCGCGCGAGGCGACGAACAACGACGCCACCGTCGCGGCCGTGCTGAGCCCCAAGGTGAAGCCGAGATACGAGAGCAGCTCCCTCAAGCCCGTGATCCAGACCACGATCATGGCCAGCGCGGCCTGCACGACGATCGCCGCAGCCGGCGTCTCGCCCGAGAACCGAAAGACCGGCGGGAAGACGCCGTCGTCGGCCATCTTCGCATAGACACGCGGCCCGACCATGATCATCGCGGATACGGACGTGAACAGCGCTAACGCGACGATGAGCCGCACGGCCCCCGCCATGAGATCGCCGCCGGCAGCCTGCGCCGCGATAGCGGCGATGTCCTCCTGAAAAGCTGCCGCTTCGAACGACGGCACGAGCACGAAGACCGTGTTGAGCATGAGATAGACGGCCATCGTCAGCACGGTGCCGAGCAGCAGTGCCCGCGGTACTTGCCGGCGCGCCTCGGGAACCTCGCCGGCGAGATAGACGGCGGCGTTGAAGCCCAGATAGCTGAACGACACCCACATGAGCGTCAGCGCGAAGGTCGCGATCGAGAAGCGCGGGATCTCGTACGCTTGAGCGCGCACTTCCGCCAGCCCCTCCCAGGCCGAGATGCCCGGACCGAGCACGGCGAGCGCGCAGAACGCAAGCATGAGCACGAGCTTGACGGCCACCACCACATTCTGAATCCAGGCGCCTTGCCGCACGTGCAGCACGTGCAGCGCCACCGCGACGGCTATGACCAGCGAGGCCACGATCCTGGCCGACACCTCGGCATCGCCGCCGGGCATCGCGTAGGCCGCGAACGTCAACGCGGAATAGGCAATAGCCGCCGTGAAACCGGCGAGCAACGAGATCCAACCCGCGATGAATCCCACGCCAGGGTGAATGGTCCGAGACAGGTACAGGTATTCGCCGCCCGAGTCCGGAACGAGCCGCGCGAGCGCGCCATAGCTCAACGCGCCGCAAACAGCCAGTACCCCGCCGATGAGCCAGGCCGCAAGCACGCGCAACGGCGAGCCGAGGTCCCCGAGCGCGAAGCCCGACGTCGTGAACACACCGGCGCCGATCATGTTGGCGACGACGAGCGCCACGAGCGTCCACGAGCCGAGCGCTCTGCTCTTGCGAGTCATGGCCTACGGTCGAGAAGAACCGTTCAATACCGCTCGGTCAAGCGCCGCACCGCTCAGAGTCGTTCAAAATGCCGCACGAAGGTCGACTGCATGCCGTCCATGGTCACGTCGGCCGTGAGCCGGAAACCGGCAGCCTCGATCTCGGCCGTGAACTGCTCCTTACTGGCGCGGATGTGCTCGAGCACGAACTCGGGCGACTCGCCCTCGACGCGGTCGACCTCGGCGATGACGAGCTTGCCGCCGGGCTTCAGCGCCCGATGCATCGACTGCAGCATCGCTTCGTAGTCCTCGAAATGATGATAGGCGTCGGATATGAACACGACGTCGACGGAGCCCGCTGGAAGCTCGATCGAGTCCTCCGCGCCGAGCCGTGCCTCGACTTGACCGAGCCCGCGCTCGGCGGCCCTGGCTGCGATGTGCTCGATGAACTCCGGCACGATATCGATCGCATAGACCGTGCCCTCCGGTCCGACAGCCGCGGCGAGCAAAGGCACGAAGAGACCCGTACCGGCTCCCACATCCGCAACGGCCTGGCCCTCCCGGAGCCCGATCGACGCCACGATCTCCTCGCGGAAATCGAAAACCTCGCGCCCTTCGATCTCGAAGCGCTCGACCCAGACCTCTACATCGAGGTTCGGATCGCGGTAGGGGGCGTTGATGTCCTGAGCTTCCTGGGCCGTGAGCGCGCCGACGGCGAGCAGCATGGCGACCGTGGACAAGACGTTGCTTGGCGAGGGTCTCATTTCTTGACTCCTTAGTGTCGCGGACCCGTTCGAGAATCGCTTCGATCGAGGATCGTATCACCTTGGGGGTCGGCGCCAATGGCGCGCTATCTTCCATGGCCCCTGAGCGCACGCGCCAGTCGTCCTGCATGGTCCTGCATGCCGCGGCGCCGTCAATTTCTTTGCAAACCCGTGCGATACTTCTCGCATCGGGCCGCCAGCGCGGCCCCTGGCGGACAACGGAATAAGAACGAATGAACACCCCGATGAAATACCTCGACAAGGCCCTGACCCAGCTTCGCGACCTCGGCCTGCTGCCGAACGAGCAGCAGGAAGCGCCAATCGTCGCGCTGCTCAACCGCATCTCGGACCTCGACGAGGACCGAGTCGTCGCAATCGCGCGTACGCTGTCGCAGGCATCGCTCTTCAACGAGGTCGTGCGCGAGCAGATCACGGCGATGACGATCGGCGAGCGTTACGAGACGATCACGGGCGCCTTCGACAGCATCCGCAAGGACGCGAAGAGCATGGTCGAGCAGTTCGAGGACGGCGACATCAGCGCCTGGGAGCGGCTGCACAACATCTGGGTCAAGGTCACGCGCGGCGACATCGCGCAGCGCTTCGACAAGATCAAGAAGATCTACCTCGAGGTCGCCGACGACACCCGCGAGCAGATCGAGCGCGAGCGCGTGATCCTGACGGCCTACATGGATTTCCGCGGTGCGCTGAAGGAGTCCGAGGTGCTGGCCTTCGAGGTGCTCGAGAAGGCCGAGGCCGAGGTCGAGCGGGCCAAGGCCTCGCTCGATGCGGCCGTCAAAGCCGTCGAGGCCGACGACGCCTCCGATCCCGCCGCGCGCGCGCAGCTCGAGCTCAGGCGCGATGAGCAGCTACGCGTCGTCCAGAACGCCGACGACCGCTACCAGATCACGAAAGACCTCTCGGACAACCTGACGGTCGGCTACAACACGTCCGAGGTCGTCATGGCGAGGCTCATGCAGACGACGAACGCCAAGGACCGCGTCTACAAGCAGGCGATCTCGTTCTTCGGCACCAACGAGACGGTGCTGACGGCGCTCTCGGCCTCGTTCACGGGGCTGCACGGGCTCCACGAGAGCACGAAGACAGTCGATGCGATGAAGGAAGGCGTGAGCCAGAGCCTCGAGGATCTAGCCGATATCGGCGGCAAGGTGCAGGAGGCGGCATTGAAGGCCGGCTACGGGCCGACGATTCGCGCCGAGGCCGTCAAGAAGCTCGTCGAGTCGGTCGTCAATTACCAGACGCGATCGCGCGAGATCATCGACGAGATGCGCGAGCTCGCGACCAAGAACGCCAGAGACATCCGCGACGCCGTCGAGGACGGCAAGCGCAGGCTCGCGCGGCTCGTCGAGGAGGGAAATGCGCCGCCGCTGTCGCTGCCCGTCGCGGGCGAAAGCTGATCGGCCGCGCTGGCCCGCCCGTTACCGGGCCGCGACGTAACCACGAGACGCCGATAACCCAGAGCCGCCGATGACCGGGATCGAAACCGCCGCCAGGCCGCCTCTCGACGAGGTGATGCTGGCCATGGACGTCGTCGATACCCTAAGGCACAGAGAGCGCGTCGTCGAGCGCGAACTCTCGGCGGACGACCGCGACGAGGAGCTCATCGACAGGCTCCGCGAAATCTACGCCGGCCAGGGCATCGAGGTCAGTGACCCCATCATCGCGCAGGGCGTTCGGGATCTTCGCGCCGACCGCTTCGTCTACTCTGCGCCGCCGCCCTCGCTCGGGCGCGCGCTCGCCAAGGTCTATGTCACGCGCCGGCGCTGGTCCCCGGCGGTCGGCTTCGCCGCCGCGGTCCTCGCGGCCGTCGTGATCGGCTACCAGGTCTTCGTGCGCGGACCGGAGCTCGAAGCCATTGCGGCGCTGCCGGGCGAGCTCGAGCAGGTCTACACGGCCGTTGTCGACCTGGCCGAAGCACCCGAGGTCGACAGCCGGGCGCTCACGATCCGCAGCGAAGGCGAGCGCGCGATCGAGAGCGAGGACTACGACGCCGCGCGCGAGGCGATCGGCGAGCTCGAGTCGCTGCACGCCGCGCTCGATCTTGCCTACGAGATCCGCGTGCGTTCGGCGCCGGGCGAGCTTTCCGGCGTCTGGCGCATCCCGGATGCGAACGAGAACGCGCAGAACTTCTACCTCGTCGTCGAGGCGATCGGTTCCGACGACGATGCGCTCAGACTTCCGATCACGAACGAGGAAACGGGCCTGACGACACTCGTCACGCGCTGGGGCCAGCGTGTCGACGAGTCGATGTTTCAGGCGGTTGCGGCCGACAAGCAGGACGACGGCATCCTTCAGAGCGCCACCATCGGTCAGAAGCGCCAGGGCGTGCTCGAGCGCGAGTTTCAGCCCGGCGTCCAGGACGGCGCGATCACGGACTGGTAGCGGCGCAAGACGACGATGGATGCAGTCTCCGGCAATAAGGCGCTCAAAGAGATCGAGAAGATTCTCGGCAAGGCGCGCGTCATGCTCGCGGATGTCGACCGCGAGTTCGGCCATTCGCGCGAGTCGCTCGCCGAGCTCCGGCAGCGTGAGGTCGGTATCTACGCGAAGCTCGCGCGGCTCAGGCTCCTTGCCATCGAGCAGGGCGATCTGCCGAGCGCGCTCGACGAGGCCGACAGCAAGGCCGCCGACGTGCTCGAGGAGCGCAAGGACGCCGCGGGCAAGCTCGACCGCCGGATCGAATCGGCCGAGGACGCGCTCGCGGCGGAAGAGCGGCGCCGGGCCGAGCAGCACACTGCCGTCGAAGTGGCGAGCGAGGCGCTCGATGCCGCCGAAGCGGCGGCTCAGGAGAAGCTCGCGGCCGACGCGGCCTGGCAGGCGCAGATTCGCCGCACCGAGCACACCAACTTCGTTGCCGACCAGGCCGAGGAAAAGGCCGACGCCGCCGGCAAGAATCGCGCCGTCAAGGGTAAGCCCTACGAGAACGATCCGCTGTTCGCCTATTTGTGGGCGCGCGGCTACGGCACGTCGAGCTACCGCGCCTGGCCGCTCACGCGATTTCTCGACGGCAAGGTTGCGAAGCTTTGCAAGTTCGAGCCCGCGCGTCGGAACTATGCGCTGCTGACGGAGATTCCGGTGCGACTCGCCGAGCACGCGCAGGCGATGCGCGCCGCCTTCGATCACGAGACCGAGACGCTCGCGGCGCTCGAGGACGCGGCCGCCGGAACCGCCGGCGTGCCGAGGCTCGCCGCGGCGCTCGAGGCGGCGGAGAAGAAGCTCGACGAGATCGATGCCGCAATCGCCGAGCGCGAGAACGCGATTCGAACGCTCGTCGAGGAGCGCAAGACTTTCGTCACCGGCAACGACTCCCACTACCAGCGTTGCCTCAAGATCCTGAGCGACGCCATGCGCCGCAAGGGCGTGCGCCTGCTCGAGGAAAATGCCGCGCGCACGCCCGGGCGCGAGGACGACGATCTCGTGCGTCAGCTCGTTCGTATTCAGCGCGAGGCCGAGAACGCCGAGCAGAGCCTTACCGAGTTCGGCCGGCTGCACGACCGCGAGAACGAGCGCGTCGGCGTGCTCGAGGACGTCAGGCGCAGGTTCAAGGCCGAGCGTTTCGACGACTCGCTATCGGAGTTCAAGAACTGGGCACTCGTCGCGCTGATCCTGAACCAGTTCCTGAGCGGCGCGGCACGCTCGGGCGACATCTGGAAGACGATCCAACGCCAGCAGCGCCGAAAGGCCATGCAGGCCACGCCCGATTTCGGCAGCCTGCGTTTCCCGAAAGCGCCGAAGCACGGCCCCTGGCGCCTGCCGAAGGGCGGCTTCGGGGGTGGCGGACGCGGCGGCGGCTTCGGCGGCGGCGGGTTCAGGACCGGCGGCGGGTTCAAGGGCGGCGGGTTCAAGACAGGCGGAGGATTCTGACGTGTACAGCGCAGCGGCTGGCATGCCTTGAGTATCGGCGCAAACGACAAGGGGGGCATACGCCCCCCTTGCAGTATCCGACGAATGCGACTCGTCAGTTAGCGAGGCCCTGCACGGCTGCGAGCGACATCTCGACGTTCTCCAGAGGCGAGACGCCGCCGATCGTCTCGGCGACCATGCCGTCCGGCGTCACGATGAAAGTCGTGCGCTCGGCGAAACCGTGATCGACCGTCACGCCGCGCGTGTCCGGGAAACCACCTTCGGGCGCATCGCGGACCATGAGCTGATACGACCTTGCGATATCACCCGATGCGTCCGAAGCGACGGCGAGCTTGCCGGCGCAGTATTCCGGATCGGCCGAGAAATCGTTGAGACGATCGATGCTGTCGAGCGAGACGCCGATGACCGTCGCGCCTGCGGCATTGAATTGCTCCATGCGCTCCGAGAACTCGCGCGCCTGGATGTTGCAGCCCTGCGTATAGGCCGAAGGATAGAAATAGACGACGACCGGGCCGTCGGCGAGCGCTTCGCCCAGCGAGTAATCGAACTCCTGACCGTCGAGCGACGCCCTGGCGGTGAACATCGGTGCCGAGTTGCCGGCCTCGAGCGCGGCGAGCACGGGCAGCGCGGCCAGAGCCGAAAGGGAACCGAATAGTAGCTTTCTCATGGTATTGCCCCTGGTTGTTTGTGGTGTTCAAGTGGCCCGAAAGGCCAGGCCCCGAGTATAAGCCCTCCGGAACGGTCGCGGGAGAATCGGCTAGAGAGCCCTGTTGGAATCGGTACTTACGTCAGCCAGGCCCTGAAAATCCGGTGCGCCCGCACCGCCGCTGCGCAGGTAGGCCATCGAGATTGACGGCCTTCACCGACGGGGGAAGTGGATTACGCGGGCGCGGCCTCGACGATGCTGACGTCGGAGCCAGTCGGGACGACTCGCACGAGCTCGAAACCGGAAGGCTCGAGCAGCGCGCCGTATTCGCTCGGCGTGCGCTCCTGACCGCCCGGCCCGACCAGCATCATCATGTCCAGCATCTTGCCGGGATGAGGCTGATCGCCTTCGGGCAGCACCATCTCGACGATCAGCAGCCTGCCGTCCGGATCAATGGCATCGCGGCAGTTTCGCAGTATCGTCTGGCACTGATCCTCGCTCCAGTCGTGGATGATATGAGAGAGGATGTAGGCATCGTGACCTTTCGGCACGGACTTGAAGAAGCTGCCCGACTCGATCGAGACGCGGTCCGCCATTCCGTTCGCCGCGAGGAACGCGGGCGCGTCGGTGACGACGTGCGGAAGATCGAACAGCACGCCGCGCGGGCCCGCGTGCCGCCGCAGAATATGGACGAGCATGTTGCCCGTTGCGCCGCCGACGTCGACAACCGAGCCGAATTGCCCGAAATCGTAAGCTTCGGCAACGGCGGGCGGCTCGGCGCCATGGAATCCGACCATCGTCTCACTGAAAAGTGAGGCTTCTTCCGGATGCTTCGAGAGATAGTCGAACAGCGGCTCCCCGAAGGTCTTCTCGAGCCCGGTGTTACCGGTCGCGAGTGAATAGCGAAGCTCGTTCCAGGATTTCCTGCAGAGGTCGCCGCTGAGCGTCAGGATCGTCGCACGGGCCGATCCCGGCGCATCCCGTTTCAACGCTTCGCCGAGCGGCGTCAGCGCGAACGTCTGACTGGCGACCTCGGTCAGAACGCCCATCCCTGCCAGGCTTCGCAGAAAGCGATGCATGGCCCGAGCATTGAGCTCGAGCTCACCCGCCAGGCCCGCGGAAGTTTTCGGGCCCGCCGCGAGCCGATCCGCGATCTGTAGCTGCGCCGCCACCAGCAGCATCTGCGAGCCCCAGTATGCGGTCCCCATCTGTATGAGAACGGCGTGCGGCGGGGCGGCCGAGGCCGCGGATTGATTTTCCATCTTGATCCCCAGGTTCTTGTTTGTCGTTGAGGGCGCCGTGCTCGTCGACGGCGATCCGACTATAACCGGTCGTCGCCGATAACGTCTGCGATCGCCTCGCGCAGCTCGTCCGCGCTGGCGTCACCGAGCGCGAGCGGCTGGCCGAGATCGAAA
This sequence comes from Gammaproteobacteria bacterium, assembly GCA_035513215.1. Lineage (GTDB taxonomy): Bacteria > Pseudomonadota > Gammaproteobacteria > Steroidobacterales > Rariloculaceae > DATCZB01. Next base: position 1,743 of record DATKCK010000050.1, on the reverse strand, counting down.
TAGCGCGCCGTCTCAAGGTTGCCGACGACGACGCCGTCGAAGCCCGCCTCGTCGACCAGGCGCTGCGCCACGCGGAGCCCCTCCTCGTCGTCGCCTGCCAGCGGGATCGCGATCCGCGCCGGCTCGCGATTCGCTTGATTGGCGAGCGACTGGGCCGGGATGCAGTTGAAGGCGCGGACGAGGCGCGTTCCGGGCAGAAACTCGGCCGAGGCGATGCCGCTGCCCTTTTGCAGAGACTCCGCGACGATGTCGCCGTCGCGTCCTTCGATCGGATTGCCCGTGTCGAGGACGATCTTGCCGTCGAGCTCGGCCGCGAAGTCCCGCCCGATCTGCGGCATCGCGGCATAAGGAACGGAAACAAGAACGACGTCGCCGAAAGCCGCCGCCTCGCGCGGCGTGCCGGTCCGCACCCTCGGCCCGAGCTCCTCGGCGAGCGGCTCGAGCTCATCGGGATTGCGTGACGAGATCACGAGCTCGTGCCCGGCCGCCGCCCAGTGGCGCGCGAGCGCGCCGCCGATGTTGCCGGTGCCGATGATGCCGATGCGCAGCGTGTCCGACTGAGATTGCACCGGCGCCGGCAAGACGAGCGCGGCGATCGCAACGGCCGCGAGCGCCGTTATCAGCATGCGTAACATCGCGGACATCGAGTTTCTCCGTTGGTACCGGCTGCGATCGCGCCTGAACTTCGGTCACACGCCGAAGAGCTGATCTGTGCCATATTGTCCTTATGCGATCGCTCCGCGCCATTCTACTGCTGTTCCCGGTCTTCCTACTGCTGTTCCCGGTCTTCGCAGCCGCCGAGGACGCGACCATGATCGAATGGAGTCCGGCGCGACCTCTGGCCTGGGACGACTTCCAGGGTGCCGTACCGTCCGGCGCCGCCCCCGAGCGGGTCGCGGCGGCGAACACGTCGCTGTCGTGGTCGTACGCATACGAGGTCGAGTGGTCCCGCGGCACCTGCACCTTTCGCATTATGAGCATCGAGTCCGCCGCGGGGTTCCATCCCGAGGGCTCCTGGGCCCGACCGAACCATCGAACGCCTGACGTTCTCCTACACGAGCAGGGCCATTTCGACATCACGCGCCTCCACTACGTCGAGTTCGTCGAACGGACGCGCGGTCTCATTGGCGACACTCGCGAATGCCGCGGGAGCAGCGAGCGCAGGGCGAAGCGCAACGCTGAAAGCGAGATCGCGCGGCTGGCCGGCACCGTATACGAAGGCGTCTGGCGCGAGTACCGGCGGGAACAGGAAGCTTACGACGACGAGACGCGGCACGGGATCGATACCGGCACCCAGGCCGAATGGACGCGTCGGATCGCTGAGAGGCTCGGCCGTACGGACTGAGTCTAGTTGGCCAGGATCTGAATGCCCTAGCCGAGATTGATCTGCTTCATTCCCGTTCCCGAACGACGAGCTCCGCGATCTGAACGGCATTGAGTGCCGCGCCCTTGCGCAGGTTGTCGTTGGAGACGAAGAGAACCAGACCGTGCTCGACGGTCGGGTCGCGCCGGATTCGGCCGACGTAGCTCGGGTCCTTGCCGGCCGCTCCGAGCGGCGTCGGAACGTCGACGAGCGCGACCCCCGACGCCGATGCCAGTATCTCCCTGGCACGATCGACGCTGAGCGGACGCGAAAATTCGGCGTTCAGCGAAAGCGAATGGCCCGTGTATACCGGGACTCGAACGCAAGTACCGGCCACCTTGAGGTTCGGCAGATCCAGAATCTTCCGGCTCTCGTTCCTG
>DATKCK010000049.1:0-2666 GCA_035513215.1 Gammaproteobacteria bacterium | reverse complement strand
GACTACATCTCGCGCGGGCTGCGCGAGGCGGGCCACGCCGTCGATGTCTCGGGCGACGGCGAGGAGGGCCTCACTCTCGCAACGACACAGGGCTACGATGTCATGGTCGTCGATCGCATGCTCCCCTCGCTCGACGGCCTGACGCTGATCGAGCGCCTCCGCAAGGCCGGCAACCATACGCCGATCCTGATCCTGTCGGCGCTCGGCCAGGTCGACGACCGCGTCAAGGGCCTGCGCGCCGGCGGCGACGACTATCTGACCAAGCCGTACGCCTTCTCCGAGCTGCTTGCCCGGATCGAGGTGCTGTCGCGGCGCACCCAGCCGATCGATCTCGAGACGGTCTACCGGGTCGGCGACCTCGAGCTCGACCGGCTGTCGCACACGGTGACGCGCGCCGGCCAGCAGATCACGCTGCAGCCGCGCGAGCTCAGGCTGCTCGAATACCTGATGCGGCACGCCGGCCAGGTGGTCACCCGGACGATGCTGCTCGAGAACGTCTGGGACTATCACTTCGACCCGCAGACCAACGTCATCGACGTGCACATCTCGCGCCTGCGCAGCAAGATCGACAAGGGTTTTCCAACCCCGCTTCTGCATACCGTGCGCGGGTCCGGGTACATGGTCCGTGACGGCGCCTCCGGATCGTGAGGCCGCGAAACCCGCCTCAGACGGTCTCCCGGCGGGTGACGCCGATCTCGAGCCGCATGCCGATCGCCCGGAACGCCGCCTAAGCCGAGGTGAGTTTTTGAGCCCAATCCGATTGACGATTCGCCTGTTTTGGCCTATGTATAGGCCGTACCCGCCGACAGCGTGCTGTCGGCTCAAAGGTCGCAGTAAGCGAGAGCTTCTGCGGCCTTTGTGGTTTCGGGGTGCATGATGCGCGTGCGTGTGTATGTAGACGGGTTCAACCTCTACTACCGAGCGCTACGCGGAACTCCCTACAAGTGGCTCAACCCGTTGGCGCTTGCCCGCGAGGTTCTGGACCCCTGTGATACGATAGACCGCATTCGATATTTCACGGCTCGGGTCAGCCCGAGAGCCGGGGATCCGGACGCGCCGAAGCGGCAGCAGGCCTATCTCAGCGCACTGTCGAGTCTGCCGGAGCTGTCGGTCCACTATGGGCGGTTCCTGCCAAAAACGAAGTGGCGGCCCGTCGTACATCCTGTGTGGAACCCTCATGTGCTCATTGAGATACATGACACGGAGGAAAAGGGTTCAGACGTGAATTTGGCCGCGCATCTGTTGAACGATGGCTGGCGCGATCGCTACGACGTGGCTCTCGTCATGTCCCAGGATACTGACCTGTGTGAGCCTCTTCGCATGGTCAAGAGCGATCTGCGCAAGGGGGTCGGTTTGGTCTGTTTGGATGGACGGCAACCGAACAAGCGCTTAGGAAGCGTGGCTGACTTTGTCAGGCACGTCACGCCGCAGCGGCTTGCATCCTCTCAGTTCTCTGATCCGGTTCTCGCCCGCAATGGGCGCCCGGCCCGCAAGCCGGAGTCCTGGTGAATCTCGAACGCAGTCACCCTCGATCGCCTCCTCGTTCGCCTCGCGGGCACGGGTCGCGGCGCCTTGACGAGCCATGCTCGTCGTCGCGTTCCCGCCGTATCGGACACCCGCTCGTAGCTCCTCGATTGCAGTGCTGGCCTCGGGACACGGTCTTTCGCAGTGCCCGTCATTGCGAAGCCGAAGGCGAAGCAATCCAGGGCCGCTTGTGCGGAGCACGCCGCCCTGGATTGCTTCGCCTTCGGCTCGCGATGACGATGTGTATTGCAGAACAAGCGCGATTGGAAAAGGTCCAGGACCGATGGTGTCCGGGCGAAATCGAACGTGGGAACGCGAGTTGCTGAACGCCTCGAGCAAGTGGCCCCTGGATCACCCGGACGAGCCGGGTGATGACGAGTCCTCAGGATCTCGTCCCATCTCTGCCGTCGGTGGGGCCACTTTCTGCCGCGCCGGTCGAAGCGGAAAGCCGGCGGACGCATGGCCCCGGGGGGACGATCCGTGAGCGCGATCGGCCGGCTCGTCCGCACCACCGCCTTCAAGCTGACGCTTCTCTACCTTGCGGTGTTCGCGGCGCTCGCCGTCGCGCTGATCACCTATATCGCGACCACCACCCAGGAGCTGATCGACAGCCAGTTCAACTCGGCGATCGAGGCCGAGATCCGCGCCCTCGCCGAACAGTACCAGACCGGCGGCCTGCAGCGGCTGATCCGGGCGGTCGAGCGGCGCAGCGTGCGGCCGGACGCCAGCGTCTACCTGATCACCGACTTCGCCGGGAACCGGGTCGCCGGCAACATCGCGAGCCTTTCCGCCAGCGCCGCGATCGAGCCGAGCGGCGAGCCCATCCCCGTTCTGTACCAGCGCCTGACGCCGACCGGAGAGACCATCGGCGAAGAGGAGCAGCGCCGCGCCGTCGCGCGGGTGTTCGTGCTCAAGGGCAACTTTCAGCTGCTCGTCGGCCGCGATGTCGAGGAGCGTATCGAGTTCGCCCAGATCATCCGCCAGGCGATGCGCGCCGCGATCGCGGTGATCGTCGTTCTGGCGCTGCTCAGCTGGATGTTCGTCTCGCGCAGCGTCCTCAAGAAGATCGACGCGATCGCCGAGAGCGGCCGCAGCTTCGTCGCCGGCAATCTTTCCGGCCGGCTGCCGACCGACGGCACCGG
>DATKCK010000048.1:0-45848 GCA_035513215.1 Gammaproteobacteria bacterium | reverse complement strand
GGCATCGGTCTCACCGCCCTCGCGCTGGCCGAGATTTTCGCCGACGCAAAGGATCGGCACGAGCCCGGCCGCCTGCGCGGCCCGAAACTTCCCGACCACGATGCCGTCTGTCTCGGCATAGAGCGTGCGCCGCTCGGAGTGCCCGACGATGACGTAGCGGCAGCCGACGTCGATCAGCATCGCGCCGCTGACCTCGCCGGTAAAGGCGCCGGAACCGGGCTCGGCGGCCAGATCCTGGGCCCCGAGCGCGATCGGCGCGCTGCCGATCCGGTCGCGGGCGCCTTCGAGATAGACGAAGGGGGGGCAGATCAGCATCTGGGCGGCACCGCCGCCGATGCCGGCGGCGAGCGCTTCGACGAGCGCGCTGCTGCCCGAGCGCGACCCGTTCATTTTCCAGTTGCCCGCAATCAACGGCTTTCGTTGACTCATCTGCTACCCCACTGCCTGGCGCACGGAATCCGCCAGCGATTCCGCGAGCCGCCTGACCAGATCCTCGTCCTCGCCTTCGACCATGACGCGAATGACGGGCTCGGTGCCCGAGGCGCGCAGCACGACTCGCCCGCGGCCGTCGAGCTTCGACTCGGTACTCCTGACCGCGGCCACGATCGAATCGTTGCCACCGGGGTCAACGCGCTCGGCGATCCTGACGTTGAGCAGAATCTGCGGCAGACGCTTCATACCGGCCGCGAGCTCGCTCAGGCTCCTGCCCGTCCGCCGCATGACCGACAGGATCTGAAGCGCCGTGATCAGGCCGTCGCCCGTCGTCGTCTTGTCGAGACACAAGAGATGCCCCGAGGTTTCCCCGCCGAGAATGCCGCCCTCCTCCTTCAGCATCGCAAGCACCTGGCGGTCACCGACCCTGGCGCGGCGAAACTCTATCCCTAAACCTTCGAGCGCAAGCTCGAGCCCGAGATTACTCATGACCGTGCCGACGACCGGCCCCTTGAGCGCCTTGCGCTCGCGCATGTCGGCGGCGAGGATGTAGAGCAGGCCGTCGCCGTCGACGATCTCGCCGCGCTCGTCGACCATGACGACGCGGTCGCCGTCGCCGTCGAGCGCAATGCCGACATGGGCCCTGACGCCCGAGACGGTGAGCCGGAGCAGATCCGGGCGCGTCGAGCCGACACCGTCGTTGATATTGCGACCGTTCGGTGAGCAGCCGACCGGTATGACATCGGCGCCGAGGTCGGCCATCAGCCGGGGCGCAACCTTGTAGGCCGCCCCGTGCGAGGCGTCGATGACGATCTTGAGGCCGTCGAGGTCCATACCTTCGGGCAGGCTCGCGCGACAAAAGCGCATGTAGTCGGTCCGAGCCGTCGTCAACGTCGTCGCGCGCCCGAGCGCGCTCGAGTCGCAGGTGCGCGGCGGATTCCCGATCAGCGCCTCGATCGCAGCCTCGGTCTCGTCCGAGAGCTTGCGTCCCTCGCCGTCGAAGAACTTGATGCCGTTGTCGAAGTAGGGATTGTGCGAGGCGCTGATGACGATGCCGAAATCGGACCCGGTCGTGTTCGTCAGGTAGGCGATCGCCGGCGTCGGCAGCGGCCCCGTCAGCAGCACGTCGACGCCGGCGGCGACGAAGCCGGCCTCGAGCGCCGACTCGAACATGTAGCCCGAGACGCGCGTATCCTTGCCGATCAGAACCTTGCCGCCGTCGGGGACGAGCACCTGAGCGGCCGCGCTCGCAAGCCGCAGCGCAAAATCGACCGTCATCGGGTCGGAGCCGACGCGGCCTCGTATGCCATCGGTTCCGAAATAGCGCCTCGGCACGGATCGGTTCCCGGGAATCCCCCGCGCTGGCGCGGGTCAGTGCTGTCCGGCGGGTCCGCCGAGCGGCGCGGCGCCGCCGTCGCTCGGCTCGGGCTTGGCGCGGACGGTCTCGCCGGGCTCGGACGGCTCGTCCCAGTCCTCGGGAGGATCCGGCTGCTTGCCTTTCATGATCTCCCTGATCTGACCTTCGTCGACGGTCTCGTACTTGATCAGTGCCTCCGCCATCAGATGCAGCTTGTCGACGTTCTCCTCGAGAATCCGCTTCGCCTCGCCATAGCAGGTATCGATCAGCTCCCGGATCTCCTCGTCGATCGCATGAGCCGTGACGTCCGACACCTGCTTGTGGCGCGTGACGCTGCGGCCCAGAAACACCTCGCCGTCGTCCTCGCTGTAGGTCAGGGGCCCGAGCTTCTCGGAAAGTCCCCACTTCGTGACCATGTTGCGGGCGATGTCGGTGGCCCGCTCGATGTCGTTCGAGGCGCCGGTCGTCACATAGGCCGGCCCGAAGATCAGCTCCTCGGCCAGCCGGCCGCCGAACAGCGACTTGATCTGACTCATCAGCCGCTGCTTCGAGTAGCTGTAGCGGTCCTCCTCGGGCAGGAACATCGTGACGCCGAGCGCGCGCCCGCGCGGAATGATCGTCACCTTGTAAACGGGATCGTGATCCGGCACGAGCAGGCCGACGATCGCATGGCCCGACTCGTGATAGGCCGTCAGCTTCTTCTCGGCATCGCTCATGACCATCGAGCGGCGCTCGGCGCCCATCATGATCTTGTCCTTGGCCTTGTCGAACTCCTCCATCGTGACCGTGCGCTTGTTCGCGCGCGCGGCGAGCAAGGCCGCCTCGTTGACGAGATTGGCGAGGTCGGCGCCGGAGAATCCCGGCGTGCCGCGGGCGATGATCTGCGGCTTGACGTTGCCGTCGACGGGCACCTTGCGCATGTGCACTTTCACGATCTGCTCGCGGCCGCGAACGTCGGGCAGCGGCACCACGACCTGGCGGTCGAAACGCCCGGGCCGAAGCAGCGCGGGATCGAGCACGTCGGGCCGGTTCGTGGCTGCGATCACGATCACGCCCTCGTTGCCTTCGAAGCCGTCCATCTCGACGAGCAGCTGATTCAGCGTCTGCTCGCGCTCGTCATGACCGCCGCCGAGACCCGCGCCGCGATGACGGCCGACGGCGTCGATCTCATCGATGAAGATGATGCACGGCGCGTGCTTCTTCGCCTGCTCGAACATGTCGCGCACGCGCGACGCGCCGACGCCGACGAACATCTCGACGAAGTCGGAGCCCGATATCGTGAAGAACGGGACCTTCGCCTCGCCGGCGATCGCTCGGGCAAGCAACGTCTTGCCGGTGCCGGGCGAGCCGACCATCAGCACGCCCTTCGGAATCTTACCGCCGAGCCGCTGGAACTTGCTCGGGTCCTTCAGGAAGTCGACGATCTCGACGACCTCTTCCTTGGCCTCCTCGACGCCCGCGACGTCGGCGAAGGTGACGCTGACCTGATCCTCGCCGAGCAGGCGCGCCCGGCTCTTGCCGAAGGACATCGCGCCGCGGCCGCCGCCGGCACCCTGCATCTGACGCATGAAGTAGATCCAGACCGCGATCAGGAGCAGGATCGGGAAAGCGTTGACGAAAAGCTGCATCCAGAGCGACTGCTGCTCGGGCTCGCGGGCCGAGAACTCGACGTTGTTGGCGACGAGCAGGTCGATCAACGGCGTGTTGTCGGTCTCCGGGCTGATGACGACGTACGAGAACTGATTGTCGCGGGTCTCGTTTCTGCGTGTAACCCAGAGCTTTCGCTCCTCGAAGACGACTTCGGCGACGGCACCGTCCCGCACCTCGCGGAGAAAGTCCGAGTACTCCACTTCCGTCGTGGCCTGGCTGTTGATGCCGAAGCTCTGGAAGACGGAGAAAAGAACGAACAGAACGACGACCAGCAGGACGAAGTTCTTTGCCAAATCGTTCAATGCCTTACCTCGTTTTCGTCAATCCTGGACTCAGTCGTGACACTACATGATACGGTAGTCGCAGGCCAGCAGATAAATCTCACGGCTCTCGGGGCGAGACGCTTTCGGTTTCAGACGCTTGATCCGCCCGAAACGTGACGTGAGCGCCTGCTCGAACTCCCTCTGGCCCTCGCCTTGAAAAAGCTTCGTCAGGAAGGCGCCGCCCGGATTCAGGACTTCGCCTGCGATCTCCGCTGCCGCCTCAACCAGCGCCATGCTCCTCGGTTGATCGATCGCCCGGTTTCCACTGATATTGGGGGCCAGGTCCGACAATACAAGGTCGACGCCCGGTTCACCGATGCGTCCGCTGAGCCACTGGCGCGCCGGCTCGCTCTCGAAGTCGGCCTCAAGGAAGTCGACACCTGCGATCGGATCCATCGGCAGGCAATCGATCGCGAGCACGCGCCCCCTGGGTCCGACGCGGCGCGCCGCAACCTGGCTCCAGCCTCCGGGCGCTGCGCCGAGGTCGAGCACCGTGGCGCCGGGCTTCAGCAGGCGCTCGCGCGAGTCGATCTCGAGCAGCTTGAACGCGGCGCGCGAGCGCCACCCTTCCCTGGCGGCGCGCTCGACGTAGGGATCGCGGGCCTGACGCCTCTGCCAGCGACGGCTCGATCCCTTGCTCGGCGGCATGCCCTCAAACGCTCGCGATCGGCGTCAGACGTACTCGACCTCGAGGATCTCGTAGGAGCGCGATCCGCCCGGGGTCTGAACCTCGACCGTGTCGCCTTCCTGCTTGCCGATCAGCGCGCGCGCAATCGGCGACGTGACCGACATGAGCCCCGCTTTGATATCGGCCTCGTCCTCGCCGACGATCCGGTACTTCGCCTCGTTGCCGTCGCCGACCTCGACCACATGCACCGTGGACCCGAAGACGACACGCCCCGTCGGCGTGAGCTGCGTCACGTCGATCACCTGCGCGTTCGAGAGTTTCGCCTCGATATCGCGTATGCGCGCCTCCGTCAGCCCCTGCTGTTCCTTCGCGGCATGGTACTCGGCGTTCTCCTTGAGGTCCCCGTGCGCACGCGCCGCCGCTATCGCCTCGACGATGCGGGGCCGCTCGACGCTCTTCAGCTTCTTCAATTCCTCGCGCAGCAGCTCGACGCCGCGCGCGGTCAACGGTGTCTTGTCCATCAGGGGATCTCGGCGTGCAGATCCTGGAGCCGATTGACGGTCAGATCGTCGAGATGATCGAGCGCGTCGCAGGTCGCTTTCGCGGCCGCCAGGGTCGTGTAGTAAGTCACCTTGTTGCGCACGGCTTCGGCCCGGATCGATTGTGATTCCCTGATCGCCTGCTTACCTTCGGTGGTGTTGACGATCAGGCTTATCTCGTGATTCTTGATCATATCAACAATATGCGGGCGTCCTTCCCTGACCTTGTTGATGCGGCTGCACCGCACGCCGCCCTTGGCGAGCGCCGAGGCCGTGCCCCCCGTCGCGACGATCTCGAAGCCGCGCTGCTCCAGCGTCGCCGCGAGATGGACAGCCGCCTCCTTATCCCGGTCGCGCACGCTGATGAACGCGACGCCCCTGCGCGGCAGGACGACGTTGGACGCCAGCTGAGCCTTGGCATAGGCCTCGCCGAACGTGCGCCCGGTGCCCATGACCTCGCCTGTCGATTTCATCTCGGGTCCGAGAATCGGATCGGCCTCCTGGAACTTGATGAATGGGAACACGGCCTCCTTGACCGAGAAATAGGGCGGCACGGGAAGAGCCGTCACGCCCTGCTCCGCGAGACTGATGCCGGCCATCGCCTTGGCCCCGATCTTGGCGAGCGGCTGACCGATCGCTTTGGAGACGAAAGGCACCGTGCGCGACGCACGCGGGTTGACCTCGAGGACGTAGATGACACCGTTCTGAATCGCGAATTGTGTGTTCATGAGCCCGACGACATTGAGGCTCTTTGCCATCCTCACGACCTGCTCACTGAGCTCGGCCTGGACCTCTTCGCTCAGGCTGAACGGCGGCAGCGAGCATCCGGAGTCGCCGGAATGCACGCCCGCCTGCTCGATGTGCTCCATGATGCCGCCGATCAGCACCTCCGAGCCGTCGGCGACGGCATCGACGTCGACCTCGACGGCGAGGTCCAGGAACCGATCGAGCAGCACCGGGCTCTCGTTCGAGACGCGAACGGCCTGGCGCACGTACTCCTTGAGCTCGTCCTCGGCATAGACGATCTGCATAGCGCGGCCGCCGAGCACGTAGGAAGGCCGGACGACGAGCGGGTAACCAACCTCTTTCGCCATCGCGATCGCGTCGGCCTCGGTTCGCGCCGTGCAGTTCGGCGGCTGCTTGAGGCCGAGCTTGTCGACCAGCTTCTGGAATCGCTCGCGGTCCTCGGCCAGATCGATCGAGTCCGGCGAGGTGCCGATGATCGGGACCTTGGCCGCCTCGAGCGCGCGCGCGAGCTTGAGCGGCGTCTGTCCACCGTACTGCACGATGACGCCCTTCGGCTTTTCCTTGTGGACGATCTCGAGCACGTCCTCCAGCGTCACGGGCTCGAAATAGAGTCGATCCGAGGTGTCGTAGTCCGTCGATACGGTCTCGGGATTGCAGTTGACCATGATCGTCTCGTAGCCGGCCTCGCGCAGCGCGAACGAAGCATGGACGCAGCAGTAGTCGAACTCGATGCCCTGGCCGATCCGGTTCGGTCCGCCGCCGAGAATCATGATCTTGTCAGCATCGGTGGGATTGGCCTCGCAGTGCTCTTCGTAGGTCGAGTACATGTAGGCCGTCGAGCTCGCGAACTCGGCCGCGCAGCTATCCACCCGCTTGAACACGGGCCGGATGTCGTTCTCGTAGCGCGTGTTGCGGACCGCCGATTCCCGCGTGCCGATCAGCGTCGCGATGCGGCTGTCGCTGAAGCCCTGTCGCTTGAGGCTCCTGAGGTAACTCGGCTCGAGCGCCTCGCGACCCTTCGCGGCGATCTCGCCTTCGACGTGCACGAGCGCCCTGATCTGATCGAGAAACCACGGATCGATCTTGGTCAGCTGCTGCACGTCGGCCATCGGCATGCCGAGCCTGATGGCGTCGGCCACATACCAGATCCGCTGGCTGCCGGGCATGCTGAGCTCATGGTGGAGCTTGGCCCAGTCGTCGTCCGATTCGATGTTCTCGCAGATCGGGGTCAGGCCGTCGGCGCCGGTCTCGAGGCCGCGCAGGGCTTTCTGCAGCGACTCCCTGAACGTGCGCCCGATGGCCATGACCTCGCCGACCGACTTCATCTGCGTGGTCAGCCTGTCCTGGGCCTGCGGAAACTTCTCGAACGTGAACCGCGGAACCTTGGTGACGACATAGTCGATCGTCGGCTCGAACGACGCCGGCGTCTTGCCGTCCGTGATCTCGTTCTTGAGCTCGTCGAGCGTATAGCCGACGGCGAGCTTCGCTGCGACCTTGGCGATCGGAAAGCCCGTCGCCTTCGACGCGAGCGCCGACGAACGCGAGACGCGCGGATTCATCTCGATGACGACGAGGCGCCCGTCCACGGGGTTGACGGCGAATTGGACGTTGGAGCCTCCCGTGTCGACCCCGATCTTGCGCAGCACCGCGATCGAGGCATTGCGCATCTGCTGGTATTCCTTGTCGGTCAGCGTCTGAGCCGGCGCCACGGTGATCGAATCACCCGTGTGCACGCCCATCGGGTCGAGGTTCTCGATCGAGCAGACGATGATGCAGTTGTCGTTGCGGTCGCGCACGACCTCCATCTCGAACTCTTTCCAGCCGAGCACTGACTCTTCGATCAGGACCTCGTTGGTCGGCGATTGGTCGATACCATTACTGACGATCGCCTCGAACTCCTCGCGGTTGTATGCGATACCGCCGCCGCTGCCGCCGAGCGTGAACGACGGGCGGATGATCGCGGGGAAACCGATGACGTCCTGAACGCGCCACGCCTCCTCGAGCGAATGCGCGATCTCGGCACGCGGCACGGCGAGCCCGATCTCGGTCATCGCGTTCTTGAACTGCTCCCGATCCTCGGCCATGTCGATCGCTTCACGCTTCGCGGCGATCAGCTCGACGTCGTAACGGTCGAGGATGCCCAGGCGAACGAGATCGAGCGCGCAATTGAGCGCCGTCTGACCGCCCATCGTCGGCAGCACGGCCGACGGGCGCTCCTTGGCGATAATGCGCTCGATGGCCTCGGCCGTGATCGGCTCGATGTAAACCGAATCCGCGCTCGCGGGGTCGGTCATGATCGTCGCCGGATTCGAGTTGACGAGGATGACGCGATAGCCCTCCTCCCTGAGGGCCTTGCAGGCCTGCGTTCCGGAATAGTCGAACTCGCAGGCCTGCCCGATCACGATCGGACCGGCGCCGATGATCAGGATGCTCTCTAGATCATCGCGGCGCGGCATCGACTTAACCTTACTTCTCTATTACACACGTAAATATCTGTTATAAATTAGCTTTTATAGCTAGCCATCATCTCGACAAAGCGATCGAACAGCGGCGCCACATCGTGCGGCCCCGGGCTCGCCTCGGGGTGGCCCTGGAACGAGAAGGCCGGGCAGTCCGTCCTCGCGATGCCCTGCAGCGTGCCGTCGAACAGCGAGCGGTGGGTGGCCTTGAGCTCGTCGGGCAGCGAATCCTCGGCCACGGCGAAGCCGTGGTTCTGGCTCGTGATCATGACCCGGCCCGTCTCGAGGTCGACGACCGGGTGGTTGGCGCCGTGGTGGCCGAACTTCATCTTCTCGGTCTTCGCGCCCGACGCGAGCGCAAGCAACTGATGCCCGAGGCAGATGCCGAACACCGGAACGCCGATCTCGAGCAACGCGGCGATGGTCTCGATCGCGTAATCGCAGGGCTCGGGGTCACCCGGCCCGTTCGACAGAAAGACGCCATCGGGCATCTCGGCCATGACTTCGACGGCCGTCGACGTGGCCGGCATGACCGTGATGCGCGCGTCGCAGGCGGTCAGGAGCCGCAGAATGTTGCGCTTGATACCGTAGTCGAGCGCAACGACGTGAAACCGGGAACTGCGTTTCGCGAACACCGTCTGCCGGTCGGGCCAGTTGGGCCCCTGCTTCCACTGATACGCCTTCTTGGTCGACACGAGCTTGGCGAGATCCATGCCCTTCAGGCCCGGGAACTTCTTCGCGGCCGCGAGCCCCTCGGCAACGCTCGCCTCTGCGCCCGTGATGATGCAGCCGGCCTGAGCGCCCTGATCACGAATGAGCCGCGTCAGACGGCGTGTGTCGATGTCGGCGATCGCGACCGTCTTCGAGCGCCTCAGGAATTCGCTCAACGGCAGCTCGGCACGCCAGTTGCTCAGGAGCTCCGGCAGGTCGCGTATGACGAGTCCAGCCGCATAGACGCGGCCGGCCTCGAAATCGTCGGAGTTCGTACCAGTATTGCCGATATGCGGATACGTCAGCGTGACGATCTGGCGAAAATAGGACGGATCAGTCAGGATTTCCTGATACCCCGTCATTGCCGTGTTGAAAACAACTTCGCCGAGAGTGCGGCCGGGACTGCCGACGGAAATACCGCGAAAGACTGTACCGTCCTCGAGTACCAGTATCGCCGGTTCCGTCAATCTGAGCTCCTGAACTCGCGCCTTGCATAAACAAAGCGGGACGACCGCAAGGCGCGCAGCCCATCCCGCGAGCATTCTTCATCGTGGAAGCTCAGGTGAACATTCTAACCCGTAATCGGTAAATGGGGTCTCGGTAAATGGGGTAAATGGGGTCAGACCCCATTTACCCCATTTACCGATTAAAGGTCGAGGACGTCGGACATGCTGTAGAAGCCCGGGGCGCGGGCGGCGAGCCAGCGGGCGGCGCGCACGGCGCCGAGCGCGAAGGCGCGGCGGTCGGCCGCGCGGTGAGTGAACTCGAGGCGCTCGTCGGGCGCGATGAACATGACCTGATGGTCGCCGACGATGTTGCCGCCGCGAATGACCGAGAACCCGATCGTTCCGGGGACACGAGGGCCGATCTGTCCGTCGCGCGTCTTGACGGCGAGATCGCCGAGCCTACGACCGCGCGCGGCGGCGACGGCCTCGCCGAGCGCAATCGCCGTGCCCGAAGGCGCATCGACCTTGTGACGATGGTGGGCCTCGACGATCTCGACGTCGTAATCCGGGCCGAGCGCCTTCGCCGCCTCGGCGACGAAGTGCATGAAGACGTTCATGCCGACGCTCATGTTGCGCCCGTAGACGACCGGAATCTCGTGCGAGGCCTGCTCGAGGAGCTTAAGCTGCCGATCGCTCAAACCCGTCGTTCCGACGACGAGCGCGGCGCCGGCCCGCATGCAGGCCGTCACGTTGGCCTCGAGCGCGGCCGGCAGCGTGAAGTCGATGGCCACCTGCGCACCGTGCAGGGCCTGGGCGCGATCGTCCGTCAGCGGAATGCCGAAAGCCTCGAGTCCGGCGTGCTCGCCGGCGTCCATGCCGAGCGCCGGATCGCCGATCTCGGTGACGGCGCCGGCAAGCTTGAGATCCGGCGCTTCGGCCAGGCAGGCCAGAATCGCCTGACCCATGCGCCCGGCCGCTCCGAGCACCGCTAGCTTGATCAAATCTCTAAACTCCCATCTTCTCGAGGAACTCGCGCACGCCGGCGAACCACGACCGCGACCGGGGACTGTGCTTGTCGCCGCCCTCGGCGACGAGCCCGTCGAACATTCTGAGTTGCTCCTTCTGCTTCTCGTTCAGCTTGACCGGAGTTTCGACCTGAACGCGGACCAGCAGGTCGCCGAGACCGGCGCTTCGAACGGACCTCACGCCCTTGCCGCGCAGGCGAAATACCTTACCCGACTGGGTCTCGGGCGGCACCTTGAGCTTGACCTGGCCTTCGAGCGTCGGCACGTCGACGTTGTCGCCGAGTGCCGCGGTTGCGAAGCTGATCGGGATCTCACAGGCGAGGTTGACGCCTTCGCGCTCGAAAATGGGATGCGGTTTCACCGCGATATCGACGTAGAGGTCGCCGGGAGGTCCGCCGTTGCGCCCGACCTCGCCTTCCCGCGCGAGACGAATCCGATCGCCGTTGTCGACGCCCGGCGGCACCTTGACCGACAGGGTTCTGAGCTTGCGCATATGGCCGCGGCCGGCGCACGCGGTGCACGGCTTGTCGATCAGCGTGCCCGTGCCCTGGCAAGCCCGACAGGTCTGTTGAATCGAGAAGTAGCCCTGCTGCGCCCGAATCTGCCCCGAGCCGCCGCATTGATTGCAGGTCACCGGCGCGCTGCCGGGCTCCGCGCCGCTGCCGCTACAGTGCTCGCATTCGACATGGGCCGGAATCTCGATCTGGACCGAATCGCCGTTGACGGCCTGCTCGAGCGTCAGCTCGAGCTCGTAGCGCAGATCCGCGCCGCGATAGACCCGAGTCCGGCCGCCGCCGCGACGGCCGCCGCCGAAAATGTCGCCGAACACATCGCCGAAGATGTCGCTGAAAGCGTCGGTGCCGGCAAACCCGCCCGCGCCCATGCTGCCGGCGAGCCCATCGTGGCCGAACCGGTCGTAGGCTTCGCGCTTGCCCTTATCCCTCAGGACCTCATAGGCTTCCTTGGCTTCCTTGAACTTCGCCTCGTTCTCGGGCACGCCGGCGCTGCGATCCGGGTGGTACTTCATAGCCAGCCGCCGATACGCTTTTTTGACGTCGTCGGACGAGGCATCGCGCCCGACGCCCAGCACGTCGTAATAGTCTCGCTTCGACATTCGGCAACCGGCTCCTCAAAGCCTCAAGTTAGCCTCAGGCGCTCTTTTTGTCGTCGTCCACCTCTTCGAATTCCGCGTCGACGATGTTGTCTTCGGCGGCGGCGCCGCCGGCGTCGTCGCCCGCTGCCTTGTCACCGGCCGCCTGCTGCTCGGCGTAGAGCTTCTGCGCCATGCCGGCCGAGGCCTCGCTCAGCGTCTTCAGCCTCGCCTCGATCTTCTCTTTGCTGTCGCCCTTCAGCGCCTCCTTGACGTCGGCGAGCGCCGACTCGATCTTCGCGCGCTCTGCGCCGTCGACCTTTTCGCCGAGCTCGGCGAGGGACTTCTCGGTCGCGTGGACGAGGGCGTCGGCCTGGTTGCGCGTCTCGGCCAGCTCACGGAACTTCTGGTCCTCGGCCGCATGCGCCTCTGCGTCTACGACCATGCGATCGATCTCGTCGTCGCTCAAGCCCGAAGAGGCCTTGATGACTATCTTCTGCTCCTTGCCCGTCGCCTTATCCTTCGCCGACACGTTCAGGATGCCGTTCGCGTCGATATCGAAGGCCACCTCGACCTGAGGCACGCCGCGCGGGGCCGGCGGAAGATTGGCCAGATCGAACCGGCCGAGCGACTTGTTGTCGGCCGCCCGCGTGCGCTCGCCCTGCAGGACGTGGATCGTCACGGCAGTTTGATTGTCATCGGCCGTCGAGAACGTCTGCTCAGCCTTGGTCGGGATGGTCGTGTTCTTGTCGATCAGGCGCGTCATGACCCCGCCGAGCGTCTCGATACCGAGCGACAGCGGCGTGACGTCGAGCAGCAGCACGTCCTTGACGTCTCCGGCGAGGACGCCGGCCTGTATCGCGGCGCCGATCGCGACGGCCTCGTCGGGATTGACATCGCGGCGCGGCGGCTTACCGAACAGCTTCTCGACCTCCTGGGCCACCCTCGGCATCCGTGTCTGGCCGCCGACGAGAATGACGTCGTCGACATCGCCGACGCTTAAGGCCGCGTCTTTCAGGGCTTCGCGGCTCGGCGCGAGTGTGCGCTCGACGAGATCCTCGGTCAGCGACTCGAACTTGGCGCGGGTCAGCGTCGTGGTCAGATGCTTCGGACCCGAAGAATCGGCCGTGATGTACGGCAGATTAATCTCGGTCTGCTGGCGCGTCGACAGCTCGATCTTGGCCTTCTCGGCAGCCTCCTTGAGCCGCTGGACCGCGAGCGGATCCTTGCGGATATCGATACCGGTGTCTTTATGGAACTCCTTCGCCAGATAGTCGATGACGCGCTTGTCGAAGTCCTCGCCGCCGAGGAAGGTATCGCCATTGGTTGCCAGCACCTCGAACTGGTGCTCGCCGTCGACCTCGGCGATCTCGATGATCGAGATATCGAAGGTGCCGCCGCCCAAGTCGTAAACGGCGACCTTCCGATCACCGCGCTTCTTGTCGAGCCCGTAAGCGAGCGCCGCGGCCGTCGGCTCGTTGATGATGCGCTTGACCTCGAGCCCCGCGATCTTGCCGGCGTCCTTCGTCGCCTGCCGCTGGGAGTCGTTGAAGTAGGCCGGAACCGTGATCACGGCTTCGGTCACGGTCTCACCGAGATAGTCCTCAGCCGTCTTCTTCATCTTGCCCAGAATGCGCGCCGACACCTCGGGCGGAGCCATTTTCCTGCCGCCGGCCTCGACCCAGGCGTCGCCGTTATCGGCCTTGACGATCTTGTACGGCACCATGCCGACATCCTTCTGGACGACCTCGTCGTCGAACCGGCGCCCGATCAGGCGCTTGATCGCGAACAGCGTGTTCTGCGGGTTCGTCACAGCCTGGCGTTTGGCCGTTTGACCGACCAGCACCTCACCGTCGGCGGTCATCGCCACGATCGACGGCGTCGTGCGATCGCCCTCGCTGTTCTCGATGACCTTGGCTTCGCCTCCCTCCATGATGGCGACACAGGAATTCGTCGTTCCCAGGTCAATGCCGATAACTCGTCCCATCGCAATCTGTCTCCGAAACTGGTGAATCTATCCAGGAATTGGGGAATCCGGCGCCGATTTCAAGCACCGACCCTTCAGGTTTGGCCCGTTTCGTCGGATGCCCGGGCGACCACGACGCGGGCGGGCCGGACGATCCGTCCGGCGAGCTCATAACCCTTCTGAACCACGGTCAGCACGCTGTTCGGCTCGGCCGTGTCCGAAGGCAGCATGCTGATGGCTTCGTGCCGCTCGGGGTCGAAAGGCTCGCCCTCGGGGTCGATCTCGGTGATGCCGGCGCCTTCGAGCGCCTGATCGAGCAGCTTCAGCGTCGCCCGGTCGCCTTCGAGCAGCGTTGCAACGTCGACGCTCGCGCCGTCGGCCGCCGCCTTCAGGGCGGCTTCGAGACTGTCGCGCACCGGCAAAAGCGCGGCCGCGAGGCGCTCGACACCGAACCTGCGGGCGTTCTCGACGTCGCGCGCGTGGCGCTTGCGGAGGTTGTCGATCTCGGCGACGGCCCGCAGGTACTGGTTCCAGTTCTCCGCGGCCTCGGCGCGGACCGATTCGATCTCGTCGTCCGCCCCGGCCGGCCCTGCGTCGGCGTCGAGCTCAGGCCCGGCCGAGCCACCGTCGTCCGGCTTAGCCAATGGATCGTCTTGCGCCGCCTTCCCGGCGGCGGCCTCGCTTTCCGTCAATCCTGTCTCCCGTTGGTGAGCGGCTGTCGCCACGGACCAATGATCCGGGAATGGGGGACAAAAAGCCAAATTCAAGGCAAGGCGAGCCGCGCACCCGCCTTACCGGCCCGTCAGACTCGCGCTCCAAGGGCCTTCCCGAGAAGCTTGGCGGTGATATCGACGATCGGGATAACGCGATCGTACGCCATGCGCGTCGGACCGATGACGCCGAGCACGCCGATCGTATCCTCCTCGGTCTGATACGGAGCGGCGACGATGCTGCACCCATCGAGCACCTTGTAACCGGACTCCTGGCCGATGAAGATCTGGACGCCGTCGGCGTTCAGGCTCTGGTCGAGCAGATGCAGGATGTCGCGGCGCTGGCTGAATGCCTCGAACAGCTCCTTGAGCTTTTCGATGTCGGCGAGCTCCTCGAGGCCCATCAGATTCGTCTCGCCGGCCAGAACGAGGTCGGGATCGGGCTCACGCTCGGGCAACAGTTCCTGCGCGAGCTCGACCGCCTCGATCATCAGCGCATTCATCGACTCGCGCGTCGTCTGCATCTCTTCGAGGAGCTGATTGCGAACGCGATAGAGATCGCGTCCCCGGCATTGCTCCGTCAGGTAGTTCGCCGCCTCCCGCAGCTCCGAATCGGAGAAGTCCCGCTGCACGTCGAGGATCTTGTTCTGGACTTCCCTGTCGTTGATCACGAGGATGGCGAGCACGCGGCGATCAGGCAGCGACAGGAACTCGATCTGGCGCAGCGCCGGGTGAGTCTGCCTCGGCACGGTGACGACGCCGGCCAGATGCGTGACCGCCGACAGCAAGTGGGAGGTCAACTGGGCGAGCGCCTGCGGATCGTCTCCGCGCAGTGAAAGCTCGCGCTCGAGCTGGACGAGCTGGTCCCCTATCGGCGGCGTCAGGCGCACGATCGTGTCGACGAAAAAGCGATAACCCTTGGCCGTGGGGATTCTGCCCGCCGAGGTATGAGGGGACATGACGAATCCGCCCGCCTCGAGCTCGGACATGATGTTGCGAATGGTGGCGGGGCTCAAGTCGAGTCCCGAGTCGTGAGACAGCGTTCTCGACCCGACCGGCGTCCCCTCCGTGATATAGCGCGCGACCAAAGTGCGCAAGAGATGCTTTGCGCGCTCGTCGATTTGCTCGATGTCCCTGACCCGCGTCATCCCGTGAAGCTGTGCTAACTTACGCGACTATTGGAATCCTCGGTTCAAGCTAGCAACGGCCCCTCTTAAGGTCAAGAAATGGCTAATCGATTCAAGCGCATCGGTCTTTGGGGCCGTTTCTCCGAGGGCAGTCTCGCCGAACCTGCAAGACAGCTGATCAAACACCTCAACGAGCGCCGGATCGAGGTCTTCGCCTCCGATGGCAACGGCATGCTCGCCGACGCAGGCAAAATCCGGTTTCTTCCCGAGGCGGAGCTCGGCGGCGCCATCGATCTGCTCGTTGCGATCGGCGGCGATGGAAATCTGCTGCGCGCCACGCGTTGTGTCGCGGGACATTCCGTGCCATTGATTGGCGTCAACCGCGGACGCCTCGGCTTTCTCACCGACGTCAAACCCGAGCAAATGCTCGCGGCACTCGATGCCGTGTTCGACGGCGATTATCTCGCCGAGGAACGGCTGATGCTGATGGCGACGATAAAGGGCAAGTCGGGCGAGTCCGACAGCCTCAACGCGCTCAACGATGTCGTCTTACAAAGAGACGCATACGGCCAGATTCTCGACTTTGTTACGACGGTCGACGGCCATTACGTTAACAAGCATGGCGGTGACGGTCTCATCGTTGCGACGCCGACGGGATCGACGGCCTATGCGCTGTCCTGCGGCGGCCCGATCATTCGCCCGGACGTCGCCGCCCTGGTCATGGTTCCGATTTGTCCGCATACGCTCAGCGACCGGCCGCTCGTGATTCAAAGCTCGAGCACGATCGTGGTCGAGGTGCCGCCCGGCGCCGGCGAGGCGCATGTCACCTGCGACGGCGAAAAGCTCGGCTCTCTGGACGAGACGCAGCAGCTCGAGATCGCCGCCGCAAACGAGACCGTGACGCTCCTGCATCCCAAGGACTACGACTACTACGAGCTGCTTCGCTCCAAGCTCAACTGGGGCCGCGCCAACCGCGCCGGGAACTGAGGCGCCGTATTCGTTTTGCGCATGCTGACCCTGCTTCGCATCAACAATTACGCGATCATCGACGACATCGAGATCGAGATGCGATCCGGTTTTTCCGTCATGACGGGAGAGACCGGCGCCGGCAAGTCGATACTGGTCGACGCGCTCGGTCTCGCGCTCGGCGACCGCGCCGACGCGACCGCCGTCAGAAGCGGCACGAAGCGCGCGGAGATCAGCCTCGTGTTCGAGCTCGAGCCCTCGCACCCGGCCGGTGCCTGGCTCGCCGAGCGCGGTCTCGATGATGATGAGCACTGCTCCCTGCGACGAACGATCTCGGCCGAAGGGCGCTCGCGCGCCTTTATCAACAATCAGCCCGTGACGCTGAAGGACTTGAGAGCGATCGGGCGCCGGCTCGTCGATATCCACGGCCAGCACGCGCATCAGTCGCTGCTCCGGGCAGCGGCTCAGCGCCGCGTGCTCGACGCGAGCGGCGAGCTCGGCGCGGCCGCCGCGCAAGTGGCCGCGGCCTTCGCCGCGTGGCAGTCGGCGCTCAGCGAGCGGGCGGCGCTCGCCGACAAGAGCGCCAATCGTGAAGCGGAGCTCGAGCTGCTCAGGTTCCAGCTCGGCGAGCTCGAAGCGCTTTCCCTGGCCGAAGGCGAGCCTGAATCTCTGCTCGAGGAGGCGAATCGCCTGCGCCACGTCGATCAGCTACAGCAGTCGGTCGGCCGCGCCGCCGAAACGCTCTATGAATCGGAATCGGGGTCCGCGTACGCGCTCGCCGCCGAAGCGCGCCGCCTGATCGAATCCGCCGTTTGCCACGATGTATCACTGGCGGACCTTCTCGCGCGCGTCACGGCCACCGAGATCGAGCTCAAGGAAGCCGGTGCCGACCTGTCGCGGCGTCTCGACCGGCTCGAGGCCGACCCGTCACGGCTCGATCAGATCGAGGCGCGGCTCGATCGCATCCGGCAGCTCGCGCGCCGGCACCGCGTCGAAGATCACGAGGTGCCGAGGCTGACGGAACGCCTGCGCCGGGAAATCGCAGCGCTCGATGCCGGTGTCGAGTCGGCCGCCGGGCTCGAAGCGCGCTGCGAAGCGGCGAAGCGCGACTACTTCGAGCTCGCGGCGAAACTTTCGAAATCCCGCCACGCGGCAGGCAGGGCGCTCGGCAAATCGGTCACGGCCAGGCTGCGCGAGCTCGGGCTTTCGGAGGCGAGATTCTCGGTGACGATCGCGCGCAAGGCCGACGGCCGCGAGGATTCGACGGGGATCGATCAGATCGGCTTCGAGGTCACGACCAATGCCGGCGCGCCGCCGGGACCGCTCGATCGCATCGCGTCGGGCGGCGAGCTGTCGCGCATCGGCCTCGCGCTTTCGGTTGTCGCCACCGACGCATCGCCGATACCAACGCTGGTCTTCGACGAGGTCGACGCCGGCATCGGCGGCGCCGTCGCCGAGGTCGTCGGCCGGCGACTGCGCGAAATCGCGACCCGGCACCAGGTGCTCTGTGTCACCCATCTGCCGCAGGTCGCAAGCCAGGGCCGGCAACACTATCGCATCATCAAGCTGACCGACGGCAAGTCGAGCCGCACTCAGGTGCGCGAGCTCGACTTCGACGAACGCATCGAGGAATTGTCGCGGATGCTGGGTGGCGTCGAGATCACGGCCGCGACTCGCGCCCATGCGGAGGAAATGATCAGGCAGGCCGGCGGAACCGGGCTCAGCTCGATTTCTTCGGCTTGACGTAGAGGACGAGGCTGTGATCCTCGAGCACGTAGCCGTGCTGCTCGGCGATATCCCGCTGAAGCTGCTCGATCCGCTCGTCGCAGAACTCGACGACCTTGCCGGTCTCCAGGCAAACCATATGATCGTGGTGCGACCGGTCGGTCAGCTCGAAAACGGCCGTGGCGCCTTCGAAATTGTGGCGCGCGACGAGGCCGGCCTGCTCGAACTGCGTCAGCACGCGGTAGACGGTCGCCAGGCCCAGCTCCTCCCCACTTTCGAGCAACAGCCGATAGATGCCCTCGGCGCTCAGATGCCGGTCCTTGCTCGTTTCGAGGACTTCGAGGACTTTCAGGCGAGGAGACGTAACCTTGAGCCCCGCCTCCCTTAGGTCATGTCCTTCCAAGATCGCTTCACGCCGCTGGTGGTATCATCGAATCGTACCATGATGAAGACGAGAAACGCGCAGAATCGGTCGCGGCTCCCGGCCCTGACGGCGGTCGTTGCCATGACCCTTTCCGCCTGCGTCTACCAGATCGACATTCAGCAGGGCAACCTGCTGGCCGAGGAAACGATCGATCAGGTCGAGGTCGGCATGTCGCGCAGCGCTGTGGAATTCCTCCTCGGCACGCCGATGGTTGCCGACAGCTTCCACGCGGGCCGCTGGGACTATCCGTATTATCTAAAGCTCGGCCGGTCGGACGAGATCGCGCAACGCTGGGTTGTCGTCTACTTCGAGGACGATCGCGTCTCGCGCATCGAGCGCGACCTCACTCTCGAGCCTCCTTCCTGATTGCGCCCCTCGGCGCGGACGCGGCGGCATCCGCGCCCCCCATCACCCGCCCGTCGCTGATCAGCTCGCGGCGCATGACACGTGGATCGGCCTCGAGCGGCCTCGAGATCTCGACGCGATCGCCGGCTTTGAGCAGATGCTCCGTGTCGACCTGACTGCCCCAGACACCGACGACGAGCGGCCGCTCGGCGATCGCGGGATAGGTTTCGACGAGCTTCGAGCGCGCGACGGCGACGCCCGCGGTCATCCCCGGCTCGTAAGGGACCGCGACGATCGTTTGCCGATCGGGCAGCGCGTACAGCACGTGAACCGTTGGCCCCTCGAGCCTAGGCATAAACGACGCGGGCCCGCCGAACGAACGCGTTCAACTGCGAATTCGCGATCTCATCGAACAAGGACCGCAGTATAAATCCGAGCGGCGACAGGTGAACCTCGTACTCGAGCTCGAGCTCGACATCGCAGCCGTTGCCCTGGAGGTCGACGAAGGTCCAGGCGCCGCGCAGGGATTTGAGCGGCCCTTGGAGCATCTCTATGCGAATCCGCGCCGGGCCCCCCGAATCGTTGCGGGCGATCGTCGTATTGCGGGTTCGAATGGTCTTGTAGATCCCGCTGATGCCGATCTCGAGCGCAGCCTCGACAGTCTCGCCCGCGGCCTGCTCGACGCGGGCGGCGTGACACCAGTGCAGGAAATCGGGATACGCCTCGATATCGTTCACGAGCGCGAGCATCTGCTCGGCGCTGTAGGGTACCCGGGCGCTTCGCTGAATTACCGCCATCGCAGACTATCAGAGCAGATACACTCTGATGCGATCGAGCAGGCCGGTGGCATTCAGGAGCACGAGGAGAATCGCGATCGGCGCGACATAGCGCGCCGAGAAACGCCAGCAGCGATATACGGCTCCGGCTTTCGGGTCGAGCTCATCGGCCGTTGAGTTCTTGGCCATGAACCAGCCCGCGAACGCGACGATGGCGAGCCCTCCGAGGGGAAGCATGATGTTGTTCGTCAGATAGTCGATCCAGTCGAAGATCGTCCGACTGCGCCAGGTCAGGCCGGACCAGGGACCGAAGGACATGACCGTCAGCAACCCGAGCGCCCAGATGATGACGCCCACGGTCAGGGCGGCGGTTTTGCGTACGAAGCCGAGCTGCTCGATAAAGAAAGTGACCGCGGGCTCCATCAGGCTGATCGCGGACGTCCAGGCCGCAAACGTCAGCAGAACGAAGAAAATGACGGCAACGAAGACGCCGCCCGTCATCTGCCCGAAGGCGAGCGGCAGCGACTCGAACACGAGGCCGGGACCTGAGGCAGGATCGATGCCGTGCGCGAATACGATCGGAAAGATCACGAGACCCGCCAGAATCGCGATCGCGGTATCGGCCAGAACCACGGCGATCGAGGTTTGGACGATGGACTCCTCGGCCGGCAGGTAGGCACCGTAGGCCATGATCGCACCCATGCCGACGCTGAGCGTGAAGAATGCCTGACCGAGCGCCTCGAGGACGCCCTCCGCGGTCAGATCGCCGAAGCGCGGCTCGAACAGGAACGTAAAACCCTGGACGAACTCCCCCTCGAAAATGCCGTAACCGAGCAGCACCAGCATCAGCAGGATCAGAGCCGGCATCAGCACGCGGACCGCCCGTTCGAGACCCGCCTCCACGCCGAGCGCGACGACGAAGACAGTGATCCCCATAAACAAGGTGTGCCAAAGGCCCGTTGCGATCGGATCGGCAACGAGACCGCCGAAGACGCCGCTGACGGTCTCGCGATCGGCACCGGTGAATACGCCGGAGCCGCCCTCGAACACATAGGCCACGGCCCATCCGGCGATCACGCTATAGAAGGAGAGGATCAGAAAGCCGGTTGCCACGCCGAGAATTCCGACCCAGCGCCACTGCGCCGTTCCCGCCTCCTCCTCGCCGAGCAGCCGCATGGTCGCGACAGGGTTACGCCGACCGCGACGACCTAGCAGGATCTCTGCCATCATGATCGGCAAGCCGACGATGAACACGCAGGCCAGATACACGAGGACGAAGGCGCCGCCGCCGTTCTCGCCCGCCATATAGGGAAAACGCCAGATGTTGCCGAGCCCGACCGCGGACCCGGCGACGGCGAGAATGAAGGCGAACCGGGACGACCAATGCCCGTGAAGCGAGGTGCGTAGCTCAGTCAACGGATTTCCTCAGGCGTGTTTTTTGTTTTTCATTCTAGGATCATTGCGAGGGTATGGCCACAAAGCCGAACAAGCCCGGCCCCAGCTCGATCGCCCGGAACAAGAAGGCGCGCTTCGACTATTTCATCGAGGAGACGATCGAGGCCGGTCTTGTCCTCGAGGGCTGGGAGGTCAAGAGCCTGCGCGCGGGCAAGGCTCAGATCACCGAGAGCTACGTCATCGTGCGCACTGGGGAGGCCTGGCTCTTGGGTGCCCGATTCACGCCGCTCAACACGGTCTCCACCCACGTCACGGCGGACCCGAGCCGGACCCGCAAGCTGCTGATGAACCGCAACGAGCTCGACCGCCTCGCAGGCCTCGTCGAGCGGCGCGGCTACACGCTCGTCGCGCTCGAGCTCTATTGGAAAAACGGGCGCGTCAAGGCCGCCATCGGACTCGCCAAAGGCAAGAAGCAGCACGACAAGCGCGCGACGGAGAAGGACCGCGACTGGCAGCGCGACAAGGCGAGAATCCTGAAATCCGCCGGCTCCGGCTGAACGGCCGGGGCCGGATTTCGGGACCGGCATGCTTGAAAAGGCGGCGCCGTGCCCTAAACTTGATCCCGATGGGGGCGACATGGCTTCGACGCGGGTCGCGAAACCTCATGGTGCATGCCGAGGTGCAGAGTACCTCGTAAAACCATCTGCAACGATTAGTTGCCAACGACGACAACTACGCACTCGCCGCTTAAAACCCGGTAGGGTGCCGTCTGACTGGAGCCGTGCTTGTGCGTCCAGAGCCTTTCGGGGCACTCAGGCGTCATCACTCACAAGATCGCAGAGCGGAAGGTCCGCGGCAGCTCTGTTAAACACTTAGCGGAATCGCCTTGCGTGTTCCCTGTCGGTCGGGAAGCGCCGGGTTAAATGAATAGACTCGACTAAGCGTGTAGAGCCAGAGGCAGAGGGCTTGCGGACGCGGGTTCGATTAACCCAATGGTCGCCTTCGCCCGTAAGGGCGAATGGAAAACGGGGCTCATTCGGCGAACCCTTCTGGCGGTCCAAGGACGCCATGGCAACGCCGAGGGGTAGCAGCGGGCCAACTGCCGCTGCCCTGTAGAGACTCATAGACTGGCTGATGCGGCAAAGCGCACGAGCCGGCACTAGGATCCGGGCACGCCCGGATAAGACGCTCCGCTCCTGCCGGACCCGACTCGGATCGCGCAGGATGAAGGCATAGTCCAGCCCATTCCGAAAGGAGTGGATACGCTGTCCCGCCGCCTCCACCATGGCATCCCCGGCTCGAAAGCCGGGGATGCCTCCCCTCTTTCGTCGCTGAGTGACGCGGCCTTAGGCTCTACTGTTCAACGCGAGTATGTATTCTTCGAATTCCCTGCGTTCAGCTGCAAGTTCGGCAGTGTACTTGCCGTTGCGGGCGTAAGTCGCACGTAATTCTCCAGGACATGTTTCGCCCGTTTGCGCTTATAGGACTGCAGATGCGGCGCGATCTGTCTTAACAACTCAAGCGCCTGTCGATTCCAGATCGCATAGGTAAAGCTTGGCGCATGCTCAGCGCTCGTCGTCCGCTTCCGAGTAATTTTGCCCGCACCGACTCGCTCCAACACGAACTCGAGCATGCCGTACTCGGTACTGCTGATAGAATCGATGTCACGCCCGTGTTAGCGGCCCTCGGGAGTGAGCAAGATACGAACCGCTTGACTCTCGCGGGACCCGAAGGCGATCTCGGCGGGCATATCGTATCGGGTCATGACCCTCGGCTCGTGAGTCTTGACGTAGTCGGATCCGTCCATCTCGAAGACTTCGAGCTCGATTAGGATCAGGCCCTCCTCGGTGATGCTAGGAGTGAGAACGAATCGGCCGACGCTATCGAGCTCGAGCTCCTCGCTCTGTCCGTCCTCGATCGCCATTCTGGTTTTGAAGACCTGGCTGTCGTCGTTCAGGGAGAAGACAATGTCGAGCACGATCTGGTCGGCGAACGACGACCTGACGGCCGCGATCGAGAGGACGATCGCCAGAACCGCCGCACCGGCCGCACCCAACTTGCGCCGGGGGCCCGTCCAGCGCTGTCTCGGAGCACGCGCCGACTCACCGATCTGGATCCTCGAGACGGGAATCGAGAATACGGCCGCGAGCGCAATGACCGATTCGTTCGAGGCCAATCCCGTCGACTCGATCCGCTGGACCGTTCTGAGCCCGAGCCCGGCTGCGTTCGCCAGGTGCTCCTGGCTCCAGGCACGGCTCGTTCGCTCCGAACGTATCAGCTCAGCATCGACTCGCATATCCATCTCGTGAAACTCCTGTGTCGTTGGCCGCGGGAACGATCCAGGATCTCGTTGGTAATGTCTGCGCCATAACCCCGCCACTCGAGCGCCATCTGCCCGCCCGGGACTCTACCGCATCCCGAGCTTCTTGCCCTCGGCAAGCAACTGGATCGCCTCTTCGATCCGCCGCTGCTTCGTCTCGAGGCGCTTGGCCAGATTGATCCAGCCGGCGAACAGAGCCTGATGCTTCGGCGTCAGTGATTCGAAGAAGGTGGCCGCCTTCCTGTTCCGATTGAGCCTGGCGGCGAATTCGGACGACACGGAAACGTCGACCTCGGCAACCGGCGGCTGCCAGCTACCCGAGCGCTTCGCCTCCACGATCGCGCGCTTGCCGGCCTCCGTCATCAGCCCGGCCCGGATCATCTTCTCGGCGCGCTGGCGATTCGTCACCGACCACCGGCTCGCGGATTTACGCGGCGAAAAGCGGTGCGTGTATCGCGCCTCGTCGAGCGAGCGCTTGACGCCGTCGATCCAGCCGAAGCAAATGGCTTCCTCGACCGCGTCGTCGTACGACAGCGTCGGCTTGCCCGTGTGGCGCTTGTAGAACACGAGCCAGATCTCGGTGCGCGAAGCGTGGTGCTTGATGAGCCACGACCGCCAGGCGCGCCTGCTTCTCGGCGTGAACGTAACCATTTTCTCTTACCAGCCGTCTTAGTCAGTGCAGGGAATGTTCGACAGGCGCAAGCCTCGATCGGCATCGCCTCGCCAGTCGGCCAGGTCCCCTGACTGCTCGTGACCAAAAGCCGCGGGCAGTTCCCTCCTTCGGCCGATTGCCTGGCCGCCCGGGTCTTCGTATCCGGGCGGCCTTTTTTACGCCCACGGCGGATAGATGCCGAAGCTGCCGTCGGGCCGGCGCTTGTAGCGCTTGTGTATCCACAGATACTGCTCCGGGTTCTGCCGGATAAGATCCTCCGTCGCACGATTGATCGTAAGCGCATCACGCTCGTCGTCGCCGCTCGGAAAGCCCGGGAGCGCAGGCCCTATCGTCAGAACATAACCCCTCGCCCCGGGCTTGCGTTCGATGCAGCACGGCATGACGGGCACCCGGGCCATCCGGGCGATGCGCGCCGGCGCCGTCAACGCGGTCGCCGCGACGCCGAACAGCGGCGCGAAGACCGTGTCCTTGCCGCCGAAATCCTGGTCCGGCGCGTACCACATCGCATGGCCGCGCTTGAGACCTCTGATCAGGCCGATCGGCGCGTGGTGGCCGGCGATGATCGCCGTGTACTTTCCACGATGCCGCTCCATGAACGTATCCATCAGCCGGTTGTGCGGGCGCTTGTACATGGCCACCAGCGTCGCATGGGCCGAAAGGACCGGCAGCCCGACCTCGATGCACGTGAAATGCGCGGTCAGCAACACGGCACCCGATGCCGCGCGCTGCGCCTGCTCGAGATGCTTAAGCCCTCGAATCTCGGTCATCTGGCGCACGCGTGCCGGCGACCACCAGACGAGACCGATTTCGAGCACGCCGATCGAGACGTTGCGAAACGCCGCGCGGCGCAGCCGACGTAATGTCGTCCGATCGGCGTCGGGAAACGCGATCGCGAGATTGATCGCCGCGACCCGTCGCCGCTCCCAAGCGAGAAGATGCAACAGCTCTCCCGCCAGGCTGCCGGCCGCCACAAGCAGCTTCAGCGGCGCCAGCGCGGCGAGCCGCATGCAGGCCAGAACGAGCCAGGTGGGCCAGTAGCGGGGTCGGAAATAGCGCTCGTTTGTCGCAGGCATCCCGGATTCCATGACCGGCGCAGGATACACGAGCGGTGGTGAGTCCCGGCACGAATCGCTATGCTTGAGACAGGAGGAGGAGCGTAGCCATGAAAGCTTTCAGCCTGCTTGCCTCGCTGCTCGTGGCCCTGGCTTCGATGGCGGCGACAGCGCAGCTCCCCAACCCTTTTTATCGCGTTCAGCTACCGGACGAGGACTTCGTCTGGCCCTGGGGCAACCCTCGCAGCACCGAGGATCGGCGACGCCCGGACTTTTCGGTTCAGGGCGGCGAGCAGAGTTTCTACTGCACCGCGGAAGGCGCATTCCGACCGGCCAGCCGCATGAGCGATTTCGAGAATCTTCGCGCCTTCGAGATGGAGCTGACAGGCTCTCTATATTTCGTACAGAACGTCACGAATCTCTTCAACTTCTACTACCGCGAGCGCGAGCTCGACTGGGCCGTGCTCGATTGCGCCAAGCCCGAGAACGAGGAAACCGATGAAGAGGTGCAGGAACGCCTCGATCGGGCCGTCGAACGTGCCGAGCGCGCGCGCGAGCGGCGCCGCGCCCAGTAGCAGGACTGAGAAGGCGCTCCGCCGCTAGCGCAACTCCGCGAGATCTGTCGCTTGACAAACCGCCCGCTCGAAGCCGTCGAGTAGATCGATGCAAGGGCGGCACGCGAACGGTGCGAGCTGCATCATCAGCACCGCCGCCAGATCGCGAGCCGGATCGATCCAGAAATAGGTGTTCGCTATACCGCCCCAGCCATAGGATCCAGCGGAGCGTTTTCCCGGCTGCTCGACGGTCTCGATCATGACGCCGAAGCCGAACTTCTGGCTGCCGTCCATGAATATGAGGTCGTTGCTGCGCTCGGCAAAGGCAGTCTTTTGCATGCTGGTCTCAAGAGTGCCGATCTGGTTGCTGCCGATCGCGGCCGCTGCGCTTCGGCTCAGGATCCGCGTGCCGTCAAGCTCGCCGCCGGCAAGCAGGCACCTGAGCAGGCGGGAATAGTCCTCCGCCGTCGAGTAGAGCCCCGTGCCCCCCGAAGGCTCGTTGTCCTTCGGTTCTTGCGCAAGCTGGCGCAAGCCCGATCCCGAGCGCCGATGCATGTGAGCGAGACGGGACAGCGCGGCCGGACGCCGATAGCCCGTGTCGACCATGCCGAGCGCGCGGAAGATCTTCCGCTCGACGAAGATATCGAGCGGCAGCCCCGTGACGGACTGAAACAGCAGCCCGATCACGTCCGTGCCCGTGCTGTAGGCGAACCCCGTGCCGGGGTCGGCAATCAGGAACGGAGGATCGATGAGGTCGGGCTTTTCGCCCGCAACGAGCCGCAGCGGCTCGTGCAGCCACCAGTAGCCGTAACCTGCCGTGTGACTCAAAAGCTCCCGGAGCGTCGCCTCGCGCGTCGCCGCCCGCGTCGCGAAGCTGCCGCTCCCGGAATCGAGATCGACCAGCACGGGAGGCTGCCTGAAACCCGGCACGTAATCGCGGAGCGTCGCATCGAGATCGACGTATCCCTCGTCGACGAGGATCATGACCGCGACCGACGTCACGAGCTTGGTCATCGAAGCGATGCGAAACACGGTGTCCGAACGCATCGGCAGGACCGGGTCCGTCCCGGCCGCGCCGAAGGCCTTCAGATAGCGACAAGCCGCCGGGGTGCTGACGGCTGCCACGACACCCGGTATGCGGCCAGAGTCGACGGCCCCTGCCAGTACGCTATCGACCGCCCGCAATCGCGTGTATTCGGTACGTGAAGTCGATCTCGTCGCCAACCGCCATGATGATGCCGCCGAACGCCGTGAAGGGCGTAAGGCCGAGATCCTCGTGCGTGAGCCGATGCTCGCCCGTCACCGTCAGCGAATCGGCCTCGACGACGATGACGGCCGGAAACGACTGCTCGCTCTCGCGCCCGAGCATCTCGATCGCAACGGGCAAGCGGGCGTCGTCGAGCGGGCCCGAAACGCCGGTGCCGACGAGGCGAATCTGCGGGAATACCGCGCCGTTCAGAACGCGATCCGTCAGCATGTTGGTCCTGGTGCCGGCCTTGTCGTCCTCGCTCGGCACGGACTCGAAGCCCTCCCCGTAGCGCGCCCGAATCTCGGAATCGTCGACGATGAGGCCGTCGACCGGGAAGCTGAGCTCCCATTCGGCGTCGGCGAGATCGCTCGTCAGGCTCACACTGCCCTCGAGCTCGCCGACCGAGATGACGTGGTTGTGCCCGAGCCTCGCCGCGGCACCTGCCCGGTAGATACGCCAATGAATCTCCGTTGCCGACGGATCGACGGTGTAAACCCTGACCTCTCCGGCGGCCGCCAGCGCGGCCTCGGGGACCGCGGCGCCTGCCGCAGCCGGGTCTCTGTCGGCCTGCGCGACGAGCCCGGCGGCCGGCACCGGCTGCTCGGCACCAGGCTCGCCGAGCCGCTGAGCCATGACGAGGGCGATGGCGCCAACCAGGACAACGGCGCCGATGACGGTTCCGCGCTTCATGTTGTCCCTTATGTGAACCTCGTATCTGCCCGCCGGGACTAACGAGCTTAGCACGGCCCATGACACCGGGGCCCGACAGGTCTTTGGGTGGATGCGGAAAAGTGTTACGGTTAACCAAGGTGATCGAAGCGCCGGACCAGTCGTGGAGTCTACCGTGGCCCCGAAAAGGAATTCGTTGCGCATCAGCGGATTGAGCGTTGCGGCTTTTAGCATGGCCGCATGCATCTCAGCGGTCGTCATCGAGAGCGAATTCCCGACGCCTCTGGTCGATACGCTGCCGATTGCCATCGGGCTCCATTACGATCCGGAGTTGCGCAATTTCATACACGCAGAAGCGCTGCCGCGCAGCTCGACCTGGACGATCGACCTCGGCGACGCGAATCTCGCGATGCTCGACCCGCTGTACGGGACGATGTTCGCGACGACCCGCCAGATCTCCGAGCTCCCGCCGTCGCAACTGGAGCTGGCGGACGTCGACGGCATCCTGAGCTCGACGCTCAACGTTTACCAGTTCGACATTCCGCGCTCGACCCGTGACGAGTTCGTCGAAGTCTGGCTACAGTATCGCCTGCAGTTGATTGAACCCAACGGCAGCACCGTGATCGAATGGGATGTGGAAGGTTACGGCAAGGCCGAGATCGACGGGAATCGCGAGGACGCCGTTCACCGCGCCTCGATTGTCGCGATGCGCGAAGCCGGGGCCCGCATTTCGACTCAATTCGTTCAGCAACCCGCAGTCAGTGATTGGCTGAAGGAAATCGAAGATGCACGCTCAACATCACAGGGAGCTTAGGCAGCGCTCGATGCGGATTCTCCTGCCGGCAGTCATCGCCATGCCCTTGCTCATCGGGTGCAGCACGACGGCGCGTATTGAACCATACAAGGCAACGGATGCAGTGCTCGAGCCCGGAGACGGCGTCGTCATTCTGGCCCGCCGACACCACTCGACGCACGAGGCGGAACAGGACTTCATCGACTGCATCGCCGAATCGCTGGCCGGCGGCAAGCAGGAGATCATCGTCCACGACTCGACGGAATTCGAGGACACGCTCTATCCCTGGTTCGAGCCGTCGACGGCGCCGCTGAACATGGTGGACATGTCGGAGCTGCTCGACAGGCCCGCCGTCGCCGAGCGCGTCAAGGATACGGGCGTGCGCTTTCTCGTCTGGCTAGACGGGTCGACCGACCGCGTCGCGAGCGGCGGCAGCATCACCTGCGCTGCCGGCATCGGCGGCGCGGGCTGCATGGGGCTCGCCTGGTGGGAGGACGATTCGCGCTACGATGCCGCGGTCTGGGACATCGCGGACCTCAGTCACTCCGGAACCATCCATACCGACGTTCGCGGACGCAGCGTAATGCCGGCCGTGATCATCCCGTTTCCGTTCATCGCGCGGCCCCAGGCGAAGGCCTGCCGCGGTCTGACGGACCAGCTCGAGCAGTTCCTGACGACTCCGACTGGCTACGGCGCCGGCCCCGAGGAGATCGGCTGAGATTGCGTCCGGCTGCCGGCCGCCGCGCACGGACCGGCAGCGAATGACCGACCGCCACGATCTCGAGCTCGTGCTGCGCTCGGGCGTTCCGATCATCGTCATCGAGACGGCGGACGAGACGCGCTTCCTTGGTCTGCTGACGCGCATCGCGGTCGAGAGCCCCAAAGTGGCTTACCGTCCCCTCTATCGCTGGTCAGTGACCGACGGGCTACAGCGACTGGATCTCGATCTCGAGCCCCAACGGCACGCCGTCGAGCCAAAGGACATGCTCGGTCACATTCGCGCGGTCGACAAGCCCGGCATTTACGCCCTGCTCGATTTTCACCCGTTTCTCGAGGATCCGGTCATTCCGCGGTTGCTCAAGGACATTGCGCTTCGCGCCGAATCGTCGCGCTCGGTCGTCCTTCTGGTCAGTCACCGCGTGACGCTGCCGAGCGAGTTGACGGGCCTCAGCGCCCGCTTCGAGATGCGTCTGCCCGACGACGACGCGCGGCGCCGGATCATCATGCGCGTCGCCGCCGAATACCAGAAGTCCGAACCGAACCGCAGGCTCGAGATCGACACGACGGCGCTCGGCCTGCTGGTCCGAAACCTGGCCGGCCTCAATCATGCCGATGTCGAAAGGCTTGCGAAGACGGCGATCGTCGACGACGGTGCACTGACGCCTGACGATCTGCCGGCGGTCATGAAGGCCAAGCATGGGCTTCTCAACCAGTCGGGAGTCTTGAGCTTCGAGTACGACACGGCCCGGTTCGACGAGATCGCGGGATTTGCCAACGTCAAACGCTGGCTCCAGCAACGCCGGTCGGCGTTCTCGGCGGATCGTCCGGCCGGCCTCGACCCGCCGAAGGGCATACTGCTGCTCGGTGTGCAGGGGTGCGGCAAGAGTCTCGCCGCGAAGGGGGCCGCGAGCGCTTTCGGCTCGCCGCTGCTCAGGCTCGACTTCGGCTCGCTGTACAACAAGTATCACGGCGAGACCGAGCGCAATTTGCGCGAGGCGCTCGCAACCGCGGAGGTCATGAGCCCGTGTGTGCTCTGGCTCGACGAGATCGAGAAAGGCGTGGCGACGCACGGCAGCGATACCAGCACGTCCCAGCGCGTGCTCGGCAGTCTCCTGACCTGGATGGCCGAGCGCCAGGCCAATGTCCTGATGGTCGCGACTGCAAGCGACATCGACGCGCTGCCGCCC
Organism: Gammaproteobacteria bacterium; assembly: GCA_035513215.1. GTDB lineage: Bacteria > Pseudomonadota > Gammaproteobacteria > Steroidobacterales > Rariloculaceae > DATCZB01. The sequence goes on along the minus strand of DATKCK010000048.1, from coordinate 15,790 downwards.
GAGCTCATCCGCAAGGGCCGTTTCGACGAGATCTTCTTCGTCGATCTGCCGACCGACGCGCAACCCGGCAGGAGCCCGGGCCCGCCCATCTGCTGGCCGAGATCGCCCGGACGCGGCCGCTGTCGGTCATCATGGCCGAGCGCGTCGCCGCGCTGCGCGGCTGGGCTCGTTCACGCACCGTGCCGGCTGACTGACCGGCGCCAAAGTGGTAGGCTTTCCGCTACGTTCAAAACTAGAAAAACGTCCTAATCTTCTGAAATGAAAGGGCATTTAACGGAATCTCGAATTGAGGCCGACGGTACGGACGAGCTGCCGGTTCTGTCCGAGGAAGCGATATTGCGATTCCAGGTCGTGACCGCGGTCGAGGCCGCCGCGTCCGGGAAGGCGGAGGCAGCGCCGGCACAGACGCCAGCCGCCTCGGAGAACGGGCAAGAGGGATCCGAGCGCCCGCTCGAGGCCTCCCTCGAGACTTTGCGCGCGACGCTCGAAGCGGCCGAATGGCGGTGGCAGACACTCGAGAATCGCCTGAAGAGCCAGGATCGGGCGATTGCCGAGCTCAAGACGGCGCTGCGCCGGCCGGCGGACCCGCCGGCGGCGACGCCGCTGCCGGAGTCGCTGCTGGAGTCGCTGCCGGCGCCGGGCGCTCAAAAGGCCGAGGCGCGCGACGGCCCGGCCGATGACCGCAGCGGCGAGCGCGAGCTGCTCGAACGCATTGCCGCGCTTGAGACTTACATTGCCGGCCGCGCCGATCGCTGGCGCGAAATGGAGCAGGAGGTCGACGCCAAGTCCGGCCGCATCGCCGAACTCGAAGCGGAGCTGGCCCAGCGCATCGCCCGCGAGCAGCAGCTCGAGGAACGCCTGCATCACCAGGGCGGCCGAGCCGAGGCCTTGCGTGACAGGCTGAGACGGATGAACCGCAGGCTCGAACACGCGAGATCGGCCCGTCCCGGCCCCGATCTCGATCCGACGTCCGAACTCACGGGACCCGAGGGCGAGGTAGCGTCGATCGCCTTCGACCCGTCCGACGAATCCCGCGTGCCGGAATCCGGCGATGCCCCGGAGCTCGTCTGCCTGAGCTCGGACCTCGGTGAAAGGTACGTGATGAACAAGGAAGCCATAACCATCGGCCGTGCCGCCGATTGCGACATTCAGATCTCGGCCGATTTCGTCAGCCGTCAGCACGCAACGATTCGGCGCGAGAACTCCGACATGTATATCGAGGACGAGTCGAGCACCAACGGCGTCTATGTCAACGCCGAGCGTGTCCGGCGCAGGGCGCTTGCTGACGGAGACGAGATCACGATCGGTGAGTCGAGGTTCCGCTTCATCAGCAGTCAGCCACCGCATTGACGGGCGGCCGATGAAACCGCCGCGAACCGTCAAGGAGGCCCTGCTCGCGCTCGCGGCGCTGGCGGTGGGCCTGATCGGCCTGCCGGCGATGGTTTACCTCGTCGGACAACTGCTCGTCGGGGAATACGAGGCCGGACTGCCGGGGTTCTACCAGGCGATCGGCGCCGCGCTCACTGACGGCAGATGGCATGCCTGGATGCTCGTGCTGAGCCCTTATATCGGCATTCAGCTCTTGCGGTTCGTCTACTGGCTGCGGCGCAACCGGCGAGCTGTGAGCTAGTTCACATTTCGGCGACGGAAAGATGCCGCGTTGATCGGCGATACTGTTAACCTAACGCGCAGATCGATCACGTGAGTCCCCAATGCTTTCACGATTGCTGAGCTGGCTCGGATGGGAATCGGCCCCTCCCCCGCGTTCGCGCCCGTCGCGCGCGCCGAGGCCGCGCTCGGCAACGGCGCATCTGTTCGAGAAAAAGCCCACGCAGGACCAAAAATCCGCGCAGACCGACGGCGACTTCAATCCGTACAACACGGGGAAATTCGATCGCAGCGCTTCCTGGGATCGCATCAGCAAGAATCAGCGCTAGTCATTGCGCTCAGACCGGCAGCACGGCGTAGCTCAGCGCCACCCCCAGCAGCGTCAGCGTCAGGACGACGACGCTGGTCCGCCGCCACGGCCGGTCGCGAACCAGCCCATAGAAGCTCCAGGCGGAGGCCGCCGTCAGGCAGGCGAATCGAGCGAGGTGGCCGATCAGGGGCCCGACCTCGGTGCCGAGCTCAGGATGCTCCGGCGCGAGTATCAGGAAGATCAATGCGACGCCGACGAGCCCGAAACAGATCGCGCCGCTCGAGCCGAGCAGGAAACCAAGTAGCGCTACCGATGGTTTCATGAAAAGTCTGTAACCGTGATTAGCTTAGCGTTTCCAGCATGTTAGACTTGATTGGAGCGGTGGGGGCCGAGAAACTAGCTTACACCTTGCCGTGCGGGGAGCCATTGTCTTGAGGAGAGGGTCGTGAGAAGAACACGGAGCTTATGGCTGCTCGTCGCGGTCGGATCGCTGACGTCGATCGGGCTGCAGGCAAGCATAGAACCGATGGTCCCGGTCGAGATGTCGCCACAGCATCCGGAGATCAGTCGCGGCGTCACCGAGCTCATCGAGCAGTGGCACTACTCCCAGCTACCGCTGGACAACTCGATGTCGTCGGCGATCCTCGATCGATACCTCGATAGCCTCGACGGCAACCGCGTCTATTTTCTCGCCTCCGACGTTGCCGAGTTCGGCAACTACCGGTACGTGCTCGATGAGAGCGCGCGCGAGGGCGATCTCGCCCCCGCATTCAATATCTTCAATCGGTTTCGCATGCGCGTGACTCAGCGTGTGACCTACGCGCTTTCGCTGCTCGAGAGCGAGACCGCGCCCGACTTCACGGTCGACGAAAACTATCGCTGGGACCGCACCGAGCTCGGATGGCCGACGACCGAGGACGAGATGCGGGAAATCTGGCGCCTGAGGGTCAAGAACGACGCGCTGACGCTCATCATGGCCGACGAGACCTGGCCCGAAGCCACCGAGACGCTGCGCGAGCGCTACGAGCGCATGCACAACAACATTGCCGACCTTGACGGCGGCGACGCCTTCGATACGTTCATGAATGCCGTCGCCCACACGATGGACCCGCACTCGACCTATCTCTCGCCGCAGGACGCCGAAGAGTACCGGATCGATATGAGCGCCTCCTACGAGGGCATCGGCGCCCGCCTCCAGGAGCAGGACGACCTCGTCGAGGTTGTCGAGGTGATTCCGGGCGGTCCGGCCGACCTCGACGGTCAGCTTCACGAGCTCGACCGGATCACGGGTGTGGCCGAAGGTGACGAGGAGTTCACCGATGTCGTCGGCTGGAGGCTCGAGGACGTCGTGCAGCGGATACGCGGGCCACAGGGCTCGCTCATTCGCCTTCGCGTGCTGCCGGCCGGCGCAGAGCCCGGCTCACCGCAGCAGGTCATCACGCTGACGCGCGAAAAAGTGAAGCTCGAGGAACAGGTCGCCAAGAGCGACCGGCTCGAGGTGACGCTCGATGACGGCACGGTCTACCGGATCGGCGTCATCACGGTGCCGCGTTTCTACCAGGACTTCGCCGCACGGACGTCGGGAGAGGCCGACTACACGAGCACCTCGCGAGACGTTACCCGTCTCATCGCGGAGCTCGAAGCAGAAGGCATCGACGGCATCGTCATGGATCTGCGCCAGAATGGCGGCGGCCATCTGTCCGAGGCGACCGAGCTCAGCGGCCTCTTCATCGACCGGGGGCCGGTTGTCCAGGTCAGGGATACGGACGGCGATCTCGAGATTCATCCCGACCCGAGCCCGGCGGCGGTCTACGACGGCCCGCTCGCCGTTCTCGTCGATCGGTACAGCGCCAGCGCCTCGGAGATCTTCGCTGCCGCGATTCAGGACTATCAGCGCGGCGTCATCATCGGGCAGCAGACCTTCGGCAAGGGCACCGTTCAGAATCTCTTTCCGCTCGACCGCATCATTCGCGGCAGCAGCTCGGGCAACGGCCAGCTCACGTTGACCATCGGCAAGTACTACCGCGTGACCGGGGACAGCACGCAGAACCGTGGCGTCATACCCGATATCGAGTTGCCCTCCGGAATTCCGGCCGAGGCCGTCGGCGAGAACACGCGCGAGACGGCCCTGCCGTGGGACCGGATCGAACCGGTCGAGTATCGTCCCCGGCCGCCGCTCGACGCCGCCATCGGCGTGCTCAACGAGCGCCAGCGGCTACGCGCCACCAGCGACCCGAACTTCAACTACCTCGAGAAGGACTTCTCGGCGCGAGTCTCGAGCTGGAACGAGCACACCGTCTCGCTGAATATCGAGATGCGGCGCGCCGAGCAGGACGCCGAGGAGCAGGCCCAGCTCGAACGCGAGAACGAGCGCCGCGTAGCGCTCGGCCTGGTGCCGGTGGCTTCGCTCGACGAGCTCACCGAGCTCGAGGACACCGCTTCGGCAGCCGAGATTCTGCTCGAGCAGGCCGCCCTCGCCGTAGCCGAGATCGCGGCCGGGCAACCGACGCGCGCGGCCTCGGCCGTCTCCGACGCCAACCTCGACGGCGGCGTCTAAATGGGGTCACGTCTAAATGGGGTCAGACCCCGTTCAGGTTTGGATTCGATCCAAACCTGAAAGGGGTCTGACCCCAATTTAGAGCAGCACCTGGCTCAGATCCCAGAAATCGTCCTCGAGGACATTGGCGCGAAGCGGTGGGTCGTAGAGCTGACCCTGCATTTCCCGGTCCGGTGAGATGACGATCTCCGCGAGGCCGGCCTGCATCGGCGCGGCGTCGGTCTCGTGGCGATACTTCACCTTGTTGACGAGCAGGTCGGTGCGGCGCTTTACGTGGTCGGCCAGCCTCTTGTCGTTATTCAGCTCCTCGATTTTCTCGCGCACGCGCTCGACCATCTGATCGCAGACGCGGCGGTCGCCGAATTTCATGTCCGCCACCGTGCGTTTCGTCGCCTTTCTCGCAAGGCGCGCCAGATCGTGCTCGGAAAAGTGCACGACGAGATGCTGGGCCAGGGCGATGATCGCCAGGTTGATCAGCCGGCGGTTCTCGAGCGACAGCCCGTCCGGCTCCGGCAGGGGCTCGCCCTGGATCTTCTCGATGATATCGTTGAATTCCTCGATGCGTTCCTCGAGCGCCGCCCGGTTCTGCTTCATGCCGTGAAGGCGGTTGCGCATCGAGCGCCCGGCGAAGAACTTGACGATGAAGTTCATGCGCTCCAGGCGCTTTTCCAAGCGTAACGCCTCCTCGATCGCGAGCTTGCGCTTCTGAAGCAGGTCGTCCAGCTTCTCCTTGATCGCCTGTAGCCGCCGGTTGCGCTTGGCGAGGACCGCGTTGTGCAGTTGCACGCGTTCGCGCTTTTCGCGCTGGCTCTTAAGCTCCTTGCCGAACTGCTGCACCTTCAGGGCCGCTACGCGCCACAAGTGCCGAAGCTGAAAATAGACCATCGCATTGGCCGCGGCCAGCGGATTCGTCAACAGGCGCTCGAGACCTTCGAGCTGACTCTGGGCACGGAGTATCGCTCCTTCCTGCTGCTCGAGCTTTTCCAGCAGGTCGAAGTGCTCGCGTTTGAGATTGACCAGCTCGCGCTTGACGCCGGCCCGATTCCAATAGAGCTTGAGGAGTGAGTCCTCTTCCAGCTCGTTGCTACGTTGGATCAATGCCGCAAGCATCCGTTGAGCGCTCTCAAGCCCGCGTGAAGGTTCGATTGAACAAAAAATATAGCGGCTCGGCGCCGGCGAAACCGTGATTCAGAGCAAGAATATGGTGAAGGGGTTAGCGGGCGAATCCGTGGCCGCTATCGATCAGATAGTCTAACCACTTGTTTAGCATCATATTTGTCTGCCACCGTCGATTCAGCTCTCCGGCGTGTGACGCTCCCAGCTCGCGCAGCAGCCGATGCCGGTGCCCTGCGCGGCAGCCGACGGCCTCGGCCTGAGCGGCGTCGTGGTAGATCCTGATCGTCATGTCCGGATCCTTGATCAGCACACCGCTGCCGTCGCGTAGCCAGTAAGTCATACACAGCGTCGTCGTGTAAGGCGCCGAATGCGTGCGTTCGAGATAGAGATCACTGTCGCCCCTTGCTCTCGAGATCCAGCATGGCGTGTTGGGATCGAGCGTGCCGATCAGGCCGGTGAGCTTCAGAAAGTTGCTCTCATAGAGCAGCATCAGGCCGCTGAAACTGCCCGGCCGGTAGGTGCACTCCGGCAAGAGCAGACTGTCAGCAAGCATCCTCGCTGCACTCGCAATGTGATCTCGTTCGCATCGGATCGAGCATGCCACAAGCCGCGTGCGAGCACCACGATACGCGTGCCCGTTTCGTCGCGATTCGCGTCAACCGCGAACGCGCCGCTCGAGGCCCGCCTCGCTGAGGATCGTGCTCGCGATCTCCTCGATCGATGAATGCGTCGTATCGATGAACGGTATTCCGTGGCGCCGAAACATGGACTCCGCGGCGCGAAGCTCGAAGCTGACCTGACCGGCCGAGGCATACCTGCCCTCGGCGCGGCGCTCGCGACGGATGCTTTGCAGGCGATCGGCCTTGATCGTCAAGCCGTAGAGCTTGTCGTGGTAACGCGAAATTGCCCGCGGCAGACCGCTGCCCTCGAACTCGTCACCGGCGAGCGGATAATTCGCCGCGAAAATGCCGTACTGAAGTGCAAGATAGAGACAGGTCGGCGTCTTTCCCGACCGGGACACGCCAACCAGGATGATATCGGCGCGGGAATACAGCTCGCCCCCGTGCCCGTCATCGGCGGCCAGCGCAAAGTTCGTCGCTTCGATTCTCTGGCTATAGCCGGCCGAGTCGTCGATGCCGTGATCGCGACGAAGCGTATGCGAGGACGGGCTGTTGAGCTCGACCTCCAGCGGCGCGAGATAGGCCTCGAAGAAGTCGAGCACGAGCCCGTCGGCCCGCAGCAGCGCGGCGCGGACCTCGTCCTGAACGAGGCTTGCGAAGACGATCGGCCTTCTGCCGTCCTCGGTCGCGCTGCGGTCGATTTTTGCGGCAACCCGTTCGGCTTTCTCGACCGTATCGACGAACGGCAGCGTGACCATCTCGAATTCCATGCCCTCGAATTGCTCGAGGAGGCTGTGCCCGAGCGTCTCGACGGTCACCCCTGTCTGATCGGACACGAAAAAGACTTTATGTGCCGGCATGGCCTGACTATTCTTCATTAAAGTCCAACGAAGACAAGGGATCCTCGATTGCCCAACTATGTAGTCGATCTGGCCGATTGCGGCATGCAGGACGTGGCGTGCGTCGGCGGCAAGAACGCGTCGCTGGGCGAAATGATCCACGGACTGGCGGAGGCCGGCGTCACCGTTCCTCGCGGCTTTGCGACGACGGCCGCCGCGTTCAGCGACTTTCTGGCTCAGGACGGCCTCGATGACGCGATTCGACACGAGCTGTCGGCGCTCGACGTCGAGGATGTCGAGTCGCTGACGCGGGGCGGCGCGCGCATACGCGATGCGATACGGCGAACGCCGCTGCAGCCGGCGCTGAAGGATGCCGTCGAGGCGGCCTGGCGCGGGCTCGCGAGCGGGGACGAGATCAGCGTGGCCGTACGCTCTTCGGCCACGGCCGAGGATCTGCCCGAAGCCTCGTTCGCCGGACAACAGGAGACCTTTCTGAACGTCGTCGGTGTCGACCAGGTCATCGAGCGTATTCACGAAGTCTTCGCCTCTCTCTACAACGATCGCGCGATCGCCTACCGAGTGCATCACGGCTTCGACCATTCGCAGGTTGGCCTCTCGGCCGGCGTGCAGCTGATGGCGCGCAGCGACATCGGGAGCTCGGGCGTGATGTTCACGCTCGATACCGAATCGGGATTCGAGGGTGTCGTGCTGGTCACATCGAGCTGGGGCCTCGGCGAGTCGGTCGTCCAGGGCGCGGTCAATCCGGACGAGTTCTACGTTTACAAGGAGGGCGTTCAGTCCGGCCGGTTCGCGATACTCAGAAAGAATCTCGGCTCCAAGACGACGAAGATGGTCTACAGCGACGACGCCGGCGAACGGGTCCGGACCGTGGACGTTCCGGAAGCCGACCGGAACCGGTTCTCGCTGAACGACGACGAGGTCCATGAGCTCGCGCGGCAGGCACTCACGATCGAGCGGCACTACGGCCGGCCGATGGACATCGAATGGGCCAAAGACGGGCGCGACGGCAAGCTCTGGATACTTCAGGCGCGGCCCGAAACCGTGCAGAGCCGACGCGGCGGCGGCACGACGCGCTTCTCGCTCAAAGCGCGCGGCCCGGTTCTCGCCAGCGGCCGCAGCATCGGTCAGCGTATTGGTGCCGGCCGCGCGCGCATCATCGCGAGCGCAAGCGCCAAGCACCTCGTCGAAAGCGGAGATGTTCTCGTCACGGACATGACGGACCCGGACTGGGAGCCCGTGATGAAGCGCGCGGCCGCGATCGTCACGGATCGCGGCGGCCGGACCTGCCACGCGGCAATTATCGCGCGCGAGCTCGGGATACCAGCCGTGGTCGGCTGCGGCGACGCGACGTCGGCGATCCGGGACGGAACGCCCGTGACCGTGTCCTGCGCCGAAGGGGACGAAGGCTTCGTCTATGAGGGCCTGCTCGCCTTCGAGAAGAAAGAGGAAACGGTCGGGGTCCTGCCCGAGCTGCCCGTCAAGCTGATGCTAAACGTAGGCAATCCCGATCGGGCATTCACCTTCGCCGCGATTCCCAATCACGGCGTCGGACTCGCCCGGCTGGAGTTCATCGTCAACCGTCTGATCGGCGTGCATCCGCGCGCGCTGCTCGAACGGGACCGGCAGGATGAGGAAACGGGCAGGCAAATCGACCTGATGATCGCCGGCTACGGCGATCCCGTTACCTTCTATATCGATCGGCTTGCCGAAGGCATCGCCTGCATCGCTGCCGCGTTCGCCCCGAGCAAGGTCATCGTCCGCCTGTCCGACTTCAAATCCAACGAGTATGCCAATCTCGTCGGCGGCAGCCGTTACGAGCCTACCGAAGAGAATCCGATGATCGGATTTCGCGGCGCCTCGCGCTATCTCGATCCCGAGTTCAGGGAATGTTTCGAGCTCGAGTGCCGGGCCGTCAGGAAGGTTCGGGAAACGATGGGGCTCGCCAACGTCGAGATCATGGTGCCTTTCGTCCGCACGGTTGATGAGGCCCGCGCCGTGATCGATCTCCTGGCCGAGTTCGGTCTCCGCCGCGGCCAAGCGGCCTTAAGAATCATCATGATGTGCGAGGTTCCGAGCAACGCGCTGCTTGCCGACGAGTTTCTCGAGCATTTCGATGGCATGTCGATCGGCTCGAACGACATGACTCAACTGGCGCTGGGTCTGGACCGCGACTCGGGCAAGATTGCGAGCCTTTTCGACGAGCGAAACCCCGCCGTGCTCAAGCTCCTCGCGATGGCCATCACAGCCTGCCGGAAACGGAGCAAATACATCGGGATCTGCGGCCAGGGGCCCTCGGATCATCCCGATTTCGCGCGCTGGCTCATCGATCAGGGCATCGAGACCATATCGTTGAACCCCGACTCGATGATCGACACCTGGATCTATCTCGCCGGCGAGCTCGGCGTTAAGACCTGAGGCGAAACTACCAGCTCGACCGGCGGCTGCGGCGCAGGCTCGGCGCGACGAGCCCGATCACGATGCCGCCGAAAAGCACGGCGGCGCCGACGATGAACCAGCTCTGACGATTGCGGCTCTGAAGCTGACTGATTTGCGCCTCGGCGTTCCTGAGCTGCCCCGTCAGATCGGAGACCTCGAGACTCAGGCTCTCGTTGCGGCTCCGGGTTTCGAGCGCGCTGGCCGACGCCGACCGCACGTCGCCGAGCTCGGCTTCGAGGCCGTCGGAACGCCCGAGCGCCTCCTCGAGGGCATCCTGCGTCTGCTCGAGCTCGCCCGCGAGCCGGCCGACCTCCGCCTCGAGCGCCGCGGCATCGCGATTGCTTCGGGTCAGCTCGCGAGTCGCCGTTTCAAGACGCAGCGCAGCCGTCGGCTCGTCCTGCAAATAGCGCGCCAGGACCCAGCCCTCGGTGCCGTCCGCAAGCCTGACGCGCGCATAGCCTTCTTCTTCGGCCGACTCCTCGAGCACCTCGACACTGTCCCCGCTCGTCAGGTTCCGTGTGATCGCGAACTCGGTGCCCGGCCCCCTGCGAAACGTGATCACGACCTCGTCGGACACGTAGCGAGTCTGAGCCTCGGCAGCCATAGCCAAGAGCCAGAGGACCGGCAGCCCGAGCCGCCGCAAGCGCCGCATGAAGCGAATCTTGGATGGAATCACGGCTTGAACAGTTTCTCCCGGTAGAATCTGAGTTCTCTGATCGAATCGTTAATATCTGCCAGGGCGAGATGCGTCGATTGCTTCTGGAACCTTGCCGCAATATCGGGCAGCCAGAGCTGCACCAGAATCTTGAGGCTCGAGACGTCGAGATTCCGATAATGAAAGTATGCAGCAAGCTCGGGCATGTTTCGCGACAGGAATCGCCGGTCCTGACAGATGCTGTTGCCGCACATGGGAGACAGTCCCGGCTCCGCGTACTGGCGAAGGAACCCGAGGGTCTCCTGCTCGGCTCGTTCTTCGTTCACGTCACTGGATTTCACGCGCTCGACGAGACCCGATGACGAATGCTGCGTACGATTCCACTCGTCCATGCCGTCGAGAATTGCGTCTGACTGATGGATGGCGAGCACGGGACCCTCTGCGAGCACGACCAGATGCTTGTCCGTTACAACCGTGGCGATCTCGATGATCAGGTCCCGGTCGGGATCCAATCCCGTCATCTCGAGATCGATCCAGATCAGGTTCTCCCGTTGTCGCAACTCGCCTGCGTTCATCGCGAGATTGTAGCAGGATGGCTTTGACGGATCGGGAAGGGCTCGTCATCGCGAGGCATCGCCGCGAAGCGTTGCTCGAGGACGATAGCGGCGCGACGGTCGCGGCTCTCGTTCGTGGACGACAGTTGCGCCCCCTGGCCGGCGATCGCGTGCGCTTCGGCCTCGAGCCGGACGGAACAGCCGTGATTCGGGAAATCATGCCGAGGCAAAGTCTGCTCGAGCGCATCGACAGCCGCGGGCGCGGCGAAGGCATCGCCGCCAATGTGTCTCTGATCGCCGTCGTAATCGCTTCCCGGCCGGCGCCGGATTGGCAGCTCGTCGACGGCTACCTCGTCGCCGCGGCCCTGATGGACATCGATGCCGCCGTGATTCGAAACAAGCTCGACATCGAGGACCGCGAGGTCGATCTTCGCGCCCGCTGCTACGCCGAGATCGGATATGCCCTCGTCGCGGCGAGCGCGACGACGCGCCAGGGTCTCAACGCGCTCGGGCGCGCGCTCGACGGCCATCGCGCCGTTCTGGTCGGGCAATCCGGCGTCGGCAAATCCTCGCTGATCAATGCGCTGCTGGCAGAAGACGCGCAGGCCGTCCGCGATTTGAGCCGACGCAAGGCGCTGGGACGACATACGACGACGGCCGCGATGCTCTACCGGTTGCCGCGAGGCGGCGAGATCATCGATTCCCCGGGCGTCAGGCGCTACGCGCCGAAGATCGGAAGCCCCGCCGATCTCGCCTTCGGCTTCGCCGAGTTCCGCCCCTTTCAAGGTCGGTGCCGCTTCAATGACTGCAGCCACCGCACGGAGCCAGGCTGCGCCGTCCGCGCGGCCGTCGAGGCGGGCTCGATCCGGCCCGAGCGTCATCGAAGCTACTTGGCGCTGCGCGACACGTTCGAAAGGCTCGGGGCGGCCGGGAGCTAGCCCATGCCCTTCAGCTGGCGCCCGCCGAGGATATGTAGGTGCGCGTGGAACACGATCTGGCCGCCGAGGCCGTTGACGTTCATCGCCACGCGATAACCTTCGAGCTCGTTTTCGGCGGCGATTCCTTTCGCAACGAGCATGAGCCGCCCGAGCAGGCCGCTATCGCGGTCTTCGAAGTCGTCGAGCGTCGCGACGTGGCGCTTCGGAATCACCAGACCGTGCAGCGGCGCCTTGGGATTGATGTCGCGAAATGCGAGCACGTCATCGTCCTCGTACAGTTTGTCGCAGCCGAGCTCGCCCGCGACGATTCGGCAGAAGATGCAATCGGATTTTCCGGCTTCAGTCATGCCTTGAGTCCCTCCTCGGAAGGCGCAAGCGACAGACGCCCCGAGAAGGCGCGGCTCAGCGTCCCGCTGTCGATGAACTCGAGCTCCCCGCCGACGGGCACGCCATAGGCAATACGGCTCGGGCGTATCCCGTGCCGATGCGCAATCTGCGCGACGAGGTGTGCCGTGGCGTCGCCCTCTACGGTGACACCGGTTGCGAGCACGAGCTCCTCGATGGCGCTGCCGCGCAAGCGTTCCTCGAGCAGGTCGAGCCCAAGCTCGGCCGGACCGACTCCATCGATCGGCGATAGATGGCCCATCAGGACGAAGTACCGGCCCCGATACACGCTCGCCTGCTCGATGGCGAGCAGATCCGCCGGCGTCTCGACGACACAAAGCACGCTGTCGTCGCGCCGATTGCTAGAGCAGAATCCGCAAACAGGGTCTTCGGTCAACATGCGGCAACGCTCGCAGCTGCCGATCCCGGCAACGGCCGCGGCGAGCTTCTCGGCGAGCGTGCCGCCACCCTCGCGGTCGCGCTGGAGGAGGTGAAACGCCATGCGCTGGGCCGACTTCTGGCCGACGCCCGGCAGGCACTTCAGCGCGTCTATCAGCGCCTTCAGTAACGGTGAGTACGACTCGGTCATCCGGGTCTAGAACGGGAGCTTGATCCCGGCAGGCAGGCTTAGCCCTCCCGTAACGGACGACATTCGCTCCTGCACGGTCTCCTCGATCTTACGGTTCAAATCGTTGACCGCCGCCGCGATCAGGTCCTCGAGCAGATCCTTGTCGTCACCGAGAAGCTCGGGCTCGATCTTCACGTGACGAATCTCATGCTTGCAAGTACCGACGATGCGCACCATGCCGCCTCCGGACTGACCCTCGACCTCCTCGGCCGCGAGCTCGTCCTGGAGCTTTCGCATGTTCTCCTGCATCGCCTGCGCCTGCTTCATCAATTCGCCGATTCCCTTCATCGCTCTCTCCCTGCCCGTCACGCCTTGGGCCCGGCCGGCTGGATGCTGTCCGGCTCGAGCACGGCATCGAATGCGGCCTGCACCGCCTGAATGTTCGGATCCTGCTCGATGGCTTCGCGCGTTCGCCGCATGCGCTCGTCCTCGCCGGCGCGCCGGATTTCGGCGGGCGTCGCCGTCGACGGCTGGCCGGCCTTGATCACCACGCTCAGCTTGCGGCGGAGATGGGCACTTAGCGCCTCCTCGAGCCTGCGCCTGAGCTGATCCGTATTGAAGTTCGATTTGTCCTCGGCGAGCACGAGCGCGAGCCTCGCGCCTTCGACGGATTTGAGCTCGCAATGATCGGCCAGCGTGCCCACGGCGCCCCTCAAGCCCGCGTCGCGCACCAGCGCCGGCCAGTCGGTAATCCCGGCGCTACCCCGCTGGTTCCCGGCGGTGGCGAGGCTCTCGAGCTTTTGTGCTCGCGCCGCGGACCGTTCCGGCCTTTCGTGCTTCGCGGGGGACGGTCCCGGCTTTTCGCGCACCGCCGGTTTCGGCCTGATCTCGGCGTGCCCCCGCTCGACCGTGACCGGACGAAACGCGAGCATCCTGAGCAGCGTCATCTCGAAGCTCATGCGCTCGTCCCGGCAAAACCCGATATCGCGCCGCCCGCCGAGCGCGATCTGGTAGTAAAGCTGCACCTCCTCGGGATCGAGACGTTCGGCGAGCGGCTGCCATTCGCCGTCCTCGTCAGCGATCGCGCGGCCGCCGACGAGCTGAATGACGGCGATGCGCTGGAGGGCCGCCATGACCTCGTCGAGCGCCGCGCCGAAGTCGCGCCCATGCTCGTCGAGACGATCGACCTCGTCGAGCAGGCTCGCGCCGTCACGCGCAGCGAGAGCCTTGAGGATGCGACTGACCTCGTCGCGATCGATGCTGCCGAGCATCCGACCGACGTCGTCCGCGGCAATCGAGCCGCCGCCGAAGGCGATAGCCTGATCGAGCAGGCTCAATGCGTCGCGCATGCTGCCGTCGGCAGCCCGCGCGATAGCCTCGAGCGCCTCAGACTCGGCCCCGATCCCCTCGCTCTCGACGATCCGGCCGAGCTGCTCGCCGATCAGCGCCGCCGGCAGCTTCTTGAGGTTGAACTGAAGACAGCGCGACAGGACCGTCACGGGCAGCTTCTGCGGATCGGTCGTCGCGAACAGAAACTTGACGTGCGGCGGCGGCTCCTCGAGCGTCTTCAGGAGCGCATTGAAGGAATGCGCCGACAGCATATGCACTTCGTCGATCAGATAGACCTTGAACCGCCCGCGCGTCGGCATGTACTGGACGTTGTCGAGCAGCTCGCGGGTGTCGTCGACGCGCGTGCGCGATGCGGCATCGACTTCGATGAGATCGACGAAGCGGCCCTCGTCGATGGCCGTGCAGGCGCCACACTCGCCGCAGGGCTCCGCAGAAACGCCGTTCTCGCAGTTCAGGGCCTTGGCGAGGATCCGCGCGATCGTCGTCTTGCCGACGCCGCGCGTACCGGAGAACAGGTAAGCGTGGTGCAGACGGCCCGCCGTCAGCGAGTTCATGAGCGCCCTGACGACGTCTTTCTGGCCTACGAGCGCCTCGAAGCGCCTTGGCCTCCACTTGACCGCCAGGACCGTGTAACTCACTCCGACTTCCCCAAAAAGAGATCCGCGTCAGCCCGACCCCGGCACCCGACTGAGCTGCTACCGCTGCTCCCTTCCGGGCCTGACGGGGTTTACAACGAGTCGTTGCGGGGGAACCGACGCGGACCCCGTTTACTTTACCAGTCCCGGACGGCAGGCGCATGCGCGGCGGTTTGGGCTAGACTACGGCGGCCGGAGAGGTGGCCGAGCGGTCGAAGGCGCATGCTTGGAAAGCATGTGTACGGTAACCCCGTACCGTGGGTTCGAATCCCACCCTCTCCGCCAATACCCCAATGAATTCAAAGAGTTAGACGCGATTTTCTAGCGTCCCAACATCCTACCCGCCATAGGCTTGTCGCCTCCGACTCGGCATTGCGCCGAGTGAAGTGGCCGACCGGACTCAATACCGAGCCCGGCGGCCTGACCTCTACTCGCACTACGGAGGTGCAAGCAATGGCTAACTCAAGTATCAGACTTTTCGACGATCTCACCAACAGGATCAGGTGGGCCGAAGGGACGCTCTCAACCGTGCTCGAGGACGAGAACCTTGATCCCCCGGTTATCGACGCCATATCGAGCGCCGTTCACCATCTGACCGAGGTACGGCAGATCGTCGAGCAGTTCAGATGCGAGCCCGGTATCGTTGACGCATACAAGGCATGGCGAGCCGACAACCCGGAAGCCGCCGCGACGCTCAGAGCGAAAGTCTTTGCCGACGCAGACGGCAACGGCGCCAATGCCCGGCTGCTGAAGGCCGGCGACGATGAGCTGCGCGCAGCGTGCCTCGAGCTTGCCGCCGAGAAGCACGGCAACGGAGCCCCGCCCAACGTCCCGCCCTATCGTCTCGCCCATGAGGCTCCCGACTGGAGCGACGACGCCGAGGCGTATGACTGCATGACGCTCGTGGTCGGGCACATTGAGAGCCTGCTCAAAGCGTCGCACCACGACGGCGGGGACTTCGAGCCGAGCATGGTCTACCTCGCGCAGCACGAGCTTCAGGATCTTCGGGCGATTCTCGACACGTGGCTGAGCCAGCGGCAGAAGCCGGGGAAAGTGCGTCAGGTTGACGCAGTTTCCGTCCCGGCCTGGCTCGCGAAGCTCGCCGACGAGGCCGGCTGCACGGTCACGGTCGAAAGCTGCAAGAGCGGCTTCGACGTGTGGATTACGGAGAACCCTGACGGCCCCGGAATCCTCGGTGC
>DATKCK010000047.1:0-60175 GCA_035513215.1 Gammaproteobacteria bacterium | reverse complement strand
CAACAATAAAGGAGACCCCGATGCTGACTCGCCGTGACTGCCTGACCCTGACCGCCACGAGCTGCGCAGCCTCCGCGCTGCTGCCGCGCCTGTTGAGCGCGCAATCGGGCGATCTCATCACGCGGGCCATCCCGAGCACTGGGGAACAGCTTCCGATCATCGGCCTCGGCAGCTCCGCGAGCTTCAGCCAGAACGCCTCGGCCGGCGAGCTCGACCCCTTGCGCGAAGTGTTCCGAGCGATGCTCGATGCGGGCGGCACGGTGTTCGACACGGCGCCGAGCTACGGCCGCGGCAGCTCCGAGGAAGTCGCGGGGCAGATCATCGCCGAGCTCGACGCGACCGAGAGACTGTTCTGGGCGACGAAGGTCAACGTCGCCGGCCGCGGCGGCGGCGCCGACGAGGCCGCGGCACGCGTGCAGATCGAGAACTCCTTTAATCTGATCGGCGCCGACCCGATCGATCTGATCCAGGTGCACAACCTCGGCGACATGCCGACGCAGTTCGGCATTTTGAAGGAGCTGAAGCAGGAAGGCAGGGTCCGCTACATCGGCGCAACGACGACTTTCCCCGGCCAATACGGCGAGCTCGTCGAGTGGATGCAGAATGAGCCGCTCGATTTCATCGGCATCGACTACGCCGTCGACAACACGACGGCCGCCGAGGAGGTCTTCCCGGTCGCGATGGACCGCGGCATCGGCGTTCTGGTTTACGTGCCGCTCGGCCGGACGCGGCTCTTCGACCGCGTCGGCGATCGCGAGGTACCCGAGTTCGCGCGCGAGTTCGGCGTCGAGAGCTGGGCGCAATTCTTCCTGAAGTTCGCCGCCGCGCATCCGGCCGTGACGACCGTGACGCCCGCGACGAGCCAGGCGCGCCACATGCTCGACAACATGGGCGCGGCCCATGGCCGCCTGCCCGACGCCGCCGAGCAGCAGCGCATGATCGACTTCATCGACGCCTTGCCTCAAGCTTGACGACAGCATTCATCAGGGGAACTCACATGAGAAAGGAAATGAAGGCCTTCGCCGCCTTGGTGGCCGTCGCGACCGTGACGACGTTCCTCGCGTTCGCGCCCGCGCCATCGCAAGCCCAGGAGCTCAATCCGGTTCAGATCGACGAGTGGCCGACGCCCTGGCAGGGCCGGGGCCGCGACCCGTACGCGGCCGGTCCCGACGAGATCTGGTTCGTCGGCCAGCAGGGACATTACCTCGGCCGGTTCACGCCGTCGACCGGTGATTTCCTCAAGGTCGACCTGCCGGACGGCACGGGACCGCACAACACGATCGTGCAGTCGAATGGGCACGTCTGGTACACGGGCAACCGCGTCGGCGAGCTGATCGGCTACTACGATCCGGACGCCGAGGAGTTCACGACGATCGAGGTGCCGGGCGCGCCCGACCCGCACACGCTCGTCTTCGACGAGGCCGAGGAGAACATCTTCTTCACCGTGCAGCAGGGCAACCAGGTCGGCCGTTTGAGGCTCAGCGACCACGCGGTCGAGGTCGTCAACGTGCCGACGCCGCAGTCGCGTCCCTACGGCATCAGGATCGCGCCCGACGGCATGCCCTGGGTCGTCGAGCTCGGATCGAACAAGCTGATCCGGATCGATCCCGATTCGATGGCGCTGACCGAGGTCGAGATTCCGTGGGAGGACGCGCGGCCGAGGCGGCTCGAGATCACGAGCGACGGCCGCATCTGGTACGCCGACTGGGGCCGCGGCACGCTCGGCATGCACGATCCCGCGAGCGACCGATGGGACGAGTTTCCGCTGCCCGCGGGCGAGTCGCAACGCGGCTCGCTCCCGTACGGCATGGCGCTCGACGAGCTCGACCGCGTCTGGGTCGTCGCGACCGGGCCGCAGCCGAATCTCTTCATCGGCTTCGACACCGGCAAGGAAGAGATCGTCTCGATCACCGAGATTCCGTCGGGCGCACGCTCCGTCCGGCACATGGACTACGAGGAAGAGACGGGAACGGTCTGGTTCGGCACCGATACCGAGAACATCGGCCGCGCCGTCGTCATACCCGGCTCTTGACAGGACCGTCCGAAAGTCACGCGGCACCGATCGCTCTGATCGGCGCCGCGTCGCTGCTTGCTGCGTTTCTCGCGGCGCCCGCGCCGGCCTCGCCCGACGGTGCTGAATGGGAGACGGCCGACAACCCCGAAGGCTGTCTCGCCTGTCATCTCGGCGCGCCCGTCATGACCGAATCCGAAGGGCTCGCCATCGAGGGCCTGCCCCGAAAGCCGATACCAGGCCGGGCCTATGCGCTGTCGATCACGCTCGCGGATCCTGAGCTACAGAACGCCGGCTTCCTGCTGCGTATCGCTGCCGTCACGGGATCGCCCGGCGCGCTCGAGGCGCTCGACACGCAGACGGAGACGAACGGCGCGCTCGCCCGCTCGACTTTCGACGGCGCGACACCGGCCGAGCCCGGCCGCGCCCGCTGGCAGCTCGAGTGGACTGCGCCCGAACCGATCGAAGCGCCGCTGCGTTTCGAGCTCTGGGCGAATGCCGGCAACTGGGACCTCTCGCCGCTCGGCGACCGACTGCATCGGCGGAGCTTCGAGCTCGCGCCGCCGCGCGCGCCGTAACTGCCCGCTCAGGCGCTGACCGCCCGCTCGCGCTCGTCGCACCAGCTGCCCTGCTCGCACTCTAACGGCCCGCTCACACCCTGTTGCGACCGGCCATGCCCGGATTCCGGGAGCCGCCGTGTCGACATCCTTGACAGTCCGAACGCCATTTCGAACTTTATGTTGCAAAGTACTTGACTAACAGTCCGCGGCGGCTAAATTGGCAGCATGAAACCCGAAGATAAACTGCGCGAAAGACAGGCGACCGAGTCGATCGGCATCGGCGCCGCCGAGCACCTGCGCTTCATCCGCAATACGATTGAGGCGGCTCAGACTTTCACGACGATTCCCGGCAAGGGCTGCATCGCGATGGGCCTTGCCGCGACCGCCGCGGCCGTGCTCGAAGGCATTCCGCCGCTGGCTCCGCACTGGTTGCCGATCTGGCTCATGGCCGCCGTGATCTCCTGCGCCGTCGCGCTGTTCTTCATGGAGCAAAAGGCCAGGCTTCAGGGGCTGAGCCTGCGCCGCGCCGTCGCAACCCGATTCTTTCTGACACTCGCACCGGCCTTCGTCGCCGGCGGCATCCTGACCGTCGCGCTGACCGACACCGTCGGCCGCGAGACCATCGCGGGCATCTGGCTCCTGCTTTACGGCGTCGGCATCGCGGCCTGTGGCCTTTTCTCGATTCCCGTTGTGCTGATCGCGGGTTTCGCCTTCATGGGCCTCGGCACGGTCGCGCTCGCGGCGCCCGCGGCCTGGGCGCCGTGGCTGCTCGGCGCGGGCTTCGGCGGCATTCATCTCGTGCTCGGCGCCCTGATCATCCGGGATCACGGTGGCTAAGAGCGCGGCAAAACCGAAAGCGGCGGTAACGGAAGCGACCCAGCGCCTGCGCGCAGTCGCCGGCGCCGTAGGCGGACAGGAGTCGGCCGAGTTCGGGCGCCTGCTCTACGATCGAATCCGTCTCGGCATCATGAGCGCGCTCAGCGTCAACCGGACGATGAGCTTCGCCGAGCTCAAGGAGCTGCTCGAAACGACGGACGGCAACCTGAGCAAGCACGCGCGCCGGCTCGAGGACGCAGGTCTCGTGAGCTGCAGGAAGGCTTTCGCCGACCGAGTGCCGCGGACACAGTACAGCCTGACGGCAAAAGGCAAGCGCGCCTTTGCCAGGCACCTCGAGCACATGGAAGCGCTGATCGCAGCGACGCGGGAAGAATGAATCGATGCACGTAGCCATCATCATGGACGGTAACGGCCGCTGGGCCGAGCGGCGCGGGCTGCCGCGCCAGGCCGGGCACCGGGCCGGAGCGAAGTCGGTGCGCCGCGTGGTCGAATCCGCAGCGAAGCTCGGCGTCGATTGCCTGACGCTGTACGCATTCTCGTCGGACAACTGGTCGCGTCCTCGCGACGAGGTCTCGCATCTGATGCAGCTCTTCAAGCGCTACCTGCAAAGCGAGATCTCACGCTGCGCCGAGAACGGCATCCGCCTCAACATCATCGGCCGCCGCGACCGTCTGCATCCGAAGATCGTCGCCATCATCGAACGAGCCGAGCAACTGACGGCGGGCGGCGAGCGCATGCTGTTGCGGCTTGCCGTCGACTACTCGGCCCGGCACGTCGTCGCCACGAGCGCGCACCGCGCCGGCCTCGAGTGCGGCTGCCTCGCCAACGGCAATGAGCGCGCCTGTTTCGAGGCCATGCTCGCGGCGCAGATGCACGCCGCCGTCGCGGCCGGCGACGTCGATCTTTTGATCCGCAGCGGCGGCGAGCGCAGGCTCAGCGACTTCCTGCTCTGGGAGTGCGCCTACGCCGAGCTCGTCTTCGTCGACACGCTCTGGCCCGACTTCGGCGAGCGGGACCTCGTGGCGGCGCTCGAGGACTTCGGTCGGCGCGAGCGCCGTTTCGGCGGGCGGCCGGGGCACGATCGCTCCGTGGCCGCGCCGCTTCCGCAGTAGCGCAATCCCGCGCTGCCGCAACCGGCACCCCGCAGCGCCTGCGCCGGCGCGGCACGCACACGTTCGGAAGCTTCGCCGTTGCCGGTATTCCGCCTGCATCGCATACGGCTCTCCGTGTTATCGTCTCGATCAAACAAGAACCTAGCGGAGAACCGTCATGCGCCCCATCCGGCAGACCGCCCTGCTCCTGCTGCTGATCGGCTGCAACAGCATCGCATCGGCCCAGCCTGCGGCCGAGTCGGCACGGAACGCCGAAGCCGCGGCCGGCGCCCCGGCGGCCTCGTACGAGCGGATAACGTCGGTCGAGGGCATCACGGAGTACCGTTTCGGCAACGGCCTCCAGGTGCTGCTGTTTCCCGATCCGTCGTCCTCGACCGTCACCGTCAACATGACCTATCTCGTCGGTTCCGTCGACGAAGGCTACGGCGAGACCGGCATGGCGCATCTGCTCGAGCACATGCTGTTCAAAGGCACGCCCGCGCACCCGGATCCGACGCGCGAATTGCGCGACCGGGGCGCAAGCTACAACGGCACGACGAGCTGGGAGCGCACGAACTACTTCGAGACGTTCGAAGCGACGGCGGACAA
This sequence comes from Gammaproteobacteria bacterium, assembly GCA_035513215.1. GTDB lineage: Bacteria > Pseudomonadota > Gammaproteobacteria > Steroidobacterales > Rariloculaceae > DATCZB01. The sequence continues at coordinate 55,067 of DATKCK010000047.1, read as the reverse complement.
CCTCGAATGGGCGCTCGAGTTCGAAGCGGACCGTATGCAGAACGCCCGTGTCTCGCAGGAGGATCTCGACAGCGAGATGACGGTCGTCCGCAACGAGTTCGAGCGCAGCGAGAACAGCCCGACTAACGTGCTCTTCAACCGCGTCTTGAGCACGGCCTACGTCTGGCACGGTTACGGCAATCCGCCGATCGGCAGCCGCGCCGACATCGAGAACGTCCCGATCGAACGATTGCAGGCGTTCTACCGCCGCCACTATCAGCCCGACAATGCCGTGCTCGTCGTCGCGGGGCGCATCGACGAGGCCGAGACGCTCGCGCTGATCGCCGAGCATTTCGGCACGATCCCGCGCCCCGATCGCGAGCTCGTCGAAAACTACACGGTCGAGCCGGTCCAGGACGGCGAGCGCGTCGTGAAGCTTAGCCGTGTCGGCGATCTGCCGACCGTCATCGTCGGCTTCCACTCACCCGACGGCGCGCACGAGGATTTCGTGCCGCTCCAGGTCGCGGCCCGCGTGCTGAGCGACACGCCGTCCGGGCGCCTGTATCGCGCGCTCGTCGAGACGGGGCTCGCCACCCAGGTCGGCTCGGACGAGCTCCAGCTCAAGGATCCCGGCATGGTGCTGTTCTTCGCCGCGCTGCCGCCCGACGGCGACGTCGAGCAGGTGCGCGACATCATGATCGGGACGATCGACGATCTCGCCATGAACCCGATCACCGACGAGGAGGTCGAGCGAATCCGGAATCAGGGGCTGTCCTCGATCGAGCGGCTGATGAACAACTCGCAGGCCGTCTCGCTGCAGCTCAGCGAGTGGGCGGCGTCGGGGGACTGGCGCCTGTTCTTCCTCGACCGCGACCGCGTCCGCGCCGTCACGGCCGAGCACGCGCAAACGGCGGCAGGCAGCTACTTCAAGTCGTCCAATCGCACGGTCGGCCTGTTCGAGCCGGACGAGTCGCCCGACCGCGCGATCATTCCGGAGAAGCCCGACCTGGTTGCGCTGCTCGACGGCTATACAGGCGATGCGGAGCGCTCGGTCGGCGAGGCATTCGATCCTTCGCCGGCCAACATCGACGCGCGCACGATCCGGCGCGAGCTGCCTGGCATCGAGCTTGCGCTGCTGCCGAAGGAGACGCGGGGCGATCAGGTCAACGTCACGATCAGGCTTCATTACGGCGATCTCGACAGCCTCTGGGGGAAGGACACGACCGCGTCGCTGACGGCATCGATGCTGATGCGCGGCACGGAGTCGAGAACGCGACAGGAGATTCAGGACGAGCTCGACCGCCTCCAGAGCCGTCTCGGCGTCGGCGGCGGCGCGGGCACGGTCAGCGCATCGATCCAGTCGACGCGCGAGAACTTGGCCGAAGTTCTCGAGCTCGCGTTCGACGTGCTGCGCCAGCCGGTCTTTCCCGAGTCCGAGCTCAGGATCCTGAAGGACAACGCGATCGCGTCGATCCAGGCGCAGCGCAGCGAGCCCGATGCCATCGTGAGCCAGGCGCTCTCGCGCTATTACCGGCAGAACTACGAACGCGGCGATCCGCGCTACCGGCCGACCTTCGACGAAGCGATCGAGGACCTCAGGGCCGTCGAGGCATCCGATCTGCAAGCCTTCCATGCGGACTTCTACGGCGCCTCGAGCGCGCACGTGATCGCCGTCGGCGATTTCGATCCCGACACGTTCGCGGGGCTCGTCGAGTCGGGCCTGAGTGGCTGGGAGAGCACCGGGGACTACGACGAGATCGTCGAGCCCTACCCCGAACCCGTGCCGGGCCCCGTCAATCGAAGCTTCGACACACCCGACAAGGAAAACGCCTACTTCCGGGCGTTTCTGCCCGTGCAAATGAACGACACGCACGCGGATTACCCGGCCATGGTGCTCGGCCACTACATTCTCGGTAGCGGGCTCAGCTCGCGTCTCGCAGCGCGCATTCGCGGCGCGGAAGGCCTGAGCTACGGCGTTTCGGCCGGTTTCTCGGCGCCGTCGAATGCCGACGGCGCCCAGTTCAACGCGCAGGCCATCGCGGCGCCCGAGAATATCCCGCAGGTCGAGGCCTCCTTCCTCGACGAGATGGCGAACGTGCTCGGCGACGGGTACACGGACGACGAAGTGAGCTCTGCCCAAAGCGCCTGGCTCCAGGCGCGCCAGGTCTCGCGATCGCAGGACGGCGCGCTCGTCGGCCTCCTCGCCTCGAACCTGCACGACGACCGGACGATGGCGTACCACGCGGATCTCGAGTCGCGCGTGGCGGAGCTCACGGCCGAGGACGTCCTCGATGCCATGAGCCGGCATATCGACCTCGAAGACATGATCATCATGAAAGCCGGAGACTTCGATGAGTAAGCACCGAACCTGGGGTCAGCGAGAAACGGGGTCACGAGAAACGGGGTCAGACCCCATTTCCTCGGAAATGGGGTCTGACCCCAATTTTCAGCGCCGCCGCCTGCTCAAGGCCACGGCCCTCGCCGCGTCAGGCTTCGCATTCTCGTCATACGCCCGCGCCCAGGACATTCGCGGCCGGGCGCTGACGGGCGACGTCGCGACGACGGCCGGTCGCATTCGCGGTGTCGTCCTCGACGACGACGTGCAGGCGTTTTACGGCGTGCCCTACGGCGCCTCGACGGCCGGCGCGAATCGCTTCATGCCGCCAAAGCCGCCCGAAGCCTGGAGCGGCGTGCGCGAGACGATTCAGGTCGGCAACCGCTCGCCGCAGCCTTTGCCCGGGCCGATCTCCGAGATCCACGCGCTGCACCGCGCCAATCCGATGGGCGAAGACTGCCTCAACGTCAACGTGTTCACGCCGGCCACGGACAACCGCGCGCGGCCGGTCATGGTCTGGCTGCACGGCGGTGGCTTCTGGAGCGGCTCGGGCGACTGGCTCCTCTACGACGGCAACCGCCTCGCCGCATCGCAGGACGTCGTCGTCGTCACGGTCACGCACAGGCTCAACGCTTTCGGCTTCCTCTATCTGCCCGAAACAGGCGGCAGCGAGTACTCGCAAACGAGCAACGTCGGCATGCGCGACATCGTGCTCGCGCTCGACTGGGTGCGGGACAACATCGAGAGCTTCGGTGGCGACCCGGATCGCGTCACGGTCTTCGGCCAATCCGGCGGCGGCGGCAAGGTCAGCTTTCTGACGGCGATGCCGGCGGCGCAAGGCCGCTTCCACCGCGGCATCGTCATGAGCGGCTCGACGCTCGAAGGCGAGGAGCCCGATGCGGCCACCGAGGCGACGGAGCGTTTCATGGCCGCGGCCGGCGCGCGCAGCGTAGACGACCTGCGCCGCATGCCGTGGGAGCGATTGAGCGCCGAATCCGAACGGCACGGCTTCACGATGGGCCCAACCGTCGACGGCACGAGCCTGCCGGCGCATCCCTATTCGCCCGGCGCGCCCGCGATGTCGGCAGACGTGCCGCTGATCATCGGCACGACCGAGTACGAGGCGAACTTCTTCCCCGACACGCCGCTCGAGCCGATCGACGAGAGCACGCTGAAAGAGCTCGTGCGAACGGCGACGGGCGCCGGCGACGGCAACGCCGAGGAGCTGATCGCAGCCTATCGCGCGGAGCGCCCGGACGCCGCTAATGTCGACGTCTACCAGCTCATTCTCTCGGATGCCCGCTTCGGTGCGCGCGCGCATGCGCAGGCCGAACGAAAGTCCGAGCAGGGCACGGCCGGTGTCTACAAGTACTATTTCACCTGGCGATCGCCCGTGCGTTCTGGCCTGCTCAAGTCCTATCACTGCATCGACATCCCGTTCGCGTTCAACAACGTCGAGATCGCGGCCTCGATGACGGGCGCGGGCAACGATCGCTACGCGCTTGCCGATCAGATCAGCGGCGCCTTCGCCCAGTTCGCGAGGACCGGCGATCCCAATCATGAAGGGATACCGCGATGGGCGCCGTTCGACACGCGCCGGCGCGCGACGATGGTCTTCGACAACGAGACACGATCCGTGATGGATCCGCACGGCGCCGAGCGCGAGCTGCTGGCCGACGTGCTCGCGGCAAGCTGATGCGCGGCATTGTCGTTCGCACGCTGATCATCGCGGCCGGTATCGGTGTCGCGTCGTGGCTCATTCCGGGTATCACCGTCTCCGGGCCCGGCACGCTGATCCTGGCGGCAATCGTCATGGGACTCGTCAATGCCTTCGTGCGCCCGCTGATCGTGCTGCTGACGCTGCCGCTGACGATTCTGACTTTCGGTCTGTTTCTGCTCGTCATCAACGCGGCATTGTTCGGGCTCGTCGCCTACATGCTCGACGGCTTCGTCGTGGCGGGCGCCCTGCCCGCGATGCTCGGCTGGCTCGTCGTCGTCTTCGTGAGTTGGGTTGCAGGCTGGTTCATCGGCCCGAGCGGCCGCTACGAGATCGTCAAGCGGCGCTGATCGAGGCGCACCGCGCCCCTTGCGGCCACCCGCGGCTGAGCGCCTCAGCCGCCCCTTCTGGCTTCCCGACGCCGGTGGTATAAACGAACGCGTCGGACAGAACAAGAACCGGAGAATCATCCGATGAGAACGAGCGCGCTTGCGGCGGCGTCACTGGCGGCTCTGGTCGCAACCGGCAGCCCGGCCCACGCCCAGGCCGAGGGACAAGCGCGACTCTGGGACTCGCCCGGGCCCTGCGACCGCGAATGCCTGATCGACATCGCCGACCGGTACCTCGCCGCCCTCGTCGCCCACGAACCCGACACCGCGCCGATGGCCGATGAGGTCCGCTTCACCGAGAACACGGTGCTGCTCGACATCGGCGAAGGGCTCTGGCAGACGGCCTCGGCCGTGCCCGCGAGCTTCGCGATCTACGTGCCCGATCCCGTCTCGCGCATGCTCGGCTTCATCGGCATGATGGAAGAGGACGGCGCGCCTATCCAGTTCGGCTTGCGCCTCGCGATCAACGACGACGGTGAGATCGTCGAGGCCGAGCACCAGGTCGTCAGGAACCTGCGCGAAAGCAGTCTCGAGAACCTTCAGACGCCGCGGCCGAGTCTGTTGCCGACGGCCGCGATTCCCGAGTCCGAGCGCCTGCCGCGCGAGCTGATGCTCGTGATCGCGCAGACCTATTACGACGCGATCGAGCAAAACGACGGCGACGCGACCCTCTTCGCCGACGAATGCGAGCGCCGCGAGAACGGCATGATCACGGCCGGCGGCGAGGGCGAGAGCTTCTTCGGCGGCCCGAGGCAGGGCTGCAACTCGCAGCTCGACATGCGCGCGATGAGCTACATCGACAGCATCGATCTACGCCGCGTCTGGATTGCCGACGAGGCCACCGGCCTCGCTTTCGGCATCTCGCAGTTCCGGCATTCGATGGAGGACCCGACAATCGACGTCTACGACGCCGATGGCAACCTGACCGAGCGCACCGTCGACTTCGAGCCGTTCGATCTGCCGGCCATGCATGTCTTCAAGATCCGTAACGGCAGGATCCACGAGATCGAGGCCATGGGCTTCATGACCCCTTATATGTCACCGAGCGGCTGGAACGTTCATCTGAAATGAGTTCGACGACGAGGAGACGACAATGAGACGAATAGCGTTAATGGCGGCACTGTTCGTGGCACCGCTCGCGGCGCTGGCGGATGTGTCGGGCACATGGACGGCAACCTTCGACACGCAGGTCGGCCAACAGACATACACATTCGAGCTCGAAGTCGACGGCATGACGTTGACGGGCACGGCGCAGTCCGCCGTCGGCGGCGTCGAGAACGCCGCGGTCGAGCTGGCCGAAGGCAAGGTCGACGGCGACGTGATCACTTTCGTCGAGAACCTGACCTATCAGGGCATGCCGCTCGTCATTACCTACACGGGCACGATCGTGTCCGACGACGAGATCCAGTTCACGCGCGACGTTGCGGGGATCGCGATGGAGGAGCTCGTCGCGACGCGCGCCGAGTAGGCGCCGAGCAGGTCTGCTTAATGAACGGTGGCCGAAGCCTACGAGGAAAAAGATGATCCTCTCCACTACCCCGGCTATCGAGGGCAAGACCATTCAGAAGTATCACGGCATCGTCACCGGTGAGGCCGTGCTCGGCACAAACATATTCCGCGACTTCTTTGCCGGTATCCGCGACATCGTCGGCGGCCGTTCGGCGGCCTACGAGAAGGAGCTCGACAAGGCGCGGACGGTCGCGTTCGAGGAGGTTTCCCAGGGGGCCATGCAGCTCGGCGCGAATGCCGTCGTCGGTATCGACATCGACTACGAGTCGATCGGCGAGAACGGAACGATGCTGATGGTAAGTGTCAGCGGCACGGCCGTGACTGTCGGCTGAGCCGGCCCGGGAACGAAGGCCGGACCCCGATGCAGATGGGCCCGGCCCTCTATGGCGCGTAGCGCGCGGTGGTGTCAGGCGCAGATCTAGTCGCGCCGTCCCTGGCGCCGATCGAAGCGGCGGTCGATTCTGATGCCGCGTCGATCGAAGCGGCGATCGACTCGATCGCCGACCCGGTCGAAGCGACGCGCGGCGCGGTCGTGACCCTGGTCCTGCGCGCGACGCGCGGCCCGGTCGAGGCGGCGATCCACGACATCGCCGCGACGGTCGAGGCGTTCCTCGATCCGATCGCCGCGGTCGGGCCGCTCGAGGCGCTCAGTATCGGCGTTGGCTTCCTGGGCCAGCGCCGAGCCGCTCGCGATGGTCAGCGCCAGCGCGCAAGCCGCGACGAGATTTCCCTTCGTCATTTCAGCTCTCCTTGCTTCTCCGAAACTCGGGGCATACAACGCGGCGCCTGATCCCAGGTTGACCTCGATCGGCGGCCCGGGGTCCGGCAGCCCCGGGGTCAGAGCCCAAGGGCTCTGACCTAATGTGACCCAAATGGGGTCTGACACCGTTTCCGCAAACGGGGTCCGCAAACGGGGTCTGACACCATTTCCACTCCCATTTCCACTCCGATTCGACCCAAATGGGGTCTGACACCATTTCCACTCCGACTCCACTTAAGAAAACTGCACCGAACTCGCGGGGCTGAGCCTTGAGTCCCGTGGCATCATTGGAGTGAACGATCGATCCGATTATGTTCAAGGGAGTGGCATGAGGCGGTATTCGCGAAGACGCGTGCTTGGCGCCGGCATCGGCACGGCGGCCTTCGCCTCGCTTCCGTTCCCGGTGCGGCGCTCGTCGGCCCTGGCCCAGGGATCCGTGGCGACGCAGGCGCTCGGTGGCTCCCTGCACATGCTGACGGCGGCCGGCGTCAACGTCGTCGCCCGGACCGGCGGCGATGGCGTGCTGCTCGTCGACGGCGGCTCGACGGCGACCTCGGCCGGTATTCTCGAAGCTGCCGCCGGACTGCCCGATGGCGGTCCGGTTCGCACGCTGTTCAATACGCACTGGCATCCCGATCAGACCGGCTCGAATCTCACGCTAGGCGAGGCCGGCGCCACGATCATCGCGCAGGAAAACACGCGGCTCTGGCTCACGACCGACATCGTCTACCCCTGGGACGAGACGCAGCGTTTCGACCCGCTGCCGCAGGTCGCGCAGCCGACCCTGAGCTTCTACGACACGGGCGAGCTCGAGTCCGGCGTGCAATACGGGTACCTGCGCCATGCCGCGCACACCGACGGCGATCTCTATGTCTACTTTCCCGATGACGACGTGCTTGCAATCGGCGATGCCGTCTCGGGCGACGGCTGGCCCTTCATCGACTGGTGGACCGGCGGCTGGATCGGCGGGGTGGTCGGCACTTACGAGCTGATTCTGAGTCTGATGAACGACGGGACCCGGCTCGTGCCGGGGCGCGGGCCGGTGCTCCAAAGGCCCGCGATCGAGGCGCAGTTCGAGATGTACAATATGATCTACGACCGCTTGGCGACGATGCTGAACGACGGTTTCGGCCCGGACGAGGCCATCGCCGCGAATCCGACGGCCGAGTTCGACGCCGAGATGGGGCCGCCTGAGCTCTTCGTGCGCCGCGCGTTCGAGAGCCTCTGGGCCTATCTGTCGCCGGATGCCTGACAGGATGCGACGCTCTACGATGCCAATCACGATAAAGATGATGCGACGCCCGAACCGCAACACTGTCTCGTTTTCGGGTCTGGGCGCTCTCGCCGCGGTGCTTGCGGCCTGCGGCGGCGGCGCGCCGGACCCCGAAGCGCAGATCGCGACGATCGATCGCTACTGCACCGCCTGTCACAACGACACCGACTACACGGCCGACGTCAGCTTCGAGGGGATGGCGGCGGCGAGCATCGCCGAGCACGCCGAGCAATACGAAAAGGCCGTGCGCAAGCTTCGCGGCCGCGTCATGCCGCCGCCGGGCGAGCCCAAGCCCGAGGACGAAGCCGTCGGAGATCTCGTGGCCTGGCTCGAGAGCTCGCTCGACGCGGCGCAGGGAACCGAGCACATTCCCGATCAGGTCGTCCTGCACCGCCTGAACCGCAAGGAGTACCAGAACGCGATCCGCGACCTGCTCGCCGTCGAGATCGATGCCACGGCGCTGCTGCCGGACGACGATCTCGCCGATGGCTACGACAACATCGCCGATGCGCTCCAGGTCTCGCCTTCCTTCGTCGAGCAGTACGTGATCGCGGCGCGCGCCGTCGCCGTCGAGGCCGTCGGCCGGCCCGATGCGCGCGCTGGCGGCTGGACCTTCGAGGCGGGCCCGGGCTCGCAGCGCTCGCACGTCCGCGGCATGCCGCTCGGCACGCGCGGCGGCATTCTCGTCGAGCACAACTTCCCGTCCGACGGCGAGTACGCCATCGACGTCGCCGACATGGCCACCCACATCTGGGGCAACGGCATGGAGTTCGAGAATCCGCTCGTCGTGACGATCGACAACGAAATCGTCTACGAGGCGACGATCGGCGGCGAGGAGGACATGCGCCAGTACGACCAGATCCAGGACGGCGCGCTCGACCGCGTCAATGCGCGGCTCAAAAACATCCGCTTCGCGACGACGGCGGGCCCGCACAAGGTCGGCGTCACGTTCAGGCGGCGCACGTTCGCAGAATCGGACGACCGTCTCCAGGAGTTCGTCCCGGGCGGCGGCCAGGACCGCATGTACTCGGTCAACTCGTTCCAGATCCTGGGGCCCTTCAATCCGACGGGCCTGACCGACACACCGAGCCGCGAGCGCATCTTCGTCTGCCACCCGAACGACGGCGCTGACGCGACGCTCTGCGCCGAGGAAATCATCACGACGCTCGCGACGCGCGCGTATCGCCGCCCGGTCGGCGAGCAGGATCTCGGCGAGCTGCTCGCCTACTACCGCGACGGCGTCACGGCCGGCGGCTTCGAGGAAGGCATCCGTACGGCCGTCACCGGCATACTCGCCAGTCCCTGGTTCCTCTATCGCGCCGAGCGCGTGCCCGAGGGTCTCGCGCCGGGCGAGATCTACGCCATCGACGACATCGAGCTCGCGTCGCGCCTGTCCTTCTTCCTCTGGAACACGATTCCCGACGACGAGCTGCTCGGGCGCGCCATTGACGGCGCGTTAAGCGAACCCGAAGTGCTGGAGGTGGAGCTCGAGCGCATGCTCGCGGACCCGCGCGCGCTCACGCTGGCCGAGGATTTCGTGCACCAGTGGCTCGACATGAAGCGCATCATCGACGTCGTGCCGGACCGGGATATCTTTCCGTATGCGTCCGGCCGCGGGGATCCGCGCGACGATTACCTGACGGAGCTGACGCTCTTTGCGAACAGCATCTTCGCCGAGGACCGCAGCGTCGTCGACCTGCTCGATGCCGACCACACTTATCTCAACGAGCGCACGGCGCTGCAGTACGGCATCACGACCGTCAAGGGCGATCATTTCCGCCGCGTGACGCTCGACGACTCGGTGCGCTTCGGCCTGCTCGGCAAGGGCGCGATCCTGATGGCCGCGGCCTATCCGAACCGGACCTCACCCGTGCTTCGCGGTGCCTTCATTCTCGAGCATCTGCAGGGAACGCCACCCGCAATGCCGCCGGCAGGCGTCGAGGCGCTGAACGAGAACGAGATCGGCACGACCAAGGCGAAGACGGTGCGCGAGCTCTTGACGCTGCACCGCGAGAATCCCGTCTGCTCGTCGTGCCACTCGGTCATGGATCCGCTCGGCTTCGCGCTCGAGAACTTCGACGCGACCGGCGTCTGGCGCGACCGCGACCGCTACGCGCATTCCGAGATCGATTCGCACGGCGTGCTGCCCGACGGCACCGAGATCGAAGGCCCCGACGGCCTGCGCCGGGCGCTGCTCGGCAATCCCGAACAGTTCGTGCAGACCTTCGTCGAGGGCCTGCTGGTCTATGCCACGGGCGACACGCTCGAGCACTACGACATGCCGACGGTGCGCGCCGTCGTCCGCGCCGCGGCCGACGACGGCTACCGTTTCTCGACGATCGTCAAGGGAATCGTCGCGAGCGACCAGTTCCGGCTGAAGCGCGTGCCGGCCGACGGATAATTACGGTTAATTGGGTCAGACCCCTTTCAGGTTGGGTCAGACCCCATTCAGGTTAGACGCTGCGTCAGCCTGATTTGGTGCCGAAAACCTGAATGGGGTCTGACCCAACCTGAAAGGGGTCTGACCCCAAACTGGTATAAAATCAGGAGTCCAGCGGAGGACACCGATGTTCATCACGAAAAAGCATCTATCCCGCAGAACCGTGCTCAGGGGCGCAGGCGCCGCCATCGCGCTGCCGCTGCTCGACGCCATGAACCCGGCAGCGACGGTCTGGGCCCAGACGGCGGCCGGCCGGACGCCGAAGCGGCTCGCCTTCATCGGCTTCCCGCACGGCGCAATCATGGATGCATGGTCGCCGAAACAAAGCGGCACCGACTACGAGATGTCGCCGATCCTGAAGCCTCTCGAGCCCTACCGGCAGCACATGACGATCGTCTCGGGCCTGCGCAATGCGCCCGGCGAGAGCCCCGAGCCGCACGGCTACGTTGAGCGCACCTGGCTCTCCTGCGTCGCGCCCTGGGACGCCGGCGTCATCGGCGAGGAGGCCGGCGTTACGGCCGATCAGTTCGCCGTCCGCCACATCGGGCAGGACACGCGCCTACCGTCGCTCGAGCTCACGACCTCGCAGACGGGCGCGCAGCTCTCATGGCGGACGCCCAGACAGTCGCTGCCGCAGGAAGGCAATCCGCGCGCGGTCTTCTACAAGCTGTTCGGCCAGGGTGATACCGAGGAGGAACGTTCCGCGATTCTCATCGAGACGGACAGCATCCTCGACCGTGTCAAGGGCCAGGCCGACCGACTGAACGCGAGCTTAGGGCTCGCCGACCGCATCGTCGTCGACGACTACCTTGAGTCGGTCCGCGAGATCGAGCGCCGCGTGCAGATGGCGTCCGAGCAGGACATGAGCCATCTCGACATTCCCGATGCGCCGGTCGGGCGTCCGAACGACATCACGACGCATTTCGAGATGATGTTCGACCTGATGGCGCTTGCCTATCAGGCCGACCTGACGCGGATCATGACGTTCTCGATGGATCGCGAAGCGAGCATGCGCACATACTCGAACCTCGGCATCTCCGAGGCTTTCCACCCGCTTTCGCACCACGGCAACATGGCCGACAAGAAGGAAAAGCTGGTCCAGATCCAGACCTACCACACGGACGTCTTCTCCACCTTCGTCAAGCGCCTCGCCGAGACGCCCGAAGGCGACGGCTCCGTGCTCGATCATTCGACGATCCTGTTCGGCAGCAACATGTCGAACAGCGACCGGCACGACAACGATCCCCTGCCCGCAGCGATCCTCGGGCAGGCGAACGGGCGGATCAAGGGCGGCCAGCACCTGCATTACCCGCAGGACTCGAAGTTCTCGAACCTGCTCGTCACGCTGTTCGACCGCAACGACATTCCGGTCGAGGCCATCGGCGACAGCGACGGCACGTTCGCCGAGGTCTGAGGTGCGGACCATGGGGCGGATTGCCTGCGCCGCTGCTTTCGGGATCGCAATCTCCGCGCTGACGGCAACCGCCGCCGAGCCGACGCTGCTCGAAGCGGCCGAAGCAGGCTCGAGCGCCGACGTTCTGACCCGACTCGCCGACGGCGCCGACCCGAACGTCGAGGACGCGTCGGGCACGACGCCCATCATGTACGCAGCCCATTACGGCGACTTCCTGCTCGTCGACGCGCTGATCGAAGCCGGCGCCGACGTCACCGCGCAAAACGCTTTAGGCACGTCCGCGATCACCGAGGCCGCGATCATCGGGCATGCGCAGATCCTGTCCGCGCTCGTCGCGGCCGGCGCCGACCCGAACTTCGAGAATCCCGAGGGCGAGACGCCGATCATGGCCGTCGCGCGCACGGGTAATGTCGATGCCGCGAAGGTGCTGGTGGAAGCCGGCGCCGACATCAATGCGCGCGAAGACTGGGGCGGCCAGTCGGCGATCATGTGGGCCGCGGCCCGCGGCAACCACGAGATGGTGCGATTCCTCGCCGCCAACGGCGCCGAGCTCGACACCCGCGGCGTTGTCCGGCAATGGCCGCGCAAGGTCATCACGGAGCCGCGCCCGAAGGACATGAACAAGGGTGGCTTCACGGCACTGCTCTATGCCGCGCGCGAGGGCTGCATCGAATGCGCGCGAGCCCTGATCGAGGCCGGCGCCGACCCCGATGTTCACGATCCCGAGCGCGTGACGCCGCTCAGTATGGCGCTTCTGAACCTGCATTATGACTTCGCCGCCTACATGATCGAAGCCGGCGCCGACGTCGACAAATGGGATCTGTTCGGCCGCACGCCGCTCTACATGGCGGCCGACACACACACGCTGCCCGTCATGGGCAACGGCGCCATGGTCGTGATCCCGAGCATGGACGAGCTGACGGCGCTCGACGTCGCGAGGCACCTGCTCGAAGCCGGCGCCGACCCGAACATCAGGCTCAAGCGCCGCCCGCCCTATCGCAACGTGCCGCAGGACAGAGGCGGCGACAGCATCCTCGCGCAGGGCGCGACGCCCTTGCTGCGCGCCGCGCGCGCGGGCGATACGGCGTTCGTCAACCTGCTCCTCGAACACGGCGCGCTCGTCGATCTGCCGAGCAAGGAAGGCGTGACGCCGCTGATGGCGGCCGCGGGCGTCGAGTTCGGCCAGCGCGTCACGCGCGGGCGCAACCGCACCGAGGAAGACGTCTATGCGACGATCGAGGTCCTGCTCGCGGCCGGCGCCGACGTCAATGCGCAGATGGTCCGCGAGCCAGACCGCCGCTTCTTCCAGAACGGCAGCGCGCTCGCGCAGGGCACGAGCTATTCGATCCGCGGCCGGCAGGTGCCGAGCCCCCACGCCGTGCCGCACCACACGGCGCTGCACGGCGCCGCGATGAAGGGTTACAACTCGGTCGTCGAGTTGCTGATCGAGCACGGCGCCGATCTGACCGTGCGCGATGCGACCGGCGCGCTGCCGTTCGACGTCGCGATGGGCGAGTACGAGGAGGATTTCGTCTCGACGGAGGCGGCGCCCTTGCTCGACACCGCGAGCCTGATCGCCAAGCTGATGATCGAGCGTGGACTCGAGGTGCCGGCGCGATTGAACGACGCGAGGTAATCGCGCTCAAACCGAAAACAGCCCGTAGACACGACCGACCGGAAGGAAGCCCGAATGAAAGCTCGAACACTCGCTTCTTTGTTCCTCAGCGCCCTTCTTTTTACCCTCCCGTCGGCGGCCGTCAAAGCGCAGGACACGGGCCCAGCCTGGCTCGAGACGCTCGACGTCCCCCACGGCCAGATCCAACCGCTCGCGTACCAGTCAGAGTCCCTGAGCAAGGAGAGACAGGCTGTCGTGTACCTGCCGCCGGGCTACGACGAAAGCGCGGAAAACTATCCGGTTCTCTATCTGCTGCACGGCGCTGGCGGCGACGAAAATAGCTGGATCGAGAGCGGCCGGGCCAACGTCATTCTCGACAACCTCATCGCCGACGGCGCGCTCGAGCCGCTCGTCGTCGTCATGCCTCACGGTTACACGTCACGGCGTGACATGAGCGAACGCCGCGGACCCGACGGCTACAAGACCGATATGGAGGAATTCGCCGCCGATTTCATCAACGACCTCATCCCGCTCGTCGAGTCGCGCTATCGCGTCGTCGCCGACCGTGAGCATCGCGCGCTCGCGGGCCTCTCGATGGGCGGCGGTCAGTCATTCGCCATCGGACTCAGGCACCCGGAGCTCTTCAGCAGCGTCGCAGGCTTCAGCTCGGCGATGCAGATCGCGAACAGCCCGGCCTGGGGCGGCATCGACATGGATGCGACGCTCGCCGCGAACGTCGATGCGATCAACGAGCTCGATAGGCTCTGGGTCGGCTGCGGCACCGAAGATCGGCTGTTCGACGCCAACAAGGCATTCTCCGAGCAGCTGACCGAGGCCGGCGCCGAGCACGTATTCCGCGTCACGCTCGGCGGACACACGATGGACGTCTGGCAGCGGTATCTGCACGAGGTGGCGCCGCAGCTGTTCTGATCAAGGCCGCTGTCCCGCGATCACTGAGTCAGCACCTTATCCATTGAATCGGCGCAGATTTGCTGCTTGCCTGCCGAATCACTCTGGCATATGCTAAGGCATATGTCAGAAGCCGGCTCCAAATCCACCCGACGTGTCCGGCTGTTCAGGAACGGGCGCAATCAGGCCATTCGCATACCGCGCGATCTCGAGCTGCCGGGCCAGGAGGCCTTGCTCTACCGGGAGAACGGCCGCCTCGTCGTCGAGCCGGTCGGCAAGCCTCGGCTGATGGACTTGATTGCCTCCTGGGACCCCGTCGACACAAGCTGGCCCGAGATCGACGACCCGGCACCGGAGCCAATCCAGTTGCCGGACTGATGCCAAAACGCTATCTGCTCGATACGAACATCCTCTCCGAGCTTATCCGCAGGCCTGCGAGGCTCGAAGCGAAAATCGCGGCCGCCGGTGACGCGAATATTTGTACGAGCATCGTCAACGCCTGCGAGCTGCGCTTCGGCGCGGAGAAGAAAGGTTCGGCACTTCTGAGCGGACGCGTCGAGCGTCTGCTCGACTCGCTCGAGGTCATGCCGCTCGACTCCGGCGTCGATCGAACGTATGCGAGGATCCGCAGTCATCTGGAATCGAAGGGCCAACCGATCGGGGGCAACTATTATCTGATTGCCGCGCACGCGATCGAACGAAACTGTGTTCTCGTCACGCAAAACGAGAAAGAATTTCGGCGCGTGCCGGACCTTTCGGCCGAGAGCTGGCTCGCACGCTCCCGGCGGCCTTGAGATCAATCGCGAACAGCACCGACTGCCGACCGGTCGGCCCGGCACTTGCGGCGTCCTTCGCACCTGCGCGGTGCGTCCGGCCCCTGCGCGGAGGGACGAAACTGAGTGTCGGCGAAGCAGGAAGCGCCGCCGGGGATCGCGGCTAGGCCGCAATATCGAACGTAAACTCCGACCGGCCGGAGGCGTCCCCACCGG
This sequence comes from Gammaproteobacteria bacterium, assembly GCA_035513215.1. Lineage (GTDB taxonomy): Bacteria > Pseudomonadota > Gammaproteobacteria > Steroidobacterales > Rariloculaceae > DATCZB01. Next base: position 39,738 of record DATKCK010000047.1, on the reverse strand, counting down.
GGCCGAACCGCTGCTCGACGAAGGCAGCCCGCCCGTCGCTGTCGACAGTCAGTACCGTCGTGCAGCGAGTGCCGAAGGTCTCGCCGACGACGAAGAGCGAATCGGCCGCCCGTTCTAGCGGTCCGCGGGCCTTCGGCCCGCTCAACCGCCCGATCAGGAACTCGGCGGGATCGTCGCGATCCGCAACGCCGTCGATTGCGTCAGCGAGCGCGCCGACCTTGGACCACTGCAATCCCGGCGCATTGTTGCTGAAGACATGAATGCCCACGCCAAGCGCGGTCGATGAATTCCGGTTGCTGACGAAATAGAGTGCATCACCCGATCGCAGCACGAGGTTGAACGGCCCGTAGAGCGAACCTTCGTCTTCGCACGCCGCCGCAAATTCCGACGGCGTTTCCTTGCCCCGCAGGAAGCCGGTCACGAGCGCGCCGCGCGATTTCGGAGGCGCGACCGTGCCGCCTTCGAAAACGTTCGTGACCGCCGCGAACCGTCCCGTGCTTGTGACGCCGAGCCAAGTGCCGCCGGCCGCAAGATCACGGCCCGCCAGCAGCGACCCGGGTCCGCCCCACCAGTCCGCGGCCGCGCTCGGGCGGTCATGGCGCTCGTCGCGATTGGCCGCGACGATCAGCGGATACCGGTCCGAAGCCAGATGGGCGATGGCAACGATGCACATTTCGCAGTGCCTACCCGAGGGGCGACCAGTGTAAACCTCCTGGCCCCGCAGGCAGACGATGTGAACCAGGCACTGTCCGGGTGCCACTCAACGGGATAGTTTCGTTCGGATAAGCAAGCAGCTCAGGGGACCAACCACCAGTGGCGATGACGCAGGAGCAGACCGACGCGCTGGCCGCCCGTCTCGAAGACGAAGCGGACCGCAATCCCGGACTCTACCGGCTCAGGCTCGGCGCCTTCGCTGCACTGCCTTATGTTTACATCATCGGCATTCCGGCGCTCCTGATCGGCGGCGGCGCTGCCCTGGGCCACGCCGTGGCCGCACTCGGCGGCGGCGCGGCATTCGCGAGGATCGCGATTCCGCTGGTCATTCTCATCGGCGTCGTCTTCGAAGCCGTCCGGGTCAGGCTCGACGCGCCGGTGGGCTTCGAAATGAAGCCGGCCGAGCGCCGCAGGCTGTTTGCGGCCGTCGAGGAAGTTCGCACAGCCGTGAAGGCGCCCCCGGTGCATGCCGTGCTGCTGACCAGGGAGCTCGATGCGGCCGTCGTCCAGGTCCCTCGACTCGGGCCTGTCGGTTGGCAAAGAAACTACCTGACTCTCGGCCTGCCGCTCATGCAGCTGCTGACGCTCGACGAGTTCAAGGCCGTTCTGGCGCACGAGCTCGGTCACCTTTCGGCTGCTCACGGCCGCTTCGGCGCGTGGATCTACGGCACCCGCGCAGGATGGACCCGCCTCAACGAGCGACTGCAACGGCAGCAACACTGGGGCAGCTTTCTCTTCGCGCCGTTCTTCGGCTGGTTCGCGCCGAGGTTCGCAGCCTACGCCTTCGTTCAGGCACGCCAGCAGGAATACGAAGCCGACAACGTCGCGGCCACGGCGATCGGCGCATCGGCGCTCGCGAGCGCACTGATTCGCCTCGATCTCGAGGGCCGAGAGCTGAAGCAGCACTTCTGGCCGCGTGTTTATGCGAGATCGGCCGACGAGCCGTCGCCGATGGCATCGCCGTTCAGCCATCTTGCGGCTCGCGAGCGGCACGGGTTTCTCCCCGACGCCCCGGGACATCTGAAGCAGGCATTGACGCGCCCGACCGACACGACCGACACGCACCCCTGTCTGAGCGAGCGCATCGCGGCGATCCGCCAGCCCGCGCGAATGCCGACGGCGACGGCGGAGTCGGCGGCCGAAGCCCTGTTCGGCGGCGCCTTGAAGTTCATTACCGAGCACTTCGACGACGAATGGCGGCGGGCCGCCGCGCCGTGGTGGACGAAACGGCACGAGCAGATCAAGAGCGGCCGCGCGCGACTGGCTTCGTTCAGCGCGAGGAAGCTCGAGCAACTGTCCGACGACGAGCTATCCACGTTCGCCGGTCTCACGGAAGAGTTCGAAGGTCCGGAGCGCGCCTATCCGCTTTATCTCTCGCTCGCGAAACGCCCGTCGAGGCCGCTCGGCGCCCGCTTCGCCGTCGGCCGGCTGCTGCTGCAAACGGGCGACGAGCGGGGCAAGCAGGTCATCGACAGGATCATGGCCGAGAACCCCGGAGCCGTGATTCCGGCTTGCGAGACGATGATTCGCTACTTGCGGTCGAAGGGCCGCGAGCGGGAAGCGAAGCCCTATCTCGACCGCTACTGGCAGAAGCGCAACGCCGACGCCGAGGCCGCCCGGCAGAACGAAATCCGGCGTACCGGAACCGGCTGACGGCGGCTTTCCCGGTGCCGCCGGACGCGGCACGCGGTCCGGCATCCCGCTACAATGACCCCCAAATACCAAGGGGGTCCCATGAACACCACGCGCCCTGACTCGGCCGGCGTCGCATGCTTGCACCGGCTCGGCATCACGGGTCTGACACTGCTTGCAACGGGCACCGGTCTCGCCCAAACCTGCCCCGACGCGCCGGACCTGCTGCTGACGAACGGCCGCATCCATACGATGGTCGATCAGCCCGGCACCGATCCCGTGATCTTCGAATCCGTGCGCATCGCCGGCGACCGCTTCGTCGCGCTCGGCGCGCCCGGCGTCGACGAGCTCGGACAGACGGAATGCACCGAGACGATCGATCTCGAAGGCCGCGCGGTCATTCCGGGCATCATCGACAACCACAATCACATCGTGCTGCTCGGCCTGCGCCCGGGCCACGACGCGCGGCTCGAATCGGCGCATTCGATCGACGAGGCGCTCGCGATTCTCGAAGCGCGTGCTTCGGACGTGCCGGAAGACGAGTGGATCACATCGATCGGCGGCTTCGACCTCAATCAGCTCGTGCCACCGCCCGGGGAGCCGCGCTTTCCGAGCCTCGCCGAGCTCGACGCGGCCGTGCCGGATCATCCGGTTTATCTTCAGATCTCCTTCGGCGGACCGAGCGTGACGAACTCGCTCGGCAAGGCGTTCTTCGAGTCAGAGGGCATCGAGGTCGGCGACGACGGCGCGATCGCGGCCGGCGGCTTCGGCGCGGCGAGCCCGGCGACCGAGGCGCTGCATGCCTTGCGGCAACTGCAAACGCTCGAAGATCAGAAGCGCGGCACGGTCGACGCAATGCGCTACGCCGCGAGCGTCGGCATCACAACTCACCTCGATGACGGCGGCTTCCCGGCGACGGGCACGCCGACCGACGGCGCGGCACATTTCCATCCGTATCGCGCCTACGACGCCCTGCAAGAGCTGCATGCCGAGGGCGCGCTGATCAACCGCATCCGGCTCAACTTCCTGCATATGGAGTCCGATCCCGAGACGCCGGAGCTTCAGGCCAGGCTCGACAACGTCTTCCCGTATTTCGGCGACGATCTGCTCAAGACCGTCGGCATCGGCGAGTTCACGGCCGGCGCGAGCGCGATGATCATGGCACCGGCGCCCGAGTGGCTCGCCGGCACGCGGCGCGTCGCCGAAGCAGGCTGGCGCAACGAGAACCACTCGCTGACGCAGGGTGATTTCCAGGTCATCATCGATAGCTGGGAAATGATTCATAACGAGTTGCCCGCACCCGGCATCTCTGATCTACGCTGGGTCGTCGCGCATGTGCCGTTCATCACGCGCGAGTACGCCGACAAGCTCGACGCGCTCGGCGGCGGCGTCAGCGTGCTCGGCGGCTGGCGCTACATCTCCGGCACGGCGCAGCAGAACGGCCCGCCGTTCCGCATGCTGGCCGAAAGCGGCATCCGGATGGGCATGAGCTCCGACGGCATGCAGATCGCGCCGATGAATCCCTGGCTCGGACTCTACTACATCGTGACCGGCCGCAATGCGCGTGGCGAGCTCATCAACGAAGGCCAGACGCTGCCGCGCTACGACGCGCTCGCGCTCTACACCGAAGCCAACGGCTGGTTCCTCAACGAGGAAGATCTGCTCGGCACGATCGAGCCTGGCAAGTATGCCGATCTTGTCGTGCTTAGCGACGACTACTTCGACGAGGACGCGGTGTCGGACGACGAGATCAAGCGGATCACGTCCGCGCTCACGATCGTCGGCGGCGAGATCGTGCACGGCGATCCGGAGGCTCTGTGAATGAGCGCGATGAAACCCTGTCCGGCGTGCAATTCGGAAAAAGTGTATCGGTACAAGAAGCCGACCTCTGCCGGTGGAGCCTATGGCCCGCATCTGCTGCCAGGCACCGGCGCGTTCTCTTTCGGCAAAGTCACGCCGACAGTCTGCACGAGCTGCGGTCTCGTGCGTCTCTTCGCGGCAGAACCCACGAGGTTTCAGATCGAGAACTCCAAGCACTGGAGCCGCGTCTGATTTGCGTGTAATTGGGGTCAGACCCCTTTCAGGTTCGGAGCCCCAACCTGAAAGGGGTCTCAAACCTAAAAGGGGTCTGACCCCGAGACACTGTGACCCCGAGACACTGACCCCACTGGCTTGACCCCGCTAGTTTTCGGCCAACTGCCGTAGGTAGCAGGTCGGTCCCCGCTCGTCGCCCGAGCGGGCGCCGTCGAGGACGTCCTGAATATCCTCGAGACTGAGCTGGCCCGGCGTCTCGTCCGCGGGCCAGCGCGGATAGTGGCAGGCCGTGCCCGACGCGAGATCCGCGACAAGGACGTTCGTCACGAGCCCGGTGAAGTCCATGCTCTGATAGGCGACGACGACGAGCTCGTCCGAAACCCAGGTCTCGATCGCCCGGCGGTTCACGCCTGCGCCGATCTCGGGCCGCACCGGCTCCGGGATGCGAGTGCTGGTTACCCTTCTGAGCTCGCGCCGGTCCGCCCGCAGCAGCTTCGAGACGAGATCCGCGGCGAACAGGCATTCGTCGGGCGTCGGCGGCGGCTGGACGAACTCCCCGGCATCGTTGACGTCGCGCGGCTTCGCGAGGACGTTGCAGGCGCCGATTCCCGGTTCCGGCGAAAGCTGAGCGAGGACCGCGGGCGCTGCGAGCGAGAGAATCAGTACGATTGCGCGCATGCCTCAAGCATAACGCGGAACGGGGTCAGACCCTGAACGGGGTCGACCCTGAATGGGGTCTGACCCAACCTGAATGGGGTCTGACCCCAATACCTCAATACCTACGTGGCTTTCGTGCGCCAGCTCTCGGCGTAGTGCTCGCGCGCTTCCTTCGCGTACGGGGTCGGCGCGACCTTGACGCGGATCTCGGCCTGCCTGTGCTTCTCGGTCGAGGTCTTGCCGGTCTCGTCGGGCTCGCCCCAGACCAGCGTCAGGATGTCGCCGACCTTGACGTTGGCATCGACGACGCCGAGCGACAGCATGCAGCGCTCATTGAACGAGTAGCCGTTGAACATCGACATGCCGACCTGCTTGCCGTCGCGCAGGATCAGGTCCGCAGTGCTCGAAGCGTAGTTCGGCTGCGGGAAGTCGATCCACTTGTACGGCGTGCCTTCCTCGAAGCCCGAAGCGACGACCTTGAGCACGTCGTCGCGGTTCCACTCGAACGTGACCTTCTGCCGGTTCGGGCCGTCCTGCATCTTCGCGAGCGCATCCTTGCCGATGAAGTCGGTCTTCCAGCCGATGTAGAAGCCGTAACCGAGCTCGAACGGATTGACGTAGTAATCCTCGATGTCGTCGCTGACGAAGCTGCCGCCGATCGAGCCGACGCACTCGTAGCTGTCCGCGCCGAGCCAGTCGCGGTAGTCCTTCAGCATGCCGCCGCCGCTGTAGATGCCCGGCAACGGCGACGGGATCCAGCCCGACTCGAGCGTGTTCGTCGAGTACGCGCGGCTGCCGACGAGACGCAGATCGACGCCGACATCTTTGGCTGCCTCGACGATCGTCGTCTGGATGTAGTGCTTGTCGGCGTACGGACCCCAGATCTCGAGCCCCGGTGCGCCGGCCATGCCGTGACGAAGCGCCTGCACCTTGCGGGAGCCCACGTTGATCCGGTCGACGTGGAAGAACTTGACCTTCGGGACCGGACCGCCGTTGATCTTCTCGAAGATCTTGTTGGCCTCGGGACCCTGGACCTGGAAGCGGTAGTGCGTGCGATAGATTGCGCGGCCGTCGGGACGGCTGTCCGAGCGCGGATCGTGAATCAGGCGGATCTTGTGCGTGCCGACGGCCGCCTGGAACCTGACCCAGTTCGCCGTCGGCGCGCGGCCGACGAGCACGAACTTGTCGTCGCGCTCGCGGAAGATGATCATGTCGCCGACCACGTGCCCCGCGGGCGTCACCGGCACGAGGTGCTTGGCGCGGTTCAGATCGAAGTTCGCGAAGCTGTTGACCCCGACATGCTCGAGGAAGGCCGCCGAATCCGGGCCCTCGACGATCAGCTCGTCCATATGGTGCGTTTGATCGAAGAGCACGGCCGACTCGCGCCAGGCACGCTGCTCGTCGCGCCAGTTCGTGAACTCGGGCGCCACAACCGAATAAACGTAAATTCCGGCCTTGGAATTGCGTAACAGCTTGACCGGACCGCCCGCCGCCTCCATGACGGAGGTCAGATTGTGTCGACTCATCATTCGGCTCCTACTGGCTTCTTCTTGTGTGCTGGGACAGCCATTCATAGTGCCATTTTTACCGCCCAAGTGACACATTTGTATAGGGTTTTTCGCCATCTGACCGGTGCCGGCAAAGGTAGTTCTTCCGGGTACCATCCCAACCTCCGACCGGCGATGCGCCGGGCCCGAAGCGAGATCCCGCACGCATCAAATCGTCTAGTATCGGCTCCGATGAGGTTCGCAGTTCGGATGCTGCTCCCGCTCGCGCTCACCGGCGGCTTCGCCGAGGCGCAGACGGGGGCGTTCGGGTTTCACGACATCGGGCTGATCGACACGTCGGAGATTCGGATCGTCGACGCGCCGCGAGCGCCGCCCATCTTCAGGGAGCCGGAGGTTCGACTCGATGCTGAGGACGCGCCGCCCTCACCCGACCCGAGCCTCGGCAGAGCCGAGGCCCAGCTGGCGCTCGATTCCAGCGCCTGGCTCGAGCAGCCCGTGCCGCGCGGCGCATCGCAACCGACCGCAGCGCCGCTGATCGAGTTCACGCTGATCGGCCATCCGATTCGCATGCTCGCTATCGAGGGCCGTTCCGATCCGGATTTCGATGCGTTTCACATCACGCTGCTTGCCACCGCCTCGGACGACTATGCCCGCCTGACGGTGTCGCGATCCGGACCCGAGATCGCAGGCTCGGTCAACGTCGGCAACCGCTGGTACCGGATCCTGCCCGACGACTTCGACGCCGAGTATCAGCTCGTCTATCCGATCGGTGTCCGCGACAGCCCCTGGCAGCGCGAGACGCCGGCGGATCTCGGCACGCGCGCCGGGCAACTCGAGGCGCGGCACCTGCAGATGGCCTGGGTCGCCGAGACTCAGCCCGACGTCTTCGCGACGTTCAGCGACGGCCGACCGCAGGAGTACCGCGGCCCGAGCCTCGGCGTGCTCGACTTCTGGGACTCGATGTCGTTCGACCCGGCCGGAGCCGGCACGGTCGACGAATCCTTGCTCACGCAGGAGGCCACGCGATTCCTGACCGAGGCGCATCGCTTCACCTGGGTCTACGACCGGATCGAGGTCGAGCTCGAGCCGCGATTCGCGATCGATCTCAATGCGATGACGGCGAACGGATTCGCGATCGAGCTTCGCCAGCTCATCAACGGCATCCCGATCTCGCGATCGCTGCGGCTCGCGATCGACCCGACCGGCGAGGTCGTCGAGTATGCCGGCACGCTGATGCCCCATGCGTTCGGCGGCCCGTACGGCGGCTCGCGCATCACGCAGGAGGAGGCGCGCGCGACGGGCCAGGCGGCCTTGCGCAACCGGCACGGCATCGAGACAACGGGCGAGCCCCTCGAGGAGCAGCTCTTCTACAACGTGATCTTGGACACCGAGCTCGAGCTGATCTGGCGGATGACGCTCGAGGCGAAATGCGGCATGGTCGTCACGGTCGACGTCGACGGTATCACGGGCGAGACGGGGTCGATCGGCGTGCAATCAGGCGGCCCGCTCAATGATCCGCGATTCCCCGGCTTTCGCCCACGGACCACGGACGACCTTTTTCTTGCCTGCCGGCTCAGCGGTTCTCGCTGATTCGCCTTTGGATAGAATCGCTGGGTCTCCGGCCGAACCCGCACGCATGCCAGAAGCCGCACGACTTCCGAGCGCCGAGGACTGCGTCGTCCGCGCCCTTCTGATCCGGCGCGCCGCCGAGCAGCCCGATCACGAGTTTCTGCTGTTCGATGGCGGCCCGCGCTGGACATTCTCCGAGACGCTCGCGCGGGTCGAGCGGTTTGCTGCGGGACTTCAGGCACAAGGCGTGCACCAGGGCGACTTCGTGCTCTCGTGGCAGGGCAACAGCCCGACAGCCGTAACGACGTTCCTCTCCCTCAACTTTCTCGGCGCCGTCTATGTCCCGATCAACACGGGCTATCGCGGCGCGCTGCTCGAGCACGTCATTCGCAACTCCGGCGCGCGCGTCATGATTGCCGACGGCGCGTTGCTCGATCGGCTCAACGCGATCGACACGGCGCAGCTCGAGACGGTCGTCGTCGGCGACGAGCGACCGTCGCTCGAAGGCATCCGCTCGATCGGCGCCGCAACCTTGACGCGGGGGCTCGAATCGACGCGGGGACGCGAACCGACGCCAGCGCTCGAATCGACGCCGGCGCGTGACCCGGCCGACTCGCAAGAGGCAGCGGGGGACGGCGTCGAGCCCGGCACGCGCGACGAACCGGCTGAAATCGCGATCGAGCCCTGGGACACGCACATGGTCATCTATACGTCCGGCACGACGGGCCCGTCGAAGGGCGTGCTGTCGTCCTACATTCACAGCTACACGGCGGCGACGGGCTTTCGCAACATCGGTCCGGGCGACCGCAGCCTGCTTCAGCTACCGATGTTCCATGTCGGCGGGCCCTATGCCTTGCTCTGGGCGCTGATTCACGCAGGCTCGGCCGTCGTCGTCGATCGCTTCAGTGTCTCGCGCTTCTGGGAGACCGTCCGCCGCTACGAGATCACGACGGTCGGTCTGCTCGGCGCGATGGTGCAGTTCCTGATGAAGCAGCCGGAAACGGCAGCCGACCGGGACCACCCGCTGCGCTCCGTCATCATCGCGCCGTTCGACGAGAGCGCGATCGCGTTCGGCAAGCGCTTCGGCGTGCCGACCTATACGGAATTCAACATGACCGAGCTCTCGGTGCCGCTCTGGGCCGGCCCCGATCCGGAACTGCCCGGCACCTGCGGCAAGCCCGTCCCGGGTGTCGAGCTCAGGATCGTCGACAACAACGACATCGAGGTGCCACCGGGCACGGCGGGCGAGCTCGTCGTGCGGCCCGAGCTGCCGTGGACGATGAGTCACGGCTACCTCAACGATCCGGAGGCAACGGCGAAAGCCTGGCGCAACGGCTGGTTCCACACCGGCGATCTGTTTCGCCGCGACGAGGACGACAACTACTTCTTCGTCGACCGGCTCAAGGACGCGATCCGAAGGCGCGGCGAGAACATCTCGTCGTTCGAGGTCGAGCGCGCGATCCTGCAACACCCGGACATTCGGGAGGCCGCTGTCGTGCCGGTGCCGGGCGCGGGTGGCGAGGACGACGTCCTTGCCGTCATCGCGCTGAAACCAGATGACGCGCTCGATGATGACGGGTCCCCGAATCCCGGCAGCGCGCTCAAGCCGGCGAGCCTGGTTGGGTTTTTGAGAAACGAGCTCGCGGACTTCATGATTCCCCGCTATGTCCGAGTGCTCAACGAGCTACCGAAGACACCCACCCAGAAGGTCGAGAAACACCGTCTCCGGGCAGAGGGCGTCACGGCCGACACCTGGGACCGCGAAGCATCCGGAGGCGAGGTCGGCCGCAACCGCGCGTGAGGGAGAGTCGTGCATGAGCATGGGCTTTGCCTGAATCGGCGGACAGATCGGGCCTGGGCCCGTCTGCATCCAAATCGACAGCCGCCGTGTCCAAGTAGAGGTGGAACAACCGAGGAACCTGAAATGATCAGGAAAATGGCCAAAAAGCTCGCACTCACCGGAGTCGCCGGGACACCGATCCTGTCCCTGGCGCAGGCAGTTCCGGAAGGCATGGACCCAGAGACCTACGAGCAATTCCTGCTCGCTTCGGCGCAGATGGAGAACCCGTTCGCCGGGCAGGCCTATGCGCTCATGATCGGCCTCATCGTCATCATCGTGGCAGCCATGTACTTCGCAAGCCAGCGGGAGAAGCGCAAGCAGGACCTGTTCGTGCAGTTCCTCGACAAGGGGCAGTCCATTCCGCAGGAGATCCTGCCGCCGATGCCGTCCCGGCAGCGCGAATTGCGCCGCGGTGTATGGCTGCTCTTCCTCGGGATCGGTCTGGGCCTGGTCCTCTACATCTCATCCCGAGAATGGGGCAACGCAGCCTGGAGCCTGATCCTGCTCTTTCCTGCCGCTGCGAGCTTCGTCAACGCAGCACTGTTTTACGGCAGCCCACGTTCGGGCGGGCAATCCGGGAATGGCGACTAACCGATGTCCGACAGCGATGCAGCGCTCATCGCCCGCGTCGTCACGGACGATGACCGGATCGCGTTCGAGCTGCTCGTGCGGCGCTATCAGTCGCCGCTTAGAAACTTCCTGCGCCGAATGACGAGAAACGATGCCGAGCGCGCCGACGACCTGGCACAGGAGACACTGCTGAAACTGTACACCTCCATCGCGAGCTTCAAGGCCCAGGCGAAATTCTCGACCTGGCTTTACCGGATCGCCTACAACACGTTTCTCAACGACGTGCGCAAGATCGTGCCGGAAGCCGAGTTCGACGAGGCGTATCATTCACCAATGACCGATAACTCGGCGGCCGCGGGAGACCAGAGGGACGTCGATGCCGCGCTCGAGCGCCTGCCGGATCGCCAGCGCGCGGTCTTCGACCTGCACTACAAGAAGGGAATGACGCATCAGGAAGTCGCGAACGCGCTCGAGCTGCCGCTCGGCACGGTCAAGTCCGACCTGACGCGAGGACGCGAGGCGCTCAAGGCGATGCTCGAGGACTGGGAGCAAGCTTGATATGGACCCCAAAGACACACAATTGGAAGTTGCACTTCGAAAGGCGGAGCCGGCGATCGCCGACGACGGCTTCAGCGACGCCGTGATGGGCAGGCTGCCCGGAAGAAAGCTCAGCAGAGCCACCGCGCGCCGCCTCACGCTCGGCGGCGCCGCCGTCGCCGGCAGCATCTTCACGTCCGTGCTCGGCGCGCCGCTCGAGACGGCGTTCAGCTCGCTCGTGCTCGAAGGCGGCTACGCAATGGCCGTGCTCGCGGCCCTCGTGATCCTGGCCGCCATCACCGTTCCGGTGGCCTGGGTGTGCTATTCGAGGTAGTCGCGCCGCCTCGATCCTGCCCGGTCCGACCGTGCTGCTCGATGGCTCGGGCTGCTCACCTCACCCGATTCATGACGTCGCGCGCCATCTGCTGTGCCATCTGCGCGTCGCGCTGCGCCTGATTGGCCGCGTTGATGGCGCTCGAAATCCGGCTCGAGACGGTCGACATCTCGAAGCTGAGCTGCTGGAGGCGCCGCTCGATGTCGGTAAGCCGCGTGTCGAGGTTGAAGTCGCGGTTGACCCGGTCCTGGGGGCCCGAGACCTCGGTGCGAATATCGAGCGTCGTGCTCAGCCTCGCGACGCGTTCCTCGAGCTCGAGCAGGCGGCTTTCGACCGTGGGTTCCGGCAACGGGTCCTGGCCCGAGGCAACGGTCAGGCTGCCGAGGGCCGCGGCCGTGGCTGCGATTGCGAGAATTCTGATAGGCCTCTTCATCAAGGATGCCTCCTGGAGTACGCTACGCCACCGGGGGCTTCAGCATATCTTGACGCAACAGACGGGACCACTCAGGGACCTTCGGATCCTCGAGTTCGCGGGACTCGGTCCGACGCCGTTCTGCGGCCGGCTCTTCGCCGATCTCGGCGCCGACGTGCTCCGCATCGACCGGCCGGACGGTTACGTCTACGACCGCTTCTCGGTCGACACCCGCGGGCGGCGCTCGGTCGTTCTGAATCTCAAGGACCAGAAGGCAAACGCCGTTGCGCTGCGCCTGATCGAGCAGTCGGACGCGTTGATCGAGGGCTTCAGGCCGGGCGTCATGGAGCGGCTCGGCCTCGGGCCCGACGTCGCGCTCAGGCGCAACTCGAAGCTCGTCTACGGCCGGATGACGGGATTCGGCCAGACAGGACCGATGAGCCAGTCGCCCGGGCACGACATCAACTACGTCGCCCTGACGGGCGCGCTGCATGCGCTCGGCCCGAAAGAGAAGCCCGCGGTGCCGCTCAATCTGATCGGCGACTTCGGCGGCGGCGCGCTCTGGCTTGCGTTCGGCATCATGGCGGCGCTGAAGGTTGTCGCCGACGGCGGTGACGGCCAGGTCATCGATTGCGCGATGACCGACGGCGTGATCTCGACGATGGGCATGATCTACGGCGCCCATCAGGCCGGGCGCTGGAAGGGCGAGCGCGAGAGCAACATCATCGACGGCGGCGCGCACTTCTACAACACCTATGAATGCGCCGACGGCAAGTGGATCGCAATCGGCTCGATCGAGAAACCGTTCTACGCCGCGCTGCTCGAAGCGATGGAAATCGACGATCCCGACTTCGCTGACCCCAGGATCGAGGAACGCTGGCCCGCTCTCAAAGAGAAGCTCGCCGACATATTCGCAACCCGCACGCGCGACGAATGGTGCGCGCGCTTCGAAGGCACCGAGGTCTGCTACGCGCCGGTGCTGAGCCTGACCGAAGCGCCGCAACACGCGCACAACCAGGCGCGTGGCTCCTTCGTCACGATCGACGGTGTCGTGCAGCCCGCGCCCTTGCCGCGGTTCTCGGGAACCGAAGCGCCGCCGCCACGCGGCGCGGCGCCCGCGGGCGAAGGCGGCGTCGAGGCGCTGCGCGACTGGGGCATCGACGACACGGCGATCGGCTCGCTCGTCGGGTCGCACTGAGACACTCGAAGCGGCTGGTCCTTGCGGCTCTGTCGGCCGGTGCTACGTTGTAGAATCCCGCGGAGCATCCCGAAAGAGCCAGCCAGGGGAGCCGTTTGAGCGCAGAGACCTCGCAGATCACCGACGAGCCGGCCGTCGTCGCCACGATGGACTTCTGCCCGCCCGGCGAGAAGGTCATCTTCTATCCGACGGACCGCAAGAAGTCGCAATGGCCCTACACGCCGCACCAGGTCACGATCCGCGACATGCGCCCGCTTCGCGACGAGCTCACGCTCGAGAAGAACGGCATTGCGCTGATCGAGCGCGCGTCGGCGTGCGAGAACTTCCATGACCCCGACGAGGTCGAGCGCGTCTATATTCCCGAGGTCAAGGCGCTGATCGCGGAGCTGACCGGCGCCGACAAGGTCATCACCTTCGGCACGATGCTGCGCACGAGCCGCAAGGACGCGGCCGAGGGCAATCTGCCCGCCTTCGGCGCGCACGTCGACTACGGCGACTACACCGTGCGCCAGTTCTCGTACGACGTGCTCAACAAGGAGGAAGCCGAGCGCTGGCTTGCCGGCCGCTACATGCTGATCAACGTCTGGCGTCCGATCAGGGTCGTCGAGAGCGCGCCGTTTGCCGTTTGCGACGGAAGCTCAGTCGCGTCTGCCGACCTTTGCGACAGCGAGGTCCGCGGCGGCCTGGGCGACCCGAACCGCCCGACGCTCTACGGCCACGCCGTCTCGTTCAACAAGAACCAGCGCTGGTATTGGGCACCGAAGATGCGCCCCGACGAGGTGCTCGCTTTCAAGCTCTACGACTCCGATCCGTCCGCCGTGCAGTGGGCGGCGCACAGCGCCTTCACCCACCCCGGCATCGCGCCCGACGCGCCACCGCGCGAAAGCATCGAGCTGCGCACAATCGCGTTCCTGTAAATGGGGTCTGACCCCATTAACGGCCCGATCGCACGAACCTGAAAGGGGTCTGACCCGATTAACGGCCCGATCGCACAGCTTGCCGCCATCGCCTGCCACGCGAACGCGTTTCTCGCCGGCCGCGACATCCCCGAGCTCTTCCCGTCGAACTCGACCTGCCGGTTCTGCGACGCCATCGATTTCTACCAGACCGGGACCGACGACTTCGGCCAGCCGAGCCGCGAGATCGTCGCCGAGAACCCCAACGAGTGGATCCATGCGCTGCCGCTGCGCGAGGTCGACGGTGTCAGGCTGATCTTCCTGCGCCGCAACGATCCTGAGATCAGCGACCGCCTCTCGGCCGGCTTCGTTGGCGGCGGACGCGTCGGGCACATCGTGGTGCTCCGGGACGACGGCCTCAGCGAGTCCTGGTCCGAGGCCTGGCATGTCTGGGACGAGAACGCACCAGGCCAGCGCATCTGGCGCGTCTCGTACACGCTCGAGGCCATGGAGTCGCGCGAGATTCACGCGAACCGCAATCTAGCAATCGTCAAGGCGTCGTTCCGGGAAAGCCTCGAGGAGGTGCTCAGGTTTTCCGAGCGACACACCGAGGGCGTCGTCACGAGCCGATTCACCGAAGCGCTTGCCGCGCTCGATGACTCCGAGGCCGACGTCGAGTATCAAGAGGACATCGCGATGCCGGGGCAACTGAACCCGGATGCGAAGTCCCTGCTCAAGGCAGCGAGCCGGGCCTGGGTCTTCGGCGGCATGGGATCCTGGAACGATATGGCGTTCAGGGAGCCTGTTCAAACCGAATACGAGAATGTGTCGGATACGCTTTTCGACGTCGTGCACGAAGCGATCGAAGCGTCGGTCGCGAGCACGTTTCTCGAAAGCTAGCCGTCGCTGCCGGAAGCAGCTCGTCGAACTGCCTTTCGCCCACGCGCCTTAGAGCCGGATCAGCCAGGGCTTGACAGTCTCCGCCGGCCCGCTTACATTCAACCATATGGTTGAATGTACCGCCGACCCCCTGAACCTGGTCTTCCATTCCCTCGCCGACGCCACCCGTCGCGACATGCTGCGGCGGCTGAGCCGGGCCGAGCAGACGATCAGCGAGCTGGCCAGGCCCTACGCGATCTCGCTCGCCGCCATCGCCAAGCACGTCAACGTGCTCGAGAAGGCGGGTCTCGTGACCAAGGAACGCAAGGGCAAGGAAAAGGTCGTCGCGATCGTCCCCGAGACGATCCAGACGGCCGAGGCGCACCTGTCCGAATACGAAAAGCTCTGGGCGGCGCGATACGACGCCCTCGAGGCGTTGCTCACCGACGACACGACAAGGAAAACACAATGGCCACGCTCAAAGTCACGGTCCCGGAAAACTCGCAGAACATAGAAGGCATCGTCACGATCAAGGCGCCGCTCGAGAAGGTGTTCGCGGCACGATGAGCAAGACGACATTCAGGAAAGACGAAAAACCCGCGACCCTGACGATCGAGCGGGTCTTCCCCGCGAGCATCGCCCGTGTCTGGCAGGCCCTGACGGATCCCGCGATCCTCGATCAGTGGTGGGGCCCGGCGCCGTGGAAGGTGCAGACCGTGCACATGGACTTTCGCGTCGGCGGCTACTGGCACTACGCTATGAAAGGCCCCGACGGCAGCGCGCATCACGGGCGCATGGACTACCTCGAGATCGAGCCCAAGACGCGCTTCAAGTCGAGCGACGTCTTCTGCGATGCCGACGGCAACGTCATCGAGTCGCTGCCGCGCCAGGATATGGACATGCGCTTCATCGCCGAGGATGAAACCACGCGGCTCGTCAGCATGGTTCAGTACGCGAGCGTCGAGGACATGGACCGCATCCTCGAGATGGGCATGCAGGAAGGGTTCACGATCGCTCAGGATCAGCTCGAGGCGCTTCTGGCAGCAGCCTCGCGGCTATAGCCGGCGGGAGCCGCATGCCATCATCGTGCCCATCGGCACGGCGTCAAGCCGTCAGCGACTCGAACAGCGGCACGCCGAACGAGAGCCAGAACTCCGTGTTGCCGAAAGGCAGCCGCAGTAGCGCGATCGCCATCGCCACGGCGCCGATCCAGTAGACCGGGTGCACGCGCCGCGTCTTGCGCAGGTCGTAGCCCATGCAGATGGCGAGCGGCACGTACCAGATCGCGATCGCGAGCGGAATCGAGACGCCGAGTGCCTGAAGGCGGAACGCGGCCGCGAAGCAAACGGCAATCGTCGCGACCACCATGCAGCGCTTGTGTATCTCGGGCCTGTGCCGGTTCAGCACGGCCGCGAGGAAGAACGCGCCGAACAGCACCATGTCGCCGAAAGGGATCGGCAGGAAGATCGCGGCGTCGACGACGCTCCATTCGCCGGAGTTCACGTTGATGACGGGCGCCACGAAGCTCACGAGCAGGCCGACGAGCCAGAGGAGCGCGCCGTAGGCGATGCCGAAGCTGCCGAGCGAACGGTGCAGACGGAGATCGCTGCGCGCCGCGACAACGGTCTGGAGGATGAAGAGCAGCATCCAGCCCATGAAGATCGCACCGTGGACGTGCAGGATCACCGGCGCCTCCGCGGCGCCGCGAACCAGCGCGCCGTAATACGACGGCCAGAATCCGACCAGGATCATCGCCAGCATGAAGACGGCAATCCCGACATAGAACCTGCTGCGTACGCGCTGGCGCGTTGCGCCGCGCGCGGCGGATGCGCGCATCGCGACCTGCGATTCGATTTCGGCCATCCCGAAGTCCCCCCAACTCAGGCGCCACAGATCCTACTATTACTATAGCGCCGCGGGAACCCGAGCGCCTTTTGCGACGGCGTCAGTCGGCCTCGCCGGCTTCCACTTCACCG
The DNA here is from genome assembly GCA_035513215.1 of Gammaproteobacteria bacterium. Classification (GTDB taxonomy): domain Bacteria; phylum Pseudomonadota; class Gammaproteobacteria; order Steroidobacterales; family Rariloculaceae; genus DATCZB01. The sequence continues at coordinate 22,982 of DATKCK010000047.1, read as the reverse complement.
GCCGAGTCCTTCGCGGCCTTGCGGGCGGCGCGCTTCTTTTCTTTCGCCTGCCGCTTTTCCTTCTTGGCCTGCTCGCGTTGCCGCTTGGCCTGTGTCTGCGGGCTGGGTCGTCCCATATCGCATCCTCCGTGGACTATGACCGCCGGTCGGCCCTGACTCTACTGACGGACATGATTACGTCATCGTACAAAGTCATGTTGAGCCTTCTGATTGCGGCCAGCGCTTCGGCCCGCGTTGCCATTTCGATGTGCGCGAACCGCTTGCTGCGTCCGGTGGCGGAATCCGTCGCGATGACGGCGGACAAAACCGATCCGAACTGCTCGAATTTCGCCTTGAGCTCGGCATCCGTTGCCGACGAAGGCAGATTGCCGACGTAGAGGCAGTTTTCCACAATCCCGAGCCTATCCATGCGTTGCTGCAAGAAAGCAGCCCGCCCGAGCGGGCTGCTTCTTTGGCGTTACGTCCCGTCAGGCAGCGGCGAGATTGCCGGCCGCCGTCTTGCCGCGCTCGGTTACGACCTCGTAACTGACCCGCTGTCCTTCGCGCAGCGTCGGCATGCCGGCCTTCTCGACGGCGCTCTTGTGAACGAAGACGTCCTTCGCGCCGTCCTCGGGTGCGATAAACCCGAATCCGCGCTGTGCATCGAAAAATTTGACGGTTCCAATAGCCATAGTGGCCTCCTCAGAAATAGCAAACACCGCGCGCAATCGGGCGCGGACAACGAATAATCAGGCTCGTAATGGGTGTCTTGGGATCGCGTGCCCGGGGATCGGGACCGATAGGCAGGCAGCCAGAATGGCTAGATTATCCCCGTAATCGTGGGGCATTACCGGCGGCAATGCAAGGATTTCCGCCACGGTTTCGCTCACCACCGCCAAAATAGGCGGCGTGGCGACCTATTTTCGATTACGATGGCGGTCCCTGCCGTCAAACGAGTCCAAGGCGCAAACCCTGCTCTCCTTTCGCGGTAAGAATATTCATTGGAGAGTTGCTAAAAATGGGTCGAAAGCTTTATGTCGGTAATCTTCCGTACTCGGTTACGGAGGACATGCTGGAGAGGACGTTCTCCGCACACGGGCGCGTGGAGTCGGTCAAGATCATCACCGATCGCGATACGGGCCGGAGCAAGGGCTTTGCCTTCGTCGAGATGAGCAATGATTCGGAGGCCAGCGCCGCGATCTCGGAGCTCAACGGCAACGACCTCGACGGACGGCCGATGAAGATCAGCGAGGCGAGGCCGCAGACCAATCGCGGCGGCGGCGGCGGAGGCCGCGGCGGACGCGGTGGCTACGGCGGCGGCGGCGGCGGCGGTGGTGGCGGGCGCGGGGGCTACGGCGGCGACGGCAACCGGTGGTAGCGGGCAACCAGCCTGCGCCGGAAAGCGATCTCGTTCTCCCTAACCCGTTCGAGATCGTCTCCATACGTTCGGTCGCCGCTCCGGGCGGCGCAGTCGGAAACGACTGGTATCGCTACGAGATCTGCCAGGGCGACAACACGATCGTCGGCTATCGCGCCGGCGGCCTCGACAAGGTCACGGACGCTGTCGAGCTGATCGTGATTCGCCTCAACGAGCGGCGATTGCAAAAACGCGGCCGCGTTCACGTTGTTCTCGGGAAGGCGGCGGGACCAGCCGGCCGGAGGTAGCGGCGACTGTTTGCCATTCCGCCTGAATGGGGTCTCGCCTGAATGGTGTCTGACCCCATTACTCTGACCCCATTACACGTCCTACTCCGTCAGATACGCGGCGATATCGTCGAGCTCTGCGTCCGTCACCTCAGTCTTGCGAAACGGCGCCATCATCAGAATTCCCTCGCGCACCATCGTCCGGACGAATTCGGACGTGAGATCGTCGCGCTCCGCCAGCACGGCCGGCAGCTCGCCGCGGTACTTCACCTCGAGACTCTGCGTCCCCGGATGCCCCAGCCCCGCCGCGTGGCACGGCTCGCACCAGTGATCGTAGACGGCCTCGCCGCGCTCCGCGGCCGCCGTCTGCCCGGTAGCCATGCTCGAGAAGAGCAAAATGGCGATGACGATGCCGATCGCAAACGCAGAGATGAGCACGACGCCGCGAGACCGCATCACGCGTCCCTCAGGTGCCTGGGCCAAACCCCATAGCGCCCGGCCGAGATGATCCCGTTCGGATCGACCGCGTCCTTGATCTTCTCGCGCATGCGCGTCAGCGCATTGTCGTTGTAGTCGTAGGTGCTCGCGATCAGATCCTGATAGACCGTCGGCGCGCGGTACTCGGCCCAGCCCTCGGCCGCGGCGAGCTCGACCCAGCGCACGAACGCGTCGCGGATCTTGCTGTTGTGCTCCGGGTCCTTCGAGATCGGGAACATGATGAGCCCGACTAGCGAGCGTTCCCAGTTCGTCATGAAGACGGGGCCGATGATGCCGAGATTCTCGCCGCCCGAGACCTCGGCCGCGTTCGCCTGATACCAGTTGCGAAAGCGCACGAGGTCCTCGCCGCGGCGCGGGACGATCGGCGAGAAGCCGATGTGCCCGCCGGCCGGGTTCGGCTGGAAGGGACTCCGGCCGAGCATCGAGAAGGTCGAGAGATTCGGGATGCCGAAGTTCACGAGCCGGACGCGCGCGCGGTCCTCGGGCGAGAGCGGGATGCGGACGAGCGGCTCCTCGGTGAACGTGCAGCCTTCGATGGCCTCGAACTTCTGCCGGCAGTAATCGAGCTGCGCGCGGATGACGTTCGCCGGCCCGTAGATCGGCACCTGCAGCGACCAGCCGCCGCCGCCGAAACCGGCACCGCCCGCGCCGCCGCCGCCGAGCTGCGTCGAGCCATTGACGATGCCGGTGTTCTCGAGCAGGTTCAGCGTATCCATCAGGCCGACGGCGCCTTCGTCGTCAGGTACGGTCGCCGTGCCCGAGATGTAGGCCTCGGGCTTAGGCATCAGCCAGAAGCCCATCTTCGTCACAACGCCCATGTTGCCCTGGCGAAACAGCCCGTCGACCCAGGGGCCGTAGCCCCACTTGTTCTCCTGCCAGGTACTGCCGTTCGGCAGCGCGCCCATGCCGGTGCGGACGATGTCGCCGTCGCCGAGCACGACCTCCATGCCGCAATGCGCGCCGAAGTGATCGCGATACGGATACGCCGTCCAGCCGCCGCCGCCGTCGAGCGCATTGCCGATGACGCTGCCCCAGCCCGGATCGGGCGGATCGATCCAGACATTGAGATTGCGCTCCTCGATGTGGTTGTAGAGATCGAAGTAGCTGACGCCGGGCTCGACCAATGCGTAGGCGTTTCGCTCGTTGACCTCGAGCACGCGGTTCATTCGCTTCAGATCGAGCACGACGCTACCGGAGTAGGCCGGGGCCGAGCCGCCGTAGGCGAGATTGCGACCGGTCGAAATCGGATAGAGCGGAATGCGGAACTCGTTCGCGGCGCGGACGACGGCCTGAACCTGCTCGACCGTGTCCGGCGCGACGGCGCCCGACGCGACGCGCTCCTCGGGCTCGCCCCAGTAGATCGAGTAGGCGTCGCGGTAGAGCGCGACATCCTCGTCCGAGGAAAACACCCATTCGGAGCCGACGATGTTGCTGAATTGCTCGAGCGCGCGGTTGAAGTCGCGCTCGCTGACATTGGGAGGTAAGGCCATGCGATTCCTCTCCTTCTATAGATGGTTTGCGACCGAGCGCGGCGCGATGATCCAGGAATAGAGCCTGGCCGGCTCATCGATGCGCGCGGCCATCGCAGCGCCGGTGGGTGTGATGTCCTTCGACGCGACCGTCTGCGGCGCGGTCAGGAGCTGATCGGCAAGCACGGCGGGCCAGTCGCTTCCCGCGGCTTCGAGCTGACCTTTGAGCGCCGGGCGCGACGAGCGGACGATCGTGTGTGTCCAGCCGCCCTGCCCGTCCGGCTCGTGCTCGGCCTGGAAAAAGACGCGCATTCCGTGCTGGAAGCCGAGCTGCTCGAGCATGAACAGCGCCGGGCGCTCGGTGAGCCCGGCCAGCGGCATCGGCTCGCCCTTCCACGCAACGCTGAAGTAGTGCTGCCAGAGATCGGTGATGTCGCCGTCCTCGGTGCCGTGGACCGGCGCGTTCAACTGCGCGGCGCGGAGCCTGAAGGCGCGGGCCTCGCGATGGCGGTGGTCGTAGAGCACGCCCATCTGCGCGGCCGCGCGGGCGCTGCCGGCGTAGATGACACCGGGCGCGAGCGGCGAGCCGGCGATGGCGACGGCGGTCTGGAGCAGGGTTCTGCGGCTCGGCATCGTTGAGCCCCTTTTTTTGCTAGGCTTCGGGTCATTATAGCCCTGTGACCCGATTCATATTGGGCGCCCCACGACTTCGCAGCGGAGAAAAGACGAATGAAAACAACGGCGAAATCGACTCTCGTAGCGACGGCCTGCCTGATCGCGATTCCGATCCACGCCCAGGACCTCTCGGCAGTCGAGATCGAAACGATCCCCGTCGCCGACGATCTCTACATGCTCGTCGGCCAGGGCGGCAACATCGGCTTGAGTGTCGGCGATGACGGCGCTTTGATCATCGATACCCAGTTCGCGCCGCTGAGCGAAAGGATTCAGGCGGCCGTCAACGCCGCCGGCGGCGGCGAGGTCGAGCTCGTCATCAACACGCACTGGCACGGCGATCACACGGGCGGCAATCCCGAGTTCGGCAATGCCGGCGCCTTCATCATGGCGCACACCAATGTCCGCGCGCGGCTCGAGACGGCCGACGACGCGAATCCCGCGGGCTTCCCGAACCTGACCTATCCGGATCGCGTCCGGCTCGACTGGAACGGCGACGAGGTCGATCTGATCCACGTGCCGCCGGCCCATACCGACGGCGACACGGTCGTTCACTTCACGACCCTGAACGCCGTCCACATGGGCGACACGTTCTTCAATGGCGTCTATCCGTTCATCGACGTCGACAGCGGCGGCTCGTTCGACGGCCTCATCGCGGCGGGCGAGCGCGTGCTCGAGCTTGCGAACGACGAGACCCGGATCATTCCGGGGCACGGACCGCTCGCGAGCCGGGCCGACCTCGAGGAATGGATCGGCATCCTGAGCACGATCCGGGACCGGTTTCAGTCACTGATCGAGGACGGTCTCGACGCCGACCAGATTCTCGCGGCCGGCGTGACGTCGGAATGGGACGAGACGATGGGCGGCGGGTTCATGAATCCGGAGAACTTCACGCGGCTCGCGGTTCAGAGTCTGATGGAGTAACCGGGTTCCAGGCGGCTGCATGCACGAAGCCCGTCCGCGGTCGATCGGCACCGGCACGCCCCGCTCGCGAGCGAAGCACACCGGTGCCGCTGTCGGCCCTAAAAGGTATGCCGACCGTTACTGGACGGCCGCCGTGCGCATGACGCTCGTGCTGTAGATCCGGGAGCTATTGCACCGCATCACAGGATCGAGCATGGCACCCAGCGTCTGCACGTGACCTCCGGTGACGATGTTGTCGAACAAGGATCCCCATGTCTCGTAGGACGGATAGTAGGTCACCCACTTGAACTGGTAGCTCGTATCCGGCGGCAGGCCCGCGATGTTGAACATGGCCGCATGCGCGTCGTTGAGGTTCCACTGGCTGAATAGCTGGCTCGCGGCCGCTACGGCGGCAATGCCTTCATCGTTGCTTCGGCCGCCTTGCATCGTGCAGTCCGTGAACTCGAACAGGCCGCCCGTCTGCGGGTCCTGCGTCGGCGGCTTTACCCCAACCAGCGCGTACAAACTGTGGGCCGCACAATCGACCACGCCGTCGAAGCTCGCAAGCGAATCCGGATCGCCTGCCATCCGGGCGTTCCCGCTCCCGAACGCGGCCCCGGTAGGCCAGAAATTCAAGCCGATGACGTCGAACTCGAAGTCTTCGCTATAGAAATTCGGTGTGAGCAGGTAAATCGTCAGGTCGTTGATGCCGTTCTCGTCAGCCCAGGCGTTGTAATCGTCGAACGCATCGTTCAAATCGGCCATGTCGCTCGTACCGACAAAGTTGCAGGCAAAAATTTCGGTCGGGAGCACGTCGAAATCCGGCTGTGCCTGAGCTGGAAGTCCGACCGTGAAAAACAAAGACACTAACGCCAGTCTTGCCAGAGTTTTCATTGTTATCCCCTGTCTTTCTTATGATGTTGTCCCCGCGGAAGAATTTGCGGGAGCTTATCCAGGCGCACAGGCAAAGTAGCCCCGGGGCGGTATCAAGTCAAATGGGCACGGCCGGCGCCGTGCGGCCCGTCTGGTCAGTCCTGCTGGAACTCCGGCGTCATGTCCTCGCAGGGCTGCGCCTCAAAAGGCACATCCGAGAGATACATGACATCGTAGCTCGCATAGGGCTCCGCCAGATAGACCGGATCGGTCGCCGAATACTCGCGCTTCAGCGCCATGGTTTCGGTATCGAGCGTGAGGCGTTCCACGATATGCAGTTGCTCGCTGTTGCGGGTTGGCGGCGACAGAACGCCCTCGGCGAACCCGATCGTATCCACCACGAGCGTATCGCCTTCCCAATGACCGATCGAGTGCCCGGCATAGCTCGGCTCGACATCATCCGGATGCGACTCCATGCCGACATGGATGCGACGCTCGAAGTTGTAGAGCCCGTAGGTGATGTCGATGACATTCTCGCCATCGGCCGTGACGCGTTGCACGAAGCGATTGATCGGCCAGTCGGCCGTCCAATCCCGGATGATGCTGGTCGGCTTGCAGGCAAACCACGGGTTGTCTTCCGGCGACCGGCCGTCGAAAGCGTCGGCGGCTTGCTGGCCCGCTTCCGTGTAGACGACGCTCGGCCTCGGCGGCTGCATGGCTCGAATGTCCTCGTTGGTCAGCTCGCCGCTCGCGAATTCCTCGATCAGGCTCTTCGGAATCATCGAGCCGCTGCCGCCCTCGGGACCGATGGTCAGCACGAGCTGCTCCACGGCCCAGTCTCCGCTCAGGTTGAGTTGCCCATCGGCCAGGCGCAGCGGCCGGTTCGAGAGGTCGACTACGGAGTCAGTCGCGAACTGATCGTTCCGGCTCACTTCGACCGTATCGTCGATGGTGACGGTTTCGATGTAACAGGCCGTGGGATCGTCGCGGTGCGGACGGCCAAAGATTTCCACATGCGCGCCCACGACGAATATGTCGGTATCCCAGCCGGCGCGCCTGAGCAGTGCCGCGGCACGCATCTCGCAGCGCATAGGCACGATTTCGCCATCTTCGCCGATCGCATCGAGCTCCATGTAGGAATGTGGGTTGACGAGATTCATCCTGGTGATCGTTCCCGACCACTCCCCTGCCTGATCCATCTGGAACAGGCCGAACCCGTGGTGAGCCAGCGCCGGAGTGGCCAGACAGATGAGGACTGCCGAGGCAACGGCCGATCGCAGAAGCGTGTGCGAGATGTGCATGTGATGCCCTGCTCTCTTGGTCATTGGCGGTCAGTATAAAGGTAAGGACGAGGCTTTACGCCTCGAGGTCGCTGCTACACCCGACCGGCCACATGAAGGCGCGAGACAGGCTCCCGGCAGATCAGGCGGCCCGCTTGACGATGCCGCTCGCGATATTCGGGCTCGCCGGGTTCACGTCCACGGTGCGATCGCGCGGATTGACGACGAGGTCCATCTCCTCCATCGGAATGGCGCCGAGCAGGACTTCGTCCCCGAGCACGAGCGCACCGAGGAAGCCGGTTCGGTTCTTGAAGCGCGAGACGATCGGGCCGACGTAGGGGTAGGTGCGGTAGGAGCCGTCCGCGAGCTTGACCTCCCGGGATTCGTGGATCTCGAGCTTGAGCTGAAGGCGCACGTGCTCGGGAATGCAGAGGAACACGGAGCCGGTATCGGCCAGCGCCGGCACTTCGATCGGCTCGATCGACGCATCGCGCGGGTTGCTGAGTATGAGTTGAGCCATCACGAGTCCCATGCCTCGAGTTTCCATCATCGGGACCGAGGTTAGCACAGGGATTTCCGGAGGAAGTCGCCAGGAATATCGGGCGGCCCGGCCGAGCTGCAACGGCCGCGGTTGCCGGCAGCCCTCGGGACCCTTTGAATTCCTAAAGGCTTTGTTCTAGTGTCGAACTTCCATCCAGGCAGGGCCGTCAGGGGATCTCATGGCTGTCGTCACACTGCGTATCAACGGCGAAACCCGCGAAGTCGACATCGAGCCGGCGACGCCGCTCCTCTACGTACTGCGCAACGATCTCGATTTGCGCGGCCCGCGCTTCGGCTGTGGGCTTGCGCAGTGCGGCGCCTGCACGGTCATCGTCGACGGCGTCGCGACACGCTCCTGCGTGATACCGGCGGCTTCCGTCAGCGGCGAGATCACGACGCTCGAAGGCCTCGCGCGAGACGGCGAGCTCGACCCCGTGCAGCAGGCCTGGATCGACGAGCAGGTGCCGCAATGCGGCTATTGCCAGAACGGCCAGATCATGACGGCGAAGGCGCTGCTCGACCGAAACCCGAACCCGACCGACGCCGAGATCCGCGAAGGCATGGAAGGCGTACTTTGCCGCTGCATGAGCTATTACCGGGTTCAAGCTGCGATCAGGCGCGCGGCGCGCGGGACGGCCGCGGCAGCGGCTGCCGACACGGGCAGCGCGCGCGTCGCGGCCGGCGCTGCGAGCGCCGCCACCGATGCCAGCACCGTGGCCGCGGACGAAGGAGCCGGGGCATGAGCAACGCACTGCAACTGCCCCTGGCCGTCGAGACCGCGCTTCTTGGCATCAAGCCTTCGACCTCGCGCCGGAGTTTCCTCAAGTCGTCGGGCGCGCTCGTTTTCAGTACCGTCATCGGCCCCATTCCGGGCGGCAAGCTCCGGGCCCAGGTCGCCAACGAGGGCCCCTATCCCGACCCCGATTTCCTCGAGCTCGATACCTGGATCGTGATCCATCCGGACAACACGGCGAGCTTCTTCGTCGGCAAGACCGACGGCGGCCAGGGCACCGGCACGGCGTTCCGGCAGATGATGTGCGACGAGCTCGACATCGCTTACGACAGCACGCGCCTTTTCATGGGCAGTACGGACACGACGCCCGACCAGGGCGGCTCGGGCGGCTCCGACGGCGTCGAGCGCGACGGCTGGGCGATGCGGCGCGTCGCCGCCGAGGCGAGGCGCGTGCTGCTCGAGCTCGGCGCCGAGCGTCTCGATGCGCCGGTTGCCGAGCTTAGCGTTCGCAACGCGACGATCTCGGTCGCCGCCGACTCGTCGCGATCGGTCACCTATGCCGAGCTGATCGGCGGGCAGCGCTTCGACGTCGAGCTCACGGGCGACAACGTCAACGCGACACGCGGCGCCGCCGAGGTCAAGCCCGTCAACGAGCTTCGCGTCGTCGGCCAGTCGATCGAGCGCTACGACATTCCTTCCAAGGTCGACGGCTCGCTGATGTGGGCCTGCGACGTCAAGTTGCCGGGCATGGTGCATGCGCGAAACGTGCGCCCACCCGTTGCAGGCGCAATGCTTCGTAGCATCGACGAGTCGTCGGTCGCCGAGATGCCTGGGTACGTCGCCGTCGTCAGCCGCGGCAACTACGTGGCCGTCATCTTCGAGCGCGAGGAGCAGGCGATCAATGCCGCCCGGGCGTTGCAGTGCGAATGGGAACCGCCGGCCCAGGCGCCGTTCCCGGCGTCGGACGCGCTCTTCGACTACATGCGAAGCGCGACACCGGCCTCGAGCGGCCGGCCCGACGTGGTCGGCGACCCGGACGCGGCGCTCGCGAGTGCGGAAACGGTCATCGAGGCCGACTACGAAGTGCCGTACCAGGGACACACGGCGATCGGCCCCGCGCATGCGCTCGCCGATCCTTCCGGCGGGCAGATGACGATCTACTCGAACGACATGAAGTCGTATGGCCTCCGCAACGGCGTGGCCGAGTTTCTCAGGATGCCGCGCGAGCAGGTGCGCGTCGTCTACATGGACGGGCCGCAGGTCTATGGCCGTACGGCCGCCGACGATGCCGGCTTCGAGGCCGCGTATCTCGCGCGCGAGCTCGGCCGACCAGTCCGCATGCAGTGGATGCGCGATGAGGAAACAGCCTGGGATACGAAGGGACCGGCCTATACGTTCAAGCTGCGCGGCGGCCTCGACGCCGCGGGCAACGTGGTCGCGCTCGACTACGACGCCCGCGCGATCGATTACAACCACCTGGGCTACAACGAGCCCGATACCGTGCTGATCGCACAACTCATGGGAATTCGGCCGTCACAGCCGGCGCGCGGCGGCGCATCGACGCCTTCGAATCTGTACGCGATTCCGAATCTGCGGATGGCCGCGCACGTCGTCAGCCTGCCGATGATCTGGGAAACGCCGCTTCGCACCGGCAACCTGCGCGACCCGAACGGACCGCAAGTAACGTTCGCGTTCGAGTCGTTCATCGACGAGCTCGCCGCCGCAGCCGGGGCCGATCCCGTTCAGTTCCGGCTCGATCTGCTCGAAGCCGGCAGCGAGGACAACGTGTTTCGCAAGGCCCGCTCGATCGCGACAGTGCGCGCGGCGGCCGAGGCCTTCGGCTGGGATACGCGGCCTTCGCCGCAGCCGGCGTCGGCGACGGAAGGCCCCGTCGTGACCGGGCGCGGCATCGCCTACACCTACCGCAGCGGCACGATCGTCGCGACGATCGCCGAGGCCGAGGTCAACCGCGAGACCGGCGGCGTCTGGGTCAAGCGGCTGGTTTGCGCGCACGACTGCGGGCTCGTCATCAATCCCACCGGCTTAAGCCATACTGTCGAGTGCGGAACGCTGCATGGTCTGAGCCGCGCGCTGTGGGAAGAGGTGCAGTTCGATACCGAGAAGGTCACGAGCGTCGACTGGGCGACGCATCCGACCATGCGGCATTCCGATACGCCTGAGTCGATCGACGTGATCATCGTCAACGGCGACCCGAACCCGGAGCGTCCCGATCTGCCGCCGTATGGCGCGGGCGAAGCGAGTCACAAGCCCGTGATTGCGGCGGTTGCCAATGCGATCTACGACGCGACTGGCGTTCGGCTGCGCCGGGTGCCGTTCAGACCGGAACGCGTGCTCGAGGCGCTTCGCGCCGCAGAATCCTGAGTCCAGGGCAGCTCTCGACGGTCAACGAAAGCTGCTCGAGGTCTCGCCGGTTTCCCCTCGCGGCGCTGCGCTCCAACGAGAGTTAAGTTCAACACGACGCCAGGATGCCAATCCGGCACTGGCGCGGCCCGCGTGCTCCGAGCGCGGGGACACGAGCTTGAACTTCCTATCGCTCGAAAACTGATTTAGATTGATCGACTAATCAGTCGGCAGGCGGATCTACACGCAGACCGACTATGGCAATCGTTGTCGCGGCCGTACTCGATGCGCAAACTGTTTCGTTATGTTCCCGCCTTGCTCGTCTCCACGGTCCTGACCGCCTGTGGCGGCGGGGGCGGCGGCGGCGCCGCGGCGACCTCACCATCGCTGCCACCGCCGCAACCAACACTCGCGACGGGGCCCGCCGCATGCGTGAGCGGCATGGCAGCCGGTTACAGCTGCGCCGGAGTGAATCTTCGCAAGCGCATACCATTCACTCAGATGGGCGGCACCGGCGGCAACGACATCTGGGGCTGGCGCGACACGACGACGGGAAAGGAATACGCGTTGGTCGGCATGACCAACGGCACAGCCTTCGTCGACGTATCGAACCCGGACAACCCGCAATATCTGGGCCGCTTGCCAACTGCCACGGTGTCGTCCGGATGGCGCGACATCAAGGTCTACCGCGATCATGCCTACATCGTTGCGGATGTGGCCGCAAGTCATGGCATGCAAGTGTTCGACCTGGCCCAGTTGCGCGGCGTCACCGCCGCAACGACATTTTCGGCGACGTTTCTCTATACGTTCGTTGGCGATGCCCACAACATCGCAATCAACGAAGACACCGGTTTCGCCTATGTCGTCGGCACGGCAACCTGCAACGGCGGCCTGCACATGGTCGACTTGAGCTCGCCGGCGAGCCCGACGTTTGCCGGCTGCCATGATCTGTCCGACACGCATGACACGCAGTGCGTCGTGTACCACGGCCCCGATGTCGCATATGTCGGGCGGGAAATCTGCTTTAGCTCGAACGAGAATCACGTCGAAATCGTCGACGTCACGGACAAGTCGGGTACGGTCAGGCTCGCAACGTTGGTTTACCCAGGCGTCGGCTTCGTGCACCAAGGATGGCTGAGCACCGATCACAGTCACTTCTACGTCGGCGACGAGCTCGACGAATTGGCCTTCGATGTGCCGACACGGACGATCGTGCTCGACGTATCGGATCTCGACGCGCCCGTGTATCGATCCCGGTACCAATCGACGCTCCCGTCTACCGATCACAATCTCTACGTACGGGGCAACCGGATCTACGAGGGCAATTACGCCTCAGGGCTCAGGATCCTGGCCATCGGCGACGCGGCCGCCAACGACCTGACCGAGATCGCGCATTTCGATACATTTCCGGCATCGGATGATCCGGGCTTCGACGGCGTTTGGAGCGTCTATCCGTATCTGCCTTCCGGCACGCTGATCGTCAACGACCGCGACAACGGCTTGTTCGTGCTGACGATGGCCGCGACGACCGCATTCGCGACGGCCCAGGCGACGGCGAACGAGCGCGACACGATCGATCTCGAGGGCGTTGCCACGGGCGCGTCGGCGAGCACGACCTGGGTGCAAACGCGCGGCACGCCCGCCAGCATCTCGAACCCGAATGTGCCCTCGCCGACGATCACGTTACCGAGCTTGAGCACGCCTGAGCTACTGGCTTTCGACATGATCGTGAACGCCGGCAGCGGACCTCGCGCGATCGATACGGTCTTCATGCGGGTGGGCGCCTACCCTGAGGTCTCTTCAGCTCCGGTCAGCAGCCCGGCCTTGCAGCAATGTCTGAACGCAACCCAGGGGAGCGCCGAAGACATCGGCGAGGTCGTGTCGCTGACCTGCGCCGGCATCGACGATGCCGCCGGTCTCGAGCAGTTCCCCGCGCTGACGACGCTGACCTTGAGCGGCCAGTCACTCGCCAATGCTGCGACGCTTGCCAACATTCCCGCGCTCGCAAGCCTCGATCTCAGCGCGTACCCGTCACTGCCTTGTCAGGAACTCGACGTTCTCGAAGCCAGCCTCGATGCGTCGGTTTCGTTTGTCGCGCCGACGACTTGCCGTGCCATCGCAGTCAGCACGCTTGGCGGCAACGCGTTCGACTCGGCGCTCGACTTACCGCGCCGGCGAGTCTACGTCTCCGTGCCTGCACGCCACGAGATCGTCGTCGCAAGCCTCGATTCCGGGCTGATCGTCGACCGGATGCTGATGCCAGGCGAACCATGGGGCCTCGATTTGAGCCTGGACGGCACGCGGCTGTTCGCCGCGATTCGCGATGCCGATGCCGTGCTCGAGATCGATCTGGCAACGAGCACCTGGCGCTCGATCCCGCTGAATGGCACGGTGACTCACTCGGCGACGCATGACGTCGTCGAAGCGCAGCCCGATCGCCTGTTCGTGTCCGCCGATTCGGGCAGCTCGCCGTCCCGTATCGTGCAGGTCAGGCTCGACCAGGGCGATGCCGTCTCGCAGGTCGCCGACCAGCGCATCATCAGCGATGCGCCGAAACTGCTCGCATCGAATGACGGGCAGTCCCTCTATATCGGCGAAGGATTCGTTCCGGGCTTTCTGTATCGCCTGAATCTTCAAGACGCTGCCGCGCCGGTCATGCGCGAAGACACTCAAGGGTCACTGTCCCTGACCACGAAGCTTGCGATCGATGCGAGCGGCACGCGCCTGGCGCTCGGCTCCGGGCAAGTGCTGCAGACCGGCACATTCGTCAAAACCGGGACGATTCCGCTCGGCGCGCCGACGATCAGCGACGCCGGCACACACTTTGCCATCAATGATGACCCGGGCGTTATCGAGTTTTTCAACGCGCAAACGCTTGTCCGTGACTACGTCTCTCCGATCGAATGCAATTTCTACGGCGTCGACTTGCTGCACGGCTACGACGGCGACGCATCGTTTGTCGTCATCGACGATTCGCAGCTGTGCGTTACGCTCGATGCGCCGCGCTCGGCCGTGCTCAATCAGTTACCCGAGCTGCGCTTCACGGATCTCGGCCTCGAGAACTGCGTGCGCTCGGCCGCGCAAGCACAGGGGTGGACGACGGCCGCCGACATTCTGTCGCTCGATTGCAGCGGCAGTACACCGGCGATTCGCAGTCTCGAAGGCATCGAACGCCTGACGAATCTGATGCAGCTCAATATCACAGCCAGCCGCGTGCTCAATCTGGAATGGCTGTTGAATCTCGATGATCTGACGACAATCGTCGCGGCCAATATGCCGATCGCTAATCTGGCGCCGCTGCCCTTCATGACTTCGCTCACATCCGTCGACGTGAGCGGCAGCGTCAATGTGAGTTGCGCGGCCCTCGATACGTTGGCAACCGGCGGGACCCAGGTCACAGCCGACGAATGCGCGGCCCCGCGGCAGGTCGCGTTCGGCGGCGCCGGATTCGATCTCGAGCTCGACGAGCCCGGCAATCGCGCCTTCGTGTCGGTGCCGGCATTGAATCAGATACTTGAGATCGACCTCGCAGCGTTCGCGATCGCGCGGATCTTTGTGACGTCCGGGCCGCCGCTCGGCATTGATCTGTCGCAGGACCGAGCGACGCTATACGCAGCACTCGACAATCTGGGCTCGATTGCCTACGTCGATGTCGCGACCGGCGTCGAAACCGTGATCGACCTGATTTCTGAGCTAGATGACCTGCGCACCTACGACATTGTCGAATTGGCGCCCGACCGGATTCTGGTCTCGGCGGATCCAAACAGTGGCGGGACTGCCTTCATCGTCGAAGTGCGCCGCGATCTCGGCAATGCCGCGCAGCGCGTGGCGAGCGAGCGAGTCATTCGCGCGGCGCCAGAGTTTGCCGTTGCGCCCGATGGCGATACGGTTTTTGTTCGCGAGGGATTCTCTCCGGCATCGATCTACAAGCTCGATGCGACGCAAGCCAACCTGCCGTTGATCGCCGAAGACATTCACGGCTCGTTATCGAATACCGAGCACATTCAAATGAACCCGAACGGCACCGTCATGATCGCTCGCGGCGGTCAACTCATCAGCACATCGACGGTCACAGTGGCCGGGCAGCTACCCGCCGGACTATCGACATTTTCGACCGATGGCACAACCGCCCTGGTCGAGGACGGCAACTTCAAGGGTGTTGGACTCTACGACCTCCTTACGCGCCTCAGAATCGGCGAGCGCCACTGGGGCTGCACGATCGCTGAACGGCAGCGGCTGGTCGCGCGGAGCGACAGCCGCCCGCTCATACTCGGTGATGATCGCTTATGCAGCATCGAGCAGGTGGCGCGTTAGACCGTGCTCGCGGCGCTCGCCGCCTTGTCCGTGGTAGTCCGCGCGCTGCGAGCGGTGCTGCACCCAGAAACTCGTTCAGCTGATGATGCGGAACCGCAGCATCGCCCGCGGCGTTCGTGCGATCTCCCTCGTGAGGAACGATCCGGTCGTCGCGCCGAACGGAATCAGAAATTCCTCGGTGAGGTTGTCGGGCCTCGAGCTCAGGCTTCCGGTAATCTCGAGCCGCTCGCGCCGCCACTCGACGGTGAACGAAGCTAAGCCTCCCTGGCGCGTCGTCGTGGTGGCGATGAAAGACGGGTCGAGTCCTGGCGATCGCACGGCACCGAAGAAAAGCGCTTCGCGTGTTTGCGTCCTGGGTCCTTCGAGGTTGGTCCAGAGCCTGAGCCCTTCGATCGGCTCCCAGGTGACCGAGGCGTTCCATTGGCGTTGACTGTCCTGTGTTCGGACCTGCCGGGCCGAGTAATTGCCCGTTGGCCGAATTTCACGCAGCTGCACCGACCATGA
Source organism: Gammaproteobacteria bacterium (assembly GCA_035513215.1). Classification (GTDB taxonomy): domain Bacteria; phylum Pseudomonadota; class Gammaproteobacteria; order Steroidobacterales; family Rariloculaceae; genus DATCZB01. The sequence continues at coordinate 7,212 of DATKCK010000047.1, read as the reverse complement.
CCATTTGCCTTCGCCAGGATCCTTGCGCAACCCGATCTGCTTCAAATACTTCGGCGTAAATCCCCCAAAGTTGCCACTGGCGAAGTTGTTGCCGCCACCACCGCCGAAGTTGCCGCCGCCACCACCCCCGAAGTTGCCGCCGCCGCCCCCACTAAAGTTGCCGCCACCGCTCGAGACTTCGCGCGTTTCGCCGGTGATCGGGTCGATGGTCTCCGAATCGGAGAAAAGGCCGCCGATACTCAGGATCAGATCTTCATGGCCGAATCTCTCGAACGGAAAATCGACCGACATCTGCAGACGGTCGATCGTTTGCGGCGATGTGTTCTGAGAGACGATGAGCTCGTCGGACAACGCGACGGAGTCGACCGGGTTCTCTGTCTCGATGCGGGCCAGCGAGAATCGCATGACGCCCGTATCGCCGAAGCGGCGATCGTAGCTGGCGGAGACGGTTCGCTGGCGTTCAGGCTCGAGCTCGGCCGCGCCGGCAGTCAGAATCTCGGACGAGAGGCTCGACGACGCCAGAAACTGGTTGAAGCTCAACTGGCCGACCGTGCGGCTCGTCGAGAGCGTAAACGTCGTGCGCGGCTGTGGCCGGAACGAGACCGAGATCTCGCCCTTCGGGTCCGTCTGTAAGCCGCTCGAGACGTCGCGGGTATCGATCTCATAAGCCTCGACACCGGCGGTGCCGCGGAATGTCCACTGGCTGGTCAGGTTCCAGTCGACGGAGCTCTCGAGGGAGCGCCGGTCTTCCTGCACACGGCTGTTCGATCCGGCAATAATGATCTCTTCGCCGTCCTCGAAGATGCGAAAACCACCCTCGAAATAGTTGAACGCGTTGCTGACGGTCGTCCTGACGGTCAGCCGGTCGGTCGGAGCGGTCGTGACGAGCAAACGCGTGGCCGTCTCGCCCGTTTCCGAGTCACTGAAAGAGAAACGGGACAAATCGGGAGTCTGAAAGATCGATTCGGCCTGATCGGTCGAGGTCGTATCGACGAAGGCGAGCATGAGCTCGCCGCTGGTTGCGAACGGGCGCCGGTATTCGGCCGAAAAAGCGCGCAGATCCTCCTCGCCGTCGGCGCTTTCATCGATGGCAGCGAGCTCGTCGTCTAACACCAGCGGCAACGGTGCCGAGCCGCTAGTGCCTGTCGAGAACTGGCTGTTGAAGCTCAAGGAGCTCTCGCCCGGCAGCGCAAAATTCGCATCGAACTGGATGCCTTCTTGCTTGCCCTCGGAGGTGTTCAGGCTCGTGATGCGCTGCTCGGGGTTGGCCGGATCGATGGCAACGAAGCCGGATGGTGAACGGTTACTGCGGTCCTGGAAGTTGCCCGTCACCGTAAACTCTTGACCACCCCACGAGAACGAGCCCGTGCCGTCGAGCTGGGAGGAGCGCTCGTTCTCCTGGTCGATATCGCCTGTGCCTGAACGTTGCACCTGCGTCACGACCTCGTAATAGGCCGGACGATTCGCGACGGTAACCACGTTGATGACTTGCGGATAGCCCTGCATGTCGACATCGAGTCGGGCACCCGCGTCGATGAGCTCGATCTGAACGACGCCCCCGACCGGCATCTCGCCGAGCTGCACGCGCGCCGATTTGCCCTTGGGCGGCGGCCGCTGGCCATTGATCAGGAGGTTCGATCTGACACCGGACAGGCCGCGTCCCCCGTCGTTCTCCTGAGCACTGACGCCCGGTATGCGATCGACCATATCGAGCGCGGTCAGCGGATTGTACTGCGTGAAATAGACGGGCTCGAATATGCGGATGCCGCCGCCGCCGACGTCCTGAATCTGGGCCAATGCCAGCGCCCAGGGGGCCAACAGTAGTGCTAGAAGTCGAATGGCAGGTTTCTGCAGGGCGAAAAACATCTGGCTTACCAGTTCCCGTTGGTTACACGATTCAGATGAATCGGTGTTCGTTGCAGCTGCGCCGAACCATTCCCGATTCTCGAAGAGCTGCGCCGGCGCCTTCCGGGCCCCGAGCAACTCCCTGATTAGTGTCTCAATTAGTGCCGGCGCTGGCTAGGAAGTTCAGCTCCTATCCAGATGTAGTAAAGAAATCTTAAGCCTGGCGCCACGTTCAGAGCCCGCGGCCCAGCCGAAGTCGTCGGCCTCAGCTGATAATGCAGAATCGCAGCATCGCATAGCGCAGCCGGGAATATCTGACACCGGAGGAGGTCGACCGGCTCAGATCTGTTGCGATGAACGTCGGCCGCCATCGACTTCGGGACGCAATGCTGATAATGCTCGCCTACCGTCACGGGCTGCGCGTCTCAGAACTGATCGAAATGCGCTGGGATCAGGTCGACCTGAAGCGTCGCCTGCTCTATGTCCGCCGCCTGAAGAATGGAACGCCTTCCAACCATCCGCTAGGGAAGAAGGAAAGCGAATCTCTGTGAACTCTCGCCAAGCAACATCCAGGGGCGATGCATATCTTTGTAAGTGAGCGTAAGGGACCGCTCAGCTCAGCGGCCGCGCGAAAGATCGTTGCTCGGGCGGGGCGACACGCGCAGATCACGTTTCCGGTTCATCCCCACATGCTGCGACATGCGTGCGGCTACAAATTGGCCAACGAGGGCCACGATACGCGCGCGATTCAGCATTATCTCGGCGATCGGAACATCCACCACACCGTTCGCTACACGGAGCTATCGCCCGATCGGTTTCGCGGGTTTTGGAAGGACTGATGGTGAGTCATCGGCTCGGCGCTCGGGTCCTTTACGGGCGGCAGACACAATGCGTCGAACTCGCGCATCGTCTGCCTATCCATGACACCTGCCTTGTGCAATCCCTTTGCCGTCTCGTGCACCGCATCCAGGATGCTCTTCTTAGCCATTGTCTCTCACCTCGATTTCCATCAGTTCGCCGGCCTCGACTGCCTCAGTGAACGTCGCCGCCGAGTAACTGAGTAATTCCTTCGCGAGCAACTTCAACCATTTATGGGAAGGCGCGCGGTCAACCAGAGAACACCTCCTCAAGCAGACGGTCGAGGGCGGCTGAGGTGGCTGCTCCGTATGTGTCTGCGGCACGTCGCAAGAGCTCCATGTCAATCAACTCGCGACCAGCGGCGAGTGCGCGGCGCGCATCAGCCAGGTCCAGCGGCCCCCCAGCGTAGAGTTTCATCGCAATGAAGTCCTCGCGACTCACCACGCGCAGCGACACGCCGTGGAAGGGCACCTCGATTACTCGAGAGAATGCGGCGGGATCAAGGCCACGGAGCCCAGCGAGCAAGTCTACTCGGTTGCCGTACGTATCGCTCAGGGCGAGGACGGCGGCAATCGGATCTCCATCTTCCCCGTGCCGCAACTCCGCTGCGAAGCCGGCGCGGCGGAATGCGCGCTCGAGCTCATGGAGGCTGTGCGAGGGCGTTGAAACTACGGCGTCTGCATCCATGCTGGCACGGACGACGCCGTGCACGGAAGCCGCCATTGCGCCGATGACGGCGTATCGAGAACCCTCCCGTTCAAGAACCTCGACGGCGTCGAGCAGCAGCAAGCCCGACTCGCCCGGTCCCTTTGTCCTCATCGCCGCCGCCGTAGTGCCTGCTCGCGCTGGCGAGTGCCTGCCGCGTGCAGCTCGGCCATGAGACGGCAATGCGCGACAAAGGCTTCCAGACGCTGCTCGGGCGTCAGACCTTGCGTTGCCGCGATGAGTGCCGTTTCGGCTTCCTTGGCAAGCTTCGAGTCCATGTAGTCATTTTACCTTCTCAGTAGGATCAAGCCATCCGTAGGCAAGCGCTCGAAGCCGCCAGCGGTAATGTCGATTATCAATTCCAACAGACGCCGGAACCTGCTAGATAACTGTCGGTACTGGATCAAAACGTGGACGGTCAAGGAGCCAGGTCCTGTTCATATACGGGAAGGTTTTGACGCTGATTCCGAGCGCTGTAACCCGTCACATCTCTACTGAGTCAATAGCTTATGGGAGGCGCGGCCTTGTGGCGCGCCTTTCGCTAAGCTATGACCAAATCGAGGAGAGTGACGATGTCTACAATCACGAGATTCGCCGTTCCCGGGCTACTCGCCATCGTCGGGGCCGGTAGTGCCGTTGCCCAAGAATCGCGGACTGAAGTGGCCTGCGATGACGACTGGACCGGTGGCAATCGATCCAGCGTCAACGTTTGCGAGAGTCGCGAGTTCACTCTGACGCAGGAAGAATCGTTGCAGATTAATGGCAGCCCGAACGGTAGCGTCAGCGTGACTGGATGGGACCGCAACGAGTTTCAAGTACGAGCGCTGGTCCGCTCGTGGGATCGCAACGAAGACACGGCTCGAGACAGACTGGACGAGATTGCGATCGACACGGATGGCGTTCTCCGTGCCTACGGTCCATACGTTCGTAACTCCTGGTGGCCTTTCGGCCGTCGCAATGGTGGCTGGAACGTAAGTTTCGAAATCATGGCACCACGTGACACCGACCTTTGGATCGAATCGGTCAACGGTCGTATTTCAGTCACCGACATGCGGGGCCACCTGGACGCCGAGACGACCAATGGCGGTATCAGTCTCGCTAACGTTTCTGCAGCCGTGCGAGGACGCACCGTCAATGGCGGCATCAGCGCAGTATTTGCAGACGATACGTTTGACGGCGACATATTTGACGTGCGCACGACCAACGGCGGGATCGTCATGCGGATTCCAGAGGACTTCTCGGCCAGGCTCGACGTCGAAACGGTCAACGGCGGCGTTAGCTCGGACTTCCCGGTGACTCGAGAAGGCGACCGCAACCGCGAAGTCTCAGGAACGTTGGGCAGCGGTGAAGGACCATTGATCCGTGCCCGGACCGTCAACGGCGGCGTACAGATCACACAACTCTGAGAGAGGGTGAAAGCAGCTTGTTATAGGTTGGCGAATGAGGCCGCGCATTCCAATAGCGATCGCAGTGCCAGATACGCCTGAGGAGCTGGAGGAGTACTACAGGTTTCGCTGGAACCTGTTACGTGCCCCTTGGGATCAACCCTTTGGATCTGAAAGGGACGTGTTTGACGCAGTCGCTCATCATCTACTTGCACGAAACAATGCCGGTGAAATAGTCGGTGTTGGCCGCATTCACTTTCCGACAACTAACCAAGCACAGATTCGATATATGGCGACTAGCGAAAATTATCGTGGCCTCGGCATAGGTAGTACGATTTTGACTTTTCTCGAGAAAGTAGCCCACGACAACGAAGCCAGGATGATTCTTCTCAACGCCAGAACGAGCGCCGTATCGTTTTACGAGCACCGAGCATACGCGATTCAGGGAGAAGGGCCCACACTATTTGGAAGAATCCAACACAAGACGATGACAAAAGCTCTCTAAGTGACAACTGACAGTAGATGCGAATTGCACTTGATCCTAGCGAACTCATGAAGCCGATCGCTTAGATGAATCGGCTGGGAAGTCAGAATCTATCCTTCACGATTAGCTGTAGTCTCCCGAAATGACGGGCGGGCTCAACGGTGTTTTTGGGAAAGTTGGCGTTTTCGTTACCTTGAGCACTCCAGCACTCGGCGCTCATTCATCCATAGCGTACTACGCTACTTGCGCCTTCCACGTTTGAACGCGCGGGACGATCGGCCAGATCATTGCCAGCCACGATGCCACTTCGCCCACGCCCAGCTCGAACGACTATCATCGGCCGCACATCCATGCCGCGTTTAATCTCGATCCAGAGGTGTGAGCTGCGTGCGAATCAATAGTCTCAGCCAAGTGCGCGCGAACGCGGTCCTCCACGGCCTTCCGGCCCGGCCTGGCGAGTTGCCTCTATAATCGGACGGCATTGATCAGGCTCAGAGGAGGACAAGCTGAAGTAGGCAGTCGCCTACTCAGCAGGGAATAAATGGCGTCACTGTTTGAGCGGCTTGCCGCCACGCTCGATTACCCGCTGTATGTCGTGACGACGGCCGTACAGAACGAACCTGCGGGCTGCCTCGTTGGCTTCGCCACTCAATGCAGCATTCACCCGCCGCGCTTCCTCGCTTGCATCTCCGACAAAAACCACACTCTTCTGCTCGCGCGCCGAGCGGCCATCCTCGGGGTGCACATCATCGAAGAAAACGATAAGAACATCGCCGAGATCTTTGGTGGAGAAACAGGCGATGAGGTGGACAAGTTTGCTCGGGTGAGCTGGCACTACGCGCATGGTGTGCCGAAACTTGACGCCTGCCACCGCTGGTTCGCGGGCTCGATTCTAGAGCAGATCACGCTGGGAGATCATGTCGGCTTTCTGCTCGAGCCGATCGACACCGAGCAAAGCGCCAATTCGGATCAGCTGACCTTCCAGCAGGCGCGCGACATCGAGCCCGGTCATAAGCCTTAACAGATCGGGCGTCTGGAGAGGCGGCCTGTTGTAAGGTAGGCGAAGACACTCTGCGGAGCCTGACCATCCCATGCAGAAGGCCGAAGACAAGAACCTGATGCGGATCTTTCCCGGGCGGGGAGAGCGCGTCCCGCTGCAGGGGCTTTATTTGAGCGAGCGGTTCGGTCCCACGGGCCAGCCATCGGAACCCTTCGTCTACGCCAACTTTATCGCCAGCTTCGACGGACGCATCTCGCTTCCCGAGCCTCGAACCACGAAACGCACCGTCCCACCGGCCACAGCGAATGTCCGCGACTGGCGTCTCTTCCAGGAGCTCGCAGCTTGCGCGGATGCGCTCGTCACCAGCGGCCGGTACGTGCGTGATCTGCCGCACGGCGTCACTGCTCGGAGCTTCCCAGTCAGCGGCAAGCCCGAATACGCGGACCTTCTCCAGTGGCGTCGCATGCGCAGTCTCACGCCACAGCCCGCCGTAGTCATCGTCACGGCAAGTCTGGATCTCCCACCACTAGACGCGTTGGCCGAGTCTGGCCGCTCCGTGTACGTCGCGACTGGCGGCGCGGCAGATCCGCGCAAGATTACACGCGTCGAGTCCCAGGGTGTGCGCGTGCTTCGCGTCGGCGACGGCACGCGCGTAGCGGGCGGCAGGCTGATCGAAGCGTTGGCGCGGGAAGCGCACTGGAACATCGCGATGCTTGGCGGCGGCGAAGTGCTACATGCGCTGATCGTCGACGACGTTCTAGATCGACTCTATCTGACCCTCGCGTGCCTGATGCTGGGTGGACTGTCGTTCGACACTCTGCTGACGGGTCCCGTGCTCGAGCCCGCGGCGCGCTTCAGGCTCAAAGCGCTGCACTACGACGCGGAAGCGCCGGACGGATCCGACATCGAACAGCTCTTTGCGATACTCGATCGCT
>DATKCK010000046.1:0-21309 GCA_035513215.1 Gammaproteobacteria bacterium | reverse complement strand
TTGACCCCTTCAGGTTGCGAACCTGAAGGGGTCTGACCCAACCTGAAAGGGGTCTGACCCCATTTGACCCCATTTTGGGAGTCAGGTGAGTGGGGGCGGGCAGTGGATGCGGTAGCAGCCGTCGCCGAGCAAGAGGCTCAGGTCGTCGAGCAGCTCGCGCGTCGGTCTGACGGTCCAGTCGCCGCCGCAGACGAGCTGCGCCTCGCCGACGGGGCTCGAATAGCGGATGCTGACCTCGCAGCTGCCGTTGCGGTGCGGCTCGAGCGCATCCCTGAGCTGGTCTATCAGCTTGGCGTCGACGTTCTCGGTCAGTGTGATCGTGATGCGCCGCGCGTACTCCGCGATCGCATCGTCGACCGAGCGAATGCTCTTGGCCGTCACGCGCCAGGCCCCGAGAAAGTCGTCGAAGCGAAGCTGGCCGTCGACGACGAGAACCTGATCCTTGGCGAGCAGGTGCCGGCACGCGGCATAGAGCTCGTCGAACACCGTGACCTCGACCTGGTCGGTGTCGTCGTCGAGCACGACGGAGACGCGATTGCCGCGGCGCCTCAAATCCATGACGACGCCGGCGACCACAACGTCGAATCGCGCCGAGAAGCGCTCCTGCGGCGCGGGCTCGGGCCGCGCGCCGACCACCTTGGCGATGCAGCCCTGTCCGAGCTGGTTCCAGTCCCGCTCGTATTCCTCGAACGGATGGCCCGTCAGATAGAGCCCGAGACTCTCGCGCTCGCGCCGCAGCCGCTGACGCCGCGTCCAGTCGGGCTCGTCGCTGACGACGACCGAGAGCTCGCCGAGGCTGAGCGCGCCGCCGAAGAGCGCGCCCTGGCCCGCCGCTTCGGCCTGTGCCGCACTCTCGGCCAGGCGCAGACTGGCCTCGATGGCGCCGAGCAGCGTCGGCCTGTTGCGGCCGAGATCGTCGAGCGCGCCGGCGCAAGTCAGGGCCTCGAGCACGCGGCGCCCGATCCGGTTCGAGTCGATGCGCCGGCAAAGGTCCGACAGGTCGCGGTAGGGGCCGCTGCGCTCACGCTCGGCGACGAGGTGGTCGACGACGCTGCGGCCGACGCCCTTGATCGCGCCGAGCCCGTAGACGATCCGCTTCGGGCCGCCCACCGTGAAGCCGAAAGACGAGGCATTGACGGTCGGCGGCGCGATCGCGATACCGAGCCGCTTGCAGTCGTCCTTCAGAATGACGAGCTTGTCGGTGTTGTCCATGTCGGCCGTCATGACGGCGGCCATGAAGGCTTCAGGGTAATGAGCCTTGAGCCAGGCCGTCTGATAGGCGAGCAGCGCATACGCGGCCGAGTGCGACTTGTTGAAGCCGTAGCCGGCGAACTTCTCCATCAGATCGAAGATATAGGCGGCGCGACCGGGCTCGACGCCACGCGCCTCGGCGCCGTCGAGAAAGACCTGGCGCTGCTCGGCCATCTCCTCGGGCTTCTTCTTGCCCATGGCGCGGCGCAACAGATCCGCGCCCCCGAGCGAGTACCCGGCAAGCTCCTGCGCGACCTGCATGACTTGCTCCTGATAGAGGATGACGCCATAGGTCGGTTTCAATATCGGCTCGAGCTTCGGATGCAGGTAGTCGATTCTCTCCTTGCCCTGCTTGCGGCTGATGAAATCGTCGGCCATGTGCATCGGCCCGGGGCGAAACAGCGCGACGATCGCGACGAGATCGCCGAAACGGTCCGGCTGAATACGTTTGATCAGATCGCGCATGCCGCGCGACTCGAGCTGAAACACGGCCGTGGTCTCGCAGCTTCGAAGGAGCGCGTACGTCTTCTCGTCGTCGACGGGCAGCGCGCCGATGTCGACCGGCGGCTCACCGAGCGCTTCGCGCTCCCGATTGATCGCGCGGACGGCCTTGTCGATGATCGTCAGCGTCTTGAGCCCCAGGAAATCGAACTTGACGAGGCCGATGGTCTCGAGGTCGTCCTTGTCGAGCTGCGTCAGCGAGGCGCTCTCGGGATCCGAGTAAAGCGGCATGAACTCGGTGAGATCCCTCGGCGCGATCACGACGCCGCCGGCATGCGTGCCGGCATTGCGCGCGAGCCCTTCGAGCTCTCTCGCAAGATCGAGCAGCGAGCGCACCTCCTCCTCGGTCTCGTAGAGACCCTTGAGCTCCTCGTCGTCGTCGAGCGCCTTGTCGAGCGTGATCCCGAGCTCGAACGGAATCAGCTTGGCGATGCGGTCGACGTAGCCGTACGGATAACCGAGCACGCGGCCGACGTCGCGAACGACGGCTTTCGCGGCCATCGTGCCGAAAGTGATGATCTGCGAGACCTTGTCGCGACCGTACCGGCGAGAGACATAGTCGATGACGCGATCGCGCCCTTCGATGCAGAAATCGATATCGAAATCCGGCATCGAAACGCGCTCCGGATTCAGAAACCGCTCGAACAGGAGGTCGTGCTCGATCGGATCGAGATCCGTGATCCCGAGCGAGTAGGCGACGAGCGAGCCCGCACCCGAGCCGCGGCCGGGCCCGACCGGTATGCCGTTGTCGCGCGCCCAGGCGATGAAGTCGGCGACGATCAGAAAGTAGCCCTCGAACCCCATGCGGCAGATCACGTCGAGCTCGGCCGCGAGTCTCGGCTCGTACGTCTCCCGGTCGCCCGCGGCCACCGGGCCGCCGGCGGCCGGGGACAGCGCCTGGCGCGCCATGCGTGCTGCAAGACCCGCGGCCGAGCGCTCGCGCAGCAGGGCCTCGGCCGTCGAGCCGGCCGGCACCTCAAATTGCGGCATGTGCACGGCGTCCGTCTCGAGCATGAAGTTGCAGCGCCTGGCGATCTCGACGGAATTCTCGAGCGCCTCGGGCAGATCGCCGAAGAGCTCGACCATTTCCTCGGCCGACTTCAGATACTGCTCTTCGGTGTAGTCGCGCGGACGATCAGCATCGCCGAGCGTCCGGCCGCTGGCGATGCAAACGCGCGTCTCGTGCGCGTCGAACTCCTCTGCCTTGACGAAGCGCACGTCGTTCGTGGCGACGACCGGCAGCCGATGACGCGCCGCCAGACGAACGGCCTGCCCGATATACGCCGCCTCGCTCGCCCGGCCGAGTCGGTTGAGCTCGACGTAGAAACGCCCGGGGAAGAGCGCCGCATATTCCGCCGCGAGACGGTCGGCATCGTCGGTCTGGCGCTCGAGCGCCTGGCCGATCGCGCCGGCCTCCGCGCCCGAAATCGCAATGAGCTGATCGAGCGCTTCAGGCTCGAGCCACTCGCGCCGGATCAGCGACCGCGAGTGATCATGCTCACCGGCGTGAGCTCGCGTCAGCAGGCGGCTCAGTTGGCGGTAGCCCGCTTCGTTCAAGCACAAAATGCAAAGCCGCGACGGCGACCGCGCACCGAGCTCGGCTTCGACGAAGACGTCGGCGCCAATGATCGGCTTGACGCCTGCATCGATCGCGGCGCGGTGGAACTTGACCAGGCCCGAGACGTTGCCGGCATCGGTCAGGGCAAGCGCCGCCATGCCGAGCTCGCCTGCCTTTTGCGCGAGCGGGCGGACGCGAACGACGCTGTCGATCAGCGAATACTCGCTGTGCACCCTGAGGTGAACGAAGTTCGGGCTCACCCTCGACACTATACCGCGCTTCCAGCGAGCGTGAGCAAGGCTTCGGCGGCCCTGGCGCTCGCCCCGCGCCGCAGCCGCTCGTGCAGCAACTGCATCAGCGCATCGCGCTCGCGTTCATCGCCGCCCCGGTCGAAGCAGCGCAACAGAGCGGGCCCGAGCACATCGGCGCGCACCTCGCCCTGAACGTACTCGGCGGCGAGCTCGCGGCCGGCGAGCAGATTCGGCAGCGAGTAGAACGGCAGCTTCTGAATGCCCATGCGACTGAAGAGCCAATAGGACACCGCCGACATCCGGTAGGCGACGACCATCGGACGCCTGAGCAGCATGGCTTCGAGGCTCGCCGTGCCCGACGCCGTCAGCACGACGTCGGCGGCGCTCATGACCTCGCGCGCCCGGCCGACGTAACACGCAAACGTGCCTGCCGGCGCGACGCCCGCCGAGTGCGCGGCCCATTCGTCGCTCAAGCCCTCGTGCGCGATCGCAACGGCAACTCCCAGGTCCGCGACGCGCCCGGTGAGCCATTCGGCCGTCTCGGCGAAGGGCTGCGCGAGCCGGCTGACCTCGCTGCGGCGGCTGCCGGGCAACAGCGCGAGCAGCGGCCGGTCGGGCGCGAGACCGAGCCCGGCGCGCGCCTCGGCGCGGTCGACATCGAGCGGAATCTCGTCCGCCAGCGGGTGGCCGACGAATCGCGCCGCCACGCCGTGCTCGGCATAGAAGTCGGTCTCGAACGGCAGCAGGCAAAGCACTTCGTCGACCGACTTCGCAATGGTCTTCACGCGAGACTGCCGCCAGGCCCAGACCTGCGGACTGACGTATTGGACAGTGCGGATCCCGGCCGACTTGAGGCGCCTCGCCAGCGGCAGATTGAAGTCCGGCGAATCGATGCCGCAGAAGACGTCGGGCGGCGCGCTGAGCAGGCGCTCGGCGAACTCGCTGCGCAGCCGCAAAAGCCGTGGCAGATGCCTTAAGACCTCGGCGAGACCCATGACCGAGAGTGCCTCGCTGCGGTACCAGGCCTCGCACCCGGCGGCGCGCATCGCCGGTCCCGCGATGCCGAAAACATCCAGGGATCCAACACCCGGCACCGAGGCCTTCAGCGCGCGGATCAGGCCGGCGCCGAGCGTGTCGCCGGAGGACTCGCCGGCCGAGATCGCGATGCGCACGGGCGCCTTGGCCCCGGACACTAGCGGACGAGCCCGCGCGTGCCGCTCTTCAGCGATGCGACGAAGCGGGCGACGCGCGCGTCGGCTTCGCCCGCCGCCCTGAGCGCGGCGATCGCTGCCTCGAGCGTCAGGCCTTGCCGATAGACCGTGCGATAGGCTTCGCGAACCTCGCGCACCTGTTCCAGCGTGAAGCCGCGCCGCTTCAGCCCCTCGACATTGATGCCGCGGGGCTCGGCCGGGCGGCCGGAAACGATCGTGAAGGCCGGCACGTCCTTGGTGACGTAGGTGAACATGCTCGCGAGCGCGTTCTCGCCGATGCGGCAAAACTGATGGACGGCCGTGAATCCGCCGAGGATCGCGTAATCGTCGACGTGGACGTGCCCCGCGATCGACGCGTTGTTGGCGAAGATCGTGTGATTGCCGACGACGCAGTCATGGGCGATATGAGAATAGGCCATGATCCAGTTGTCGTCGCCGAGCCGCGTGACGCCCTCGTCCTGGACCGTGCCGCGATTGATCGTCGTGTACTCGCGGATCGTGTTGCGGTCGCCGATGACGAGCTTCGTCCGTTCGCCCGCGTACTTCTTGTCCTGCGGGTCGTCCCCGATCGAAGCGAACTGGAAGATGTGATTGTCGCGCCCGAGCGTCGTCGGCCCCTTGATGACGACATGAGGCTCGAGGCGCGTGCCGCTCCCGATCTCGACGTCGGGGCCGATGACGGCATAAGGGCCGACACTGACGTTTTCGTGCAATCGCGCCTGCGGCGATATGACCGCACGCTCGTCGATCAAGGCTCTTTCCTGGTGACCATCAGGATCACGGCCTCGGCCGCGACCTTGCCGTCGACCTCGGCGGCGCATTCGAATCGCCAGAGTGCCCGCTTGCGGCGCGCGAGCCTGGCCTTGAGTGTGATCTGATCGCCGGGTGTCACCGGATGCTTGAAGCGCACGTCCTCGAGACCCGCGAGATAGAGAATCGTGATCTTTTCGGCTTCTTCCTTCGCGCTCTCCCAGGCAAGGACGCCGGCTGCCTGCGCCAGGGCCTCGATAACCAGCACGCCGGGCATGACGGGGTGCTGCGGGAAGTGACCGACGAAGTGCGCCTCGTTGAACGTGACGTTCTTGATCGCCACGATGTGCTCGCCGACCTCGAAGTCGAGGATTCGATCGACGAGAAGGAAAGGAAACCGATGCGGCAGGCGCGCGATGATGCCTTCGATGTCGATCGTCTTGCTCTCAGTCATTGTCGGGCGTCTTTCCTGCCAGTCGTTCGAACCGCCGCTCGAGCCGCTTCAGGCTGTCGTGCATCTCGTCGAGCTGCTTGAACCGCGCGGCGCTGCGGCGCCATTTTGACGCTTCCCTCGCCTGTAGGCTACCGCCGTAGATCCCGGGCTCCGTGACCGACTTCGTGACGACGCTGCGAAACGTGAACATGACGTCGTCACAGATCGAAAGGTGCCCCACGATGGCGACGCCGCCGCCGACCTTGCAGCGCTTGCCGATCTTCGTGCTGCCGGCCGCGCCGGACATGGCCGCCATGACGGTATGCGCGCCGACGCAGACGTTATGCGCGATCTGGACGAGATTGTCGAGCTTGACGCCGTCCTCGATGACAGTGTCCTCGATCGAGCCGCGATCGATCGTCGTGTTGGCGCCTATCTCGACGTCGTCGCCGACGACGACACTGCCGATCTGGGGCACCTTGATCCAGCGCCCGTCGTCCTCGGCGAAGCCGAAGCCGTCGGCGCCGATGACGGCGCCCGAGTGCACGATACAGCGGGCCCCGATCGTCACGCCGTCGAGCACGCTGACGAGCGGCGCGATCCGCGTCTGCCCGCCGATCGAGACGCGCTCGCCGATAACCGCGCCGGCGCCGACGACGGCACCGTCGCCGATCGTCGCGCCGGCGCCGACGACGGCGCGCGGCCCGATGAAGGCGCCGGCCGCGACCGAGGCGGTTGGCGCCACGCTCGCATCGGGATGGATGCCGGCGCCGGGCGAGACCGCCGGGTGCAGCTCGCAGGCAACCTGCGCGTAGACGGCATAAGGATTGGCGGCGATCAGACAGGGCACCGGGCAGTCCGGGCTCGACGCCGAATCGAGGATCACGGCGCCGGCCCCGGTCGTCTTCAGGCGGCTCCTGTAGAGCGGGTTGGCGAGAAAGCTGATGGCGTCCGGCGTCGCCGAATCGAGCGTCGCGACGCGGCTGACGCGCGTCGCGCCGCTGCCCTGTACGCGGCATCCGTACCGCGACGCGAGCTCATCGAGCGTCGCGGACATCGCCTGCCCTATTCGCTGGTAGTGTCGGTGCTGCCTGACGTCGCTGGCGGAGCAGTCCGCCCCGTGATCGCCTCGTAGACCGCCGCCGTGATGTTGACGGCAGCGCTCGCATAGACGGCTTCCGTGACGACGAGATCGAAGTCGTTGCTCTCGGCGTATTCCTGGACCTGCTGCACGATCTCGACCTGGAGCTGGTTCAACAGCTCGTTCTGCCGGATTTGCAGGTCTTCCTGCAACTCGGCGGCACGCCGCTCCATATCGCGCTGCATCTGCGTCAGCTCGCGCTCGAGCGTCGTGCGCTCGGACGCGCTCATCACCTCGCGATCGCGCTCGTAGGTCTGGACCCGCTCGTTGTAGTCCTCCTGCAGCGACTGGAACTCCGCATCGCGGGCGGCGAACTCGCTGCGCAGTCGCTGGTTGATCGCCGGTATTTGCGGCGCATTCTGGAGAATGGCGTTCAGATTGATGTAGCCGATTTTCGGCTCGGACTGCGCCCGCACGGCTCCGCTGGCCGCGAGCAGCAGCACGCTCAGGCCGAGCGCAACTGTTTGCATCCGTGTCATATAGGTCTTTTCCTGCCTGTAAGAAAGCGTTCCGCGATCAGAACGCGTTTCTGATCGTGAACTGGAAGCCTTCGGTCTGGTCCGCAAGGTACCGGTCTGTCTGCTCATCGGCATTGACCGGCACTGCATAGCTGAACTGAAGCAGCCCCATCGGCGACAGCCACTGCACACCAAAGCCGTACGAACTCTTCAGTTTATCAAAGTCGAAGCTCGTATCCAATTCATCGCCGAGCAGGTCGTAGAAATCGACGCCCCCCGAATGGAAGACGTTGCCGAAGTCGTAGAACAGCGCAAGCCGCACCGAGTTGCCGAATTTCTCGGGCGTCGGGATGATCAGCTCGAGCTGGCTCGCAAACAGCAGATTGCCCCCGTTCGGGTTGCCGAAGTTATCGCGCGGGCCGAGATAGTTCTCCTTGAATCCGCGGACGGTGAACGGGCCGCCGCCGAAGAAGTTCCGATACGGCGGCAGGGCCGTCGTCTCGCCGAAAGCTTCGCCGTAATTGATCTCGCTGTTGACCCGAAACCGCCACTGCCCGGGCAGGCGGAAGTACTTCTCGACGTTGAACGTCGTCGTGTAATACTCGACGTCGCTGCCCGGCACCGTCGCCTGGAGGTTCAGGCTCGTGCGCATTCCGAGATCCGGAAACAGCGAGCGGTTGCGCCGTTCCATAATCCAGCCGGCAACGAGATCCAGCGACGCCACCTCGGTGCCGAAGAAGCTCGAGCCCGGAATGACCTCGAACGGGTCGCCGTTGTTCAGCACCCACTGGTTGGCCTGCCGTGAGCTGAACCGGCTGGTCAGAAGCTCCGCCTGCTGGTACGACCAGCCGAGCTGCAGCGTCTGGCTTTCCGAGATCGGCAGACCCCAGGTCATCCCGGCAGCGACCGTCTTCGTCGAGAAATCGGAGGTGACCGAGCTGAACGCCGTGATGTCCTGATAGGTCAGCGAGACCTGCCGCGACAGGCCGTTCATGTTGCGGTAAGGCTCCGTGAAGCTGAACGAATAAACCTTGTAATACTTGCCGCCGTTCAGATCGAACCCGACCCGATTGCCGGTGCCGAGAAAGTTAGAGTGCGAGAAACTGCCGCCCAGGATGATTCCCTGCGCGTCGGAATAACCGATGTTGCCGCTCATGCTGCCGGGCAGGCCTTCGGTGATCTCGAACTCGACATCGACGAGATCGAGCGTCCCCGGAACCTCGATCGTCTCGTATTCGACTTCCTCGATATAGGCGAGCCGTCGCAGGCGCTGCTGCGAGAGCTCGAGCAGCTCATTCGACAGGATCGCGCCCTCGAGCTGGCGCATCTCGCGCCTGAAGACTTCGTCGTTCGCATTCTCGGCGCCCGTGAAGCTGATGCGCCGGACATACACGCGGTTGTTCGGCTCGACGAAGATCGTCAGATCGACCTCCTTGCTCTCTCGGTCGAGCTCGGGCACGGTCTGCACGTTGGAGAAGGCGTAGCCGTCGCGGCCGAGGCGCAGCTTGATGTCCTCCTCGGTCAACGTCACGGCCCGCTGATTGAACTGCTGTCCGGGGTACGCGTAGACGAACAGCCGCAGCACCTCCTCGGGCACGACCATGTTGCCGGCCAGATCGACCGACCGGATGGTGTAGACCTCGCCCTCCTCGACGCTGATCGAGATGAAGATGTCGGTCTTGTCGGGCGAGATCGAGACCTGAACGCAGTCTCCGCAGATACGGAAATCTGCGTAGCCGCGGTCCATGTAATAGGACTGCAAGGTCTCGAGATCGCCCTGCAACGTCTCCTTGCTGTAGAGGTTGTCCTTTCGGATCTTCGACAGCCAGTTGCCGGTGCTGAGCTCGAACTGATCGAGCAGCACATCGTCTTCGAAGACCGTGTTGCCGACGATGTTGATCTCGCGGATCTTGGCGCGGGCCCCCTCCTCGATCTCGATATGCACGCGCACGCGGTTGTCGGGCAGATCCTCGACCGTGACATCGATGCCTGCGGCGTATTTGCCCCTGCTGTAGTACTCGTCTGTCAGGAAGGTCGTCAGCTCGTCGAGCATCGAGCGATCGAACATCTTGCCGGCCGCGAGATCGGTCTCGAGCAGCATCTTCTCGAGGTCCTCGTCCTTGAAGTCCTTGTTGCCCTCGAAGGTGAACTCCGCGATCGTCGGCCGCTCGAGCACGGCGATGACGAGCGTGTCGCCGTCGCGCCGAAACTCGAGATCCTGGAAAAACTCCGTCCCATAGAGCGCCCGCAGCGCTTCTCGGACACGTTGCGGGTCTATCGTGTCGCCGATGTTGATCGGCAGGTAATTGAACACCGTGCCGTCGGTGATGACCTGATTGCCCTCGACCTGAAAGTCGCGCACGACCCATGGCTCGAAGTCGCTCTGCGCCATCGCGCAGATGGCCCCGCCCATGCAAACGGCTACTCCGAGGAACCGGGCGACGAACCGGGCGACGAACCGGGCGACGATCGGCCTCATGATCCCATCAGCCTCGCGATGTCGTTATAGAAGACGAAACCCATCAGCGCGATGATCATCGCAAGCCCGATCTGCTGGCCGATGATGGCCGCGCGCATCGACAGGGGCTTGCCCTTGATGCCCTCGATCGTGCACATGACGATCTGGCCGCCGTCGAGAATCGGCACGGGCAGCAGGTTCACGATGCCGAGACTGATGCTGATCATCGCCAGAAACTGAAGGAACCGGTTGAAGCCGGCCCGCGCGAAATCGCCGGCATAGTCGGCGATCATGATCGGGCCCGAGACGTTCCTGAGCGAGACGTCGCCCGTGACCATGCGTGCGATAAACCGCACCGACAGCACACTGTAGCGCCAGGTTTGGGCCGTTGCGACGCCGATGCTCTCGATCGGCCCGTGGCGGCGGACCGTATAGAACCTTTCGGCGACCTCGTCGCTGATGTAGCCGGGCGGCCCTATCCCGATGCGCCCGACGGTCGCGCCGGCCTCATCGAGATCGGCGCCGACCGTGAGCGCGATTTCGCGCGTGACGCCGTTGCGTTGGATCGCCACGGAAACGCTCTCCCCCGGACGCGACGATATGTATTGCTGCATCTCGGACCAGGACTCGATGCGCTCGCCGTCGATTGTGACGATCCTGTCGCCGGCCTCGAAACCGGCACGCTCTGCCGGTTGACCGGCGATCAGACTGCCGACAACGGCCGGCACTTCGTCGACATCGGGCGGCTGCGGGCCGAGCAGGATCCCGAGCCCGTCGAAAAGCACGTCGGGCTCGGTCAGCTCGCTGACGCGGTCGCCGACGGCCAGCGAGACTTCGCGGCGGCTGCCGTCGGCGTCGACGACACCGAGCTCGATGACGCCGTCGCCGAGCAGCTCGTCGAACATCGCGACGGCCGTTTGATCGAGCGTTCCGGTCGGCGTGCCGCCGACCGACTCGATCACGTCGTCGGCTCTGAGCCCCGCTTCGGCCGCGACGGAACCCTCGCGCACGCCACCGACATAGGCCGTGATCTCGTCGACGCCCGAGACGAACATGACCCAGTAGGCGACGATCGCAAACAGGAAATTGGCCGCGGGCCCGGCCGCGAGCACGGCAATGCGGGCCGGCACCGGCCGGCGATTGAACGCCCGGTGCGCCTCGGCCGGATCGACGTCGCCCTCGCGCTCGTCGAGCATCTTGACGTAACCGCCGAGCGGAATGGCCGAGATCCGGTACTCGACGCTGTCGTCGTCGCCCGGGCCCCGTTCTGCATCGGGGCCGGGGCTGCCGGCACTATCACGCTTCGTCGTCCTGCCGCTGCGCCAGCGCAACAGCGGCCGGCCGAAGCCGATCGAGAAGGTCAGCACCTTGAAGCCGAGCTTTCGCGCAACCCAGAAATGACCGTACTCGTGGACGGCGACGAGCACGCTGATCGCGACGATAAAGGCCAGAATACTCCACGCAAAGTCGACCATTACGGCAGGATAATTGGCCTTCGAACCCTAGTCGAGCAAATGGGCAAATTGTAATCCCAGGACGAAGAACGGCAGGGCCGCCGCGACCCCGTCGAAGCGATCCAGGATCCCGCCGTGGCCCGGAAGCAACATTCCGGCGTCCTTCACACCGGCCTGGCGCTTCAGCATGCTGATGCCGAGGTCGCCGACCACCGAGATCAGTGCCATCGCCGCAGCGATTGCGACCAGCAGGGCAGGCGACAGATCGAGCGCGAGCGCCGCCAGCGCGCCGACCAGCATGGCCAACGCGACGCCGCCGCCGACGCCCTCCCAGGTCTTCTTCGGGCTGACCCGGGGCGCCAGCGGCGTGCGGCCGAGCGTGCGGCCGACGAAGAAAGCCCCGATATCGGCGAACCAGACGATCAGCAGTCCGACCAGGATCAGCGCCGGCCCGTTCACACCCGCGCCGTGCAAGCGCCAGAACGAAAGCCACGCGGCCGAAAGCACGACGAGCCCGATCAGGCGCGCCGGCGGCGGCATCGGCCGCGGGAATCTCAGGACCATGACGAAAACCACGAGCCAGAGGGCCGCCGCGAGCCAGAGCCAGGCATCGATCACGGCCTTGCCCGGGCTGAAAGCCAGCACGCCGACGACGATCCCGGCAAAGAGCATGGCGTGGATCGCCCGACCACGCGGGCCGAGCCTGACGAGCCTGGCCCACTCGTCCGCGCCGATCAGCCAGATCAGGCCGAACACGAGCGAGGCATAGGGCGTCGCAAGACCGAACACGGTGCCGACCACGACGATGCCGAGCACGAGCGCGGTCAGAATGCGTGTTCTCAGCAAGCGCCCGTTCCCAGCTGGCGACTCGTGCGGCCGAAGCGGCGCTCGCGCCTGGCGAAGAACTCGAGCGCGCGGACG
The DNA here is from genome assembly GCA_035513215.1 of Gammaproteobacteria bacterium. Lineage (GTDB taxonomy): Bacteria > Pseudomonadota > Gammaproteobacteria > Steroidobacterales > Rariloculaceae > DATCZB01. Next base: position 8,922 of record DATKCK010000046.1, on the reverse strand, counting down.
AGCTCGGCACGGTCGAACTCCGGCCACAAACATTCGGAAAAGTAGAGCTCGCTGTAGGCGAGCTGCCAGAGCAGGAAGTTGCTGATGCGCTGCTCTCCGCCGGTTCGGATCAATAGATCGACGGGCGGCAGCTCGGCCGTCGCGAGCGCCCGGCCGAAAGTCGCCTCGTCGATGGCGGCCGGATCGAGCCTGCCGTCGCGCGCGAGCTCGGCGAGACGCCGCGCAGCCTGCGTGACGTCCCAGCGACCGCCGTAGGCGGCGGCAATGACGAGCAGAAGCCCGGAGTTGGCCGCCGTTCTTGCCTCGGCGGCACGCGTTGCCGCGCCGAGCCCCGGGCCGAGCAGCGGCCCGTCGCCGATGAACCTGAGGCGGACTCCGTTGGCGTCGAGCTCGGCGATCTCGCTGTCGAGGGCTTCGAGAAAGAGTGCCATCAGCGCGCTGACCTCGTCGGCGGGCCGGTCGAAATTCTCGCTCGAGAATGCGAACAGCGTCAGCGCCTCGATACCGAGCTCGGCGCTGGCCTTCACGACCTCGCGGACCGGCTCGATGCCGCCCTGGTGCCCGGCGATGCGCGGCTTGCCCCGGCGCTCGGCCCAGCGGCCGTTGCCGTCCATGATGATAGCGACGTGACGGGGCGGCGCCGGTAAACCCGGCTGCGGTATGGACTTGGCGACCATCGAGGAGCTAATGAAGCTCTGCGCGTGGGTTCATTCGCTAGAACTCCATGATCTCGGTCTCTTTCTCCGCGAGCAGCGCGTCGACCTCGGCCACATACTTGTCGGTGAGCTTCTGGATGTCGTCGTGGGCCTTGCGATCCTCGTCCTCCGTGATCATCTTGTCCTTCAGCATCTCCTTACAGTCGTTGAGCGCGTCGCGGCGGATGTTGCGAATCGCGATCCGGCCGTTCTCGCCCTCGTTGCGCACGACCTTGACGAGCTCGCGGCGGCGCTCCTCGGTCATCGGCGGCAGCGGCACGCGAATCACGGTCCCGGCCGTCGCGGGCGTCAGGCCCAGATCCGAGATCAGAATCGCCTTCTCGACGACGCGCACCATGTCCTTTTCCCAGGGCGTGACGGCCAGCGTCCTCGAGTCCTCGACCGTGATCGTCGCGACCTGATTGACCGGCACCTCGGTGCCGTAATACTCGACGGTGATGTGCTCGACCAGGCCGGCGTGAGCGCGCCCCGTTCTCAGTCGCCGCAACTCGTCGTGCACCGCTTCGACGCTCTTTTTCATCCGCGTCGCGGCGTCCTTCTTGACCTCTTCGAGCATGCGCCCTACGCCCCCTGCGCCGCCAGTTCGTTTCCGACCGAGGTGCCGAGCGTCTCTCCTGAGACGATCCGCACGAGGTCGCCGCTGTTGTTCAGATTGAAGACGACCAGCGGCAGGTTGTTGTCGCGGCACATCACGATGGCCGTGGCATCCATGACCTGAAGCTTCTCGCTGAGCACCCGGTCGAAGGAGAGGCTGCCATAGCGCTCGGCGGTAGGATCCTTCATCGGATCCGCCGAGTAGACACCGTCGACCTTGGTCGCCTTGAGCAGGACGTCGGCCCCGATCTCGATCGCGCGCAGGCTCGCCGCCGTATCGGTCGTGAAGAACGGATTGCCGGTGCCGGCCGCGAAGATGACGACACGGCCTTTCTCCATGTGCCGGATCGCGCGCCGCCTGATGTAGTCCTCGCAGACCTGATGCATCGACACCGCGGACATGACCCGGGCCGTCGCGCCCTTGCGCTCGAGCGCGTCCTGCAGGGCAAGCGCGTTGATGACCGTGGCGAGCATCCCCATGTGATCGGCCGTCACGCGGTCCATGCCGGCCTCGGCAAGACCCGCGCCGCGGAAGATGTTGCCGCCGCCGATGACGAGCCCGACCTCGACGCCCATCGTCGCGAGCTCGCCGATCTCCGATGCGACGCGAGCGATGACCTTCGGGTCGACGCCGTAGGGCTGATCGCCGAGCAGGGCTTCCCCGCTCAGCTTGAGCAGCACGCGCTGGTAGGCCGGCGGATTTCCTGCCACGTATCCCTCTCGCTCGAACCCCTCGCCGCGCCTAGCTTACTGCAAAGCCGCGACCTCATCGGCAAAGTTCTCACGCTTTTTTTCGATCCCCTCCCCGACCGCGTAGCGGACGAAGCGTGTCACTGAAGCGCCTCCGCCCTTCAGCAGGTCGCGGACTTTCTGATCCGGGTTCTTGACGAAGGGCTGCCCGAGCAGCGTGATCTCGTCGAAGTGCTTGCGCAGCCTGCCCTCGACCATCTTGGCTACGATCTCGGGCGGCTTGCCTTCCTGCGCCGCCTGCGCGCTCAGAATCTCGCGCTCCTTCTCGCGCGCCTCCGCCGGCACGTCGTCGACCGAGACGAACTGCGGCGACGTCGCCGCGATCTGCATCGCGACATCCTTCGCGAGCTCGTCATTGCCGCCTTCGAGCTCGACGAGCACGCCGATCTTGTGATTCATGTGGACATAGCGCCCGACGGTGCCGGCCGGCTCGATAAGATCGAAACGCCGGACCGAGATGTTCTCGCCGATCTTGCCGATCAGGGCCGCGCGCGCTTCCTCGAGCGTCGCGCCGCCTACCGTCAGGCCAAGCAACTCCTCGACGTCGGCCGGCTTCTCGCGCACGATCGTCTCGCCGACGACGTTCGCGAACTCGAGAAAATTCTCGTCGTTGGCGACGAAATCGGTCTCGGCATTGACCTCGAGCAGAGCGTAACGGCCGGCCGCCTCGGCGATCAGGACCCGGCCCTCGGCCGCGATACGGTTGGCCTTCTTGTCGGCCTTGGCCTGCCCCGCCTTGCGCAGATAGTCGACCGCCGCATCCATGTCACCACCGGTCTCGATCAGCGCCTTCTTGCAGTCCATCATGCCGACGCCGGTGCGCTCCCTGAGCTCCTTGACCTGTGCGGGTTTGATCTCCATCGCTGATTCTCCCTAAGCCTTGTCGTCGCCGGCGGCATCGTCGTCGCCGGAGGCATCGTCGTCGCCGGCGGCCTCCTCGTCGCCGGACGCGTTGTCGTCGTCGTGGCCGGATTCCGCGGGCTTCTCGCCCGCGGCGGCCGGGGCTGCCGGTGCTGCCTGCGCAGCCTCGGCCTTCGCGCGGGACGGCTTCTGCGGCACTTCGTCGTCGGCTCGAGCAGGCTTCGCTTCCTGGTCCGCGATCTTCGCTTCGTCGCCGGACGCTTTCGCTTCGTCGCCGGACGCCTTCGCCTCGTCGCCGGCAGTTTTCGGTTCGTCGCCGGACGCCTTCGGTTCGTCACCGGACGCCTTCGTTTCGGCGCCAGCCGCCTTCGGTTCGGCGCCGGACGCCTTCGCTTCGGCGCCAGCCGCCTTCGCCGTCCGTATCGGTTTCTTCTTCGTGACCTTGGCTGCCTTCGCGCGCTTCTTACCGGCCTTCTTCGCGCCGCGCCGGTGCGCCTCGAGCGGCTTGCCCTCCTCGTCGAGCTCGACGAACTCGTCGTCGCCCGTAGGCACCTCGGGGATCGAAGCCTTGCCATCGAGAACGGCGTCGGCGACGCCTTCCGCGTAAAGCTTGATGGCGCGCATCGCGTCGTCGTTACCGGGAATCGCGTAATCGACGCGGGCCGGCGAGCAGTTCGTGTCGACGACGGCGATGACCGGGATGCCGAGCTTGGTCGCCTCGCGCACCGCGATTTCCTCGTGACCCACGTCGATAATGAAAACGGCGTCGGGCAGCGAATCCATCTTCTTGATGCCGCCGAGCGCGCGCTCGAGCTTGTCGCGCTCGCGCGCGAGCTTCAGGACTTCCTTCTTCGTGAAATCGCGGTTTTCCTCGCCACTCGTGATCCCCTCGAGCTCGCCGAGGCGCTTGATCGACTGGCGGATCGTCTTGAAATTGGTCAGCATGCCGCCGAGCCAGCGCTGGCTGACATGCGGCATGCCGCAGCGCTCCGCTTCCTCGGCGATGGCCTGCCGCGCGGCGCGCTTGGAGCCGACGAACAGCACGGTGCCGCCATCGGCCACGATGCTGCGAACGAATGCCAGCGCCTCGAGATAGAGCGGTAGCGTCCTCTCGAGATTGATGATGTGGATCTTGTTGCGTTCCCCGAAGATGTACTGTGCCATCTGGGGGTTCCAGAAGCGGGTCTGGTGTCCAAAATGCACGCCCGCTTCGAGCATCCGGCGCATGGATACTTCGGCCATGAGAGCTCCTTGTTGGGTTGATCCTCCACGTGATCCGACAGGCAACCCATCAGGGCACCCGGCCCGCCGGTTCCAACACGTGTGTGTATTTGCCTCGAAGACAGAAATTGCCTGCGGGGCGCGCGCTTTATACCATAGCGGCTCGGCTGCAACAAACCGGGCCGCCGCCGATCAGGGCCGCCCGGCGGACCTCAGAAAACTCCCATTAAGGCAAGGACGCTGCAGCATCCGGCGCCGAACAAGGCAAGGGCGCGGAGCGACCGCCGCCGAGAAAGGCAAGGGCGCGAAGGCGACCGCCGCCGAGGAAGCGATGAAAGGACCAAAGCCGACACCGATGGCTGTGACGATCAAAACTCCGGAGGAGCAGGACAGGATGCGGGTCGCGGGCAGGCTCGCGGCCGACGTGCTCGACATGATCGGGGAACACGTCAGGCCCGGCATCACGACCAACGAGCTCGACCGCATCTGTCACGAATACATCGTCCACACTCAGGATGCCGTGCCGGCACCGCTCAATTACCGCGGGTTTCCGAAGTCGATCTGCACCTCGGTCAACCACGTCGTCTGCCACGGGATCCCGGGCGACAAGACGATTAAGACGGGAGACATCGTCAATATCGACATCACCGTTATCAAGGACGGGTTTCACGGCGACACGAGCCGGATGTTCACGGTCGGCGAGCCGACGGTGCTCGCGGCGCGGCTGATCGAGGTGTGCCGCGACAGCATGTGGGCCGGGATTCGCGGGATCCGGCCCGGCGCGACGCTCGGCGATATCGGTCATGCCGTGCAGACTCACGCCGAGTCGCATCGCTTCAGCATCGTTCGCGAATACTGCGGCCACGGGATCGGACGGATCTTTCACGAGGACCCGCAGGTGCTGCACTACGGGACGCCGGGAACCGGGCTGGAGCTCAGGCCCGGCATGACGTTCACCGTCGAGCCGATGATCAATGCCGGCAAGCGCGACGTCAGGCTGCTCGCCGACGGCTGGACCGTCGTCACCAAGGATCACTCGCTCTCGGCGCAGTGGGAGCACACCGTGCTCGTGACCGAAGGCGGTTTCGAGGTTCTGACGCTCGGGACTGCCGATCGGGCCGACTGACATGAGCGCCCAGACCGCGACCACGCCGGCCGGGACCGCTGCATACCCGGACCCCGCCCGCCTCGACGAGCTGCTCGCGCTCGGAACGGAGGCGAGCGTTGCGGCCTTTCGCAAGCTTCTGGACGAGGAGCAGGAGCGGCAGCGGCACCGCTTCGACGAAGGCGTCGCCGTCGAGACGCTCGTGCACGACCGGGCGCGCTTCATCGACGAGATCATCCGCGCCGTCTGGCATCGCAAGGCCGCCGGACTCGAGGCGACGGCCGATCTCGTCGCCGTCGGTGGTTTCGGCCGCGGCGAGCTGCATCCTCACTCCGACATCGACCTCTTGTTGCTCGTCGAGGACGCGTTGCCGCCGGAGAGCAACGACCAAATCAGCCGCTTTCTGACGTTTCTGTGGGACATCGGGCTCGAGGTCGGGCACAGCGTGCGCACGCTCGACGACTGTGCCGACCAGGCGAAAGGCGACGTCACGATCGTCACGACGCTGATGGAAACGCGCCTGCTCGCCGGTCCAGGCAGGCTCTTCGCCGAGCTGCCGCGGCGTGTCGGCGTCGAGGCCTGCTGGAGCCCGCCGGAGTTCTTTCGCGCCAAGGTCGCCGAGCAGGTCGCCCGTCATGGCCGTTATCACGACACGGCCTACAACCTCGAGCCCAACGTCAAAGGCAGCCCCGGCGGCCTGCGCGACATCCAGATGATTCACTGGATCGCGCGGCGCGACCTCGGCGCCGACCGGCTCGAGGACCTCGTCGAGCACGGCTTCCTGACCGAAGGTCAGTTCAGAATCCTGATCGCCGGCCGTTCGTTTCTCTGGAAGATCCGTTTCGCGCTGCACCTTCTGACCGGCCGCCGCGAGGACCGGCTGTTGTTCGACCACCAGATCAAGCTCGCGAAGATGCTCGGTTACGAGGATGCGACCTATACGCTCGCGGTCGAGCAGCTCATGCAGCGCTACTACCGCACCGTCATGGAGCTCTCGCGTATCAACGAGATGCTGCTACAGCTCTTCGAGGAGGCGATCCTGCTCGACCGGGACGCGCCGGCGACCCGCTTGAGCGAGCACTTTCAATCCCGCAACGGCTACCTCGAGGCGATCGACAACGACGTCTTCCTGCGCGAGCCATCGACATTGCTCGAAGTCTTTCTGCTGCTCGAGCAGCACACCGGGCTCAAGGGCGTCAATGCGCGCACGATCGCGCTGATCAAGCAGCATCTGTGGCTGATCGACGAGGAGTTCCGGCAAAACCCGAGGCACCAGCGGCTCTTTCTCGAGATTCTGAAGGCCCCGCAGGGCGTGACACGCACGCTCAAGCACATGAACACCTATGGCGTGCTCGGCCTTTATCTGCCGGCCTTCGGCCGAATCGTGGGCCGGATGCAGTACGACCTCTTCCACGCCTACACGGTCGATCAGCATACGCTGTTCGTCGTCGAGAACCTGCGGCGGCTCAAGCTGCCGCGCTTCGACGACGAGCATCCGAACGCGAGCTCGATCATGCAGAGCTTCGAGAAGCCGGAGATCGCGTACCTCGCCGGCATCTTCCACGACATCGCCAAGGGCCGCGGCGGAGATCATTCCGAGCTCGGCGCGACCGATGCGATGGCGTTCTGTCTCGAGCACGGCATGAGCCGATACGACGCCAGGCTCGTCGCCTGGCTCGTTCGGCACCATCTGCTGCTCTCGATGACGGCGCAGAAGCAGGACGTCAACGATCCGGTCGTGATCAACGAGTTCGCTCGCCTCGTCGGCGATCAGAGGCACCTCAATTATCTTTACGTGCTGACCGTCGCCGACGTCAAGGCGACGAACCCGGACATCTGGAACTCGTGGAAGGACACGCTGTTCTGGGAGCTGTATCAGGGCACGAAGCGGGCGCTGCGGCGCGGGGCCGCCGATCCGATCGACCGGGAGGAGCTGATCGAGGAGACCAAAGAGCGGGCCGCCGCGATCCTCGAGAAGACCGGGATCGCTTCCAAACGCTGGCTGTCGATCTGGAACGAGTTCAGCGACGAGTACTATTTCCGTCATCGCGCCGAGGAAGTCGCCTGGCACATCTCGGTGCTGACTCGCGACCCCGGGCGCCCGTCCCTGCTCGTCGAGGTCAGCAACTCGATCTCTCCGGGGCTCACGGTGCTGATGGTCTATTCGAGCGACCGGCGTTCCTACATTCAGACGACGGCCGTCGTCGCCGCGATGGGGTTCACCGTCGTCGACGCGCGAATCATCCCCGTCAGCGCCGACCGGAACCTCAATACCTATTGCCTGCTCGACAGCGACGGGAACCCGATCGATGACCGGCTTCTCGTCGACGAGCTCAAGGTCCGCATCGAGAAGGCGCTGACGGACGGCAAGTCGCAGCCGGTCCGGATCAGCCGCCGGATGCCGCGGCAGGTCAGGATGTTCACGACACCGGTGCAGATCGCGATGTCGCTCGACCAGGCCAGCAACCGCACGATCGTCGAGCTCGTCGCCGCCGACCGGCCGGGTCTTCTGTTCGAGGTCTGCCAGGTGCTCGAGCGCATGGGCGTCGAGCTGCAAAATGCCAAGGTCGCGACCATCGGCGAGCGCGCCGAGGACGTCTTCTTCGTGACCGACCACAACAACACGCCGCTCGACGAGGCTCAAGCCCAGGCCCTGAAAGCCGCCCTCGAAGAGGCCCTGTCGGAACCGTCCGCCCGCGCCGCAGGATAATATTGGGGTCAGACCCCTTTCAGGTTGGGTCTGACCCAACCTGAAAGGGGTCTGACCCCAATATTGTCGACCCAAATTCATGCCGAAGGACGATAGATGACGACCGAGAAGACGATCGAAGCCGCCTGGGAAAGGCGCCAGGAGCTGTCGCCGAAGACGGTCGATGCCGCGACGCGTCAGGCCGTCGACGCGGCGATCGCAAGGCTCGATGACGGCAGCCTCAGAGTGGCCGAGCCTGCCGGTGACGGCTGGACCGTCAACGAGTGGCTCAAGAAAGCCGTGCTGCTGTCGTTTCGGATCAACGAGAACACGATCATCGATGCGGGCTATACGCGCTTTTTCGACAAGGTGCCGTCGAAGTATGCGGGATTCGACGCCGAAGCGTTCGCGTCGAGCGGCACGCGCGTCGTCCCCGACGCCATCGTCCGCCGCGGCGCCTACATCGCGCCGGACGTCGTGCTGATGCCGTCCTTCGTCAACATCGGCGCCTACGTCGGCCGGGGCTCGATGATCGATACCTGGGCGACCGTCGGCAGCTGCGCACAGATCGGGCGAAACGTTCACCTCTCGGGCGGCGCCGGCATCGGCGGCGTGCTCGAGCCGCTGCAGGCGACACCGACGATCATCGAGGACGACTGCTTCATTGGGGCGCGCTCGGAAGTCGTCGAGGGCGTCGTCATCGGCCGTGGATCGGTCATCGCGATGGGCACCTTCATCAGCCAGTCGACGCGAATCTACGACCGCGAAACCGGCGAAATCCACTACGGCCGCGTGCCGCCGGGCTCGGTCATCGTGCCGGGCAGCCTGCCGTCGAAGGACGGCAAGTACAGCTTGAGCTGTGCCGTCATCGTCAAACGTGTCGACGAGAAAACGCGCGCGAAGACGGGCCTCAACGAGCTGCTGCGCCCCGACTGAATGGGCTGGTAATGGGGTCAGACCCCTTCAGGTTCGGCGCGCCGAACCGG
>DATKCK010000045.1:0-29029 GCA_035513215.1 Gammaproteobacteria bacterium | reverse complement strand
GCAGTACGGGTTCGAACGCTTTACGACCGATCCCATGCGGCTGTATATCCCGATGGGAGTCGTCGCGAGCCTGTTTCCCAACGCCTGACGCTGTCGAGTTGCCGGCCGAGTTTCGGGGCTTCCCGACGAAATGCGGCCGTTGAGTGTCCGGAGTGACTCGCCATACAGGTCGCTCGCTGCGGCGAGATCTGAACGGCGGCCGTGGTCTCCGTGGCGGCCGGCCAGGTGCTATGGTTTCTGAGCGTATTGGTCGGCCCGCGTCGACCCGATGCAGCCTTTTGGTGATTAAGGGAGCGAAGTGGTGAGAAGGATTGCTCCGTTCATCGCTACAGTGCTGCTCCTTGCGTGTTACTGGCGAGCGAGCGGTCAAGAGCCGATTCATCCGTTTCGCTCTGCTGAGGCAGAAGAAAGCCCTCGAATACAGCGTCTAATCTCTAGTTTGGAACGCGTTGGCAGCGACGCCGAAGCCGCGTTCTGGGCCGAGTTGGACGTGTAGGTGGCGAATTGGCAGTTATGCCGCTACAGGCAACTGATACAGCCCGCGACAACATGGTTCCCAGCGATAGTCATCCAGGTGAATGACCTTGGTTCGAGATGCCGTGTCTGGTAAGGCCCCGTCGAGCGCGCGGTGAACGCGCTTTCGGTTGTAATAGTCCATGAAGCTTGCGAGCTTGCGCTCGAGGTCGCGAGTCGTCCAAAAGGGTACGAGATCGAGAAACTCGCGCCGTATCGTGTCGATCAGTCGCTCCACGAACGGATGCGGCAAGGGCACGTACGGCACCGTCTTCACTTCAGTCACCTCGAGAATGCGGAGATTCGCCTTCCATCGGTGGAACTCAAATAGTGGGTCGTGATCGGTGCTGAGATAGCGGGGCAGGGCATCTCTGCGGGAGATGATGTCGTTAAACATTCGGCAGACGGCGGGGCCATCGAGATCGCCGACACTCACCGCGAAGCCGACGACTCGCCTCGTGAACTGATCCATGACGACCATTACCCAATGGCTCTTGAGGATCAGCGATTCGCACCGGAATAGATCCGCGGACCACAAAGAATCTCTGGTATGTGCGAGAAGCGTGAGCCAGGAGGGCCCGCCGGAGCGAGGATCCGGGCGGTAACGCTTCGCCAGCACCCGACGGACGACGTCCTTGTCGATCTCGATACCGAATATATATGAGAGTTGCTGAGCGATCCGTGGGCAGCCGAAGCGCGGGTTTCTCCGCTTCATCGCCACGGTGGCTTCGATCAACTCAGCGGAAGGGCCCTTGGGGCCTGGCTTTCCGCGGCGCTTGGGCGTGAATAGCAATCGGTACTTCCTTTTCACCAGTGCCCGGTGAAAGCTGAGGATGGTCGAGGAAAGCGGGCAGGGCGCATGAAACCGGCGCAGAGACCGACAACGATGCGTTCCATTGGCCGCAGATTCGGCGCTCGCTCGCGGGACCGGCTTACGACCAGTAACTGCTGTTTGAGGAGCAACGATTCAGCGACGACGCCGCGAACACCGCCCGGCCGCAGCAGGCGCGCCAAAGTCACGATCAGGTGGATGAAGAGGATGGCTAGGTCACGCACGATCCGACGATCCTAACGGTCACCGTGCGATTAGCAAGCCTTGGTTTGTTCGGTGATCTGCGCGCTTCCGCGGATATGTGGATCGCGAAGTCGTCGCCGAACGGGTCAATGTGTCCGCCTAGTTTAACTCTTCATCGACCCAGAACCGCGTGCCGGAAACGTCAGCCGACGCCATTAGACCCTTCTCGCCCAACGTGTACACGATGGCACCGTCGATGAAGCCCGAGCCCGCGCCCGCGGTCTCGCTGCCCGCGACCGCCTTGGCTGCCGCTTGACCGTCCCACCCTCCGTCGATGAAGGTCTCGAGCCGATCGGCAGTCTGGAACAGGATCACCATATCGTACTGTTGTCCGCCGAAGGCGAATCCGACGCCGCCCAGCCCCATCTTCATGTAAACGGTGTCGCCCGCGGCTTTATCGACGGTCACGCCCGAGCCGCCGCCTCCGGTTACGAAGAAGCCTGCTTTGGTCACCGCGAACACGGCATACCCGACTGCGTTGTCATAAAGCGCCTTCGAGCCCTCTACCTCAATGAACAGCTCGTCGAGCGTCTCCGCCGCGCGTGCGCGCAGCTCCTCTCGTTGCTGTTCCTCCTTGCTCTGCGCAAACGCAGTCCCGGCAGTCAGAAACGCCGCGACAATCGTCCCGACAGCGAATCGTGGTAAAAACATTGCGCTCCTCCTTCGTCTGATGGTGCCCGGTAGACGGGTATCCCCAGCGCGTGCTTGGGGCCATTTGCGGCGGGCCGAATGCCGGACGGAGTCCGCTCTCGCTTCGGCGCACGCCGCTAGCTCACCTACTTTGTACCATCCGCCATTTCCTCGATCGGTGCGTGAGCGAACATAGGGGAGTTCGTCTTGCGGCCATCTACGAGGTGTATTGCGTTTTCTGAGCAATTGTCTTACATTCCTTGAATGCACGATGAAACGCTTTCCCTGCGTATTTCAAAGGCCGAAGCGCGGGCGTTGCGTGAGCGTGCCAAGCGCGAAGGCGTCTCGAGGGCGAGTCTGGTTCGCCAGGCGCTGCGCGCGTACGGCGTAACGTCCGAACCCGGCTCGGAGAAGTCAGCTTACGAGGTCATCGAGCCGCTGATCGGAAAGCTTGGCGGTGGTCCCGCGGATCTCTCGACCAATCCGGCGCATCTCGACGATTACGGTCGGTGAAGACGTGGCTGCTGGACACGGGGCCGCTCGTGGCACTGCTCGCTCGAGACGATGCTCGGCACCATTGGGCTGTCGAAGCGTCGAAGCACGCGCCCGCATCGGTGCTTACTTGCGACGCCGTGATTTCCGAAGCCCTATTTCTGATCAAACGTGGCGGCCACAGAACGGACGTTTTTTTCGAGCTTGTCGACACGGGGTTTCTGCGCTCGGAATTCGATTTCCACGCACAGTACCGGCATGTGCGCGATCTGATGCGGCGGTACCGGGACCGGCCGATGGCGTTTGCCGATGCTTGCCTGGTCAGGATGGCGGAACTGCATCCCACGGCATGCATCTGGACGCTCGATGGCGATTTTCGCTTCTATCGAAAGAATCGCCGACAGACCTTATCCCTGGTCGTGCCCGACGCAGCTGCTTCGGACTGAATGACGCGGGAGAAACACAACGTCGCGCACAGGTAGTGCAATCGAGCCGGCCCGACTTTTCCGGAGACTCTTTTGAGTCAGGCTCGCAGGCTGCACGCGTCTGAGGCCCCTGGCAGGCAGCCCTGCGCGCTGTTTTCGATGCCGACAATCCTGCCCTGGGCGGTGAGCACTCGGGCGAAGGTCCCCACCTCGCCACTCGACCGAAGAATATATTAAATATACCTTTTTTATACCTATCGCTTGTGCTATAGATAAGGCATGGGTTTTGAGTACGGCCCAGAGAAAAGCGCCGAAAACAAGCGTAAGCACGGCCTCGATTTCGAGGAGGCGCAGGCGCTTTGGAGCGACGCGGCTCTCGTCGAAATCCCGGCGCGAGTGACTGATGAGCCGCGTTGGGTTGTGATCGGTAAGCTTGAAGAGAAGCATTGGTCGGCCGTAGTGACTCGTCGCGGCGAGAACATTCGATTGATTTCCGTCAGGCGGTCGCGAGATGAAGAGGTGGCGATTTATGAAGGCGAGGATGAAGGCGGCGACGTTTGATCGGAAGTTCGATACCGGCGAGCGCATTATGGATCAACTGGATCTCGCAAAAGCCCGGCGTCCGGGTTTGGAGGCGAAGCGCGTCAACGTGGATTTTCCAACGTGGATGGTGCGCTCCATAGACCGGGAGGCGCGGCGCCTCGGGGTGACCCGTCAATCGCTCATCAAGCTGTGGTTGGCCGATCGTCTGGAGCAGCCACGCTGAATGAGTACATCATTCAGTACACCGGCGGAACAGGCGAAGGAGAAAACATCGAGGAATCAAGATGGTGGGGCGCGAATTTCAGTCTCGTTTCCCGCTCCAGTTTCTCATCTACGGAACCCCAAGGAAGTCTGTAGGCGTGGAAAGCATGGGGGTTCGTCCTCCCGCTCTTGACCAGTGCGCTCCACGGGTGGCCACCTTCAGCCACGATTCTTTAGTACATTCTTGAGTACATCGGATGAGGGGTTGCCGCGTTCGAGCTGCGTTGTCGCCTTTGCCACATCGGCTGCGACTTCAAACGCCGAATTTGCATAGGTTCGATGGAATGCGTTGCCCACGTCGCTGGACCGCAATACGCCGTTCGAAACGACACCACTGGAGGGGTAAGAACGGGGGTAACTCGGCTTTTGGGTTGGCCGGAAAGCTAGACTATAGAAGGCTTCTCGAATACTGCCCGGGGCGCCAACAACGTCTCAAGCAACCGCATCCTCCGGGGCGCCACTGCAGCAACGACGGCAGTTTGACATAAGCCCAACCCGCTGCACTGAACATATGTCATGCTAATGACAGGTCTATAAGACAATAAGAGGTGCGCGCGTGAGGTTTGGACCGCGCTCACGACAACTTGCCGCCGCTTTGGTTTTCCTCGTTGCCTCGCTGACGGCGCAGCTCTCGCATGCGCAAGCGAACGACGACAATTTCACTGTGCTTCCCGGCAGCGCGAATAACGTGCTCGATGTCATCGCGAACGACAATGTCGGATTCGGCTCGGCCTCGATTCTGTCCGTCACGTCGCCCAATCAAGGCGGGCAGGTGCGCATCAATTCCAACCGACGGACCCTGATTTACACACCCCGGGCGGGATTCGAAGGCGTCGAGACTTTTCGCTACGTGATCATATACAGCGGCTTTCGCTTCTCGGCCGCCGACGTTCGCGTGCTCGTCTCGGGCCCGAACGCGCCCCCGGTCGCGCAGGACGACAGTTACTTCGTCGAGGAGGACGACGATCTCGATGTCGACGATTCAGAGGGCGTGCTGGCGAACGACTTCGATCCCGACGGACACGAGTTGACAGCCGTTCTCGTCGTCGGACCGGCTCACGGCGACCTGGATCTCGATTCGGACGGTTCGTTTTCCTATGAACCGGATCGCCGCTTCACCGGCGAGGATGGCTTCACCTACCGCGCCAGCGACGGGCAGAGCTTGAGCGAGCCCGCACGGGTCCGGATATTCGTCGAGCAACGCAACGAACGGCCCGAGATCGCTTCGATTCCGGACCAGATCGCCAACGTCGGCGTTGCCTTCGAGCTCGATTTGGCCGACTTCGTCTCGGATCCCGATGGTCCGGAAGAGCTCGAGTTCGAGACCGTCACGCTGCCGTCGGGGTTGACGCTCTCGCCTCGGGGTCTGATTTCGGGTGTCCCGTCCATCGATGCAGCGGGCAACAGCACGGCGCGATTTCGTGTTGGCGACGGCGTGCACGTCGTCGACGGGTCGTTCCGATTCGTCATTCGGGACGACCGTATCGCCGATCTGCGTGTGGCGCTTTCGGCCGGGCCTAATCCCGTCACTGTCGGAGCTTCGGCGACGTGGTCGATCACCGTATTCAACGAATCGAACTACCAGATCGACACGGGGATTCTCAGGGGGCAGTTCACCGGCGAAGTGCCATTCGGCTTTGATCCCGTTTCCGATCCCGGTTGCAGCCTGGTACCCGACGGAACGGATATGCGCCTGAGCTGCCAGCTGCTCTCTCTGGCCTCGGGCGAGGCCGCGACGATCGAGCTGACGGGCAGCGCGGAGCGGGCCGGTGACGTTGTCGGAACGGCCAGCGTCACGATTGTCGGCGCGACCGACCTCGATCCCGCGGACAACAGCGCGCACACGGCGCTCAGCATCGCCGGCAGCGTCAGCAACGTGGCCGCGCAGTCGTTTCAGGACGTCGAGGCGCTGGCCATGGCATCCGGCGACTTCGACGGCGACGGCGAGGACGATCTCGTCGTCGCGACGGCGGAATCGGAAAGCATCTTGCTGTTTCGAAACGTCGTCGATCCGTCCAATGAGCGCAAGCGCATGCTCGACAGCGCGCCGCGGCGGATCGGATCGGCGGCCCGCGACAACGACGTTGCCGTCGGCGACCTCGACGGCGATCAGGATCTCGATATCGTCGCCGCGGGTTCCGCTTCCTCGCCGCCCCGGATCTTTCTGAATGACGGCGCCGGAGAGTTTCAAACCATAGTTCTGAGTCATTCCGGCCAGCAAACCAGCGCCGTCGCAATCGGCGACATCGACGCCGACGGCGTCATCGATCTTGCCTTTTCCGGTGAATCGCAGACGCTGGTTTATTTCGGCACCGGCGTGCCGGGACGGTATGCCTCCCCGCGCAGCATTGCCGGTGCCGGCGAGGACCTGGTCGTCGCCGACCTTTTGGGCGACCCTCGGGCCGAGATCGTCGTGGCCGGCGCCGCGTCGAACGCGCCGATCTATCGTCTTGCCGGCGCATCGTTCGAGCTCGGCGCGAGTCTCGCGACGGGGCCGACGACCTCGGTCATCGCCGAGGACTTCAACGGCGACGGGGCCCGCGATCTGATGTTCGGCAAGACGGCGATGGGCGGCTCGGAATGGCCGTCGAATCCCGTATATCTGAACGACGCTCTGGCCGGATCGGGATTCTCGCTGGCCGAGAATCTCGGCGCGGCACCAACCTTCGCCGTGCTCGGGGCGGACGCGGACGGAAGCGGCATCGCCGATGCCGCCGTGCTGAACGAGACGGGCGCCCACCAGATTTTCCTGAGCTCGGGCTCCGGCGGTCTGCTCGTCCGGGCCGCCGATCAGCTTGCGGTCACGGGCGCCACTTCAGCGGCGTTCGGCAGCTTCAGCGCCGACGATCGCCTCGACCTCGCCGTCGGCACGCCGGACGGCGTCAGGATCTTTCGCAGCGACGGCAGCGGGCGATTCGGCATCGGCGACGTGACCGCGCCCGTGATCCAAATGCTCGGTTCCTCCGCGGTGGAGACCTTCGTCGGTGGGCCCTATGTCGATCAGGGCGCGACCGCGACGGATTCCGCCGACGGCGATCTGACGGACCGAATCGTGGTTTCGGATAACGTCAACACGAGCCTGATCGGCCAGTACCAGGTCACGTATCAGGTCTGGGACGAGTCGGGGAACGCATCGGCGCTGCTGACGCGCAGCGTCGAGGTCCGTCCGAATCAGCCGCAGGGCGGCGGTGGCGGCGGAGCGCTCGACTGGCTGTCGATGCTCCTGCTCGTGATCGTCGGCTCGATGACACGGGGCGCCCGCGCGCCTGTTCAGGCGAGCATCGGGAGGGCTATACTGCGCCGGTTCTCCCATACCTAATAACCATAATCGGAGGGCGCAGTCATGGGGCGAATCCTTGCACTGATCTTTGGGGTGATCAGCTACTTCGTCTTCTTTCTGACATTTCTCTATCTGATCGGATTCCTGGCCAACTTCTACGTGCCGAAAGGAATCGACGACGGCGTCGAGACGACGTTCGCGCTGGCCGCGGCGATCAACATCGGCCTGATCGTGCTGTTCGGATTGCAGCACAGCATTATGGCGAGGCCCGGATTCAAGGCCTGGTGGACGAGGACGATTCCGGCGAGCATCGAGCGCAGCACCTACGTGCTGCTGTCGAGCCTCGTGCTGATTCTGATGTTCTGGCAGTGGCGGCCGATGACGCAGGTCGTCTGGCAGGCCGACGCCGGCTGGCTCGTCTACGGGCTCTGGGGCCTCTATCTTGCGGGCATTCTGCTCGTGCTGCTGTCGACGTTCGTCATCGACCACTTCGATCTGTTCGGCCTGCGACAGGTCTGGATGAATCTCAGGCAGATGCCGTACACGGAGAAGCCGTTCTCGGTGCAGCTTCTCTACCGCTTCGTCAGACATCCGCTCTACGTTGGGTGGTTCGTGACGTTCTGGGCGACGCCCGCGATGACGCTCGGCCACTTGATCTTCGCGATCGGCATGAGCGCCTACATCGTCATCGCCGTGCCGTACGAGGAACGTGATCTGGTCAGGTTCCTCGGCTCGGACTACGACCGCTACCGTGAGCGAGTGCCGAAGTTCGTCCCGCGATTCGGCAAGACGCACGAAGCGGTCAAGGGCGGCTCCGGACCGGCGGCTCAGCACTAGAAGGAATCGGTAGGGCCGGCGCGCGAGCGGCGTTCCGATCCGCTCGCGTCGCCGGCGAGCGACAACTGGCCCGCAGCCGGAGTCGATGGCATTATGGCGGCAAACGTCAGCCTGCATTGGGGGAGAACTGCATGTCGAGACGGTCGAATAAGAGTGAGTCTCTTCGACTTGCCATTACGGGGCTACTGGTACTCGGTCTTGCCGCCTGTTCGCAGGATTCGGAGCCTGAGCAAGCCGCCGGCGGCGGCGCGAGCACGCCCGCGCCAGCGCCCGAGCCGCAAGCCGAGCCCGTGTTTGACCGCGAGCCCGTGGCGCCGAGCCCGACGGCCGAAGAGGATCTCGTCGGCCGCGGCGAGTATCTCGTCGAAGGCCTCGTCGGCTGCGGCAATTGCCATCACGGTCGCGACGAGAACGGCGAGTTCGTTCCCGGCATGGAGTACGCCGGCAACTTCGTCATCGAGGAGCCGATCTTCACGGCTTATGCGCCGAATATCACGCCGGACCCGGAAACCGGTATCGGCGAGTGGACCGACGAGGAGATCGAGCGCGCGATTCGGTCGGGTATCAGCCGCGACGGTCGGATGATGGGTCCGCCGATGGCGTTCTATCCCTACTACCACGGCATCGCGAGCGACGACATGGACGCGATCATCGCCTATCTGCGGACGGTGCCGGCCGTTCGTAACGAGGTGCCGCTATCGGAGCTTCGGATGGAGCTGCCGCCGAGCTGGGGGCCGCCCGTCGAGGAGCCGATCGTGGCGCCGCCGAAGAGCGATCAGGTCGCCTACGGCCGGTACCTCGCTCACAACCTCGGTCATTGCTCGCAGTGTCACACGCCGCTCGTCAATGGCGTCGAGGACTTTAGCCGGGAAGGCGCGGGCATGAACCTGTATCCGCGGCCTTTCGGCTACGACTGGGCCGCGATCTCGGCCAACATCACGAGCCACGAGACGCTCGGGGTCGGCGCCTGGACCGATGACGAGATCAAACGTGCCATCGTCTACGGCATCAGCCGCGACGGGCGGGAACTTTTGCCGTTCATGGGCTTCAGTTTCTACGAGCGGATCTCGGACGAGGATCTCGACGCCATCGTCGCTTATATGAGATCGCTGCCGCCGGCCGAAGCGACGCCGCCGGCACCGGAAGCGGAATAGAACAACCTCAAGGAGAGGGAATATGTGTGACGAACGAACGCTGAAGGACTGGTCGGCATACTTGAGGGAACACCCGCCGATCTCGAGGCGCGCATTCGGCGCGATGTCGGCCGGCGTGGGACTCGCGGTCGCGCTGCCGCCGGTTGCCAATGCGCAGGCCGTGACGGAGACCGACGTCGAGGTGACGACGCCGGACGGCGTCGCCGACTGCTATTTCGTGCATCCGTCGTCCGGCACGCATGCCGCCGTCATCGTCTGGCCCGATATCCTGGGCCTCCGACCCGCGTTCCGCGGCATGGGTCGACGGCTTGCGCAGTCCGGCTACTCGGTGCTCGTCGTCAATCCGTTCTATCGCGGCGCGCGCTCGCCCGTCGTGCCCGAGGGCGCGACCTTCAACGACCCCGAGGTCAGGGATACGGTGTTCCCGCTGGCCCAGGCGCTGAACGCCGAGACTCACGTGACGGATGCCATCGCCTTCGTCGACTGGCTCGATGAGCAGGATGCGGTCGCCGGCGATCGTCAGATGGGCACGATCGGCTACTGCATGGGCGGTCCGATGGTCATGCGCACTGCGGCCGCGCGCGCCGACCGTATCGGCGCCGGCGGGTCGTTTCATGGCGGGGGCCTGGCAACCGCCGATAACCCGCAAAGCCCGCACCTGCTAATCCCAGAGATGAGCGCCGGGTTCCTGATCGCGATTGCCGAGAACGACGACAATCAGGACCCCAACGCCAAGGTGCTGTTGCGCGAAGCCTTCGATTCCGCCGGTCTGATGGCCGAGATCGAAGTCTACGAGGGCGCTCAGCACGGCTGGTGCCCGCCCGATTCGGCCGTCTATCACGAAGCCCAGGCCGAGCGCGCCTGGAGCCGGTTGCTCGTGCTGTTCGAAAGGGCGCTGGCCTAAGGGTCCGCGGCCTCGTAGGGGGAGTGCGAACCCGCCCGCGCGAGCGGGCGGGTCGTTCCAGGAGCTCGGTGCGGCGAGCCGGCCTTATTCGGCCGGTTCGAAGCGGTATCTTTGGCCTGCGATCGTCGCCTGATACATCAGGCCGCCTTCGGCCATTGTGAAGACCTGAAGGCCGTTGTGATAACCGCCGCCGGCCGCCGTGTTCGGCGTCCCGGCGCCCGCCGATGCGCTGGCGCCCTGAGTGCCGGCGCCGGCCTGCGCGCTGGCCGTCACCGCGACTGCCGAGGCCGAGGCGTCGAACTCGAAACCGCCCGACGTGAAGTTGTCGTAGACCTCCCGATTCTGGAAGAACACGATCTGCCGGTAGGTCTGGCCGCCGGCCTGAAGGCCGATGCTGACCTCGACGAGCCGGCTGAACCCCGTGAACTGGCCGCCGACATAGACCTGACCGCGGCCGCGGCTGGCGCCGATGCCGAGACCGCCCCGCGCGATCCGCGGCCAGACGGCATAGCCGTAAGCCGATTCGAAGTAGGGCGCTACGTGCTCGATGCTCTGAAACAGCTCAACCGTGTCCGATACGTCTCGAACGCGCTGCGCGTTGGCCGTGGTCGCGAGACCCGCGAGTAAGGCCGCGGCCAAGACCAGTTTGGGTTTCACTTGTAGGCTCCTTGACTGAGAGTCCGTTGAGGGAGAGTGCGTATCAGAGATTGTAACGCATGGCGCGGCAGTTTCCCGGTTTCGCTCGATGCCTGTCGCCGATTCGAGACAGGCACGGCTTCGGCGCCCGATCGTATCGAAATCAGGGAATGAAATCGTCGTACAGCACGAGATCGACCGTGCTGCCGCCGGCACCGTTGACGATCAATAGACCATAGACGCCGCCGTCATCCAATGTGACGGGAACAGGGCCGGCAAGAATCGCTCCGGTCAGCGGATTCTCGATCGTAATCTCGTAGTCGCCCGGCAGCAGTGCCTGTCGCGGCGCGAAGCCGGGCGGCAGCAGATTGACCAGCGCGCCCTCGTTCGTGATGTCCGTGCCCGGTGCCTCGACATAGACGCCCACGACTTCGAACAGGCCGGCAGCGTTGAGCAGGGTCAGCGTCGCCTGGCCGGTCATCGAGCGCTTGTCCTCGAGAATGCGCTGTGCCGCGATCTCGCCGTCCGACGTATTCGAGACCAGAATCGTATAGAGCCCGCCGGAGCGAATGGTTTCCTCGACCGACAACTCTTCGGTGCCTGGATTGCCGAGCGGCGTCACGATGAACGAATGCGGGCCCAGGTCGACGTCGGCGTACTCCGAGAGCACGCCGAAGGCTTGCGCCGGAAAAACGGGGCCCGACATCGTGTCGTCGAGGTAGACGTCCCGGTCCATCCGGTCGTTGAGACCGTGAACGAAGCGCACCGATGAGTCCAGGCCGATCTGGCCCAGTCTCACGGTGACTTGGCCGACGCGGGACACAACGATATCGGCCGATCCTTGACCGGCGGGATCCGACACGACGTAGACGAGATCCGGTGAGTTGGCGATGCCCTGATTGGTGGATTCGAAGAGAACGTCGTCCCGGTCGCCGGGCGTCGTGAGATAGACGCGATAGGTCGCATCCGGGATCTCGAAGCTCAGCGCATCCCCCGCGAAGCTGACCGTGCCGCGCGGCGCAGTGCTGCCGAGCATCGTTCCCGGCGCCTCGAAATAGACGTCGACGGGGCCGAGGCCATCGAACGCATGAATGAACGTGATACGCGCCTCGGCTGCATTGCCGGCACGGTTGTCCCTCGCAAAGGTGAGGACCTCGGGCTGTCCGCCAGGCGAGACGGCCACGAAGACGTAGTCGAGATCGGGCGACAGCGTTTCGCTGAAGGTGACCGCCCGAACGACCGAGCCGACGACCGGGTAGTCCAGGTTGAATTCGTACGGGCCCGAGTCCCATCGGTTCGAGGCGCCGCCTCCGTAGCTCAGCGTGAGCTGGGTATTGACGTCGTTCTCTCGCCGGAACGTAATCTGCTCCACGTTGGGCGCCGCGTTGAAAACCAGGACGTCGGTCGGCGGCGGCCGCGTGATGCCTTCGCCTTCGCAGCCGGCGATCGCGAAGAGCGCCGCGACGGAGAGCCAGTGCGTGATCTTCATCGCGGCAATGGTACCTGTAGAATGCCGCCACGTGTGGTTACATCTGGGTAAGTCTTGGTTCTGAGTCGACCTCTGCTGGTCATCGTTCTTGCGATTCTCGGGGGCTGCGATTCAGGTGACGAAACGCAGTCCGCGGTTTCGCCGGGCGACGACACGCGCCGCGGCGAGCTTCTGAGCTACGCGTGTCAGGCCTGTCACACGCTGTCGTTCGGCGATTCGCATCAGATCGGGCCGAATCTCTTCGGCGTCTTCGGCCGGGTCGCCGGCACCGCGCCGGGTTTCGACTTCTCGACGGCCTTGCGCGAGTCGGGGCTCGTCTGGAGTCCGGAGGCGCTCGATCGATGGCTCGCCGACCCGGCGGGTTTCCTGCCCGGCACGACGATGACGTTCACCGGTTATCAGGTGCCCGAGGACCGTGCCGCACTGATCGAGTTTCTCGTCGAGGCGACGGGCCCATAAATCATGGCCTCGCATTGCACGTGGACTGTCGAGGTTCTTTACACCAGCTCACCAAACACCGTATCGATCGAGCGTAACTGATTGATCGGCAGCTGCTCTGCCGGAGGCCCGAAAATTGCATCGTTCTTACGATCGGGGCTTTGAGAGCGAATCGTGACTGATGGATCCCTCGACAGGGCCGAGACTCCGCCGCTCGCGCCGGATCGCCGCCGGCGCCACGACCGGCGCGTGCTGAGCTGGCGCACCTTCTTCCAGGGCAGCCTGACGCCGAGGCGTCGCGGTCATCGCCGCGACACCGAGCTCGAAAGTCTCGTCGACTGGCATGAGCCGCATCTGCTGTTCCTCGCGATCATGATCCTGCTGCTCAGCGTTACGGACGCCTTTCTGACGCTGACGCTGATCGCCCATGGCGCCGAGGAGGCCAATCCGGTCATGGCCTATCTGCTCGAGCAGACGCCGAGGCTCTTTGCCGCGGTCAAGATGTTGCTGACGGGCGCCGGCATCGTCGTGCTCGTCGCCCTGGCCCGCGCCAGGGTTTTTCGCGTCGTACGGATCTCGAACATCATTCACTGGTGTATGCTCGCCTACGTACTCCTGATCGCGTACGAAGCCTGGCTGCTGCGCCATGCCGTCGACGTCCCGGGTTTAGTGCTGTGAACCCTTTCGTTTGAACTTAGTCCGGGTTTGGCTACACTACGCGGCTTTTGACCGGGCCTGACCTTCGGCGCAGAGTCCGCGACGCAGGGACAGCGGGGCTCATGACAACTCGACTGCAAGAGCTATATCAGTCAACCCCTTTGCAGGGGGCCAATGCCGCCTATATCGAAGCGCTGTACGAGGATTACCTCGCGGCGCCGGATCGCGTGCCGGCCGCGTGGCGGCGTTATTTCGACTCGCTCGGGGCCGATGTCGGCGATGTCGCCCACGGGCCTATCGTCGCCTCGATCGGCAAGCGCCTGCGCCAGCCGCGCCAGGGCAGGCCCGCGCCGCGTAGCAACGGCGAGGCGGTGGCCGGCTCCGCGGAAAAGCAGGCCGCGGTATCGAGGCTGATTCAGGTCTACAGCCTGCGCGGCCATCAGATCGCCGACCTCGATCCGCTCGGATTGATGGAGCGCCACACGCCGGCCGTGCTCAAGCTCGACTTCCTGGGGCTCGGCGAGAACGACTTCGATTCGGAGTTCTTCACCGGCGGTTTCGCCGGCACCGGCAGCTCGCGAATGAAGCTGCGCGACATTCTGGCGAGGCTCAAGCACATCTATTGCGGTAAGCTCACCGCCGAGTTCGCTCATATCTCGCGGGCCCGCGAGCGACTCTGGCTGCGGCAGCGCTTCGAACACTGGATGACTTACGGCTCGTTCTCGCCCGAGGAGCAGAAAACGATCCTGGGCAGCCTGACGCGAGCCGAAGGCATCGAGCGATATCTGAACACCAAATACGTCGGGCAGAAGCGTTTTTCGCTCGAGGGCGCCGAGACGCTGATCCCGATGCTCGACGACCTGATTCAGTGCTGCGGCGCGGCGGGCGTGCAGGAGATCGCGATCGGCATGGCTCATCGCGGCCGCCTCAACGTGCTCGTCAACGTTCTCGGCAAGTCTCCGCAGGAGCTCTTCTCCGAGTTCGAGGGCGATTACAACCTCGCGGAGCTCAGGGGGTCGGGCGACGTCAAGTACCACATGGGCTTCTCGGCGGACATCCGGACCGATAGCGGGCCCGTGCACGTCACGCTCGGATTCAATCCCTCGCATCTGGAAATCGTGAGCCCCGTCGTCGAAGGCTCGGTGCGGGCGCGCCAGGACCGGCGCGGCGACACCGACGGCACGCAGGTTCTGCCGCTCGTCATTCACGGCGACGCGGCGATCTCGGGCCAGGGCGTCGTCGCCGAAACGCTTCAGCTCTCGCAGACCCGGGCGTTCAAGACCGGCGGGACAATCCATGTCGTCATCAACAACCAGATCGGATTCACGACCTCGGATCCTGACGACTTGCGATCCACGCCCTACTGCTCGGACATCGCGAAGGTCGTCGAGGCGCCCGTCTTTCACGTCAACGGGGACGATCCCGAGGCGGCCGTCGCCGCAATGCGGCTCGCGCTCGAGTATCGCGCGGCCTTTCGCAAGGACGTCGTCATCGATCTCGTCTGCTTTCGGCGGCTCGGCCACAACGAGGCCGACGAGCCCGCGGCGACACAGCCCCTGATGTATGCCGCGATTCGCTCGCATCCGACCGTGCTCAAGATCTACGGCGATAAGCTCGCCGGGGCGGGCGTCGCGAGCGAGCAGGACATCGAGCAGATGGTTGACGACTATCGCGAGCGTCTCGATCGCGGCGAGAGCGCCAACGACCGCGCGCTCGGCATGATCGGCAACCAGTACACGGTCGACTGGACGCTTTATCGCGACGCCTCGCTCGAGGATACGGTCGCAACGCGCGTGCCGGCAAAAGAGATCAAGCGCCTGGCGGGCTTCGTCAATGCGATTCCGGACGGGTTCACGCTGAACGCGCGCGTCAAGCGCATCGTCGAGGACCGCGAGCGCATGGCCAGGGGCGAGCTGCCGATGGATTGGGGATTCGCCGAGAACCTCGCCTACGCGTCGCTCCTGGCCGAAAACTTCAACGTTCGTCTCGTCGGTCAGGACACTCGCCGCGGCACGTTCTTCCATCGTCATGCCGCGTTCCACGACGCGAAGACCGGCGAGGTCGTCATTCCGCTCGAGAAGGTCACGGATCGCCCGCGGGCGTTCACGGTCGCCGATTCGCTGTTGTCAGAGGAGGCCGTGCTCGCCTTCGAGTACGGCTACTCGACGACGTCGCCGGATTGTCTCGTGATCTGGGAAGCGCAATTCGGTGACTTCGCGAACGGCGCGCAGGTCGTCATCGATCAGTTCATCAGCTCCGGCGAGGCGAAATGGGGGCGCTTCTCGGGGCTCACGCTGTTCCTCCCGCACGGCTACGAGGGGCAGGGACCGGAGCACTCGTCGGCGCGTCTCGAACGCTTTCTTCAGCTTTGCGCCGAGCACAACATGCAGGTCTGCGTGCCGTCGACGCCGGCCCAGATGTTTCATCTGATCCGGCGCCAGATGATAAGACCCCTGCGCAAGCCCCTGATCGTCATGACGCCGAAAAGCCTGCTGCGCCATCCGCTTTCCACCTCGCCGCTGACCGAGCTGAGCCGCGGGCGGTTCCGGCCGCTGATCGACGAGGTCGAGCCGCTCGACCGGAAGGCCGTCACCCGCCTCGTCTTTTGCAGCGGCAAGGTCTATTTCGATCTCATCGAATCGCGCAAGCGGCACGAGATCTCCGACGTCGCGGTCATCCGCCTCGAGGAGCTCTACCCGTTCCCGATCGAGGAATTCGCCAACACCGTGTATCGCTACCCGAAGGCGAACGAGATCATCTGGTGCCAGGAGGAGCCGCAGAATCAGGGCGCCTGGTATCAGATCAGGCACCGGCTCTCGGAGCCGCTTTCGGAGCGCCACGAACTCTACTATGCAGGCAGGCCTGGCGCGGCAGCGCCGGCGTCGGGAATCTACGCGCTGCACGTGCGCCAGCAGGAGGCCTTCGTGTCGGCCGCGCTCGCGGCATCGGGGCGCGTGAAAAGGGCGGCGCCCGTGCACAAGGAGAGCTCCGCCGGTTAGGATAGCCGCTCATGGAAGTCAAAGTTCCCCAGTTACCGGAGTCCGTGGCCGACGCGACGCTCGTCGCCTGGCATCGGAAGGTCGGCGAGGCCGTTAAGCGCGACGAGAACCTCGTCGATCTCGAGACCGACAAGGTCGTGCTCGAAGTGCCTTCGCCGGCCAACGGCGTCCTGAAGGAGATCCGGATGGCGGACGGCTCGACCGTGACCAGCGGCGAGGTGCTGGCCGTTATCGAGCCCGGCGATGCCCCGGTCGAGGCAACCGGCGATGCCGCGGTCGAGGCGAAAGGAGAAGGCGAGGCCGGCGACGGGGAATCCGACGAGGGGGAATCCGAAGCAGTCGAGTCCCAACCGCCGGACCGCAAGGCCGAGGCTCGCCAGCGCGAAGGCCGGGAGCCCGGCGAAGCCCACGCCGCCGCCGAACGACCCGAGCACGAGGCGGGGTCCGCCGGCAATGGCGCCGCGGCGCCGAAGATGGGGCCGGCCGTGCGCAAGCTGATCGACGAGCACGACATCGATCCCGCTCGAATCGAGGGCACGGGCCGCGACGGCCGCCTGACCAAGACCGACGTCCTCGACTATCTCGCGACGCATCGCGGATCGAGCGTCGGCCTCGACGACGAGCCCGGCCCGTCGGACGAAGACAGCGGCGCTCAGGCAGCCCCGGCGCGCCGCGAGCAGCGCGTGCAAATGACTCGCCTGCGCCAGCGCATCGCCGAGCGGCTCGTCGAGGCGCAGCAGACGGCCGCGATGCTGACGACCTTCAACGAGGCCGATATGAGCGAGATCATCGGCCTGCGCAAGAAGTATCAGGAGGACTTCCAGGCGCGCTACGAAATCAAGCTCGGGTTCATGTCCTTCTTCGTACGCGCCGTCATCGAGGCGCTGCGCGCATATCCCCTGGTCAACGCATCGGTCGACGGTTCCGATATCGTCTATCACGAGTATTTCGATATCGGCGTCGCCGTCTCGACCGAACGCGGCCTGCTCGTGCCCGTCCTTCGCGACGCGCAGAACATGAGCATGGCCGAGATCGAAACCGGCATCCGGGATTTCGGCGAACGCGCGAGGAGCGGCGAGATCGGCATGGACGACCTCACCGGCGGCACGTTCACGATCACGAACGGCGGCATCTTCGGCTCGATGATGTCGACTCCGATTCTGAATCCGCCGCAAAGCGCCATCCTCGGCATGCACGCGATCAAGGATCGTCCCGTCGTCGTCGACGGCGAGATCGCGGTCCGCCCGATGATGTATCTCGCGCTGAGCTACGATCACCGCATCGTCGACGGCCGCGAGGCCGTCCAGTTCCTCGTCCGTATCAAAGAAGACCTCGAAGATCCCGCACGTCTCCTGTTACAGATATAAAACCGTATGACTGAAAAGAAATTCGATCTCGTCGTGATCGGCGGCGGGCCGGCCGGCTATCCGGCTGCCATCCGCGCGGCTCAGCTCGGCCTGTCCGCGGCCTGCGTCGACGACTGGCCCGTCGGCGACAAGGGGCAAAACTTCGGCGGCACCTGCCTCAACGTCGGCTGCATTCCGTCGAAGGCGCTGCTCGAGTCGACCGAGCTCTACCACCGGGCTCACGAGGAGTTCGTAAAGCACGGCATCGGTACGGGCGAGCTCAGCATCGACGTCGGCGTGATGCAGCAGAGAAAGCGCGGCATCGTCGAGCAGTTCACGGGCGGCATCGAGGCGCTGTTCAAGGCCAATGGCGTGACGGGCATCAAGGGCAGGGGGAGGCTCCTCAAGGGCAATCGTATCGAGGTCACGGGCACCGACGGCAGCGAGACGATCGCGGCCGAGAACGTCGTTCTCGCGACGGGCTCGACGCCGATCGAGCTGCCGTTCGCGAAGTTCGACGGCGCGCGGATCGTCGACTCGGCCGGCGCGCTCGAGTTCGACGCCGTGCCTGGCAGGCTCGGCGTCATTGGTGCCGGCGTCATCGGGCTCGAGCTCGGCAGCGTCTGGCGCCGACTTGGCAGCGAGGTCGTGGTGCTCGAGGCGCTCGATGCGCTTCTACCGATGGCCGACGAGCAGATCGCGAAGGAAGCGGCGCGGCAGTTCAAGCGCCAAGGTCTCGATATCAGGCTCGGCGCGAAGGTCAGGGCGGCGAAGGTCGAAGGCGAGGTCGTGCGCGTCGAATACGAACAGGGCGGCAAGACCGAGTCGCTCGAGTTCGACCGGCTGATCGTCTGCGTCGGCCGCAAGCCTCGGAGTGAGGACCTGATCGACCCCGAGCTCAACATCGATGTCGATGCTCGAGGGTTCATCGACGTCGACGACGAGTGCCGCACGGCTGCCCCCGGTGTCTGGGCCGTCGGCGACGTCGTGCGCGGTCTGATGCTCGCGCACAAGGCGACCGAGGAGGGCGTCATGGTCGCCGAGCTGATCGCGGGCAACGTCGCGGAGGTCAACTACGCCGCGATACCATCCGTCATCTATACGGCGCCGGAGATTGCCTGGGTCGGCAAGACCGAGGCGGAGGTCAGGAAAGCCGGCAGGCCCTGCAAGGTCGGCAGCTTCCCGTTCGCCGTCAACGGCAGGGCCAAGGCGCTCGAGCAGACGGCGGGGTTCGCCAAGATCGTCGCCGACGAGGAATACGACGAGATCCTCGGCGTCCACATCATCGGGCCGATGGCCGGCGAGCTGATCGCCGAGGCTGTGCTCGCGATCGAGTTCGAGGCTTCGGCTGAGGATTTGCAACGGACCGTGCACGCGCACCCGACGCTCGCCGAAGCCCTGCACGAGGCCGCGCTCGCCGTCGACGGCCGGGCATTACACGCGATTAATAAGTAGGCGTCCGCGTTACACTGCGGGCCAAATCCCGCTATCATGCCCCGGATCGGAGATGGCCGGCGGGAGGGCTTTCGTCTGTGGGAGACGGAGGCCAGGCCGGCAGCGGGTATGTCGGGAGTTCGCCTCAATGGCTGGCCACAGCAAATGGGCCAACATCAAGTTTCGCAAGGGCGCGCAGGACGCCAGGCGCGGCAAGATTTTCACCAAGCTGATTCGAGAGATCGCGATCGCCGCGCGTGCAGGCGGCAGCGATCTCGGCTCGAATTCGCGCCTGCGCCTGGCCATCGACAAGGCCAAGGCGCAAAGCATGCCGAAGGACAACATCGAGCGCGCGATCAGGCGCGGCTCGGGCGAGCTCGATGGCGACAACTATGACGAGGTTCGTTACGAAGGCTACGGACCGAACGGCGTCGCCGTCATGGTCGATTGCCTGACCGACAATCGAAATCGAACCGTCGCGGAGGTGCGGCATGCTTTCAGCAAGTTCAGCGGCAATCTCGGCGCCGACGGATCGGTCGGCTATCTCTTCACGCAGGCCGGCAGCTTGAGCTACGCGCCGGGCACGAGCGAAGACAGGATCATGGAAGCGGCGGTTGAGGCGGGAGCTTCGGATGTCATGACTGCGGTCGACGGCAGCATCGAGGTCGTGACCGAGCCCGAGGAATTCGAGAGGGTTCGCGACGCGATGACGGCTGCCGGCTTCGCGCCTGAAGACGCCGAGGTCACGATGCGCGCCGAGACGCGGATCCCCGTCGAGGGCGAGAGCGCCGAGTCGATGCTGAAGCTGATCGAGATGCTCGAAGATCTCGACGACGTGCAGCAGGTCTACACGAATGCCGAGTTTCCCGAAGAGGCGCTGGAGGCGATCGCATGACGAAGGCCGTTCGTATCCTCGGGATCGATCCCGGCTCGCGCGTCACGGGTTACGGCATCGTCGAGCTCACGGGCGCGCTGACGCGCCCTGTCGCCTGGGGCGCCATTCCTACCGACGGCGAGCACAGCGACCGGCTGCGGCAGATCTACTTCGAGATCGGCGCCGTCGTTGCCGAGCATGCGCCGGACGAGATCGCGATCGAGCGCGTCTTCGTGCACAGGAACGTCGACAGCGCACTGAAGCTCGGACAGGCGAGGGCCGCCGCGCTTTGTGCGACCTTCGGCCGCCAGATGCCGATTCACGAGTATGCGCCGCGCGAGATCAAGCAAGCACTCGCGGGCTCGGGCTCGGCCGACAAGGCCCAGGTCGAGTACATGGTCAAGGTATTGCTCGGCTTGCGCGATCGCATGACGTCGGACGCGGCCGATGCGCTCGCCGTGGCCGTCTGTCACATTCATACGCGCGTGGCACGACGAGTGCTGGCCAGGCTGGGTGCGGCGTGATCGGCTCGCTGACCGGCACGCTGGCCGCCAAGCAGCCGCCCTGGCTCATGCTCGACGTCGGCGGCGTCGGCTACGAGCTCGAGGCGCCGATGTCGACCTTCTACGAGCTGCCCCAGGTAGGCTCCAGGCTCACGCTCGTCACGCACCTCGTCGTGCGCGAGGACGCCCATCTGCTTTACGGCTTCTTGTCCCACGCCGAGCGCGTGCTGTTTCGCGAGCTGCTGAAGGTGTCGAGCATCGGCCCGCGCATCGCGCTCGCCGTGCTCTCGAGCACGAGCGTCAAGGGCTTTCATCAGTGCATCCAGCGGCGCGATCTCGCAAGCCTCGTCCGCATTCCTGGCGTCGGCAAGAAGACGGCCGAGCGCCTGATCGTCGAGATGACGGACCGCCTGCCCGACGACTGGCTCGACGGATCAGAAATCTCGGCGCCGGCCGCGCAAGCGGCCTCCGAGGCCGAAAGCGCGTTGCTCTCGCTCGGTTACCGGCCGGCCGAGGTCACTCGCATGCTCGGCTCGTTCGATACGGCGGGGCTTTCGACCGAGGCGCTGATCAGGGAAGCATTGCGTCAGGTTCATCCGGCGTAGCAGTCGATGACCGAAGAACGCCGAATCGTGACGCCTTTGCACAGCCCCGAGGACGAAGCCTTCGATCGCGCCGTCAGGCCGCGCCGTCTCGTCGACTATGTCGGCCAGCCGCGCGTCAAGTCGCAGATGGAGATTTTCATCACGGCCGCGAGGCAGCGCGAGGAAGCCCTCGATCACACGCTGCTCTTCGGCCCACCGGGTCTCGGCAAGACGACGCTCGCGCACATCATCGCCAACGAGCTCAAGGTCAATCTGCGCCAGACGTCCGGCCCGATACTCGAGCGGCCCGGCGATCTCGCGGCGATCCTCGCGCAGCTCGAGCCGAACGACGTGCTGTTCGTCGACGAGATCCACCGCTTGAGCACCGTCGTCGAGGAGGTGCTCTATCCGGCGCTCGAGGATTTCCAGCTCGACATCATGCTCGGCGAGGGGCCGAGCGCGCGCTCGATCAAGATCGATCTGCCGCGGTTCACGCTGGTCGGCGCGACGACGCGCGCGGGGCTTCTGACCTCGCCACTGCGCGACCGCTTCGGCATCACGCAGCATCTGGAGTTCTACGGCATCGACGATCTGACGAAGATCGCGCTGCGCACCGCCAGGATTCTCGAGCTGCCGATGGACCAGGCGGGCGCGCGACAGATCGCGGCGCGCTCGCGCGGCACGGCGCGCGTCGTGATCCGGCTCGTGCGCCGCGTTCGCGATTACGCCGAGGTCAAGGGCGACGGACGCGTCGACGAGGCGACGGCCGAGGCTGCGATGAACCTGCTCGAGGTCGACCCGCACGGCTTCGACGTCATGGATCGCAGGCTCATGCTGACGATCATTGAGAAGTTCGACGGCGGCCCCGTCGGCATCGAGAATCTCGCCGCCGCGGTTGCCGAGGAGCGCGGCACGCTCGAGGACATGGTCGAACCCTATCTGATCCAAGAAGGTTATCTGCAACGAACCTCGCGCGGACGCGTCGCGACGCGCGTGGCGTACGAGCACTTCGGCCTGCCGGTGCCGGTCTCACGCAGGACCGGCCCGGATCTTTTCGACCGAGAACCATGAATGCCCGCCTACTCAAGGGCGCGCGCGCGGTCTTCGCGCAGGAGATCCGGCAGGGCAGGGGTGAGGGCGCCGTTCTCGCCATGGCGAGGGCCGAGGTCGCCTGCATCGGGAGAGCCAGCGGACGGGCGCGGCGCTGGCCCGCGAAATTCGTCGAGGGACTTGGTCTATGAGCGCTGATTTGAACTTTGTCGACCTGATTCTGAATGCGAGCGTTGTCGTTCAGCTCGTTCTCGTGCTGCTGCTGCTGGCATCGATCGCGTCCTGGGCCGTCATTATCGACAAGCGACGGCTCTTGAAGCGGGCCATCAGCGATGCCGATAATTTCGAGGCGAGTTTCTGGTCCGGCATCGACCTGACGAGGTTCTACCGCGAGATCTCGGAGTCGGCCAAGTCGGCCTTAGGCATGGCCGGCATCTTCCAGGCCGGGTATCGCGAGTTCGGGCGGTTGCGCCAGGAGTCGGGGCTTGCGCCCGGCGCCATGGCGCAGGGCGCGCACCGCGCGATGAACGTCTCGCAGATGCGCGAGGTCGACCGGCTCGAGCAGAATCTCGCCTTTCTCGCGACGGTGGCCTCGACGAGCCCCTATGTCGGTCTTTTCGGCACGGTCTGGGGCATCATGGGCGCGTTCTACGCTTTGTCGGGCGTCAACAGCGCGACGATCGCGCTCGTCGCGGGACCGATCTCGGAAGCCCTGATCGCAACGGCGATGGGGCTCTTCGCCGCGATCCCGGCGCAGATCGCGTACAACCGCTACGCCGATCAGGTCGACCGTCTCGAGGTTCGCTACGACACGTTCACCGAGGAGCTCTCGTCGATCCTCGAGCGAAGCGCGCTGCGAAGGGCGCCGGCATCCGCGCCGACGGGGTCCGCGGCATGAGACAAGGCAAGAAGAACCGCAGGCTCATGGGGCATATGAACGTCGTGCCCTACATCGACGTCATGCTCGTATTGCTGATCATCTTCATGGTCACGGCGCCGCTGTTGCAGCAGGGCATCACGGTCGATCTGCCCGAGGTCGATGCCGAGCCGCTTGACCCATCGCTGATGGAGGACAACGAGGTCCTGATTCTCAGCATCGACGCCGAAGGCAGCTTCTATCTGAACCTCGGCGCCGATCCGGAGTCGCCGGTCGCAGATGAGGACGTCCTGACGACGACGGCCGCCGTCATCCGGCGCAATCCCGAGACGCCGATCGTGCTGAAGAGCGACCAATCCGTCGATTTCGGCCGCGTTGCCTACGGGCTTGCGCTGCTGCAGCGCGCCGGCGCGACGGGCATCGGCATCCTGACCGATCCGGTCGAGGCGGAGGCGATCTGACGCATGGCTTCGCGGCGCGCACAACGCCAGTACGCTTTCGTGCTCTCGGTGCTCGTGCATGCCGCGATCGTGGTCGCGCTGACGTTCAGCATTCCGCTTTCCCGCAACCAGGCTCCCGCCGGACCCAATGTCGTGCCGATCGACACCTATATGATCGACACGGCCGCCCTCGAGGCCGAGATGGCGCGTATGGAGGCGGCCGAGGAAGCCGAGCGCGTCCGCCAGGAGCAGGAGGCCGAGCAGCGGGAGCTCGAACGTATCGAGCGCGAGCGGGAGGCGGTCGAGCGGGAGGCGGCCGAGCAGGAGGCGGAGCGGGAGCGCGTTCGCCTCGAGCAGGAAGCCGAGGCCGAAACGTTGCGCCTTGCCGAGCGCGAGCGCGAGCGTGAGGAGGCCGAGCGCCGTGCCGAGGAGGAACGGCTCGAGCGCGAGCGGCAGGAGGAAATCGCGCGGCAGGAAGAGCTTGAGCGCCAGCGCCAGGAAGAGGAGCGGCGTCGGCAGGAAGAGCTCGCGCGCCAGCGCGAGGAAGAGGAGCGACGCCGCCGCGAGGCCGAGGAGGCCGCGAGGCTCGCTGCGATCGAGGCCGATATCCAGAGATCGATCGCGGCGGAGCGCGAGGCGCAGGCGGCCCAGGATTCCGGTCTCAGGGCCCAGTGGGCGCTTGCGATCGGCCGGAAGGTCGAGCAGTACTGGAATCGTCCGCCGAACGTCGATCCGAATCTCGAGTGCGTCCTGATCGTCGCGCAGTTGCCGGACGGTTCGGTCACGCAGGTCAGCGTCGAGCGATGCACGACGAACGATCAGACGATCATCCGCTCGGTCGAGAACGCCGTGCTCAATGCCTCGCCGTTACCCCAGCGGCCGAGCGGCGTGCCGTTCGAGCGGCAGATTCGAATCACATTTACACCGGCTGATTAAGAGAATGGAGTGGTTGATGCTAGCAAGGGAAGGGTTTCGGAGTCGCTGGATCGGCGCTTTGGTCGTTTCGATGATCATAGCCGCGCAGGCGTCGGCACAGCTCGAAGTCACGGTGACGAGCGGCGTTCAGCGGCCGATTCCGGCGGCGATCGTGCCTTTCGGCTGGCAGGGCCCGGGCAGCGAGGCGCCGTTCGACGTCGCGGCGCTCGTCGAGCAGGATCTCGGCAATAGCGGGTATTTCGATCCTATGGATCGGCGCGACATGGTGTCGCGGCCGACGCAGGCGACTCAGCTCAATTTTCAGGACTGGCGCATCGTCGACGTCGATATCGTCGTCATCGGCGAGCTGATTCAGGAAGGGCCGGACCGCTTCACGATCGTGTTTCAGCTTTTCGACGTGACCCGCGGCGCGCTGCTGACGGGGTTTCGCAGCCCGCCGGCTACGGCTGTCGAGCTCAGGAGCATGTCGCACCGCGTCGCCGATCTGATTTACGAGGAGATGACGGGCATCCGTGGCGTTTTCGACACCAGGATCGCCTACATCACGGAGCAGAGAACGAACCCCGAGGAGCGCTATAGTCTCATCATCGCCGATTCCGACGGCGAGAACGCGCGGGCGATGGTTAGGTCGCCCCTGCCGTTGATGTCGCCGGCCTGGTCGCCCGACGGCAGGCAGATCGCGTACGTCTCATTCGAAGGGCAGCAATCGGCAATCTACGTGCAGACGGTCAGGACCGGCACGCGCCAGCGCGTCTCGATGCGCGCCGGCGTAAACCAGGCGCCCGTGTTCTCGCCGGACGGCCGTCAGCTCGCGCTGACGCTGTCGCTCACCGACGGCAATCTCGACGTTTATACGCTCGATCTGTCGAATCAGGTCTTGCGACGGATCACGACGAGCTCGGCGATCGATACCGAGCCCGTCTGGAGCGCCGACGGCCAGTATCTCTATTTCACTTCGGATCGGGCGGGTTCCGCGCAGATCTATCGCGTCCGAGCCGAGCCGGGCGAAAGAGCGGAGCGCATTAGCTTCGAAGGCACCTACAACACGCGGGCACGCGTGAGCCCTGACGGCGAGCGGCTCGCGGTCGTTCATCGCAGCGAGGGCGTGGATCGTATCGCCGTACTCGATCCCGAGACCGGCTTTCTGAACGTGCTGAGCCG
Source organism: Gammaproteobacteria bacterium (assembly GCA_035513215.1). Lineage (GTDB taxonomy): Bacteria > Pseudomonadota > Gammaproteobacteria > Steroidobacterales > Rariloculaceae > DATCZB01. Next base: position 3,491 of record DATKCK010000045.1, on the reverse strand, counting down.
GGGCCAGCTCGACGAGTCGCCGAGCTTCGCGCCGAACGGCGCCTTGATCATTTACGCCACCCGCGACCGGGACCAGGGCGTCCTGGCGGCCGTCAGCACCGACGGGCGCGTTCACCAGAGGATTGCGTCCGTCGGCGGCGACGTGCGCGAGCCCGTCTGGGGGCCGTTTGCGCTACCCTAGGTGAAACTGATTCGAGATTCAGGTTATAACTGGCTAATTGCTTTTAACTTGTGGAGGTCACATTGATGAACGTCAGGAAGCTTCTGATGGTTGCGGCCGCTGGTCTTGCGATCGCCGGCTGCGGCCGCGACACGGTGCCGCCGCCCAGCGCGGGCGACGGTTTCGCGAGCGCCGACGCGAGGGGTGGGGCCGAGACCGGGGGCGTCAACGGTTCCGGCGGCGGGGAGTTCCTGCCGTTCGCGGGCGCATTGCCGGGCGATCGCGAGCTGCTCGAGGACCTCGTGATCTATTTCGAGTTCGACAGCAGCGAGATCCGGTCCGATTTCAACGCCATGCTCGCGGCGCACGCGCGCTACATGGCCTCGGATCCGAATATCATGGTACGGCTCGAAGGTCATGCCGACGAGCGCGGCAGCCGCGAGTACAACATCGGTCTCGGCGAGCGCCGTGCGCAGGCGGTCCGCCAGATTCTGCTGTTGCAGGGCGTCCCGGCGGCACGGCTCAGCACGATCAGCTACGGCGAGGAGCGCCCGGCGGCATTCGGCAGCGATGATCAGTCCTACAGTCTCAATCGTCGCGTCGAGCTCGTCTATCGTTAACCGAAGGAGGTCAGGACTGTGCGAAAGATTTTACTACTGCCGGCTGCGATCGGCCTGGCTTCCTGCAGCTCGCTGACGCCGGTCAACGATCCGGTATACCTCAGGATCCAGGACATGGAGGCGCGACTGATCCGCATCGAGCGCGTGCTCGAGAACGAGAGCCTGATCTCGCTCGCGGGCGACATCACGTCGCTGCGCAACGAGGTGCAGCAGCTCCTCGGCGAGGTCGAGACGCTCAGGTTCGAGCTCAACAACCAGGCCGAGGGCAACCGCAGCCTCTATTCCGACCTCGACCGGCGCCTTCAGAATCTCGAAGCGGCCCAACAGCAGCTACGGTCGATGCCGTTGCCGTCATCGCGTGGCGGCGTTCCGGTCGCGGCCGCCAACGACCAGCAGGCCTACGATGCGGCCTTCGCCCTCGTCGAGAGGCAGAGCTACGCGGGCGCGCAAGGGGCCTTCCAGTCGTTTCTGGCGAGCTATCCGCAGAGCCAGCTACGCGCCAACGCGCAGTACTGGCTGGCCGAGACGCATTACGCGCAGCTCTCGTTCCGGACGGCGCTCGCCGAGTTTCAGCGGGTCATCGACGACTATCCGCTCTCGAACAAGTTGCCCGACGCCTTGCTGAAGATCGGCTACAGCAATCACGAGCTCGGCAATCGCGATGCGGCGCGGCAGGCGCTCTTGCGCGTGCTGCGCGAGTACCCGGACACGGAGATCGCCACTCGTGCCGAGGAGCGCTTGGCACGGATCGCCGGGGAGACGCGCTAGGGCAGTGGTCGCGGCGGCCGCGGATCGGCTCAAGATCACCGAGGTTTTCCATTCGCTCCAAGGCGAGGCGTCGTCGACCGGCTGGCCGACGGTCTTCATTCGGCTGACGGGCTGCCCGCTGCGCTGCCAGTACTGTGATACGGCTTATGCGTTCGGCGGCGGCGAATGGCGAAGTGTCAGCGAGCTCGTTCGAGAGGCGCTCGCCTACGGCGCGCGCCACGTCTGCGTCACCGGCGGCGAGCCGCTTGCGCAGCCGCGCTGTCTCGATCTGCTGACGGCGCTTTGCGATCTCGGGCTCGAGGTCTCGCTCGAGACGAGCGGGGCGATCGATATCTCGCCCGTCGATCCGCGCGTCTGTCGCGTCGTCGATATCAAGACACCGGGCTCGCGCGAGGTCGAGCGCAATCTCGAGGCGAACTTAGAGGTGTTGCATGAGACCGACGTGCTCAAGTTTGTGATCTGCGATCGCGTCGACTACGACTGGGCCAAACACTGGCTCGATGCGCACCCGAACCTGCCTTGCGAGGCCTTCTTCTCGCCGAGCTACGAGGAGCTCGCCGGGCGGGAGCTCGCCGACTGGATTCTCGAGGATCGCCTGGACGTGCGCCTCCAGCTGCAACTGCACAAGCTGCTCTGGGGCAACGTTCCGGGCCACTAGCGATGCCGCGCGCCGTTGTGCTCTTGTCGGGCGGGCTCGATTCCGCGACGACGCTCGCGATCGCGCGTGACGCCGGCTACGAATGCCATGCGTTGAGTTGTTCTTACGGGCAGCGCCATGCCGCCGAGCTCGAGGCGGCGCAGCGCGTGGCGAATGCCCTCGGGGTGGCATCGCATCGTGAGATCGAGATACCGATCGGTCAGTTCGGCGGCTCGGCACTGACCGACGAAGCGCTGGCCGTGCCCGAGCATGGGGGCGAAGGCATACCAATCACCTACGTGCCGGCGCGCAACACGATCTTGCTGAGTCTCGCGCTCGCATGGGCCGAGGTGATCGAGGCCGATGCGATTTTCATCGGTGTGAATTTTGTCGATTATTCGGGCTATCCCGATTGCAGGCCCGAGTTCATCGAAGCGTTTCGCAGAGTCATCGCGCTTGCGACGAAGCGGACGGTGGAGGGCGGAGAGATCCGGCTCGAGACGCCGCTGATCGAGCTTTCGAAGGCAGAGATCATCCGGCGCGGAGCAGCGCTCGACGTCGACTATTCGCTGACCGTGTCGTGCTACCAGGCCGACGATCGCGGATTCGCCTGCGGGCGCTGCGATGCCTGCCGCATCCGCCGTGAGGGTTTCGCGGCTGCCAGGATTGCCGATCCCACGCGCTACGCGTAACGAGGAGTCACCTTGTGCTCGTCATGGTATCTTGTATGATCGGCGCGCCGGCAAATTCGAGCGTCGGCATCGCATCGCATGCATGGGCCGTTAGCTCAGTTGGTAGAGCACCGGACTTTTAATCCGATGGTCGTAGGTTCGATCCCTACACGGCCCACCAAAGAGAACAAGGGTTTACAAATGTTGCGGTGTTAAGTACCTGTCCGCCAAAAGTCGTTGTCCGCCACGTTCCGCTCTGAAAGCCAGTGTTTGCCTGCGACCAGCCATCCACGAGGTCCAGTAACGTTCGGCTGTATTCTCCTACGATGCCCGGCAGTTCTCCCATCGGCGCCTCGCCGATCCGCTGGACGCTTGACTGTCGCTTGTGCGCTCCGTTGCAATCGCTTGGAAGAAAGTGACCATTCAACGACTCGAATACGTCCGACGACGGCCGGTCAGATGATATAGTTTTTGCTCCGGGCAGGAGACCGGGGTCGACCCAAGTGAGTCGATAAATTGGGAGTGTCTAAATGGACTGTATGCGTCTCTCTTCAGTCTTGCTGGTAATGCTCCTCGCGTCTCCCGCATCGGCTCAGCAAGCAAGCGAAGATGAGGAAGATTTGGACGTCATTGCT
>DATKCK010000044.1:0-21193 GCA_035513215.1 Gammaproteobacteria bacterium | reverse complement strand
ATCGCGATGAACGGCGACAAGGTGGCGCCCGGCAAGCTCGCCGTCAGCACGAGCAACCGCAACTTCGAGGGCCGCCAGGGCACGGGGGCCCGGACCATACTGGCGAGCCCGCTGACGGCTGCGGCCGCCGCGATCAACGGTCGCGTCAGCGATCCGCGCGAGCTCATGAACTGAGAGCGAGAACGATGGAGCCGATCACGAGAATTCAGTCGAAGACCGTCGTCATGCCGTACGACGATATCGACACCGACCAGATCATTCCGGCGCGATTTCTGACTACGACGACGAAGACGGGTCTGGGCGACAAGCTCTTCAACGACTGGCGCTATGCCGCCGACGGCTCGCCGCGTCCCGATTTCGTGCTGAACACCGAGGCGGCAACGGGCGCCGAGGTGCTCGTCGGCGGACACAATTTCGGCTGCGGCTCGTCGCGCGAGCATGCGCCGTGGGCCCTCGTCGATTACGGCATCCGCGCCGTCATCAGCACCGAGATCGCCGATATCTTTCGCAACAACTCGCTCAAGAACGGCCTCGTGCCCGTGCAGGTCGATTCCGAGACGCACGAATGGCTGCTCGCGAACCCTGGCGTCGAGGTCAGCGTCGATCTCGAGAGCCGCTCGCTTCACATGCCCGGCGGCCGCAAGGTCGGCTTCCCGATCGACGGCTTCTCGCGCTATTGCCTGATGAACGGCCTCGACCAGCTCGGCTTCCTGCTCGAGAGCGAGCCGGCCATCCGGGCTTTCGAGGAAGCCCGCGCGTGAGCTCGACGATCGTCGTCCTCGGCGGCGACGGCATCGGGCCCGAGGTCGCCGCCGAAGCCGTTCGGGTGCTCGAGGCCGCGGGCCGAAAGTACGGCCTCGATTTGAAGTTTCAGCACGAGCTCATCGGCGGAATCGGTTACGACGAGGCCGGCTCGCCGCTGCCCGACAAGACGCTCGCCGCCTGCAAGGCCGCCGATGCGGTATTTCTCGGCGCCGTCGGCGGGCCGAAGTGGGCCGATATTCCGGTCGACAAGCGTCCCGAGCAGGGCCTGCTCGGCTTACGCAAAGCACTCGGGCTGTTCGCGAACCTGCGTCCTGTTGCGACGATACCTGAGCTCGTCGCCTCCTCGCCGCTCAAGGCCGAAAAGCTCGAGGGCGTCGACATCATGGTCGTGCGCGAGCTGACGGGCGGGATCTATTTCGGACGCAAGGAACGAACGGCGAACTCGGCGCTCGATACCTGCGAATACACGGTCGGCGAGATCGAGCGCGTCTGCCGCGTCGCGGGCGAGCTCGCGAAAGGGCGCCGTGGCAAGGTCACGTCGATCGACAAGGCCAACGTGCTCGAGACCTCGCGACTCTGGCGCGAGGTCGCGACGCGCATCTTCAAGGACGAGTTTCCCGAGCTCAAGGTCGAGCACCTGCTCGTCGATGCGGCCGCGATGCATCTGCTGAGTCGTCCCGCCGACTTCGACGTCATGGTCACCGAGAACATGTTCGGCGACATCCTGACCGATGAGGCATCGATGCTCGCGGGCTCGATGGGCATGCTCGCGTCGGCCTCGCTCGGCGACGGCCCGCGCGGGCTCTACGAGCCGATCCACGGCTCGGCGCCCGATATCGCGGGCCAGGGGATTGCGAATCCGACGGGCGCGATTCTCAGCATGGCCTTGCTCTTGCGTTACTCGCTCGATGCGCCGGAGGCGGCGAACTCCGTCGAGTCGGCCGTCGCCGCGGCGCTCGCTGCAGGCGCCCGAACGCGCGACATCGCTGTCTCCGGAGAAACGAAGCTCGGCACGAGCGCGTTCACCGACACGATTCTGGATCATCTGAAGTAGAGACTATCAGGCCCTAAAGCGCCGCTAATCCGTCGGCACGAGCTCCTCGAACCAGTTGTAGACGAGTCGTCCCTCGCACCTAGGCCGGATCGGCGGTCGACCCAGCCGCCAAAGCGGCCAGGACGCGCTGCGGGGTCAGCGGGTACTGCCTGAGCCGCACGCCGGTCGCATCGAAGAACGCGTTGCCGATCGCGGCAACGACGGGCGGCAGCAGCTCCTCACCCCCGCCGCTCGACTGCTCGTGAAGCTGCTGGACGACGATCATCGTGACTGCCGGGTGATCTGCAAAGCGTTGCGTCCGATATGAGCCCCAGTCGAGACTCGTGACGTTGGTCTCGTTGAACTGCACTTCTTCGTGCAGCGCGAGACTCGCCCCGTGCACGGCCATTCCGACCATCTGGCTCTCGACGATTCCTGGATTGATCGCGAGGCCGCAGTCCATCGCGCCGTAGACGTGCTTCGCGACGACCGTGCCCGTGCTCTTGTCAACCTCGATATCGACGACGGCCGCCGCGAACGTGATGCGATCCCCTTGGTTCTGCGTCATGTGGTGCGTGCCGAGACCGATACCCCGGCCAGCGACGACGGTCGCGCTGGAGAGCCTCGAGGCTGCGACCCGCGGCTGCCACTGGGCGGCATCGGTCGCAGCTTCGAGGACGCCGAGCCAGCGCTCGTGCGAGATATTGCGCTTACGGAACTCGTACGGATCGAGCCTGGCCGCGTAGGCGAGCTCGTCCATGACGCCCTCCAACGCAAAGAACGCCGACGGATCCATCGGCGCCCGCAGCGGACCGACTCTGAGACGACCGGTGCCGACGACGCGGTGGTTGACGATTCGGCGGTTCGACACGTCGTACATGTGGATGTGCGTCGGGTGGACCGAAAAGAGCCCGGCCCCGCCCGGCCCGTCGACGCCGGGGCCGATCGTGTAGATTGCGTCGGTGGCAGGCGCCGCACCGAGCGCGAGCTGCGATGTCGTGGTGAGCCCTCCTGCCGCGCCGACCCATGCCTGATAGTCGAGGGCGACGAGCCTGGCGTTCGCATCGGCCGCTGCGCGGATCTCGGAAAGCAGCGCCGGGCCGTAGTTGTCCCAGCCGAACTCATCCTCGCGGCTGAGCTGCAGACGGACGGGCCTACCCACTTCGTGCGACAGGATCGCAGCAGCCTGCGCAGCATCGCGGTAACAGCTACTGCCGTACGCGTTCGATCCCTCGTAATACTGAACGCGGATCTTCTCGACCGGAAGGCCGAGCAATCGCGCTATGCCATCGCGCGTCTGATAGATGCCCTGGTCGGAGCACATGACCAGGGCCGCGTCCGCCGTCACATCGGCGACTGCGCAGTTCGGCGCCATCGTCCCGTGCGACTGATACGGGCCACGATACGCCGACGAGACGACATGCGTAGCGCGCGACAGCGCGGCCTCGACATCGCCGTCATCGGTATCGGTCAAATCGTCCGCTTCGGCCGACCTGAAGCTGTCGAATAGCGCCTCGTGGCCGGGAAGGGCGGCGGCGAACGGCTCCCAGGTGACCTCGAGCTGGCGCGCCGCGCGGACGGCGTCCCACTCGCGCTCCGCGACGACGCCGACGAAATTGTTGCGTCGAACGATTTGCACGTCGGGGATGTCGTCGATCGACGATTCGTCGATGCTGACGACGGTAGGGTTGCTGATGCCGTACGCGCCCTGTCCGCGCGGCCACACGACACGGCCGTGAAGCATCCGCGGCAACCGGACGTGCTGAACGTATTGATAAGTGCCGCGAACCTTTTCGGCAATGTCCGGCCGCGGTACGCGAGTGCCGACGAGGCTGTAAGCGTCGCGGTCTTTCGCAACCGCGTTGTCGGGGCTCCGGCGCGGAAGCTCGATGCCGCCGTTGTAGGACACTTGTTCGAACGCCCGATCGAATGACTGGCCGCCGGCGAGCTCGGCATAGCTGACGGCGCGTCGAGGGTCGTTACGGACCGATACGACACCTTTGGCAACCGTCAGGTTTCCGACAGGCGCCTCGAGCTGCATCGATGCCGCCTCGAGCAGCACGCGGCGCGCCTCGGCGGCTGCGGCGCGCAACTCGGTGCAGCCGACTGCAGCCGTCCGGGCCGCTGCCGTGAAGCCGTTGGTCGACACGAACGTGTCCACCCTGGCCGTCCTGACCTGCTCGAGGTCGAGGTCCAGTTCCTCGGCCGCGACTTGCCGCAGCGCCGTCGGTCCCCCTTGACCCAGCTCGACGTAGCCCGAATAGATCGTCGCGGTATTGTCGGCGTGGATCGCAATGTACGAATCGATCTCGTCCGGATCAGGTGGACCCGAGACCACGCCGCGCTGCACGGCATTCGCTCCGACCGGCTGCGGCTGGGCGCGTACCTTGCCGGCCATGCTGAAGCCGACGATGACGACGCCAGCGGTCTGCAGAAAGTCGCGGCGAGCCAGCGAAGTCAGGTCGTTGGACTCAGACATTGGCCGGCTCCTCGGTGTCGTTGGCAACGGCAACGCGCTCGACGGCGATGGTTCGCGCCGCGCGTTGAATCGATGCCATGATCCGCGGATACGTCCCGCACCGGCAGATGTGACCGTTCATCGCCGAGCGGATCTCAGCTTCCGTCGGTTGCGGCGTCTGAAACAGAAGCTCCGCGCCTTTGATGATCTGGCCGTTATAGCAATAACCACACTGCGGGGCCTGTTCGACGATCATCGCTTCTTGCAGCGGGTGCAACTCGGGCGCAGGTGTCACGTTCATGCGCGCCGCATAGTATGCGGGGAGCCCTTCTAGTGTCGTCACCGACTTCCCGACGACGGCTGCCGTCGGTGTGATGCACGATCTGATCTCGACCCCGTCGACGAGCACCGAGCACGCGCCGCACTGGCCGAGACCGCAGCCGAAGCGAGGCCCCTTGAAGCCGAGGTCGCCCGTCAACACGTACAACAGCGGCGTCTCCGGTGATGCCGTGATCGTGTGCATACCGGCATTCACCTGGAGACTGATTTCGTCTGCCATGGCTTTCCCCCTCAGTGGTGCCGCCCACGGCTTACGATCGCTGGCGCGGCAACGTAAGAACAGGTCCAGCAGAAGGTCAGCGGCGCGGCTACAGCGATTGTAGGGGATCAGGGTACGGGCCGCAAAAGCTCGCGCACCAGGCGATCTGACGCTGTATTCTACTGAGCGAGTTGTCAGATAGGCTGGACTAGAAGGCGCCGTCGTTAACCCCACAAGGGTTCAGGTCGTCGATCTCGATGGAGGGAGATCAGTGCTCGAGCGGTACCTGCTCATCGTGCCGTTGATCGGCGCTTTGCCCGCTTACGCGCACCACAGCCCGGCGCAGTTCGACCTATCCAGGATCATCACATTCGACGGGACAGTCACCGGATTCGAATGGAAGAACCCGCATGTGTTCGTTCAAGTCGAAACCATCGATGACGACGGCGACGTCTCGAGTTGGGAGGTAGAGGCCGATGGGCCCTCCATGCTGGTTCCGGAAGGTTGGTCTTCCGAGTCGCTAAGGGCCGGGGATCGAGTCAGCGTGGCGGCGCACCCGGCGAGGATCCCGACACGACGCACCGTCCTGGGTTACTCGATTACGAAGCAAGACGGAACGGTCCTGGCGCCAAATCCGGATCGGTTTCGCGAGGCGAGTCCTGTCAGTCCAACCAGGGCGTCGGGACTCGCCGGCGTGTGGATGCCGCGATGGGAAGAGGGTTTCTTTGCAGTGGGCGCGAACACTGCGAGCATGATGCTGACCGAACGAGGCGAGCAGCATCGAAACGCACCTGAGTCCAGTCGAAACTCTCAAGTGGACTGCGTGCCGTTCGCAGCGCCGCGCATTATGGCGTACCCGGTGCATACGGAGATCGAGGTCCTGGCCGATCGCGTTCTGATTCATGTGGACTGGTTGGCTGCGGAGCGCGTCGTCGACACTGATAGACGCGGGCATCCTGAAGACGGCGAAAGGTCGATACAAGGACACACGATCGGTCGCTGGGTGAACGACACTTTGGTTATGGATACAGCGCTCTTCAGCGAGGATTCGAGAGACGGTATTACCTCGCTTCCATCGGGTCCGCGCAAACGGATCGAAGAGAGACTCTCTCTAGGCGAAGACGGTAAGACGTTGAACTACGAATTCGTGCTCGAGGATCCCGACTATCTTCTAGAGCCTGTTGCCGGCAAGGCTATCTGGGACTATCGGCCCGATCTCGAGCCCGTGGCGATCGAATGCGACTTGGAAGCTGCACGACGGTTCTTGCAGCCTGTTGAATGAGCGGGCACGGCCGGGGTGCGGCTAATCCGTCGGCACGAGCGCCTTGAGCTCCTCGAACCAGTTGTAGACGAGTCGTATCTCGAGCAGCTCGTTACCGGTCTCGCCGCTGCCGACAACGCCAACAAGTCCGGAGCCGTCCGGCATCACGTCGTATTGCCGGCGAGTCAAGGGTGCCGTGTTCATCGGCCAGTCCCGCAGCGCCTCGGCGGCCGTGCCGAAACTGAATCCCGTTTCGGTAGAAACCAGTATGGACTCCGTGCGTCCCTGCGCGGGGAAATAGAAGATCTCGCTGCCGTCTTCCGACCAGGCCGGGTGGTGATTCTGGTCGGTCGGCGGCAGCAGGTGCCTGGCGCCAGTCAAAGGATACGGCTGTACGAAAATGTTGAAGCCGCCCGTCTCGGTCGACTGATAAGCGATCCATTCGCCATTCGGTGAAAAGACCGATTGGGAAACGCTCTGCCCAGGCACCGCAATCAGTTCCTCGGCATCGCGCGTTGCCGGATCGAGAATCCAGACGCTCGCGCCCTGGTCTCGCGAGACAGTAAACGTCAGGAGTGCCCCGTCCGGCGAGAAACTGTCCGGAATGTGCGTCTCGCCCTCCGCTGCCGTCGTCAGTCTGGCGGGATCGCCGCCGCTGCCGTCGGCGAGCTGCCAATAGAGACTCGGCGTGCCGTCACGGGTCGACTGGAACGCGACGCGCGTGCCGTCGGCCGACCATTGCGGGAACTGGCTCGTTCCCCCGAAGGTCAGCCGCCGCGGCGACGCATTGCCACTCAAATCGCAGACTTCGATGTCGCTGCCATCGGGGAACGTCCGCGTGTAGGCGGCCCGGCGTCCATCGGGCGAAACGCGAGGATCGGCGCAGTCACCGGCGGGCATCGGAAGCGGGCTGGCAATTCCGTTTCGGGTCACGACGGCGAGCCTCGAGCCCGCCGCCTGCACCGTGTCGCCCGGCACATAGATCAGGGTCCCGGTGTCCGAGAACGCGTATTGCGCGTGCCCGCCGATCGTCACATCGCGGCGCACACCGGGCACGACGGGCCTGGGTCCGCCGGCCAATACGGCCACCGCATCGGCACCGAAAGGCAGTGCATAAAGCGTATTGCCGAAGGCATAGATCAGGTGCCCGGTCGGCACATAGCGCGCAGCGCTACCGCCCGAATACAGTGTCCGTCGCTCGCCGGTCGCGAGCGATCCGGCCACGATCTCGGCCGTATCCCAATCGTATGGCGGCTCGCCGCGTATCAGCGAGAACAGAACCCACTCGCCGCCCGGCAACAGTGAAGGCAATGCCGCCGAATGGCCCGCCGGAATCTCGACAATCCTCGCCGGCGCGCCGCCGTTTTCCGGGATGCGCCAGATCCCGTCCAATTTTGCATAAAGAATCGTGCCGTCGGCTTCCCAACTCATTCCGGCGCCGTTGGAAGTTCCGACGATGCCGAGCGGTCGCGCAGTGCCACCGGACACCGGAATTCTGGAAAACTGGATCTGACTAGCGCCATCAGCGGCGGCCTGCCGCCCCAGTGTCGCCATGGCGATCGATTGGCCGTCCGGTGAGAACTCAGGATCTGCGCGACTGAAGCCGATGCCGGGTATCGACACGGACTCGAAACTGTCGATCGACCGCAGCTTGAGTCCGTCGGTCGTGTTGTAGACAAAGCGTTGACCGTCTCGCGAGATATCGATGACGGGCACGTCCGGGATCAGCCATTGCTCGCCCTCGGCCAGGGAAACCGAGGTGCGGATCACGGGGGCTGGGCTCCGGCGCCCTCAGGGTCCAGGCCGCAAGTCCCGCAAGCACCGCCAGCACGACGCCCGCGGCCCAGGGCAGGAGCCTTCGATGCAGGCTGTCGCGCCGGTGCCGATCGCTGCCCGCTTGACGATGACGCCGTCGGGATCCTTCAATGCCGCTTCGATGTCCGTGCGCGCATCGGCGATGCCGGCGTAACGCTGTCGCGGCTTCTTTTCGAGGCAACGTGCCAGCAGCTCGCAGATACGCGGATGCAGGTGTTTTGGCAGTCGATCCCAGTCGGGATCGGCGCGCAGGACGTCGGCGAGTATGTGCGGCACGGATTCGCCCGAGAAGAGCGGCAGACCCGTCAGCATCTCGTAGAGCACGACGCCGAAAGCCCAGACGTCGGCGCGCTGGTCCGTCGCCTGGCCGCTCGCCTGCTCGGGGCTCATGTAGCCGGCCGTGCCGAGCACGAGGCCCTGCTGGCTCATCGCAATGCTCAGCGCCGGCGAATGCGCCGGGCTCGCCTCGTTCGGATCGCCCATGAATGCCTTGGCGAGGCCGAAGTCGAGCACCTTGACGACGTCATTGGCCGTGACCATGACGTTGGCCGGCTTCAGATCGCGGTGGACGACGCCTTTCTCAGCGCGGCCTCGAGCGCTTCGGCGATCTGAAGACCCAGACGCAACGCATCCTCGACCGGGATTGCGCCGGCCTTGAGCCGCTCTTCGAGCGTCTCGCCCTCGACGAGCTCCATCGCGATGTAGAGCGCGCTGTCGTGCTCGTCGAGGCCGTAGACCGAGGCGATGTGAGCGTGATTGAGCGAGGCGAGCAGCTTCGCCTCGCGCTCGAAACGCGCGAGCCGCTCCTTGTCGCCGGCGAGCGCCGCCGGCAGCGTCTTGATCGCAATCTCGCGGTCGAGCTTCGTGTCCCTGGCCCGATAGACCTCGCCCATGCCGCCCCTGCCGAGCGGACCGACGATCTCGTATGCACCGAGCACTGTGCCTGAGGCCAGCGACAAGCTCCCTCCCCTGGCCGGCAACCTGCGGTCACCGGGCGCCTTCTTGTTGGCGGCCGGATTCTACTCGATTGGACCCGGTGGGATGTCGCCCGGCCAAAAGAACGCGTCGTGCTATTTTGTCGCTTGCTTGATCGGGAGCCGCTGTTTACGGGACTTCCATGCGCAGATCGCTACGAATCGCAGGCATCGCCGTGCTCGCGTCGATCGTGCTCGTAGCCGGCGCGGCGCTCTGGCTGCGGCACACGCTTCGGGCCAGCCTGCCCGATTACAACGGGACACTGCCGCTCGCGGGCCTCACCGATGCTGTCACCGTCGAGCGCGATGATCTCGGTGTCGTCACCGTGCGCGCGGTGAACCGGGCCGACGAGGCTCGGGCCCTCGGTTTCGTCCATGCACAGGAGCGGTTCTTTCAGATGGATCTGCTCAGGCGTTCAGCCGCCGGCGAGCTCGCGGCGCTCGTCGGGACGGCCGCCATCGCCACGGATCGCGACCGGCGCATCCATCGGCTGCGTGAAACGGCAGAGCGAGTCGTTCACGAGATGCCCGAGGCGCATCGACGCCTGCTCGAGGCCTACGCCGAGGGCGTCAACGCGGGTCTCGCCGCGCTCGAGGCACGCCCTTTCGAGTATCTGCTGTTGCGTCAGAAGCCTGCGCCGTGGTCACCGGTCGATTCGATTCTCGTCGTCAGCGGGATGTATTTCGACCTCCAGCAGCCGGACGCGAGCTTCAAGCAAAGCGAGCTGATCGCGCGCCAGGTCCTGCCCGAGGCCGTCGCCGATTTGCTCTATCCGCGATTCACGCCCTGGGACGCGCCGCTCGTCGGCGAGCCCGGTCCGCCGGCCGCGATTCCACCCCCTTCGGTCTACGATCTGGCCAGGATCGATCCCGACGACCTGGTCGCATCGCGAATCCGGCAGATCCCGACCGATGAAGGCGTCAGTCGCGTCGCGGTCGGCTCGAACAACTGGGCCGTCGACGGCGATCTCACGGCTACCGGTGCCGCCATGCTGGCCAATGATCTGCATCTCGGCCTTCGGACGCCATCGATCTGGTTCCGCGCATCGCTCGTTCGTGGCGCGCGGCGGGTCACGGGCGCCACGCTGCCGGGCCTGCCCGCCATCGTATTCGGCAGCAACGGAGACATAGCCTGGGGCGTGACGAATTCATACGGCGATTGGACCGATCTCGTCGTGCTCGAGCCGGACCCCGCCAACGCTTCGCGCTATCTGACACCCGATGGTGCCGCAACCATTGCCGGCATTCACTCGCCGATCGACGTCGCAGGCGGCGCAACCATCGATTTTTCGTTCGACACGACCCCCTTTGGGCCCGTGATCGGCACGCTGCCCGATGGCCGTCGACTCGCCGTGCGCTGGGTCGCCCATTTGCCTGAAGGCTATGCCCTCGACTACTGGGACCTCGCCGACGCGACCGATGTCGCAGCGGCGATCCGGATCGCGCAGACTTCGGGCATTCCGGCGCAGAACTTCGTCGTCGCGGATCGCGCCGGCGACATCGGCTGGACGATTGCGGGATCGATTCCGCGGCGGCGCAGCAATGGCCGCGCGCGCCTGTCATCCGAAGATCCTGCATGGGACGGCTGGCTGCGGCCGGACGAATATCCCGCCGTCGTCGATCCTGGCGACGAGCTGATCTGGACGGCCAACGGCCGCGTCGTCGAGGGCGAGATGCTTGCGGCCATCGGCGACGGCAACTACGACCTCGGCGCCCGGGCCGGTCAGATCCGCGAACGGCTGCGCGAGCTCGGCGACTCGACGACGGCGGCCGATATGCTCGCGATTCAGCTCGACGACGAGGCGCTGTTCCTCGATCGCTGGCGCGAGGCTTTGCTCGAGCTGCTCGAGACCGAGAGCGACCCGCTGCTCGAAGCGGTGCGTGATGCCGTCAGGGATTCGGGGGACCGGGCAAGGCCGGACTCGGTCGGCTATCGCCTCGTCCGCGGCTGGCGACTCCATATGATCGGGCGAATGACGGCGGCCCTGACGGCAGAAGTTGTGGCAGCGGATCCGGGCTGGTCGTACTTGACCCAGCGCGAAGAGCACTGGGCCTGGGCCGTGTTCGACGCCGAACCCGGGCACCTGCTCGATCCGGCCTACGGATCGTGGCGCGCTTTCAAGCGCGATGGGCTCGAGCGCTACCTGCGCGATGCGCTCGGCGTCGAAACGGCGGCCGAGCTCGCGAGCCGCACCTGGGGCGAGCTCAACACGATCCGCGTGCGGCATCCGCTGAGCGGGGCCCTGCCCTTCGTCTCGCGCTGGCTCGACATGCCGGCGACGCCGCTGCCTGGCGATACGGACATGCCGCGCGTTCAGACGCCGCGGTTCGGTGCGTCGGCGCGGTTCGCCGTAAGCCCGGGCGACGAAGCGTCCGGCTACTTTCATATGCCTGGCGGCCAGAGTGGCCATCCGCTTTCACCCTACTACGGCGCCGGGCACGAGGACTGGGCGCTCGGGCGGCCGACGGCGTTCCTGCCCGGCGATACCGTGGACACACTGCGGCTGGTCCCGTCCGCGAACTAGCGTCCGTCTCCCGATCCGGGGCCTTGACTTCGAGTTTCGGACCGTTTAATGTGCTATTACGCTATTACATTAGTACAGCCCAGATGAAACACCCACGCGACCCGGCCGTGCGCCGCGAGGCCGAGCAGGCCCTGTTCGGCGCCATTCTTGCGCTTCGCACCGAAAGCGAGTGCCGCCAGTTCCTCGAGGATCTCTGCACGCCGGCCGAGCTCGAGGCGCTCGTCGATCGCTGGAGCGTCGTGCCGCTGCTCCGGGACGGCCTGCCCTACAGGCGCATCCACGACATGACGGGCGTCTCGGTCACGACGATCGGCCGCGTCGCACGGTTCCTGTCGGCCGGCAACGGCGGCTATCGGACTGTTCTCGAGCGTTTGAGCACTGAATCATGACCAAGCCGAGAGAATCGACGCCGCGCATCAAGATCGCGGTGCAAAAGTCCGGGCGCCTGACCGAGCACACGATGGAGCTGTTGAGCCGTTGCGGCCTCGTCTACTCGCGCGGGCGCGATCAGCTCATCTGTTACGGCGAGAACATGCCGATCGACGTGCTGCTCGTTCGCGACGACGACATCCCGGGGCTCGTCCAGGAAGACGTCTGCGACTTAGGGGTAGTCGGCCAGAACATCATCGCCGAAGCGAGACTCAGGCTCGCGCGCGCGGGTACCGATGCGATCTTCTCCGAGATCACGACGCTCGATTACGGTCGCTGCCGCCTGTCCTTCGGCGTGCCGAGCGCGATGGCCTGGAAAGGACCGGCATCGCTCGCCGGCATGCGCATCGCGACGTCGTATGCGCGCGTCGTCGAGGACTATCTCGCGCGCGCCGGCATAGCGGCCCAGGTCGTCGAGTTCTCGGGCGCCGTCGAAATCGCGCCGAGCCTCGGCCGCGCCGATGTCATCTGCGATCTCGTCTCGAGCGGCGCGACGATGAAGGCGCACGACCTTCTCGAGGTCGAGACCATCCTCGAAAGCTCGGCGGCGCTGATTCAAACGCCCGTCCCACTCGAGGCGGATAAACAGGCCTGGGTCTCGCGGCTGTTGAAGCGCATCGAGGGCGTCCTCCAGGCCAAGGAGAGCAAGTACATCATGCTGCACGCGCCGCGCTCGGCGCTCGGCGCAATTACGGCGCTTTTGCCCGGCGCCGAATCGCCGACGATCATCCCGCTCGAGGGGCGCGACGACAAGGTCGCCGTGCACGCCGTCTGCCGCGAGAACGTGTTCTGGGAAACGCTCGAGGAGCTCAAGGAAGCGGGCGCGAGCTCGATGCTCGTGCTGCCCGTCGAGAAGATGCTCGCGTGATCGAAGCCATGAACATCATCGAATGGTCCACACTGACCGAAGCGCAACGCAGCAGGGAGCTTGCGCGCCCGGCGCTCGCCGCCACGCGCCAGCAGGCCAAGCGCGTTGCCGAGATCATTGCCGAGGTCCGCCGCGACGGCGACGGCGCGCTTTTCCGACTGACGCAGAGTTTCGACGGCATCGCACTCGACGCATTGGAGGTCGAAGCGCGCGAATTCGATGCCGCCGCCAAGGCGTTGACCGAGGAGCAAAAGGGCGCGATTGCCGCAGCGGCCGCGAACATCGAGACCTTCCACTCGCTGCAGCGGCCGAATGCGATCGACATCGAGACCCAGCCCGGCGTTCGCTGCGAGCGCGTCGTGCGCCCGCTCGGGCGCGTCGGGCTCTACGTCCCGGCGGGCACAGCGCCTTTGCCCTCGACTGCCCTGATGCTCGGCGTGCCGGCACGACTCGCCGGATGCCCGCTGCGCATCCTTTGCTGCCCGCCGACCAGGGACGGAAGCGTCGACGCCGCCGTGCTCTACACGGCGCGGCTCACCTCCGTCAGTCGCGTTTTCAAGATCGGCGGCGCGCAGGCAATCGCCGCCATGGCCTATGGCACGGCGACGATCCCGAAAGTCGACAAGATCTTCGGCCCCGGGAACGCATGGGTGACGGAAGCGAAAACACAAGTCGATCTCGATCCGGGCGGCGCCGCGAAAGACTATCCGGCCGGCCCCTCGGAGGTTCTCGTCATCGCCGACGAAGGCGCGAATGCAGATTTCGTCGCGGCCGATCTTCTGTCGCAGGCCGAGCATGGCGCCGACTCGCAGGCGATTCTGATCACCACGCACCGGCCCCTGGCCGATGCCGTCATCGCCGCGATCCACCGTCAGCTCCGTTCCCTGAGCCGGCGCGAGATCGTCGAGCAGTCGCTCGCGCACGCCGCGCTGATCGTGGCCGATGACATGGCCGAGGCAATCGCGATCGCCAACCGTTACGCGCCGGAGCACCTGATCCTGCAGGTAGCCGATGCAAGGCGCTGGCTCGATCAGGTCGAATCGGCCGGTTCGGTCTTTCTAGGCCCCTGGACACCGGAGTCGGTCGGCGACTATTGCAGCGGCACGAATCACGTCCTGCCGACCTACGGTTACGCGAGCCGCTACTCGAGCCTCGGGCTCAACGATTTCCTGCGCACGATGACGGTGCAGGAATTGACGCCGGCGGGTCTTCAGACGATCGGCCCCGTCGCAACGACGCTGGCCGAGACCGAAGGACTCGACGCGCACGCGCGTGCCGTGACGCTGAGGCTCGAGGCGATCGCGTCGGAGTCGGGACGATGAGCTCCGTGCTCGATCTCGCGAGGCCCGATCTCAGAACGCTCAGGCCTTATCAGCCCGGCGAATGGGAGCCCGGCATGACGCGCCTCAACGCCAACGAGTCGCCGTGGCGCCTGCCGAGCGACCCGACCGCGCGGGGCTTGAACGTCTATCCGCCGCCGCGCCCGGCCGAGCTTCGCGCCGCGCTCGCCGACTATTATCAGACCTCGCCCGTGAATCTCCTCGTCACGCGCGGCTCGAGCGAGGCGATCGATGTCCTGATTCGGGGATTCTGCCGCGCTGGCCGGGACTCGATTGTGATCACGCCGCCGACCTTCGACATGTATCGCGTCTACGCGACGATTCAGGCGGCGGCGATCCGAAAGGCTCCGCTCATTCAGGCCCTCGCCTTCGACTTCGACGTCAATGCCGTGCTCGATGCAGTCGACGACTCGACGCGCATCGTTTTCATCTGCTCGCCGAACAATCCGACGGGCACGGTCATCGCGCCGGACGCGCTCGCAACGCTCGCCGAGGCGCTCGAAGGGCGCGCCCTCGTTGTCGTCGATGCCGCCTACCAGGACTACGCCGAGGATCAGAGGCTCGCGCGGCTGCTCGAGCGCTTCGAGCACGTCGTCGTGCTCAGGACACTTTCCAAGTTCGTCGCGCTCGCGGGCGCGCGCTGCGGCGTCGTGATCGGGGCGCCGTCGCTGATCGGCTTTCTCGAAAACGTGCTGCCGCCCTACCAGTTTCCGACGCCATCGATCGAGATCGTGCTCGAGGCACTGAAGCCCGGCTCACTGGCCGTGGCACGCGAGCGGATCGCCGAGACGCTGGCCGAGCGCGAGCGCCTCAGGCGCGGGCTCGCCGCGCTCGGTACCGTCATCGAGGTTTACCCGAGTCAGGCCAACTTCGTGCTGGCGCGGCTCAATGACAGGGCTGCCTTCGTCGCGGCGGCCCGGGCGGCCGGTATCCTCGTCAGAGTCTTCAACGGCGAGCCGGCGCTCGCCGATTGCGTTCGCATCACGGTCGGTCTGCCGGTCGACAACACGAAGCTGCTTGCGGCGCTCGCAGGCGCAGCCGGTGCCCGTGCCAGCGCCAGCGCCGGTGCCAGTATCGGCGTCGACCGTGGAGACTCCGATGGCTGAGCGGTACGTCTTCATCGAGCGCGACGGGGGCCTCCTCGCGCCGGCCGACCGCGGCAATCGGGGCTCGGTCGAGTCGCTCAGCCTTCGCAGGGACTGCCTCGCGGCACTCGCCCGATTTCGGGACAGCGGATACCGGCTTGTGCTTCTGATCGAACCAGGGCCCGCGTCGCGGCCCGGCGACGATGCCGCGGAATCGCGGAAGCAAGCTATTCTGACCGAGCTCCTCGCATCGCAAAGCGTCCCGCTCGAGGCCGTCGAGGTCTGCACGCACGAACGCGAGGCGGGCTGCGACTGCGCCCTGCCCGGCATCGGGCTCGTCGCCGGCTACGTGGCCGACGCCACGCTCGATCGCAGCCGTTCGATCGTCGTCGGCGGGAACGACGAGGCGCTGGCTCTCGCCCGCGCGATGGGACTCAAGGGGTTCGTCGTCGACGATGCCCACGGCTGGCCCGATATCGCCCATGCCGTGCTCGATCGGCCGAGGCGCGCAAGCGTCGAGCGCAAGACGCGCGAGACCGATATTCGCGTGAGCGTCGATCTCGACCGCGCCGAGGACCCCCGCATCTCGACCGGCATCGGCTTCTTCGATCACATGCTCGAGCAGCTCGGCAAGCACGGCGGCTTCGAGCTCGAGGTCGACTGCGCCGGGGATCTCGAGGTCGACGAGCATCACACGATCGAGGACGTCGCGCTCGCGCTCGGGCAGGCACTGAAGGCCGCGCTCGGCGACAAGCGCGGCATCGCGCGCTACGGGTTTCTTTTGCCGATGGACGAGGCCGAAGCTCAGATTGCGATCGATCTCTCTGGCCGGCCCTATGCCGTCTTCGAAGGCGAATTCCCGCGCGAGTCGGTCGGCGGCTTGCCGACCGAGCTCGTTCGGCATTTCTTCCGCTCGCTGGCCGAATCGCTCGGCGCGGCCGTCCACGTCTCGGTGCGCGGCGAGAACGCGCATCACATGGTCGAAGCCTGCTTCAAAGGCGTGGCGCGCGCGCTGCGCCAGGCGTTCTCGCGGGAGGGCAGCGATCTGCCGTCGACGAAGGGCTCCCTGTGAAGCAGGACCCGGTGATGATCGGCTGCTGCGGCTCCAATCTCGCGTCGCTGCGCTTCGCGTTCGAACGGCTCGGGGCCGAGATCGAGGTCAGCGACGATCCCGAGCGGCTCAGGCACGCGACGCATGTCGTGCTGCCGGGCGTCGGCGCGGCGCTGGACGCAATGGGTCGCCTCGAGCGCCTCGGGCTGACCGAGCTCCTGCCGACGCTGACCGTGCCCGTGCTCGGCATCTGTCTCGGCATGCAGCTGTTGTTTCGCCGCTCCGACGAGGAAGACGCCACCTGTCTCGGCATCATCGACGCCGACGTCGAGCGCCTGCCGGGCACGGCCGAGCTGCCGATTCCCGAGATGGGCTGGAATCAGCTCCTTTTCGACGAGGCAACGGCCCTGACGCGCGGCATCGAGCCGGGCGCCTACGCCTATTTCGTGCACAGCTATGCCGCGCCGCCCGGCCCCTACACGCGCGCCGTGACCGAGTACGGGCAGCCGTTCTCGTCCGTCGTCGAGCAGGGCAACTTCTACGGCACGCAGTTTCATCCGGAGCGCTCCTCGGCGACAGGCGCGCGCATTCTCGAGAACTTCCTGAGCATCTGAGCCGATGGAGCTGATTCCGGCCATCGATATCCGACACGGGCGCTGTGTGCGGCTCTTTCGCGGCCGGTTCGACCGCGAAACGCGCTACGAGCTCGACCCGCGGCAGCTTGCGCGCGACTATCGAGCAGCGGGCGCCGGATGGCTGCACATCGTGGATCTCGACGGCGCCGAGCACGGCCGGCGCGCGAATGCGGCGCTGATCGCCGAGATCGCGAACGCCGCCGATCTTTCGGTTCAGCTCGGCGGCGGGATACGCGACGAGCAGAGCCTGGCCAAGGCGCTCGACTGCGCCGATCGAGCCGTCATCGGTAGTCTCGCCGTCACCGACTCCGAAACCGTGTCCGAATGGCTCGTGCGTTTCGGCCCCGAGCGTATCGTGCTCGGGCTCGACGTGCGCCTCGATCCCGGCGGCGAGCCGCGAGTTACGACACACGGCTGGACCGAGGCCAGCGGCCTGACGCTCGATGCCGCGATCGACCGCTTCACGGACGCGGGGCTCAAGCACGTGCTCTGCACGGACGTCGCGCGCGACGGCGCGCTGACGGGACCGAATGTCGAGCTCTATCGGGGCGCCGTCGAGCGCTGGCCTCGGATTGCGTTCCAGGCCTCGGGCGGCGTGCGCTCGACCCAGGATCTCGAGCAGCTCGATGCCGCGGGCGTCGCCGCCGCCATCTCGGGCAAGGCGCTGCTCGAGCAGCGGATTCGATTCGAGGAGATCAAGCGATTCTTGCCAAACGCATAATTCCCTGTCTCGACGTGCGCGACGGTGTCGTCGTCAAAGGCGTGCAGTTTCGTAATCATCGCATCATGGGCGGCATTCTCGATCTCGCCGCCCGCTATCGCGACGAAGGCGCCGACGAGCTCGTCTTCTACGACATCACGGCAAGCCCGGACGGGCGCACCGTCGACCGAAGCTGGGTCAATCGCGTCGCGGCCGTGCTGGATATTCCGTTCTGCGTGGCGGGCGGCATTCGGTCCGTCGCCGACGCCGAGACGATCCTGAATTTCGGCGCCGAGAAAATCTCCGTCAACACGCCGGCGCTCGAGGATCCGGATTTGATCGACCGGCTCGTGCGCCGCTTCGGCTCGCAATGCGTCGTCATCGGCGTCGACTCGCTGATGCGCGACGGCGACTATCACGTCTATCGGAACACCGGCGATCCCGATCGAGCGCGTGCCGCCGACCGCAGAACGCTCGATTGGCTTCGTGAGGTTCAGGAACGCGGCGCCGGCGAGGTCGTGCTGAACTGCATGAATTCCGACGGCGTGCGCCAGGGCTTCGACATCGCGCAGCTTACGGGCGCTCGTGCCATCTGCCGCGTGCCGCTGATCGCCTCGGGCGGCGCCGGGGCCCGCGAGCATTTCCGCGACGTCCTCGTCGAGGCCAAGGTCGACGGCGCACTGGCCGCCTCGGTATTTCATTCGGGTGAGCTGCCGATCCCCGAGCTCAAGCGCTATCTGATCGAGGCGGGCATCGCGATCCGCCCGCCCGCCGAATAACGGAGTCCATCGCATGGCTGACATGACATTTATCGAACGGCTCGAAGCGCTCGTCCACGACCGGCTGCGCGAATCGCCGGAAGGCAGCTACACGGCGCGGCTCGCGTCGAAAGGCATCGTCGCGGCGGCTCAGAAGATCGGCGAGGAAGGCGTCGAGCTAGCGCTCGCCGCGGTCACCGGACCCGACGGCGAGGTCGTCGCCGAATCCGCCGACCTCGTTTTTCACCTGCTCGTCGTGCTTGGCATGCGCGGCATCCCGTTCGCGAGCGTCGTCGAAGCGCTCGAGGAGCGCCACCGCGGGCGAAGGCCGACGCAGCTGCCGCTCGACTGAATCCCGATACGCTATCCGGGCGGCCGGTTCGTCACTCCCCGCCTACTTGCGCTGCCGCGCCGATGACGGCGAGCTCGCGATACCGCCCGTGCTGCTCCCAGGTGCCCGTATAGCCCTTGGGCACGATGAACGCGTCGCCAGGCAGGAACTCATGCACGGTGCCGTCTTGCTCCGTCAGAACGAGCTTGCCGTTCAGGACCAGGACGAACTCGTCGTACTCGAGCGGCCGGTTGCGGTGATCCGTTTTCGCCGGCGTCGACTCGACGACCACCGCACGTAGCTCCTCGCCATCGAACAGCGACGCGATCTCGAACTCGAGCTCGCCTTCGACGAGGATATCGATGAATCCGTCGTTCGGTATCGGTGTCAGGTCGAGACCGGCCATCTTTTCCGGATCCATGCGCACCGGAGACGGCCCGTCCTGGGCGCCCGCGGACAGCGCGACGATGAGGCTCGCAAGCGCAACGACCGGCGCCACAAGGATTCGATTCGTTCTCTTTCTCACTGTTCGTCCTCTTGCTATTGGCTTAGGGCAGCCGACTTGAGTATAACTATCCGCCACTGGGAGCCTGTCCGGGAGGAAAGTTCCATGTTCCGATCCGCCACGAGAACGCTAGCCGTCGCGCTCGGCCTTCTGGTTAGTATCAATGCCCACGCCCAGCGCGACTCAGAAACGCCGACGCTCGGCATCCCCACGCTCTCGCCCATTGGCGAGCAAAAGACCGGGCTCTGGCTGACCGATTACCTGCCCGGGCGTCCCCTCTTCTTCGATGTCGATGCCGTGCAGTTCAGGCCCTGGGCCAAGGGACTCTTCGACGCCCGCCAGGCGCACGATCTCGAGCCGCATGCGCGCTGCAAGGCGTCGGGCGCGATCCGCCAGTTTCTGACACCTTATGGCGTCGAGATCGTCGAGATCGAGGAGCTCGAGCGACTCTATATCTTCGATATCGGCGGGCCGCATACCTATCGCGAGGTCTTCATGGACGGGCGCGGCCATCCGGGCGACCTCACGCCGACCAACTATGGTCATAACATCGGCTGGTGGGACGGCGATACGCTCGTCATCGATTCCGTCGGCTACAACGAGGACTTCTGGTTCGAGCGGATGGGGCTGCCCCATACGGAAGCCGTGCATGTCACCGAGTACTTCAGACGGACGGATCCGGAAACGGTCGAGTATCGGTTCGTCATGAGTGACCCGGACGCCTACGAGGCGCCGGTCGAGGGCCGCCTGAGGCTACTGTGGCGCGAAGGCGAGGAGCTCTTCGAATTCATCTGCCAGCAAAGCAACTACGCTCATGAGCTCATGGTGCATCCGGAGGACCTCAGGGCCGTCGGCAGGAGCAGCCCGATCGTTCCCTGATATTTTGCGACGACGCTTTCTCTTTGCCAGTCTCGCGCCGATGCTCTTCGGCAGCGGCAGTGCCTGCTCGCAGCCCTCTTACGACTCCCAACGGGCCGCGCTCATCGCCGAGATCGAACGCGACATCCGTCGCACGCAGAGCTACACGGGGCGGGCCCGGTTCGATCCGAACGTCCTCGACGCAATCGGCAAGGTGCCCCGGCACGAATTCGTGCCGGACGCCTATCGCGATTTCGCCTACGAGAACCGGCCCTTACCGATCGGCAACGGGCAGACGATCTCGCAACCCTATATCGTTGCGCTCATGACCGAGCTGGCGTCGGTCGACGCCGACTCAGTCGTGCTCGAGATCGGCACGGGCTCGGGCTATCAGGCGGCAGTGCTCGCGGAGATTGCGCGGCACGTCTATTCGATCGAGATCGTCGCATCCCTCGGTGAGCGCGCGGCCGAGACGCTCGAGCGTCTCGGCTACACCAACGTCAGCGTCCGAATCGGCGACGGCTACCAGGGCTGGCCGGAATATGCCCCCTTCGATGCCATCATCGTCACGGCGGCACCTGAGCAGGTACCTGCGCCATTGATCGGGCAACTCAAGCCCGGCGGCAGGCTCGTCGTGCCGGTTGGTCCCGAGGGCGGGACACAGTCGCTGCGTGTGATCGAGAAAGATGCCGCGGGCGAGCTCAGCTCGACCGACGTGCTGCCCGTGCGTTTCGTGCCCTTCACGCGCGACGAGTGATCGGTTTCCAGTGATCTTCCGGTGCCCAGACATACCTTGCGAGCGTCCCGAATGTGGCTGCGCAGTTCCGACGTTAGCTTTGCGCTGAAAAGGTCTCAGTACGGCCAGGGACGGCCATAGATTCGACGTCGAAGACACGATCGTCCGGGATTTAGTCAACTCGGCGCAACCGGGTGATTCGAAAATACGTTTCAGTCCCTAAGGCCAAGGAGACGAGCGCGACAGCTCAGGTTATCCAATGACGACGGGAAATCCCGAAAGATCTTTCCCAACTTTCGATGGCGACGATCCAACAGTCGACGAATTGATGGAAGCTCTCGGCCAGTCCAGCGATCAGCTAACCGCTTTTACGAACAGTGGGTATTTGGAGAGGCCGTTCGAAACTGATCAGGACGAAGACTCTGAGGATTTGATCGCGCCGGAACTACTATTTCCTGATGAGGCTAACGCGTCCAGATGATTGGGGCCCGCCGTGCCAGGAACGCGAGCACAGCTAACCGTCGTAGT
>DATKCK010000043.1:0-7490 GCA_035513215.1 Gammaproteobacteria bacterium | reverse complement strand
CCGCGCACGCTTCACATCGGCCGCCGTTGCCTTGCGCGAACGCGTCAGCGCTTGCACCACATGGCGTTCTTCCGTAGTCAGACCGAGGTTCGAGTTCATGCCTCATATCATACTACGGAAATCAACGTTACAGTCCACTAGGAAGACTCGGCGAGCTGCTCGAGCAGCAGGCTCTGGACGCTGATCGCGTCCTCGTCTTCCGCCGAGAGCGGCAGGTATTCGCCGCTGGGCTTCAGATCCCAGGCCTGCGTGTTGTCGGCAAGGTAGAGATCGAGATCGGCCATCAGGCGCTGCTTGAGCCTGGCATCGGTCACCGGGAACATGATTTCGATACGGCGGAACATGTTGCGGTCCATCCAGTCGGCGCTGGCGCAGTAGATCTCCTCCTCGCCGCCGTTGTGAAAGTAGTAGCAGCGCGTGTGCTCGAGAAAGCGGCCGATGATCGACCGAACGCGGGTGTTCCCCGAGATGCCCGGGATGCCCGGCCGGAGACAGCAGATCCCGCGCACGATGAGATCGATGAACACGCCGGCGTTCGAGGCTTCGTACAGGGCCTTGATGAGCTGCGGCTCCACGAGCGCATTGATCTTCGCGATGATATGGCCGGTGCCGCCAGACTGCGCGATGCGCATCTCACGCCTGATCAGCTCGAGCAAGCGCGTGTGCAGATCGAACGGCGATTGTGAGAGCCGCGCGAGCTTCTCGGTCTTCATCAGGCTCGTCAACTGCATGAAGACCTCGTGCACGTCGTCGCCGATGCTCGGGTCGGCTGTAAAGAGGCCATAGTCGGTATAAGCGCGCGCCGTCTTCGGATGGTAGTTCCCCGTGCCGAGGTGAACGTAACGGCGCAACCTTCCGCCCTCGCGCCTGACGACGAGAATCATCTTGCAGTGAGTCTTGTAGCCGACGATGCCGTAGACGACGTGCGCGCCGGCCTCCTGTAGCTTGCTCGCGAGCTCGATGTTGGCCGCTTCGTCGAAGCGCGCGCGGAGCTCGATCATGACCGTGACCTCCTTGCCGGCCTTGGCGGCGGAGACGAGACTTTCGACCAGCGGTGAGTCGGGCGTCGTTCGGTAGAGCGTCTGCTTGATCGCGAGCACGTCCGGATCGTTTGCGGCCCGGTAGACGAAATCGACCACCGGCGTAAACGATTCGAACGGATGGTGAAGCAGGATGTCGCGCGCGGCGATGGCCTCGAACAGATTCTTGTTGACGAGGTCCTTCGGCAAGCCGGGCGTGAAAGGCGCGAACTTGAGATCGGGCCGATCGACGAGATCGTAGACCGCGAGCAGGCGGTTCAGATTGACCGGGCCCGGGACGCGGTAAAGATCGGTTTCGGTAAGCTGAAAGTGCTCGAGCAGATAGCTCGCAAGCTCCGGCGGGCAATCGTGCGCCGTCTCGAGCCTGACGGCGTCGCCGTAGCGGCTTTCGAAGAGCTCGCCTTCGAGCGCGCGCATCAGGTCATCGACGTCCTCGTCGTCGACATAGAGATCGCTGTTGCGCGTAACGCGAAACTGATAGCAGCCCGTGATCTCGATGCCGCTGAAGAGCCGGTCGACGAAGGCGTGGATCACCGAGGACAGGAACACGAAGCTCGACTTGTTGCCGGCGCAGAGCTCGTCGGGCAACTGGATCAATCTCGGCAGCGACCGCGGCGCCTGGACGATGGCGCGATGGCACTGCCGGCCGAAGGCGTCGAGCCCGTCGAGGCTGACGATGAAATTCAGGCTCTTGTTCAGAATGCGCGGGATCGGCCGCGTCGGGTCGATCGTCGTCGGGCTCAGCACGGGCACGGTCTCGGTCTCGAAGTGCTGCTCGAGCCACGCCCGCTGCCCGGGCGTCCAGTCGTCGCGGCGAACGAAGTGGATGCCTTCGCCGCGCAGCGTCGGGATGATCTCGGCGTTCAGCAGATCATACTGAGCGCCGACGAGCTCTTGCGTGGCTGCGGCGATCTCCGCCAGCACCTCGGCCGGCGACAGGTTGTCAGGCCCTGCCGGTGACGAGCTGACCTCGACGCGCTGCATGAGGCCCGCAACGCGGATTTCGAAGAACTCGTCGAGATTCGTCGACGAAATACAGAGGAACTTCAGGCGCTCGAGCAGGGGCAGCCGCCGGTCTTCCGCCTGATGCAGCACGCGCCGATTGAACGCGAGCTGCGAAAGCTCGCGGTTGATGTAGTAAAGCGGCAGGTTGAGATTGATCGTGTCCACTGCACTTCGGGTGTTTCGTTCTCAAGCGCGTCTTCCCGAGTATAGGCCGCCGAGCACGCGAGCTTCACGGGCTGCGGTCACAGTTGGCACGTTGCCGGCCGCAAGGGCGAGACGGGCGCGCGCGAGCCACGCCATGGCCGCGGCTTCGACCCAGTCGGGATCGATGCCGAGCTCGGCCGTCGTCACAAGCTCGCGACCGGCCAGCGCGCCAATTCGCGCGATCAGCGCGCCGTTCTTCGCGCCGCCGCCGCAGACAATGAGCTGCGGGCCGGCGAGCTTCAGGACCGCGATTGCATCGACGATCGTCCGCGCCGTCAGCTCCATCAGCGTCGCTGCGACGTCGGCATCAGCGATCTCCCGGTCGATGGTGCCGAGCTTTTGTTTCAGCCAGGTTTCATTGAACAGCTCCCGTCCCGTCGACTTCGGTGCGGGATGCGAGAAATAGGGTTCGCCAAGCAGCGCCTCCAGCAGGCCCTCGTCGGGCCGGCCGCTTGCGGCCCAGCGCCCGCCTTCATCGAATGGCCTGCCGAGGCGGGCTCTCGTCCAGCCGTCGAGCAGCGTGTTGCCGGGGCCGCAATCGAAACCGAGCACGTCCCGCCCCGGCGCGAGCTGCGTCAGGTTCGCGATTCCGCCGATGTTGAGCACGACCCGCGGCGTCTCGTCGCTGCCGAAGGCCCAGGCGTGAAAGGCGGGCACGATCGGCGCCCCCTGGCCGCCGGCCGCCATGTCGAGCCGTCTGAGATCGGCGACCGTGTCGATGCCGGTTATGGCCGCGACGCTGTTCGGGTCGCCGAGCTGCCAGGAGAACGGCTCGGGCGGATTCGGCTCGTGCCAGATCGTCTGGCCGTGATGGCCGATGGCTTCGACGTCCTCAGGGTCGAGCCGCGACGATTGAATCAGCGCCAGCGCGCAATCGGCGAAGAAGCGGCCGACGGCGACGTCGAGCGCGCCGATCTCGG
The DNA here is from genome assembly GCA_035513215.1 of Gammaproteobacteria bacterium. Taxonomy (GTDB): domain Bacteria; phylum Pseudomonadota; class Gammaproteobacteria; order Steroidobacterales; family Rariloculaceae; genus DATCZB01. The sequence goes on along the minus strand of DATKCK010000043.1, from coordinate 4,321 downwards.
CCAGCCGCGCTTCGCCTGCTCGAATCAGGGCCTGAATTCGCCGCTCGATGGCCGGCGGGTAGGCAAAGGTCTTCGCGGCGACGATGCGACACGAGTGCTCGCCGAAGTCGCAAAGCGCGGCATCGACGCCGTCGACACTCGTGCCGGAAATCAGGCCGAGGAAATAGCGAGCCATGCGGCAAGCTTACCTCAGCAGGATGATGCGGAAAAAATTCGGATCAGTCGGCCGTGCTCGCGAACAGCGAGCGCTGGTAGAGATCGAGCTGGTGCCAGAGCGGTGCGGCGCTTGCCTCGAAGTCGGCGAGATACTCACGCGCGATCGCCTCGGCATCGGGCAGCTCGACGGTCCGAGGGTTCTGATGAATGCCGTTTAATCGGTACTCGTAATGCAGGTGCGGGCCGGTCGCGCCGCCCGTCATGCCGACATAGCCGATGACGTCGCCCTGTTGAACACGGTCGCCGAGCCGGTAACTGCCGAAGCGCGACATGTGCGCGTAGAGCGTCGTGATATTGCCGCCGTGCTGGATCTCGACGCGGTTCCCGAACGATCCGTAGGCGCTGCGCGCAACGATCTTGCCGGCCCCCGCCGCCCGAATGGGAGTGCCCGTCGGCGCCGCAAGGTCGACGCCGCGGTGTGCACGAATCGTGTTCTGGATCGGATGGCGGCGGTTCGGATTGAAATTCGAGCTGACGCGCGTGAATTCGATCGGATTGCGAAGGAAAGGCCTCTTGACGCTCATGCCCTCGGGCGTGAAGTAATTCCGGACGCCGTCGGGGGTGACGTAGCTCGCGGCACGATAAGTCTCGCCCTGATTGACGAACTCGGCCGCGACGATACTGCCGTCGCGCAGCTTCTCGCCGTCGCGCCAGATCTCCTCGTAGACGACTGTGAAGCTGTCGCCCTCGCGCACGTCGAGAAAGAAGTCGATGTCCCACTCGAAGACGCCGCTGATTTCCTGAGTGACGTTGGCCGGAAGGCCGGCATCGCTCGCGGCGAGCCACAGAGAGCTTTCGATGACGCCGTTCGCGCCCGCCGTGCGAATCTCGATCTCCAGATCGATGAGCTCGGCCTTGTAGCTTTCGTTCTCGCGCCGGATCCACAGCGCTTGCGAATCACTGAGCTCCTTGCGCAGTGACAGCACGCTTCTGCCGTTGCGGATGATCTCGATCTTGTCGCCCGGCCTGATGAGTCCGAGATGGCGTCCGACCTGCGGCAGCTTCACCATCGCGTCGAGGTCGGCAACGCTCAGGTCGTTGCGCCTGAAGAGCTGATCCAGGGAGTCGTTCCTCTGCACCACGAGTGTCAGCGGCTCTCCCTCGGCGAGCAGCGCGCTGCTCTCCTGCTCGTTCGGGCGTGAAACGGCAGCGCGGGGCGGATCTGGCAGCGGCGGCAGCTCGAGAGCGACGCGCTCGCCTTCGGGCGGCAGCAGCTCGAGAGCGACGCGTTCGCCGTCGGGCGGCAGCAGGGCGATCGGGACCGTCGTAGCCGCGTCGAGGGGGTGCTCGTCGAGAACCATCGATTCGTTGGGTTCGCTGACGAGCAGCAGCAGGACGCCGAGCAGCGGCAGCACGAGACCGACGGCGAAATACGACAGACCCCGCGGATCGAAACTCCGCGTCGTCGGCGTCGAGTCTTTGTAATCGTGGCGAATACCGCCTGCGTAAGGTCTCACTGAAACCCTCGTATCCGGTGCCGGGACATTTAACCATAAGGTTTAGGTCCCAAAAAAGCACTGCCGCACGTTTCGCGTGGACCGTTCGCATGGCTTTGCACTATTCTTGCCCGGCGACGGGCTCCTCGTGCCCTATATATAAGGAATAGTGTGACCGACGTCTCGACTCAGATTCGCGAGCTCGTCCGCGGCGCCGACGAGGTGCTTCGCGAAGCCGAGCTAGAAAGCAAGCTGCGCGAGGGCCGGCCGTTGAAGGTCAAGGCGGGATTCGATCCGACGGCTCCGGATCTCCATCTCGGTCATACAGTGCTGCTCAACAAGATGCGGCAGTTTCAGAATTTCGGCCACGAGGTCGTTTTCCTGATCGGCGATTTCACGGCATTGATCGGCGATCCGAGCGGCAAGTCGGCGACGCGGCCGGTGCTCCGCCGCGAGGATATCGAAGCGAATGCCGCGACCTACGAGCAGCAGGTCTACAAGGTGCTCGACCGCGAGCTGACGACGCTGGATTTCAACTCGCGCTGGATGTCGAAAATGGATGCTGCGGGTCTCGCCGGGCTCATGTCGAAGCATACGGTCGCGCGCATGCTCGAGCGCGACGACTTCAAGAAGCGTTACGAGCAGAATCAGCCGATCTCGATTCACGAGTTCGTCTACCCGATCGTCCAGGGTTACGACTCGGTCGTGCTCGAGGCCGACGTCGAGCTCGGCGGCACCGATCAGCGATTCAATCTGCTGATGGGGCGGCAGATGCAGCAGAGCGCCGGGCAGGCGCCGCAGGTCATCGTTATGACGCCGCTGCTCGAGGGGACCGACGGCGCGCAGAAGATGTCGAAGTCGCTCGGCAACTACATCGGCATCGCCGAGCCGCCCGACGAGATGTTCGGCAAGCTCATGAGCATCTCGGACGAGCTCATGTGGCGCTACTTCGACCTTCTGAGCTTTCGCTCTCTCGAGGAAATCGGGAAGCTAAAAGCGGAGGTCGAGGCTGGGGCCAATCCGCGCGACGTCAAGATGGCGCTGGCCGACGAGATCGTCAGCCGCTTCCATGACGAGGCGGCGGCCGCGGCGGCGCGTGAGGGCTTCATCGGCCGGCATCGCCACGGAGAGATCCCGGACGATCTGCCCGAGCGGGTCCTGACCTCTGCCGGCCCCGAGATGGGCCTGCCCCAGCTCCTGCGCGAGGCCGGCCTCGTCGCCAGCGCATCCGAGGCCATCCGGATGGTCAAGCAGCGCGCAGTCAGGATCAACGGCGAGCTTGTCGAGGACCCGACGATCCCGATCCGCGCCGGCGGCGAGCCTCACGTCTACCAGGTCGGCAGGCGCCGCTTCGCAAGGGTCCGGCTCGCGCCGCCCGAGAGATAGAATTCAGGGCTTGCGCTGCCTCCGGCCCGGCTTATAATTGCGCGCCCGTCCAAGCCCCACAGCCCTCCTTTTCCGGACATCGGAAATAACAGGTCGAGAGGCTTGGATGGAATCTGTCGGCCAGCTATACTTGTCGGCCCGCCCTGTTTTTCCGGGGCACGCTCTTTAACAATTCGTCTCAAGCAACTTGTGTGGGCGCTCGCAAGAGCAATGGTGCCAGAGCCGACACGAGCAGATGCATGCATTTGCGCGTGAAAGCTCGAAAAAGCTCACAAACTTAAATTGAAGAGTTTGATCCTGGCTCAGATTGAACGCTGGCGGCATGCCTAACACATGCAAGTCGAACGGTAACAGGCCGCTGGGATCCCTTCGGGGTGACCTTGGCGCTGACGAGTGGCGGACGGGTGAGTAATACTTAGGAATCTGCCCAGTAGTGGGGGACAACCCGGGGAAACTCGGGCTAATACCGCATACGCTCTACGGAGGAAAGCGGGGGATCTTCGGACCTCGCGCTATTGGATGAGCCTAAGTCGGATTAGCTTGTTGGTAGGGTAAAGGCCTACCAAGGCGACGATCCGTAGCTGGTCTGAGAGGACGATCAGCCACACTGGGACTGAGACACGGCCCAGACTCCTACGGGAGGCAGCAGTGGGGAATATTGGACAATGGGCGCAAGCCTGATCCAGCAATGCCGCGTGTGTGAAGAAGGCCTGCGGGTTGTAAAGCACTTTCAGTGGGGAAGAAAAGCCTGAGGCTAATACCCTCGAGTCTTGACGTTACCCAAAGAAGAAGCACCGGCCAACTCCGTGCCAGCAGCCGCGGTAATACGGAGGGTGCAAGCGTTAATCGGAATTACTGGGCGTAAAGGGCACGCAGGTGGCTTGGCAAGTCGGATGTGAAAGCCCCGGGCTTAACTTGGGAATTGCATTCGATACTGCCGAGCTAGAGTATGGGAGAGGAAAGCGGAATTCCCGGTGTAGCGGTGAAATGCGTAGATATCGGGAGGAACATCAGTGGCGAAGGCGGCTTTCTGGCCCAATACTGACACTCATGTGCGAAAGCGTGGGGAGCAAACAGGATTAGATACCCTGGTAGTCCACGCCGTAAACGATGAGAACTAGATGTCGGGGGGGATTAGCCCTTCGGTGTCGCAGCTAACGCGTTAAGTTCTCCGCCTGGGGAGTACGCCGGCAACGGTAAAACTCAAAGGAATTGACGGGGACCCGCACAAGCGGTGGAGCATGTGGTTTAATTCGATGCAACGCGAAGAACCTTACCTGCCC
>DATKCK010000042.1:0-12789 GCA_035513215.1 Gammaproteobacteria bacterium | reverse complement strand
GCATGGCTTGCGGCGTCATCGAAGAAGCCATCTAGCGCGCCTGTCGCCGGCGGAATGGAGATTCGTAGGATCGATAATGTTTGAATCAGCGGGAGTGTAGATGGAGTTTGCAATCGGAACGGTGGGGGCGATCGGCGGAATCATCGTCGCGGTGGTCCTGTTCGCGCTAAGCTGGTGGATGGTGGTTCGGGCCCGTGCGGGCAACGCGAAGGTGCGGGAGGTTCGGCACGATCCGCATCTGGACGCCACCCGTCATGGCGAGGATGCGGACGATCCGCAGCGGAACATCCCCCAGTAGCGCGGACGGGAGCCTCGCAACAGACGGCCGGAGCCGGGTAAGTCGCCGTGAACTCGGCGGTGGGCTGCGCTACGGATCGAGGAACGAGCTCAGCGCGATGAAGTCGATCGGCTTGATCAGATGCCCGTTGAAACCCGCGTCCTCGGACTGACGCCGGTCTTGTTCCTGACCCCACCCCGTAACGGCGATGATCAGAACGTCTTCGCCCCAGGCCTCGCGCCGAATTTCGCGGCAGACTTCGTAGCCGTTCTTGTGCGGCAAGCCGATGTCGAGCAGCACGACATCGGGGTGCGTACGCGCGGCGACCGACAGCGCGGCCAGGCCGTCGCTGGCCGTGTGTGTTTCGTGTCCTTTGAGCTCGAGCAATGTCGCGAGCGATGTCGCGGAATCCTCATTGTCGTCGACGACCAGTATTCTGCGCGGCTTGGCCGAATGCTTAACGGCAGTCGGCGCAGGTACCGGTCCCGCGGCCACTTCCAGGATCGGCAGCCGTATGACGAATTCGCTCCCGCCCCCACGCCCATTGCTGATTGCTTCGATCGTGCCGTCGTGCATCTCGACCATCCGTTTGGCCAGTGTGAGGCCGACACCGAGCCCTTTTTGCGCGCGTTCGGGCGAGTCGTCCACTTGTGTAAACAGATCGAAGATGCACGAAAGGTTCTCAGTCGCAATGCCGATACCGTCGTCCTTGACAGCGACGGTGACTGTCTCGTCGTCGAGACGGGCAGTCAGTGAGACTCGACCGTCCGGCTCGGTATACTTCAATGCGTTATTGAGCAGGTTGCCGAGGGCCTGCGTCAAGCGGACGGAATCGGCATGAAGATAGATCGGCGTATCGGGCAGATCGACGGTCGGCCGCCGATCCGAACGCTCGGGCAACGAACCGCAGGTCTCGACAGCCTGGCGCACCACGTCTGCGAGCTCGACCCGTTCGCGGACGATCGCGACCTTGCCTCGAGTGATCCGGTCTACATCGAGAAGGTCGTCGACGAGCCGTACCAGATGGCCGAGCTGGCGTTCGATCGTTTCTGTCTCGTGCGGGGCCGCGCCCTTTTGCTTCAGGATCTCGAGCGTGTTGCCGATCGGCGCCAGCGGGTTTCGGAGCTCGTGCGCGAGCATCGCGATGAATTCGTCCTTGCGGCGATCGGCCTCCTTCAGTGCCTCCTCGGCGGCGCGCTGCTCGGTAGTGTCGCGCGCAACCTTGGATGCGCCGAAAATCCGGCCTTCCGAGTCGAGCAGCGGCGAGATCGTCAGCGACATGTCTATCCGGCGCCCGGATTTGGCGACGCGCACGGTTTCGAAGTGAGCGATTCGTTCGCCGTTGCGAAGCCGCTGGAGAATGGATACTTCCTCTTCCTGCAGCTCCGGCGGAATGATCACGTTGATCGGCCGGCCGATCATCTCATCGGCGGTGTAGCCGAATATCCGCTCGGCCGCCGCATTCCACGAGGTGACGATTCCGTCGAGCGACTTGCTGACGATCGCGTCGTCGGAGGACTCGACGATGCATGCAAGCAGCGCCCGCAGCCGCTGGGTCTCGTGCAGCTCCGTGACATCAGGGCCGTCGCGGTCGGCGGGGCGAGGTGTGGCGTGGGGATCGGGCACCGATAGATATCGCGCTTGGATACAAGTCATTGTGGCAGCCGGCTATGGGCTGAACAAGTGGGGCGCGTTCCCGTTCTGCCCATACGCTATACGGGCCGTTTGCTATACGACGCGCTTGACTTCGGTTCCGGCTGGCAGCGTGCTGTCGGCGCCGGAGACCTGATTGATGACCGCAAGTTCCTCCAGGGGAATTCCCGACGGAAAGCGGTTAGCGAATTCCGCCAACGTCATATCCTGCTCCAGGCGGACGATCTGGACGCGTTGGACCTCGACGTCGACGAGATCCGCATTCGTGACGCCGGAGAAGCTGTCGATGATTTGCTCGAACAGGCCGCCGTAGCTGCCGAAGCTCGACGACATCGCATACGTCACGAGTCGATAGGACCCGGCGCCGGCATCGATATGGGCAACGAGACCTTCGATCGTGCCTCCCTGCGCCTGTGCTCGAAACCGGCTGATCACGGCGGTTTGGCCATTGATGCGCGAGCGATCCGAACCGAGCGGCTCGATCCCGTCTTCCGAGAGCAATCGTGCCGCCGCTTCGTCTGGGCTGCCGGGCTCCACGGTCAGCATGAGCGCCGCATCCTGGTTCGGGCTCACGGCCCGGACGGCTGTCCTCAGGTTCTGCTTCTGCCACTCGTTGGGGACGTCGAACTGGAAGTCAAGGTCCGGATGGATGAACTTCCCGTCCGCGAAGTAACCAGCCCTCGGATCGTCCCCGTACACCAGGCCGTCGATCCGCTCGAGATAGGCGGCCGAATTGGTCCTGAGGTCGGCCGGAGCTTGATCGAGCGCATCGACGCGTCTTCGCACCGCCGCGATTCGGTCCGGCTCGCTCGGGTGGCTTGCGAGCCAGGTCGGGACGGAGCTGCGTCCGGCAAGCTCTCCCGAGGCTGCCAGCGCTTCGAATACGTCCGCCATCTCGCTGACGTCATAGCGTTGCGTGAGCATGTATCGGAAGCCGAGCTCATCGGCTTGCCGCTCGTCATCACGCCCGTACTTCAGGAACAGCAAGCCGACTCCGGTGCTCGCCAGATCGCCGATCTCGGCAATCTCCGGCGAGACGATGGAGCCGACCTGCAGACCGAGCTGGGCGAGCTGCGCCCGACTCATCTGGGCAACGGAATGCCTGGCCGTGACGTGGCCGATCTCGTGGCCCAGCACCGCGGCGAGCTCAGCTTCGGAGTTCATCATGCTCATCAGGCCTCTCGTCAGGAAGATGAATCCGCCCGGCAGCGCGAAGGCATTCGGCGTCGGATCGTCCACTACGTGAAACTCCCACGGCAGGTCCGGGCGCTCACTGGCGCCGGCCAGGCTTTGTCCGACGCTCGCGACGTATCGCTGTAGAGCCTCGTCGTCGACGAGCCCGATTGTCTCGCGCACGTCCCGGGCCGCATCGCGGCCGAGCGCGATCTCCTGAGACTCGGATACGAGAGCGAGCTCGGGCTCACCGGTGACAGGATTGATCGCACAGCTTGCAAGGATCGCGATCGCCGGCACGATAGCCAGCTTTGGTACACGAGCATTCATTGTCGATCTCCTTTATGGGTCGCCGGGTGTCTCGCCGACAAAATGATCGACGAGCAGATCAGAGAATCCGACGAGCAGAGCCGTGGCGGCGGCCAGAATCGCATGCGTGCGCAGGCCCGCCGGCCGATTGGCCAGCTCGCGCTCGAGGCCGATCAGGCCGCCGAGAAACCCGGCGATCACAACCTTACCAACCACCTCGAGCTGCTGGGTCCAGTTGGTGTCGATGATGTCCACGCAGCAACGCCTGCAAGTGCTGTGCCAGCCGTTGCTATGCGGCGGCCCGCTATCGCGGACGGATATTCAAGCGTCGAAAAACCATTCCAATCTCTGGGCAGCGGTCGCCGACACTCACGGACTCGGGTCGGCCAGTAAAGGTCGAGTATCCAGCAAACTTCATGCCACACCTCGACACCGGAATCGCGGCCGCGGAGCGGCGGCGCGACCTAGCAAAAATTGCAATACGCTTACCGATTCTGGAGCGGACGTCGATGCCCAGCCGTTTCGCTCACCACCGACGAGTTACGCAGACCGCATGCGGGTATCTCGCCGCTGGCACCGCCGGAGCGGCCATCGGTCACGAGGCAGCCCAGGAGGATGATGACGAGGATTGATTCGAGTTGCTCGTGGTGCGCTCCGATCCGTTGGCATGAAAACTGCAAGGATCTCCAGCTACACACTCCGGCCGGTCTGCTCCCATCTCGCGGCTCCCCCCGCAACAGGCAGGTCGGTCGGAGTGTATTTTTTTGCTCACATTCAGCAGCGCCGGCGCATTACGCGCCTCTATGGCGATGTCGCTCGCGACCGATGCTTGCGCGTATGCGCTCCGGCTGCTGGCACGAGATTTGCCTCCATGATGAAAGGTGCCGTCCGATTTGGATCGGGACCTCAATGCAACGAAAGGAGAACGTCGATGCCCAGGAAGGAATCAAAAGGCGAAGGCAATCGTGAAGCGGACCGACGCTATCGCAGGGGTGTTCGAGAGACGGTCGAGAACACGACTGAACAGGAACGCGAACGGCTTGCCGAGGAAGCACTGCCGAGAAAGAAGGATCGGGAAGAGGCAATGGCCGCGGAAGAGAAAGGCAGATCCAGGGCCCGTCACTGACGGAGAGCCCCGGGACTATCGTCTCGGGGACTTTCTTTCCGCGAATCGACGAGGATTCCGAGTGCTTGGGACACATGACGGAGTTGCTCGGCCAGTCGGCCGTGGTCTTGCGTCCCGCGCATATTCTCGTCTGTCGCGGTCATTCGTTCGGTCAGATCCAAGTGCCAGTCCTTTAAGAGCGCGATCTTGTCATCGATGGTGAGGTCTCCGCGATCGAGCACTGTCATCGGGTTGTCGGGTCGTTCGGCGCCCGGCGCGCCAGTGGGATTCATGGGCTTCTCTCCGTCCAGATCACGTCGTATCGATTTTCGTACGCGAGCGACAGCAGCTCGAGCAGCGGGAAGGCGCGGAGGGTCAGGCTGACCGGAGGCTCTTCCTCGTCTTCGTCGCGCGCCTGGATATCGCTCGTATCCGGCTCGAGCCTCGCGAGGCTCGAGCGCAGGCGCGTCAGCGCCTCGCCGACGTCGCCCCCCTTCAGGGCGCCCGGGACATCCCCGCTCATTCCCATCATCTTCAGCAGCCTGCGGGCAACTTCGCCGAACATCGTGATCGGCGGATAGGCTTTGGTCTCGAAGGTAACCAACATGCTTACCTAAACTTCTTCCAACCTGTCTGGACGAAGTATTGCAAGTCACGTGCCAGCCGGAGCCGGGCCGTGCGCGATCAGTCGGGGGAGCCTCGCTCCGGCTCGCCGTCCGGCAGGCGGAAGCAGAACGTCGCGCCGCCACCGTCGGTCTCTTCGACCCAGATAGCACCGCCGTGTTGCGCGCAGACACGCGCAGCGATGGCCAGGCCGAGGCCGAGACCCGTCCCGTCGCGGGTCCGGGACGGATCGCGTCGCGCCGGGGCGGGCTTGAATAGCTCGTCGCGGACCCCCGGGTCGATTCCCGCGCCATGGTCACGGACGAAATAGGCCGTCACATCGCCATCGCGGCGGGCGCCAATTTCAACCCGAGCAGCGCCGTCGGGCGCCGAGTGCTTGATCGCATTACCGATCAGATTGGTCAGCAGGATATGCGCCATCGTCGGATCGACGCAGGCGGCCGGGAGCTCGCCGACCGTCAGCATCGCTTGACCCTCCCCGATCAGCTCACCGCCGACCTGACGGGCGAGCTGCTCCAGATCGGTCTGTCGGCGTTCGGCCTCAAAGGCAGAAACGCTCGAAAGAGCCATCAGGCGCTCGAGAATGGTATTGATCTGCTCGAGACCCGACTTGACGCGATTGAGCTGGAAGGCGGCCCGATCGTCGCCGCCGTTGACCGCCAACAGGCTCTCGATCGTCAGTCCGGCTGCATTGAGCGGCGTTCGGACGTCGTGCGCGACCGAGAGGCCGATCGTATTCAGATCCGACAGGGCGTCGTTCAGCTCTCGCGTGCGCTGCTCGACCCTTCGCTCGAGCTCCTCGTTCAGCGTGCGCACCTGGCGTTCGGCGATCCGCGCCGCGCGGGCCCGCTCGTCGGCGCGCCTGCTATGGTAGGTGATCGTGCCTATGGCAAGTGCCAGCGCAAGGCCGACGACGAGCACGGTATTGAGGGCCCACGGACGGAAGTCCGAGGCCAGTTGCGTCGATGGCTGATGCTGGATACTGAAGAGCACGCCGTCTATCGGTTCGATGAGGCCGCCTCTTATCCAGGACTCGGGGATGTCGGCGTCGAACTCGCCGGTACGGAAGAGCTCGACCCCGTTACAGCATGAAGCAAAAATATCGTAGCCGGGCGAATGGTCTGCGAGCAAAGCGTCGATCTGATCCGTGACATCGATGATCGCAATCATGACCGCTTCCCGCTCGCTGTCTTCGACGGGAAGATACAAGCGCATGACGGCATGTCCCTCGCTGTCGAGGACCGGATCGATGATGGTCTCCTCCTCGACGCCGAAAGCTGCCTCGATCGAGTCCTGAATCATCGCCCATTCCTCGTCGGACGGCGTGTGGCTGAGCGCAATCTGCGGTCCGGCAGAGAAGAAGCGGGGGCCTTCGCGTTCGGCCCACGCGATGACTTCCAGACCGTCGAAATGGTCGATCTCGATTGATGCATCGGCCTCCCACTGCTCGACCGGTGTCAATGCGTACTCCGACCAGAAGCTGCGGACGAGGTCAAAGGCGCGAAACTGGCCGATAAGCTGCCTGGCCATCTCGCTCCGGGCCGCGTACGAGACGGCCTCGACGATGTCCGCAACGCGCGTCTCGTGGTCACGTCGCATTGCAGCCCACAGCACTACGATGGCCGCGCCGGCGAGCAGCATCATTGCCAGCGGAGTGGCAAGCGATCGTCCGTTTTTACTGTTCTGTGGCATGCTCGTCCAGTACCGGGTTCCCCCGTGCCTTGCCCGGCAAGCTGCTATGATTTTGGAGTCGCATGGCACAGAAAGCAAAGGTCGAGATTGACAGGGAAGATCCGATCACGCGAAGGCGGCGAGTACTTCTTGCTCTCGCCGATCGTCGCCTGGATCATGTCGCTCGGAGTTCCCCGGGCGATCTCGTCAGGTCATCACGCCCATGCTGCTCGGGAATCGACTCGAGCTCAGTCCGTTGATCGTTTTCCTCTCCGTGCTCGTCGTCGGTTGAATCTGGGGGCTGGTCGGCGCGTTGCTTGCCGTGCCCCTGGTGGCGTGTATTCGTATCATTATGAGCAATACGCCCAAACTCCGCCCTGCGGCGCAGCTCCTGGCCCGCTAGCGGCAGCGCCGGCTCCGGCGATTCGCCTGCCGCGGAATCGGGCCTGGCAGTACGTGTTTCGCGCCTAATCGGCTAGAATCGAAGGTCGTCTTCCGTTGTGGGGTGGTCCCAGTTGTCCCGCGTATTGCTCGTCGACGATGAGCCGGACTTTGTCGCCGGCGCCCGGGAACTTCTGAAGTTGCACGGCCACGAGGTCGTGACGGCCGAGTCCTTGGCGGACGCCAGAGAGCGGCTCGGTGCCGGCGCGCACGAAGTCCTGTTGCTCGACCTCATGCTGCCCGACGGGAACGGGCTCGAGTTGCTCGACGAGCTCGACTCGAGCTCGCTGCGCAAGGTCGTCCTGATTACGGGCCACCCAGGAATCAAGTCGCATGTGCGCCATCTCGCAGGGCCCACGCTAGGCTACCTGACCAAGCCCATCGACGCCAAAGGTTTGCTTCAGGTCGCCCAGATCGATGAGAAGCCGGTACGGTCGAGTGCGAGCAGGCGCGATCACTTCGGCCTCATCGTCGGTGAGCACGAATCGATGCATGCGCTCTACGGACAGATCGAGAAGATCGCGCCGACCAATTCGCCCGTCCTCATCATCGGCGAGACCGGCACGGGCAAGGAGCTCGTCGCTCAGGCGATTCATCGCCAAAGCGCGTGCAGCGGCGATTTCGTCCCCGTCAATTGCGGCTCGCTGTCTCGGGACCTTGCGGGCAGCGAGCTCTTCGGGCACGAGAAGGGCAGCTTCACGGGAGCCGTGAGACGCCATCAGGGCTTTTTCAAGCGGGCCGAGTCGGGCACGCTGTTCCTCGACGAGCTGACGGAGATGCCGATAGATCTCCAGCCGCATCTTCTGCGCGTCCTCGAGTCCGGGCGTGTGCTGCCGGTTGGCAGCGAACGTGAAGTCAAGATCGACGCGAGAGTCGTTACGGCAACCAATCGCGATCCGAAGCGGGCGATCGACGAGAGGATCTTGCGGGAAGATCTGTATTTTCGCCTGAGTGTCTTTCCGTTGACGGTCCCTCCGTTGCGTCAGCGCAGCAGCGATGTCGCGCTGCTCGCCGAGTATTTCCTGAACGAGTTCTCCAACGGTAGCGACGGGCCCCGTTTCAGCGCCGCGACGCTCGATCGGCTGCGGGCGTATCACTGGCCGGGCAATGTGCGCGAGCTCAGGCACGTCGTCCAGCGAGCCTTCATCATGGCGCCGCCGGATGCCGACGAGCTCGAGATTCCTGGACGCTTCGAGAGCCCGTACGACGGCAACGGGGCGGGCCGGGGCCTCGAGGCGGGCCGATCGATACGGGACGTCGAGCGCGATCTGATCGAAAAGACTCTCGAGCACTTCGACGGCGACAAGAAGGCTGCCGCGGAGACGCTCGGCATCAGCCTCAACACCCTGTATAACCGCCTGAATTCCTATCAGGACGTCGACTAGGCGAATTCTTTTCCAGAATCTGAGTCGGTTTTTCCCGTTTCTGCTGCCAGCGGCCCAGGATTTCCGCGGACGTCCACGTGGCATGTTTGTTGCAACACCCTTCCCGAGTTTATTTTGGAGGAATCTGAAATGATAACGGGGAAATTGGAGAATCTGCTGCGCATGCTCGTTTGCATTGGTGCGATTGCCGGCGGGGCAGCCGCCGTGACGGCATGTGAGGAGGGCCCGCTCGAGGAGGCCGGTGAGGCTATCGACGATGCCGTTGACGAAATCGAAGAGGAGTTTTGAGATGACCAACGGAACAACGAATCAGGCGCGGAACGCAGGCACGGCTTCCGACCATGCCACCACGGATCAAGTCGCGAGAAAGGCTCACGAGACCATCGATCGGGTAGCGGAACACTCGGCCGACGCAGAGGCCAGAATTCGTGAGCAAGCCGGCACCGCGGCCGACAAGCTACGCGACACGGAGGAACGGGCCAGGGAAGCGGCCGAGCAGGCGGTCGACAGGGCAAAGGGGTTTATCCAGGAGAACCCGCTGATGAGTGCCGGGATCGCCCTCGTGGCCGGAGTCATTCTCAGCAGCCTGTTGCGCCGGTAGCCCGGGAAGCGCGGAGGCGATGAAGGTGCGGTCCGGCACCGAGAGGTCTTCCGAAACCACGGCCGAAGCGTATGGCGCAGGCGCAGGTCGCTCGCTGATCGATGCGCTCAAGAGCCGCGTGTCGCACACGGCCGAACTTGCGGCCGTGGAGTTCCGATATGCGAGCGTGAGCGCCCTGGCCATGCTGATGCTTGTCGTCATCGCCTCCGCCACCCTTGTCGTGTCGTGGGGCCTCGTCCTGGCGGCGCTGCTGGCCGCTCTCGCCGCCGCGGGTTATCCCTGGCCCGCGATCGCCGTCGGTCTCGCCGCGCTGCATGTCGTGGCCGCGCTCGTCTGCTGGCAACTCGTCATGAAGCTCAGCCACAATCTGTCGATGCCCGCATTGCGCGCAGCGTTCGGCGACCAGCGGAAGGACGAATAGCCGGATGAAATTCCGGTTCGTCACTGTCGAGCTCGTCAGGCAGCGGCAGCGTGTCCGCCGCGCCGAGCGCATCGTGCAGGAGGACAAGGCCGCGACCTCTGTGGCTATCGATCGTTTCCTGCACCGTGTCGTTGCAAGCCCGGCAGGTCTTGCCGCGTGCGCGACATTAGGATTCTGCTTCGATCGACTGCGAGGGGACCGTTCGGGTCGCCGGCAAGGCGGGTTCATCGGTCGAGCCAGCTCGCTCGCGACGCTCGTGCTCTGGGTGCGTCGCATGCTTGCGCCGACGAGCTCGGCTGCGGACTCGAGCTGAAGTGAAGCCTGGTTGAAGCCTGGCCTTCCTTCGACGCTTCGTAGATCGCGTTCGTCCGCCGAACATGGCGTTGGCGGGGAGGCCGGGGTACGGGGCTGGCTAACCTACAATGTCCGATCTCGGGGGGAACTGATTCGACCGCTCGATACCTGAATGCCGATGGATGACGAGCAGATACCCTGGACCAGGGCGGGCGCCTGCCTGGAAGTCTTGCACGGCCGCGATGGCCTGACCGTGGTCGCCGATCCGGACGGGACGGCGCGTGAGACGTTCGAGATTACGTCGCTCGAGGCTTGCGGGCCGGCCGTGGTGTCTCCCGCGCCCAGCGACTCCCTGGGCCTGTGGCTGGAATCGTGGCTGCGGGACGAATCGGCGATCGCGAGCTGGCGGATCGTCGCTTGCGACGGGTCGTCCTTCGATGTTTCGACTGCCGGGGGAAACTGCCGGCTCGTCTGCCGCGGGCTCGTTGCGCGCGGCCCCGCGAGCCGGTTTCGGCACGATGCCCACAGTCTGTTGAACGCGATCGGCATGAACGCGGATCTCGTCGGAATGCTTGCCGGTCCGGCCGGTATCGAGAGAGTCGAGTCCGCCGCGTCGCGGATTCGAACGAGCTCCGACGCGCTCGCAGCGTTGATTTCGAGCCGGACCGAGGAGCTCGAATCGGGTAGCCGCGTGCCGGTCGCCGCGGCCCTCGGCGACGCGCTCAGTCGTGCCGGCATCGAGGGTATCGACGTGAAAGACGAGGTAGCCGCGGAGGCGTCGTCGCTCTGGTGCTTCGCGACCAGCCGAGTGTTGATCGAATGGGTCGCCTGGCTCGGCCGGGCGGAACGTGTGCGAAAACGGGTCTTAAGCCGCGGACTCGAGCTGACCTGCGATCGGCACGCCGTCAGCCTCTATGGGGAGGGCCCGCGACCGTCCGCCGCGGGCCCTCGGTTCCCTATTTTGCCGCCGGCGAACGCCGCTGCGCCGGAGCTCGAGCCCGCTGAGCCGACCGTGGTTCTTGGGGGGATAGGAGTCGGCTTCGGGAGCTGGCAGACTCGCGGCGCTTCGGGCGTGTGCGTCGGCATTCCCGCATCCTGATCAACGGCGTCAGACGGCGGCGTTCAAACCCTGGGCCGCCTGCCCAGGACAAACGTGATCAGTGCCAGAATCAGGCCGACCACGAACAGGATCCAGGCGATGTTCGCGGACAGACCGGCGACCCCGGTCAGTCCCAGAACGCCCGCGATCAACGCGACGATTAGAAATACGAGTGCGAGGTGAAGCATGACTTACTCTCCTTCTGCTGGGGTGGGGGTCAGGATCGAGTCGGGGCAGCACGCAAGGTGCTGCCCCTGAACGCCACAACCTGACAGCGAACTCCGATATGCGCCCGGCTACTGCGCGTCAACCACGAGGTTGTTGCGAACGTCGCCCACATCGCCCGTATTTAGGGCAATCTCTTCGGCCAGGCTTTTCTGCTCGTCCGTATCGACACGGCCGCTCAGCGTCACGACGTCGCTGCGGGTATCGACATCGATCTTCAGGCCTTCGATGTTGCCGTTGCCGATCAGCTTCGCCTTGACGGCCGCCGTCGTCGTCGCGTCGTCCACCCAGGCCCCGAAGCTGCGGCTGTCACCTTCGGCGACAGACTCACGCTCGCTTGGTTCGAAGTCCGCATCGACGACGAGATCGTTGCGGACTTCGACGACACCGTCCACGCCCTTCGCGAGCTGGAAGGCGAGATCGCTCTCGACGTCGCTTTCAACGGTGCCCGTCAGGTGCACGATTCCGTCTTCTACGTCGGTATTGATCTCGAAGTTGTTGAGATGCCGGTTCAGCAGGAATACGGTCTCGACCTTGCCCGTCAGCCACGCGTCCTTGCTCGCTCCTTCGAACGAATCCGCATAGGCGGCGCCGCTCAGCAGTAGGACGGCGGTACCGAGCACTGCGTTGCGTTTTATGTTGTTCATCTAACTTCCTCCGTAATTGGTGACTCTAGGGGGTCTGTAGCAAATGGCGTGCCAAGGCCCCACAAACCGTGGAATTCCGGGGACTGCAGGCCGAATCGGCGGTCCCCGGGCTGCAGGGCTTGCAATTCGTTTCCAGAAATTGGGCGGGGCAGGAGAAATGAAATCGGGCAGGGCGGGCGAATGCCCGGCCTCCGCTCCCTGAAAGCAGACAGGTGAACACGAATTGTTTAACCTCGCTGCATGCTCGCGTGCCGCCCGCTTCCGAAATGGCCGACCCTCAATATCGAACGCGAGCTCGGAGGCCGCGTCTGCGGCATCGACGAAGCCGGATACGCGCCGATAGCGGGACCGGTCGTCGCCGCCGCCGTCGTGCTGCCGGCCGGACCCAAGCCGCGCCGGCTGCGCGGCGTGACCGACTCGAAGCTCCTCACGGCCAAAGAGCGCGAGCGATACTTCGACACGATTCAGGAGATTGCCGATGTCGGCGTCGGCCTTGCCACGGTCGCGGAGATCGATCGGCTGAATATCCTCAGGGCCGATATGCTGGCCATGCGCCGCGCTGTCGAGTCGTTGGCACGAAGGCCCGATGCGGCGCTCGTCGATGGGTGCAGCGCGCCCGGCCTCGCGTGCCCCGTCAGGACCGTCGTCAAGGGCGATCGGCGTTCCTTGTCGGTTGCGGCCGCATCCGTGATTGCCAAGGTCGTGCGCGATCGGCTGATGCGCGAGCTCGCGTCCGAGTGGTCGGGTTATGGCTGGCGTACCAACGTCGGCTACGGCACCGACGAGCACTACCTGGGTCTGCTTCGCCACGGGCCGAACGAGCATCACAGGCAAAGCTTCGCGCCGCTGACGACCGTGTTCGCG